>CAVCUQ010000001.1:0-108590 GCA_963605425.1 uncultured Eubacteriales bacterium
AAAAATAGGGATGTCCTGTTCTTATTGATAGCGGAATTTACTTTAAGAATTAACCTTATAGAACATTATACCTAAATATTTTTTAATTTTATTGATTTATTGCTTAAAGTTGAGTAAAATTATAAATGTGTTAAAATTAACATAAAGTACCTAAGGAGGAAATTATAATGGGTATGTTTGATAATTTATTAGCTAACCTAAAAGCTAAGAGAAAAACTATAGTTTTAACTGAAGGAACTGATGCAAGAATTTTATCTGCAGCAGAAAGACTTCTTAAAGAAGATTTAATGGATGTTATCCTTTGTGGTAATAAGGAAGAAGTAGCTAAGGCTGCTAAAGATGGTGGATTTGATGTTTCAAAAGCTACTGTTTTAGATCCTCTAAACTATGAAGGTTTTGATGATATGGTTTCTACAATGGTAGAATTAAGAAAAGGTAAGATGACTAGTGAAGAATGTGCTTCATTATTAAAGAAGTCAAATTACTTTGGTACTATGCTAGTTAAGATGGGTAAGGCTGATTCACTTCTTGGTGGAGCTACTTATTCAACAGCTGATACTGTTAGACCTGCTTTACAACTTGTAAAGACTAAGAAGGGTGCTAACCTAGTTTCATCTTGTTTCATTTTAGTTCGTGAAAAAGATGGTGTTGAAGAAAAAATCGCAATGGGTGACTGTGCAATCAATATCTCTTATGAAGATACAGTTGATAAGGTTACTGGTGAAGTTAAGGTTAAAGCTTGTGACAAGTTAGCTGAAGTTGCAGTTGAAACTGCTAAGACAGCTAAATTCTTCGGTATTGACCCTAAGGTTGCTGTATTATCATTCTCAACTTATGGTTCAGGTAAAGGCGGTACTGTTCAATTATCTCATGATGCAGTAGTTGCTGCTAGAGCTAAAGATCCTAGCCTAGTTATCGATGGTGAATTCCAATTTGACGCTGCTGTAAGCCCAGTAGTTGCTAAAACTAAGTGCCCTAATTCAGAAGTTGCTGGTAAGGCTAATACATTCATTTTCCCTCTAATTGAAGCTGGTAACATTGGTTACAAGATTGCTCAAAGATTAGGTGGATATGAAGCTTATGGTCCTATCCTTCAAGGATTAAACGCTCCAATCAACGACTTATCTCGTGGTTGCAACGCTGATGAAGTTTACAAGATGGCTATCATCACAGCTGGTATGGCTGAATAATACTAATATTTAAGGTTAGAGTTTAATCTCTAGCCTTTTTATTATGCTTTTATTTTATTTTCTAGTATAATATTAATGAATTTAAAGAGGTATATTATGATAAAAATTGATTTAGTAACAGGACTTCTTGGAAGTGGTAAAACTACCTTCATAAAAAACTATATAACTCATTTAAAAAAGAAAAATTATAAGATATGTCTTGTAGTAAATGATTATGGAGCTGTAAATGTAGATACATTAATATTATCTAATCTAGATGTAGATATTGAATCAGTTGCTAGTGCATGTGATGCATCATGCCATATTAGAAGACTTAAGACAAAACTTATAACAATTTTAATGAAACATTATGATTATGTAATTATAGAGCCTAGTGGTATATTTGATACTGATGAATTATTTGATCTAATGTATGAAGAGCCTTTAGATGGTAATTTTGAAATCAATAATATATTTTGTTTATATGATATTAATAATATAAAATTGTCAAAAGAAGAGGAATATTTCTTTGTATCTGAATCTGCTGTTTCAAATAAACTTATTGTAACTAAGAGAGATAATCGAAATATAAAAGTGGATTTAGATTATTTAAATAGTATTTATAAGAAATATAATTGTTCAAGAGTACTAACTGAAAATGATATTATCTATAATGATAGTATTGATTATGATAATTTAAATATTGGATATGCGAATTTTCCGCATATCCAAGAACAATATATTAATGATTCTGATTTTGAATCTTTATATATTTTAGATAAAGATATTACTAAAGACAAAATAGATGAAATCCAGAATATATTATTTAATGATTCTAAATACGGAAACATTATTAGAATTAAAGGATTTATTTATTTAGATAAGTATTATTTAATTAATATAACTAGAGATAGTTACTTATTTGAAGAAACTAAGAATGGCCAAAAGGTAATAATTATAATTGGAATGAATTTGAATAAAAAAGCAATAGAAGAATTGTTTCTTTAGTAAATGTAGGCACTTTGTCTATATTTTTAAGTTAGGACTAACTAATTTTAATGATTTAGTGTATAATAAAAATAGTTTTATAAAGTGAGGATTTTTAAAATGGATAAGAAATTAAGAATTGCAATTATCGGTGCTGGTCCTGCTGGACTTGCTGCTGCAAAAGATTTATTAACTAAGGGATGTGTTGTTGACATCTATGAAAAGGAAAACTTTGCAGGAGGAGTAATGGCTTTTGGTATTCCTGCTTTTAGAATTAAAATGGATGCTGTCATGAAGTCAGTTCAACCTGTTATTGATTTAGGTGGTACTTTCTATTTTAATCAAGATTTAAAAGAATCTGATTTCCTTAAAATGGCTGAAGAATACGACTATGTTTATCTAGCATTTGGTTTAACTAAGGTTAGACATTTAGGTATTAAAGGTGATAACCTTAAAGGTAGTTTAAATGCCTTAGAATTCTTAAGAGATTTTAACTTTGAAGATAAGTTAAATTTAAAACAAAGTAAACCAAAGTTATCAGGTACTGTTGTAGTTGTAGGTGCTGGTAATGTTGCAATGGATGGTGCTAGATGTGCTGTAAGAAGTGGTGCAGATAAGACTATTATTGTTTATAGAAGAGATAGAGCAGAAGCTCCTTGTACTCCAGCTGAAATGAATCAAGCTGAAGGAGACGGAGTAGAACTTAAGTTCTTAACTAACCCTGTTGAAATTAACGGAACTGATAAGGTTGAAAGCGTTAAATGCGAAGTTATGGAATTAGGTGAAGCAGATGATACAGGAAGAAGAAAACCTGTAGGTACTGGTAAATACATTGATATTAAGTGTGATTATGTAATTTCTGCTATCGGTCAAATTCCTGATGAATCAGTATGGAATGTAGGAAAGATTCAAACAAATCATGGTTATGTTGAAGCTGTAAATTCATATGGTGAAGCTATTCAAACTAATATTCCTAATATCTTTACCGGTGGAGATATCGTTAAGGGTGCAAAGACTATCGGTGTCGCACTTAAGTGTGGTAAAGACTTTGCTAAATATGTTTTAAGTCAAAATGAATAAAATAAATCAGAGTTGGAATTGCCAACTCTTTTTTAAATGCCTTGATTTTGAAAATATGCATATAAAAGACATCACTATAAGCGTATTTTTCTCTTTAAGATTAAATGCAAGTCTTTTTAATTCTTTATAAATATCGTATAATATATAAAATGTTTGTCTTTAAAGGAGGTAGGCGCTATGTATGCTTTAATAACTGGTGGAACTAGTGGTATAGGAAGAGATATGGCCATTGAACTTTCTTTAAAAGGTTATGATTTAATATTAGTTTCAAGAGGCGAAAATGATTTGGAATATATCAAATCTAAATGCAAAACTAGCGTTCAATATATTTCTCTTGATTTAACTAAAGAAGAAGAGTGTTTCAAATTACTTGATTTAACTAAAAATTTAGATATTGAAGTATTTATTAATAATGCTGGCTTTGGAGATATAGGCTATATTGATAAGACTGATATTAATAAAGAAATAAATATGATTAAATTAAATGATATTGCTCTACTTATTTTAGGTAAAGAATTTATTAAAAGATTTATGCTTAAAGACAGGGGACATGTAATGTTTGTTTGTTCAGCTGCTAGTTTCGGTGTAGCCCCTTATATGAATGTCTATTACGCAACTAAAGCCTTTGCCTATAGTCTAGCTCATGGCTATTACAGAGAACTAAAAGATAAAAAATCTAAAGTTAAAGTTCATGCTTTATGTCCTGGCCCAGTAGATACTCGTTTTAATGAGAAGGCTAATACTAAATTTAATATGAGAAGTTTATCTAGTCGTTATGTTGCAAAATATGCCTGCAAGATGATGTTTAAGAATAAATTTGAAATAGTCCCAGGATTTAGTATTAAATTGCTTCATTTATTCTCTCATTTTGTACCTAAGAAAGTAATATCAAAGCTTATGCGTAAACAAAGTCAAATTAGGTGATATTATGAAGAAGTATAAGTTTAAATTAAATCGTTCAACTCTTAAATTCTTTCAAGCTATTACAGCTTTTAAGTATAAGATTAAAAGAAAGTTTGAACCAAGAAAAAAGTATAAACACAAAGAAAATATTCATTATGATACTGATAAGAGACAAGTATTTGATTTATATTATGCAAAAGAAAATAGAAAAAACATTTTACTTATCAATATTCATGGTGGATTTTATGTAGGATCAAGTAGAAAAGATAACTTTATGCTAGCTCACTTTTTCCTTCGTAAAGGAATAGATGTAGCACTTGTTGAATACAGATTAAATAACAAAGATATTGAAACAAAAGATGAGATGCAAGACGTAAATGATTGTATATCTTATATTTATAATAATTTAGATAATTTAGGACTTAATGGAGATAAGATTTATATTATGGGAGATTCGGCAGGTGGTCATTTTGCACTAATGAACGCTCTTGCAAAATCATGTCAAACTCCATTACTAAAGGATGACTATGAAATTAAAGGAGTATTACTTAACTGTCCTGCTTATAATTATCAAGATTATCACAGTTATGATGAGCTTGATGTTGGTCTTAAGAGATGGATTTTAGGAAAGAATTATAAGAATCCAGGATATCTTGCAACTCTGTCTTGTAAAACATATATTGATAATTTAAAATTGCC
Source organism: uncultured Eubacteriales bacterium (assembly GCA_963605425.1). Lineage (GTDB taxonomy): Bacteria > Bacillota_I > Bacilli_A > Acholeplasmatales > Anaeroplasmataceae > JAEELC01. The sequence goes on from CAVCUQ010000001.1 coordinate 4,839, forward strand.
TATTTTTCTTTCAACATCAAGTCTTGATTTCTTAAGAAAGGATGCTTTAGATTTAAAGAGTGACTTAGATAAATATCATATTAAGTATACATTCATAGATATTAAATCTAATAATCCTTTTGCTGGTCATGTCCATAATGTAATGAGACCATTTTTAAAAGAATCTGTTAAAGTTAATAAAGCAATGTATGAATTTATGATTAAAAATTTAGATTGATAGGGTGATAATATGGCACTTTTTGAAGAACAATTAGTTAAAAATAATAAATATGTTAAATATGTAAAAAAGAATGATGATATTATAAGTTATAGGGCAAAATATCCTATTTTAGGAACATTACTAGCCTATCTTATATTTATTGCATCTATTGCAATTGGTATATTTACAATAGTTGAACTTGCAAAAGAATCTTTAGAACTTTATATTGGATTTTTTATTTTAATAGGTGTAGTAATTGCATTTTCTCTCTCTTTATATTTTATAATTAGAAATAAGTTTAGATTTGAATGTGTAAATGAAACATTTGCTCTAAGACTTCCATTTAAACCTGAGAAGACTTTGCCATGCGTAAATGTAGAACAAGTTGACATTACTAAATTTTATTCTAATGGAAAGAGTATGAAATATTTAATTATATTTTGGTCTAGAGATGGTCAAAGATATTTCTACTTTTATAATAATGGGTTTATACTTGAAAATGATATATTAACAAAATTACTTGATACGTATAAAATTCCATATACTATTCATAAATAAGGAGATAAGTAAATATGATATTACTTAAGAATTGTAACATAATAACTGGTATTAAAGATGAGGAGATGTTTAAGGGAAACATTCTAATAGATAATGATAAGATTATAAAAGTTTCAAAAGATGAAATTAAAGGTGATTATGAGGTATTAGATTTAACAGGTAAATATGTATTACCTGGATTAATTAATGCTCATGTCCATTTAGCTGGTTCTGGTAAGCCTAGTAAGAAGAAACATGATGAGGCTTATGTTACTAAACTATTAAAACATTCTTTAATTCGAAAAGTAGTTAAATCTATGTGTAAGAATTTTGCAAAAATGGAATGTGCCTCAGGTACTACAACAATCCGTTTAGTTGGTGGTCTTGAACATATGGATTCAGATATAAGAGATGAACTTAAAGATAGTGGTCCTAGAATATTATCTAGTGACTACGCTATAACAGTTCCTCTTGGTCATATGGCAGGTACTGTAGCTAAGATAGGACATAATAAGGATGAGTTTAAAACTCTTTTAGATGATTTGATTAGTCATAAGGTTGATTTAGTTAAGATTATGATTACAGGAGGAGTATTAGACGCTACTAAAAAGGGTGAACCTGGTGTTCTTAGAATGCATGATGAAGAGGTTAAATTCATCTGTGACTATGCTCATAAACATGGACTTAAAGTAGCTGCTCACGTTGAATCAAGTGAGGGTGTAAGAGTTGCTTTAAGGAATGGTGTTGATACTATTGAACATGGTGCTAAAGTAGATGATGAGATTATTAGATTATTTAAAGAATCTAAATCAGAACTTGTATGTACAATTTCACCAGCTGCACCTATGAGTTTACTTGATAGAAATATTCTTCATTTAACTGAAGAACAACAATTCAATGCTAAAGTCGTATTTGATGGTGTAATTGATTGTGCTAAAGCTTGTTTAAAAGAAGGAGTAACTGTAGGTCTTGGAACTGATACTGCCTGTCCTTTTGTAACTCATTATGATATGTATAGAGAATTAGTTTATGCACAAAAATCTTTAGGTGTATCAAGCCTAGATGCAATTAATATGGCTACTAGCGTTAATGCTAAAATATTAGGTATTGACAATATTACAGGTACTATCGAAGAAGGTAAATCAGCTGATATTATAGTAGCTAAAACTAATCCTTTAGATAACTTAAAGACATTAGCAAATCTTGACATGGTTATTTTTAAGGGTAAGGTAAAGAAATCTAAGGTTAAGAAATACGCTGATATTGATAAATTACTTGAAACAATATGTTAAAGGATGTCTTGATGATATCCTTTTTATTATGCTTTTAAGATAAAATTTGGTATAATAAAAATGGTGAGAAAATGAGAGGCCTTTATATACATATACCTTTTTGTAAGCATATATGTGCTTACTGTGATTTTCCTAAAATGGTTACATTTAAATATGAAAAAATGAAAGAATATGTAGATTATCTTTCAAAAGAATTATTATCTTATAAAGATAAATATTTAGATATAGAAACTATCTTTATAGGTGGAGGTACTCCAAATGCTCTTCCTTTAGATTTATTAAAAAGTCTCTTAGAAACTGTCGATATATTTAAAGAAGGATTAAATATTAAAGAATATTCTATCGAATGCAATCCTGAACTTATAACTAGAGATCAAGTAAATCTATTTGTTAAACATAATATTAATAGAGTATCTCTAGGAGTAGAATCATTTGATACAGATGTCTTAAAAAAGTTAGGACGTCATCATACGAAAGATGATGTTATAAGAAGTGTTAATTTACTAAAGAAATATAATATTAATAATATTAATATTGATTTAATATTTGCTCACCCGTTTGATTCAATAGATCTTGTTAAATATAATCTAGAAGAATTCTATAAACTCAAAATTCCTCATATATCTTATTATTCAATGATATTAGAAGATAAAACAATCTTTAATTATATGTATGAAAATGATAAGATAAAATTGCTAGATGAAGATACTAGCGCTTCTTTATATGAATATATTATTTTTGATTTAGAAAAGAATGGATACAAACAATATGAAATATCTAATTTTTCTAAAGAAGCCGAATCTATTCATAATGAGCTTTACTGGCAAACTAAAGAATATTTAGGTGTCGGGCTTTCTGCTAGTTCATATTTGAATTCTACACGCTTTACTAATGCTTATAATCTAAATGATTATTATAATGGTATTAAAGTTGATGTTCAAAAAATAAATGAATTAGATAAAGAAAAAGAATTTATGCTTATGGGATTTAGAATGCTTAAAGTAAGCAAAAAAGAGTTTGAATTAAGGTTTAATAAGAAAATAGAAGATGTATTTAGTAAAGAGATATTAAATCTTAAAAATGAAGGATTAATAATAGAAGATGATAATTATTATATTCTTACTCATGATGGCTTAATGCTAGCGAATAGAGTATTTATGGAGTTTGTATAATGGAAGATGATGAAGTTACATTTTATGAATTAGCTGACTTTAGATCTTATCTTGAAACGGATAAGAATTTAAGTCTCAACACAATTGATGCATATTTAACGGATTTGAAGTATTATGCAAAGTTCTTAAAGAAATATCAAAAGATTTATGATGTGACTGAGATAGAAACATATATGATTGAAAGATATATGTTATCTTTGAAAAGACAAAATCTATCTAAACAAACTATTGCTAGAAAACTTACTAGTATTAAAGAATTTCATAAATTTTTATTTGATGAGAATATCACTAAAGATAATCCTGCTAAACTTATTGATACAGTTAAACAAGATAAGAAATTACCTGCTGTATTAACTGTTGAAGAAGTTACGAAGATGATTGAATCAATTAATGGTGAAACCCCAATAGATTTAAGAAATAGGGCTATTCTTGAGATTATGTATGGTTCAGGACTTAGAGTGTCTGAAGTATGTGATTTAAAGGTTAGTGACCTTCACTTAAATACTAAATATATAAATATAATTGGTAAAGGAAACAAGGAACGTATAGTACCAATTGGGGATTTGGCTATCGAAGCTTTAAGAAAATACTTAACTAAAGGAAGACCTGAATTAACTAAGAAGACGTATTCAGATTATGTATTTTTAAATTATTTAGGTAAACCTCTATCTAGACAAAGTGTTTTCAAATATATTAAAAAATTAGCCAAAGACAATGAAATAGAAAAGGAGATATCTCCTCATACCTTAAGACATTCTTTTGCAACCCACTTATTAAATAATGGCGTTGATTTGAGGTTTGTACAAGAACTCTTAGGACATGAAGATATTTCAACCACACAAATTTACACGCATTTGGATTCTAAGAGACTTCATGAATTAGTTAATGAAGTTCATCCACTTGCACATAGAAAGGATAAAGAGAATGAAGTTTAAAAGAATTTTTACTATCGTTATGGATAGTGTAGGATGTGGAACTTGTAAGGATTCAAATAAATTCTACAATGGTTCACATACTGATGAAGGTGCTAATACAATAGGTCATATTGCATCTTATGTTAAAGGTATTCACCTTCCAACACTTGAGGCTATTGGTTATGGTAACATCACTGATATTGAAGGCGTCAAGCCAAATAAAGAGGCTAAGGGTGCTTATGGTAAAATGCAAGAAATATCTTTAGGAAAAGATACTCTTACAGGACACCTTGAAATTATGGGATTAAATGTTACAGAGCCATTTAAGACATTTACTGAACATGGTTTTCCAAAAGAATTAATTGATGAACTAGAAAAGCAAACAGGACATAAGGTTATCGGTAATTGTGCTGCATCAGGAACTCAAATCTTAGTAGATCTTGGTGAGGAACAAATGAGAGATAATTCTATGATCGTTTATACATCAAGTGATTCAGTATTACAAATTGCGGCTCACGAAGAGACTTTCGGTTTAGAAGAATTATATCGTTGTTGTCATATAGCTCGTGAAATCTGTATGAAGCCTGAATGGAAGGTAGGACGTATTATTGCTCGTCCATTCGTTGGAAAGGACAAGAATTCATTTGTTCGTACTCCAAACAGACATGACTATGCAGTTTCACCTTTTGCACCAACTATTTTAGATAAGCTAAAAGATGGTGGATTTGAAGTTATTGGTTTAGGTAAAATTTCAGACATTTATAATGGCTGTGGTATCACTGAATCAATTAGACAAGTTTCAAACGCTGATGGTATGAACCATATGATTGATATTGCAAAGAATAGAGACTTTACAGGTTTATGTTATTTAAACCTTGTAGACTTCGATGCTTTATATGGTCATAGAAGAAATGCACAAGGATATGCTGATGCGCTTGTTGAATTTGATGGTCAATTAAAAGAATTAGAAGAAGTATTAAATGAAGATGATCTAATTCTTATTACAGCTGACCATGGTAATGATCCTACTTGGTATGGAACTGACCATACAAGAGAATATGTTCCATGTCTTGCTTGGCATAAGAATATTAAACCTTGTGATTTGGGTGTTAGAAGATCATTTGCAGACTTAGGTAATACTGTAGCTCAGAACTTTGGTGTTGAAGAATCTCGCTGGGGTAAATCATTCTTAAAGGATGTTGAATAACTTACATAGGATCTTATTAATTTAAGGTCCTTTTTATTTGCCTTAGATAATTAAATATTGTATCATTTAAAATATATAAGGAGTTTTATATGATTGATTTAGAACTATTAAATAGAACAATTTTTGTAGCCTCAAATATGTTACAAATAGCGCCTCCTAAAGTAACTATTACTGTAGATGGAGAAGATTATGTCTTTGTAAGTGAAACTTACGAGATTAGATTTAATCAAGAATTTATAGAAAGTCATGACGAGCTAACTATAATAGGTATGGCTATTCATGAACTGAGACACTGCTTTCAATATATTCAAATTAGATTTAGAGATGAGTTAATTAAGTCTGAAATTAGAGTAGAAGATGAGAAGAGAATTAATCTTTGGAACGAGGAATTCAAGGTTCATGACAGGCTATCTGAAGAAGAACTTGATATTGAAATTGATGCGTTTGCATTCATGACATTCTTTATGAAAAAGATTTTTAAGGTTGTACCGGCACTTCCTGATTCATTAAATAAATTAATGGAAGATAGAATCAAAGAGTTTGAAAATATCTATAAATAATTTAATCAAAACAAAAAATCCTGTAATTAAATAACTAATATAAAAAGCACCTGCTATAAGTTTAGTAGATGCTTTTTAATTTGCTTTAAATAGCTTTATTTTGCGTTTTATGCCCTAGATTATATAAATGCATAAAATAGATAAAAAATGAATTATAAGGCTATTTATTGACAATTTGTGAGGCAATATTTAAATAACTGATTGTTATATAAAAACTATAAGATTTTAAAAAATTCCATTTGTAATCTAGTATTTAAAACTAATAAATACAAATATGCAATTATTATCTAATCTAGTATTAATAACTACTATACATTTGAAATTTTATCTTTAATCTTATTATGATCTATCTAATACTTAAAGCTAAAATTATTAATCAAATACTTATATAGTGGCATCAAATAATAAGCTAAATTACAATCCTTATAACTATTATAATTATTAATTAAACATTAGAAAAATGTAGAGTTAGACTTAGCCATCTTATATATATTAAATGAAAAATTTTCAAAGCATATCTAGTTTCAAGAACAAGATTTAACTTGAAATTTTTCCTGATTTTAATTACGAATATTTAATCTGCATCTAAAAAAAATTAAGCTTGAAATTTTAAATAATTTGTGAGATTGATTAAAATTCAATACTGTTAATTTTTGTGAAGTCCAAAATATTTCATTGTCTATTTAGTTATCAATACTAATTGATATAATAATCGTATTAGTTGTTTCGATTATTTTGCATATAATTATAAGTATTTCACCTGATTGTTATTTAATAACATGCACAGATGTTTTGACGTAAAAATAATAAGGTCAAGAGAATTACGGACTGGTGAATGTGATAAAATATTTTTCACCATCTACGTAGTTTTAAAAACCATTAAAAACGCAAGCAATTAAATTATAATAACTTGTATCAATAACTAGTTAGAAAATATAAAATAGTAATGTTTAATTAACCAGGTATTTAACTGAAATCAAAAAATATTAGATAGTAGAATAGATACGTTTAAAATTATTTTTAAAACGAGACCATCTAAAAAGAAATTTATAGATGATACACAAACAGTATTATATTATTATTTTTAAATCTAAGTTTTATTAAAAGTTTAGATTTTTTTAGCGATTGTGACAAAGGTAAATCCTTTTAAAATTTAGAATTCATATAAAAAAATTTAATTGCGGTAAATGAAATATACTAATAGTAAACGATAGAAAATTCGCAAAATTAGCTAAAAAATAGGGACAAATCGAGGCGTATAATTCACCATATTTTACGTTCTCAATTTGTCATAGAAAATAGCATATTTTTTCTTACTTTAGGATGTCTAGGACAAATTAAAGAGAATGAGAAAGTTTTAAAACAAACGTCATTTTAAAAACTAATTCATATGATAAAATAAACTAATGGAAAGATCACTACATTTATTTTGGATTTTGTTTACAATTAAAAAATATTTATTTTGGATTTTGTTTACAAATTATTTTGACGAGAAAAGCTGTTTCAAAATATAGAATATAAAAAAATTAGATTTACTTAGCAACTTATACCAGAACCGTTTAAAAAAGAAGGACTTAGATTTAAGTATCGACACATTAAAATCCTTTTAGAAGATGTTACAGTCAATGACGGTTTAGATGAAAATTTAACATTTAAAAAATCAAGTTAAGTAAAGATCATGATTTTAAAAAATTAAATTCTAAAGAATTTATAAATTCTACAACTTTTATTTAGAATAATAATTAAGTGTTCACTTGGAATTGGATTCATCTAGGCTCTAATAAACAGGTCGATTTAGAGGTGTAATTTTATTAAATGATTGATAATTTAAGCCAACATAATTTGTCTCTAATTTAACAATTTTTAATCTCAAATTTTAAGCTAAATTCGCACCATAATTTTGCAATACATAAAATTACACTAAATTAAGCTGGATTAGATTATTCCAAAAAGCGTTAAACTCTTTAGTAGAAAAAGAAGAACAAGCAAAAAAATCCATTTCATTATTAGTTTTATAAACTAGTTAAATTAAATCTAATAATTATATTTCATTTGATAAATGTCTTTAAATATAGAAAATAATATTATTATCGTTTTATAATTTGCTAAAGATTTATTTGGCAATTTTAATAATAATATTTTTAGATTATGATCACCTTGAATTTATTCTAAAAATAACTGTCAAAATTATCCCTTAATAGCTAAAAAGTATTCTGAAAATAATTTCATTTATTACATGCATAATGTAAGAATAGAAACTATAATTTAAGCGTAAAAGTGATGAAATATGTATGATAAATAAATCACATTTTACAGGAATCGATTTTAGTTTTTCAAAAAAGTCCAGACTCAAAATTTTCACTTGCTTTCTAGTTTTAAATACTAGGTTATTGCTTTGAAATCTAGTTTTTAAAATTAAGCAAAAAATGGACGTTTTGGCAAATCGAGAATCAATCTGAAAGGCAAATGATCAGCTCGATTTTTACTGAAAGGCGGACTATCCTAAAAGAATTTTAAAAGAAATGCGTGATAAAGTGAGTTTTACACACTATCAACATTAAAAATAAAAACACGATACCTAAAGCAATATTCGTTGGTTAACATAATATATATTATCGGAAGTTGTACATAAATAAAAAAATACCTCTTTTGAGAGCTAATCATGTTCGTAAACCTGATTTGAATATCTAAAGCACACCAGTTATTAGCTTATATTGATTACTAAACATATTCATCGTGCTTGATTTGACTATGTTTACTAGCCTTTTTGGCTTAAAATAAGCGTTCGAAAACCTCTTTTTCGGGCATTTCTACGGCCTAATTCGTGAAAATGCATTTTGCAGCGTTGGCAATCCAACCGAAAGAGTGACATCACCTCTTCCTCTTCTTCTACCCTCACCACACCTTCTGAGACTGAAAAGTATGTAATTTTAAAAACTAGATAGACTTTGAAATTTTTCTTGCAGCACAACACTTAGTATTAAAAAGCACTAAAATTCGACTTTGTTTCTATAACGAATCGAGCCTGAAAAAGATGATGATTTATATGTGTCGATTGCTAAAATTTAAGGATCAAATTTAAGCCTAAATCGAGCCTAAATAGAATGACATGATTACTAACCAAATTTTATAAAGAACTAATGTGTTAAGCTGAATAAAATTATTTCAAAATCAAATTAGAATTTTAAACCTAATATTGTTATTTATTTTCTAAATGAATTAGTATTAAATACTAGTTACAAAACGAAATAAAAAATAGTCAGACCATCCGACTATTCTTTTGATTATTCTTCAATATTAAAGATATCGATTTGTCTAGAATTAAATGGATCAATATCTTTTTCAATTTTCATCCACTTTGCAGATCTTCCTGTTCCAAGAGCTCTAATTTTATTATTGTCAGAAAGAGTTTTTAAAGCCCTATTTATTGTAGATTCACTAACAAGTGGTTCTGCCTTTTTGATATCTTCCTTTGTAAATTCCTGAGGCAATTTTAAAATGACGCCAACGATTAAATCTTCTTTTGTATTCTTATATTCAAAACTATAAGAATTAAAATAAGCTTTAAGTTCTTCGTAACTTTCAAGTAAAATATCAATAATTAAGTTGTTTAGTTTTACAGTATCTGAATATCCTTCTTCATAATGAACTGATGCTTTTAGCACAGCATCTTTAAATTCCTCTTTATGCTTAATCATCTTATCAAAGAATGTAACATATTTGAAAACTGTAAATTTGCACTTTAACAATAAAAAATAAAAATAGATAATGCCAAGTTGTTCATTGTATTTTGTAAAGATTTCTTGATTTTTATAATCTATATAAAAGTTAGTTATAAGATTAGTGACTTCATAAGCACCATGCTTATATTTATCCTTAAATTCGAACAACATAGATTCTAGTTCACTACGCATTGATACAAGCCTGCTTTTAGAAATTAAAGACTCATCATCTACATCAACCTTATATGTTCTAAAATTGATCTTTTCAACCCCTTTAAACAAGGCTTCAGCAAGCTCAAGAAATTGGTAAGTTTCAAGCTCAAAACCATCAGGATCTGCTAGTAAACGTGTGATGATTTCTTTGAAATTCATGTAGATTTGCTCATCCTTATTTTTAGCTAAGCAATCCTTTTTATAAAGAACTTTCTTTCTAGCATCAGTAATATTCAAATCAAAGAACTCTGCAAAGTAAAATAATTCTTTCTTTACATTATCCTTGATTAATTTATTTTGATCGCTTTTAAAGTGTTCATCATAGTATTTGTTCATCCCTCTAAATTCGTATAAATGGAGCAGATTAACCAAAGAATCTTCTCTTACCCCTAGAGGTTTCATAGTATTTAAATTCTTCATTTCTTCACCTCGATAATCTAAATATTATTATATCAAAGTAACAAATGATATTCAATTTTTAAAAATATTTATTTACAATCTATTTTTAATAACTATTATAGTTATGATGATATAACCAATACTAGTATTTAAAACTAGTAATAAAATGAAAAATATTTTCATGCGTTACTAAAGATAGTATAGGATTCTTATCGAATAGAACCATGCTTCAGCTTCTACTGATGTCTTTAAAATAACCTTTTTATAATAGATTCGTTATATAATAAACAAAACATTACATTTCAACACTTAGTTATTCATACTAGATATTGAATGAAATTTTGTTTTCTTTTTTTTATTTTTAATGATATTAACGTTTATAGAGTATTAAAATTTGACCGACTATTACTTATCTGAACCTTTCATTTTAAATTAAGTTTTAAAACTTATTTACAATTACATCTATATGCCTATTATTAGTTTTTATAACTAAATGAAATTTGAAATTTTTTTTAATCTTTAAATCCATAAATCAAGTTAGTTTTTTACGAATCAAATAAATTTTAATATAATCCATTTATCGATATTTTAAGGAAATTTGTCAAAGATTAGATAAAATTAATGTAATTACCTTGAATTTAAATTGAACTTTAAACAAAATCAAAATTATTATTTTTCAAAATGAATATTGTTTTCTTATTTAGTTTTATTAATAATTGTATCATTATATTTAGTTTTAATAACTAGTAGACAATTGAAAAAATTTTTTTCTTCTTTTACATACACTATTGTCACAAAGTCCTAAATAAACGTTAAATATAATCTAAATATTCTATTTGTTTATTTAATCAAAATTCACTAGAACTTGCTCGTCTATTGATATTAGTTTGTCAGTTCTCATAGGAAGGAATAGCCTTATAAATTCATATATAATATGCTTATAATTCAATGGTATTAATTCATAAAGATACAAATCTCATTCTAACAAGAATGTAAAATAATAGTCGTCTTCCTCTTATTTTCTGTATCTTTAAAATTTTAAACTAATTCATTTAGTAATCACCTTTCTTTTAGTTGAATATTATTAGTTATCATTGATTCTCGACCTAAACATAGTGCTCTCTTATTATAATGCTTATGTCTATAGATAACTGACCCACTGCCACAATTTGAAACTACCTTAAATTTAAACTTTATTTACTTAGTCAATATTTAGTTTCTTTATGATACTTATTTTATATTCCTAGAAAAAATCAGTTTCAATAACAATTCATTTATAATTATTTTAATGTTAATCTAATTGACCATGTTTAATTTTAATTCAGCTTTATAGGATGTACCAGATTAAGCCTCAACACCTTTAGCATCATTAAGCAACTTGATTTAATTTACTCCCTTAATATATAGAAGAAAATTAATTGTTATATTAACTAGTAAGTTATAGCTTATTTAAATCAAATAACTCTTCTATACTATAAATGTATGCTTATAATTTAATAACATAATCACATCAGATCTTTAAATCACGTTTGAATCTTGAAAGTTATCATTATTTCTTTGATCGTAAATAGGCTTAATAAATATAATGGATAAATTTATAATTATCTATGTATAATAAAATATACTAGCATGTCTTTAAAACTCACGTATTAGCTCTTATTTAACGCTTTTAATAATAAATGATTAATTATTTATTTTTAGCGTAAAATGCAATATGAGCGAAATATGAACGATTTGGAAACGCATCTAAGCAATGGTAAAAAATGTGCATAAAAAATGCGATAAATTAATATCGCATCATTTTATTTTCTAATTATCGTAGAAGATTGAACCACCAATAAATTCTCTTAGGATAGAATTACATGGGATCCATTTATCTGGAATATCTTTAAAGTATTTTAAGAACTTAATTAGTCTATTTGCTGTAATATAATGATTACTTTCAGGTTCTACTTCTTGTAAAACTTTCATCGCATATTTTTTCATTACACATAGTTCATAAGTAAGTTCTGAATTGAACACATAGTTAGCTTCACTTTGAGTAGGATAAATCCAAGTGAATTCACCAGCACGAACATTGTCCCACATCTTTAGAGTTTCTTCTGCAGAAGCATTTCTATACTTATAGTCTCTTACAAGTCTTCTAATTAATCTTATATCTGACATAGAAATAGGATTTTGAGAATCAATATGATATTGAGCTGTAGGAGCTATAAAGATCTTATACTTTTGGTTTGATGGAATTGAAGGAGTTAAACGTTCATTTAAAGCATGAATACCTTCAATCATAACTGGTTGACCTTTTTCAAGTTTTACAGTTTCACCAACTTCTCTCTTACCTGTTTTAAAGTTATATAATGGCAGAGTTACTTCTTCTCCATTAATTAGGGCATACATATCTTGGTCAAATCTTTCGATATCTAAAGCCTCAATATGTTCTAAATCAGGTTCACCTTTACTTGTTAGGGGTGCTAGAGATTTATCTAAGTAATAATTATCTAAAGAAATCATTACAGGTCTAATACCACGAGAAAGTAGTTCAACTCTAAGTCTATTACAGAAAGTTGTTTTACCACTTGATGAAGGACCAGCAATTGCAATTAATCTAATATCAGGATCTTTCTTAATATTATATCCTAGTTCAGCTAGCATATTATTATGCTTAGTTTCACAAATATTAATAAATTCATTGCTTTGACCTGCTTCAATTAACTTGTTCATTTGCCAAATAGATGAAGCTTTAATAATGTTACCCCATTCATTTTCTGCTCTTAAAGTTTTAGAGAAAATCTTTTCATCTGTAAATTCCGGTATTTCACCATTTAATTCAGCTCTAGGGTATTGAATAATCAATCCTGGGAAGTAAAGCATTAAATTGAATTTAGTGATATAACCTGTAGAAGGTACCATATAACCAAACATGTAATTCAAATAATTATCACATTTGTACATATGAACTGTATCTTCAGGTCTATAATCTAGCATGTTTGACTTATCATGATATCCTAAACTATTATAAATCTTTTTAGCTTCTTCTACTGTTGTAGAATATCTTTTAATAGGTAGGTCTTTTTGAATTAAATCATTCATTTCAGCTTGAATAGTATCAATTACCTTTGGATTTACAGGTCCATTAATACCTGAGATATTTGCAAATATAGCTCTTGAAACAGAATAGTTATAAACTACCTTAACTTTCTTATATAATCTATTAACAGCCATTGCAAATAAGTATCTTAAAGAATTTTGATAAATTAAAACTGCATCAGAATTACATAAATCTAAGAATTCAACTTTACAATCTTTATTTGGTAAAATGTAATTTAATTCTCTTAATCTATTATCTACATTAGCACAATAATATTTTTTCTTATCATTATCATCCAATAATTCAATTAGACGAGTTCCCTCTTTTACTTCTACGGTTTTATTAAAATATGTTACTTTCATTTTATCCCTTCTTTCTTTGAAAGCGTAGTTAATTATATCACGACTTGTAAGCGTTTGCAATATCGATTTTTTGAGTCTAAAAAAGGCAGTTTAATCAACTACCTTAATTTTGTTAAATATTTTATTGTTTAATATTTCAAGCATTGCTTCTAAAGGATTAGATTCATTGTTCTTAACAACCTCTTCAAATACTGATGAAGAGAATCCTGAAACCATCTTTATGCCTTGTTCATCATATTTAGCATGGTTAACGATACTAAAATATTCATTAACATTCCAGAAGACTAAAGCAGGTGCCTTATAGCCTTTCTTTTCAAACTTTTCTTTGATGATATGTGCATAGTATTTATTGTCGTCATCTTCAGCATAATCAAATTGCATATCAGAAACAATAATAATACTTTCCAGCATGTCTTCTTGTTTAATATGATTCTTTAAAGCAGCCTCTAGTATCAAATCAAAGACAGCATTGATATTAGTATTGTCATATATTGCAGGAATACACTCAATCTTTTCATCAAGTGTCTTAGCTTTACTAAAATCTACAAAACTTGGTTTAGATGAGAAAGTAATTAATTTATCTTTCCAAATACCTTTATTTCTTTCCGCAAAATAAATACCTAAAGAGATAGCTACATTTAAAGGATTTCCAGTCATTGAACCTGATGTATCAGCTACAACGATAGAATTTAAATTACCTTCAACATAGTTAGGTAGTGCTTTCCATTGTTCTTCAATAGTTTTATCATAGCTTTGACATGATAAATATTTTCCGATTATTGAAAGAGATGCTTTAGCCAAAATATCATAAGGATATAAGGTTCCAGAATTAATCTTCTTATCTCCCTTAGAAACTGATTCAAGATACTTGTTATAATTAAGATTATCATTTTTTAAAAATGCATTTCTATAATTTAGCATAGCTTTTGAAGGTACTGCTTCATAATTAATTTTGTCGAATTCTTTATTACACATTTTAACTTCAACTACATCAATTTTCTTTCTAAGAAGAGAAAGAGTTTGTCTATATTCTTTCAAATTCATATTAAGATATTTAGCTGTTAATCTTCCAAGTTTTCTGCTTTCAGCACTTGATGTATTGCAAGATGCAAGCCACTTAGCACAAAGTGATGGATGATTGCTAGTTAAATCTGCTTTAATTTGATTGCATAGAATATCCATTGCATCCTTTTCAAGCGGAGTGTGGGCAAAGGCATAATAGTCATCAAATCTACCAAATTCGCTTACAAGTGCTAGATTAGCCCTCATAGTTTCAGTATGTCTATTTGCTAAATAGTTATAAATTAGACGAGTAACATTTCTTAAACCTTGGCCTAAACCTCTTATATTTCTTGTATAAAACAAGTTTTTCATAGCTAGTAATGCGTCTTCTTGATAAGCTTTCTTAAAATAATTAAGACCTAACTGTCCATCTAATTTATACATAGAAATTTGACCGAAATAATCTAAATTAGCATTTAAAGTACTCTTTAAAGCTAATGCTCCATTTTCAGTATAAGTTTTATTTGATTCTTCTTTTAAAGCTTCTTCTAAATTCATATAAATCCCTCCCAAAATAAAAAAACATATTTAACTAAGTTTTTTAAAACAAGATACTGTTTGTTACTTTTAATCTGAGATCAAAAGATTGCTGAAAGTACCTTTATTTTGTTTTACAAGATGCTATTGTTTTTGAAAATAGATCAAATCATTATAACAAAAAGTTGCTGTTAGCACCTTTACACAAAAAAACTAGTAAAATATGTTATTGACATATATAGTTATAGGTCGCTTTTTTTAAAAAGTCAAGTAAAATTTTAAAATTATTAAATTTATTGATCAAAAAAAGAAAACTAATCAATTAAGATTAGCTTTCAATTTATTTAGTTATTATCATCAAAGAATGAAACTTTTTTCTTTCTAACAACTATTGTAGAAGGAGAGTCTTCTTCTTTCTTCTCTTCCTTTACAGGTGTAGATTCAACTACTTTTTCTTCTTTTTCAAGAATCTTATCAAGTAAATCTAAAGGATCTTTACTCTTCTTAGTTTTTTTCAAAACAGGTTCATCAAAAGAATCATAATTAAATAGATCAGCCTCTGTTTCTGCCTTATCTAATAAATAATCAGAATCAACACGGGTGTCAATCTCTTTTGCGTCATTTAAATATAATTTTAAAGGTGTTCCAAAGCCTTCTTTTATTATTTCTTTTCCAGCATCAGATACATTATATTTTAAATCTTTTGAACTGATTATATCAGTCTTATCTTGATAGATAACCCTAATATCTACACCCTCTTTAAATTGATTTGGAGTCATTACTCTTAAATCATTTAAAACGAATGGATTAGATTTAACAAGTTTGATTTGTCTTTCTCCTGTTCTTCCTCTTTGCGATAGAACAAGGTCAGTCACTCTAATACGTTTAATGTAACCTCTATTTGTTAGTAATAATAAATCATCGTTTTTATTGCAATAATGAGCTGAGACTAAACTAGCACCCTCTTTAATGTTACAAGCTTTAATACCACCAGCATTTTTACCATATAGTTTAACATCAAGGGCTCTAAATCTAATAACTTCACAGTTGCTAGTAGCACAAACAACTTCTAATGGATTATTTGTAATATCAGCTGAAACTATTTCATCATCGTCATCTAAAGCCATACATTTAACTTCTTTAGTTACTCTTGATACATTAAATTCTTCAAGTAATGTTTGTTTAACTTGACCCTTTGCACTTGCAAGTAATATTTGAGCCTTTTCATTAAAGTCTCTGATTGCAAATACTTGTACAAAGTATTCACTAGGATTAATTTGACAAATATTATTTACAAATTCACCAATATCTCTTGTCTTACATTCATCTATTTTATAGATTGGAATATTAACAAAATATCCTCTATTAGTAATACCTATTAAAGTATCAAGTGTCGATAAACATTTTTCAAAAATGATTGAATCTTTCTCACCCACAGTATTAACACTTGAAGCTTGATAGCTCTTTAATGTCACTCTCTTAATATAACCAAATTTGGTCATAATAATCATAGCGTCTTCAGCTATAATTAAACTAGATTCATCAACATTTAGATTGTTAACCTCAGCTTCAATAGTAGTTCTACGAGGTTGGTCAATCTTATCAGATATTTCTTTTAGTTCGTGTTTTATAACCTTAAGTAAGTTCTTCTCACTTGATAAAATAGAGTCGTATTCTGCAATGTTTTTAACAAGTAAATCATGTTCATTATGTAATTGTGTTACATCAGTATTTGATAATCTATACAATTGCATTGCAAGAATTGCATCAGCTTGTATTTCACTAAAATCAAATTTATTAATTAATTGTTCTTTAGCATCTTGTTTATTAGCAGAATGTCTAATTGTATGAATTACATCATCTAATATTGACACCATCTTAATTAAACCATCAACAATATGTAATCTATGACTATCTTTAGCCTTTAGGAAGTTAGTTCTATTAGTAATTACATCTTTTTGATGATCAATATAGGCTTGTAATATTTCAAGAACACCAAGACGTTCAGGTCTCATGTTATGAATTACAACCATATTATATTTTAAGTTAGTTTGTAAATTAGTATTCTTAAATAAATATTTAATGATAGCTTCAGGATTAGCCCCTTCTTTTAAGTCGATAGCAATTCTAATACCATGTCTATCTGTTTCATCTCTAACTTCATCAATACCATCAACTTTATGATCAATACGAAGTTGTTCAATTCTTTCAACTGTCTTTTGTTTAACAGTATCAAATGGAATCTCTGTTACAACAATTCTTTTGTGTTTAGAATCGATATCTTCAATAAAATATTTACTTCTAATTACAACAGTACCTGAACCAGTTAAGAAGGCTTCTCTAATACCCTCTCTTCCCATGGCTACACCACCAGTAGGGAAATCAGGACCTGGCATAATTTCAAGTAACTCATCAATTGTCATATTAGGATGATCAATTTTATATATAGTAGCGTCAACTACTTCCTTCATATTATGCGTAGGAATATATGTTGCGTAACCTGATGAAATACCCATACCACCATTTACTAAGATATTAGGAAATCTTGCTGGTAAAACGATTGGTTCTTTTTCTTCACCATCGAAGTTATCAATCATTTCAACAGTTTTCTTTTCAATATCTTGTAACATGTAGTCAGCATTCTTAGATAATCTACATTCAGTATAACGGCTAGCAGCTGGACCATCACCATCAATTGACCCATTATTACCTTGAAGATCAACGAGTGTAACACCCATCTTCCATGATTGTGACATGTGTACTAAAGCTTCGTAAATAGAAGAGTCACCATGTGGGTGATATTTACCCATTACATCTCCTACAACTCTAGCACATTTTTTATATTGAGCAGTTGATACAAGTTTTAATTGACTCATACCAAAAAGGATTCTTCTTTGAACCGGTTTTAAACCATCTCTAACATCTGGAATGGCTCTCTCTTGAATGATGGCTTTAGAATAACGACCAAAACGGTCTCCTACAACATCTTCAAGTTTTGCAGTTTGGAAGGATTCATTTGCAAATTTATCAAGTTCTTCCATCACATTTCTTTTCTTTGCCATATCCTAAGCCTCCTCTCCAGTTAAATCAATCTTATCAATTTCATATTCATCTTCTAATGAGAATTGGACATGATTTTCAAGCCAAGTTCTTCTCTTAGATGCATCATCACCCATGAATAGATTAATCTCATTTTCAGCTTCTGCAAAATCTTCAAGTTTAACTTGAATAAGTGTTCTAGATTCAGGATTCATAGTAGTTTCCCAAAGCTGTTCAGCACTCATTTCACCAAGTCCTTTGAAACGAGAAATTGATACATTGTTCTTATCTAATTTTTTCATAATAGTTTGTAATTCTTCAGTAGTATAAGCATATTTTGTAAATGCATTTTTACCACCTTTATTAGAAACTTTAAATAGAGGTGGTACAGCAATAAATACTCTTCCATCTTCTATTAATGGTCTCATATATCTAAAGAAGAATGTAAGTAATAGAATTTGAATATGAGCACCATCATCATCGGCGTCAGTCATAATAATTACTTTTTTATAATTACATTTTTTAATATCAAATTTATCACCATAATCAGCACCGATAGTGTAGATCATAGTCGCAATTTCTTGGTTTGCAAGAGCTGCATCTTCATTTGCTTTTTCAGTATTTAATACTTTACCACGAAGAGGTAATATTGCTTGATATAATCTATCTCTTCCGCTTTTTGCAGAACCACCGGCAGAGTCACCTTCCACAAGGAATAATTCATTAATTTCTTTATTCTTACCTTGAGCAGGAGATAATTTAGCAGATAAATTAATTTCTTGTTTATCTTTCTTATCAAGTCTAATTTGATTTCTAGCTTTTCTTGCAGCCTCACGAGCTTTAGCATTCTTTTGTGCTTTTTCAATAACTTGTTCAGCAAGAGTTTTATTATTTGCTAAATACTTCATCAAATTATCATATAAAACATCATTTACAGCTGTTTTAGCACTAGGTGTACCAAGTCTACCTTTTGTTTGACCTTCAAATTCCAAAACGGATTCTTCAACTCTAACAGATACAATACCAACTAGACCACAACGAATATCATTACCATCAAGATTATCATCTTTAACAGATAAAATATTAAACTTTCTACCAAAATCATTAAAAGCTTTCGTAATTGCAAGTTTATAACCTATTTCATGAGATCCACCATCACGAGTACGAAGGTTATTTGCAAAAGAAATTAAAGTTTCATCAAAACCTTCAGTGTAGCACATTGCAACCTCAACACCGATTGGTCCTTCTGAACCTTCAAAATAAACAGGTTCTGCCATTAAACCTTTACCTGAAACCATATCAGCTACATATTGTTTAATACCATTTTCAAATTCAAATGAATCGGATTTATTAGAATTATGATCAATTAAAGTCATCTTAAGACCCTTAATTAAATAAGCACCTTCTTTTAAACGTTCCTTAATAGTATCATAATTGAAAATTACAGTTGAAAAAATTGCAGGATCTGGTTTGAATGTTACAGTAGTACCGCATTTGTTAGTATCCCCTAAGCAGACAACATCATGCAACTTCTTACCGCCATTTTCAAATTCAATTTCATACATTTTACCTTCTCTGCACGAAACAACTTTCATGTAAGTAGATAGGGCATTTACAACCTTACCACCTACACCATGTAAACCACCAGATACTTTATATCCTCCTGCTTGACCAAATTTACCACCAGCATGAAGAATAGAATAGATAACTTCTAAAGAATTAAGTCCTGTTTCATGGTTAATACCAACAGGAACACCTCTACCATGGTCAGTTATAGTAACAGAACCATCAGTGTTAATTTCAACCTTAATTTCTTTACCATATCCAGCAAGAGCTTCATCAATTGCATTATCAACAATTTCCCAAATTAAATAATGTAATCCTCTTGAATCGGTCGAACCTATATACATACCAGGTCTTTTTCTTACAGGATCTAAACCTTTTAAAACTTCAATCGTATCAGCATTATAATTATCTTTAGGCATAATATCTCTCCTTTAAAAAATACATATAAAATTATTATACAAAAAATGATTTAATTAAACAATAAAGAGAAAATTAAAATTTTAAGAATACTACAATTGAGATTTTCATAAATTCTTTGTATAATTTATATGAACTTAAGGGGGCTTTTTATGGTCTTATTTGAAACAGTACAAAATGTTTTATATCCTATTTTATTTTTAATATTATCTTATTTAATTGGTGCTATTCCTAATGGTTTAATATTTGGTCTTATCTTTAAACATCAAGATATAAGAAAACTTGGATCAGGAAATATAGGTTCTACTAATACAATTAGAAACTTTGGACTAAAAATTGGTATTCCTGTCTTTATTCTTGAAGTATTAAAAGGTGGAATTATGATAATTCTTGTAAAATATGTATTTGATACAAGATTATTTGATAACCATGTACCACTTATTTTCTACGGAGTAGCAGCTGCTATAGGTCATTTGTTTCCTATCTATATTAAATTTAAAGGTGGTAAAATAGTAGCCCCATCTCTTGGTATATTACTTGCATTATCACCAGTTCCAGCACTGTCTTGTCTTGTAGTATTCTGGATAGTAGTACTTACAATAGGTTATGTATCAATTGCTTCATGTTCAGCTGCCGTTACAGCTGTTATTGTTATGTGGATTCAATATGCAGTAAATCTAGAAACTTCAAATCTAGGGCTTGATTATCTGTTTGGTAAACCTGAACTTGTAAC
This sequence comes from uncultured Eubacteriales bacterium, assembly GCA_963605425.1. GTDB lineage: Bacteria > Bacillota_I > Bacilli_A > Acholeplasmatales > Anaeroplasmataceae > JAEELC01. The sequence continues at coordinate 25,798 of CAVCUQ010000001.1, forward strand.
ATGTATAATGTATACTGTTCTAGCTGGAGTTATAATTTTTAGACATAAATCTAATTTCAAAAGATTACGCGAAGGAACTGAACTTAAAGCTAAAATTAAATTAAAAATGGAAGAAAAGCGTAAAAAAAAGGCTGAAGAATAAATCTTCAGTCTTTTTATTTAGCTTCTTCCATTGACTTTTGAATTTGACGAGCTTGCTTTTCAGATAGAGTTCTTCCGCTAGCCGCATACATAGCCTTAATTTGGTTAATTGTAATAGGTGGGTTCTTCTTTAATTCTTTCTTAAATACGAAACGAGAAACAAAGAAACCAATTACAAGTCCAGCTAGTACACAAACAATAATAATACCTACAAGTGATCCTACAGGCATATTAAGATTAAGTAACATAATTTAATATCTCCTTTTTAAATTTCTATAATTATTTTATATGAAATAATAAATTATTGCAATAAGCATAAATAAATAATCGATTTAGCAATGTATTATTAATAATCCGTTTTGTTAGTCTAGACTAATAAAAAATCCCTTACCTAAAGCCTTTTCTATCTTGAATATTACTCTTCTTTATACTATAATGAAATTACTTAAGGAGGGTATATATTATGCCAAGAAAAGTAACTGAATCTTGTATTCAATGTGGAGCTTGCATCAATGAATGTCCAGTAGGAGCTATTTCAGAAGGTGCTACTCAATCTGAAATCGATCCAAGCCAATGCATTGATTGTGGTGCTTGTCAAGCTGTTTGCCCAGTTGAAGCTATCATTGAAGAATAGTAATATTTAGTCTCACTTTTTAGTGAGACTTTTATTATGCTTAAAATATTTACAAAATAATTTATAAAATGTATAATATTTACGATAATTTTAGAAAGGATAAAATGTATGAAGAAATTTTGGTCAGAATTTAAAACATTCATTTCACGTGGAAATGTAATGGATATGGCTGTCGGTACTATTATTGGAGCTGCATTTACCGCAATTGTTACTGCACTTTCAAATGGTATCTTAAAACCACTTATTAACATGGTAATTTATTATTGTTGTGGTGGTAATAAAGATGCATTAAGTAAAATGTATTCTATTTTAGTTCCAGTATATACTAACGACGCTACAACAGGTGAACAAGTATTAGATTTAACTAATTCAATTTATATTGACTGGGGTGCTTTCATTTCAGCTATTATTAACTTCTTACTTGTAGCCTTTGTATTATTCCTTGTTATTAGAAGCTTTAACAATATTAAGGCAGCTGGTGAGAGAGCTAGCAACATAGTTCTTAGAGCTCAAGACAAAGAAGCTAAAGGTTTAAAGCTTACTAAGAAAGAAAAGAAAGCTTTAGCTGATTATAAAATAGCTGAAGAAGCTAAACAAAAAGCAGCTGCTGAAGAAAAAGCTAAACAAGAAGCTCTTGCAAATAAGTTATCTACTACAGATGAATTATTAACTGAAATTAAAGAATTGCTTAAAAACAAACAATAATTCTAAATAAAAAAGTCTTTCTAGAAATAGGAAGATTTTTTTGTCTTCTAGTTTTAAAAATCAATTGAAATTAAAGGCTTAAATATGATATATTTACATATGAATATAAAGGAGGAATTATGAAAAAAATAAGATTAATTTTGCTCTCAGCTTTATCAGTTTTATCTGTTACAGCTTGTAAGAGAGTAAATAATGATGATATAACTAAAACTAATAATACTAACGAAACTAATGAGTCAAATGATAGTACTTCTTCTAGTGGTAATAATCAAAACCAAAATATTACAATAAAATTTGCTCAAAGCGATATAGTTGTACCTATGAGTTATGAAATTTTAGGTACTTGTGAAAGATACAAAAATGTAACTGTATCAGATGAAGGACTTGAAAGATATCCTGTATATGGAACTAGTTTAGCTAATATTACTGAAGATGAAAAAACTAATATTATTAAAGAATCAGAATATTTAATGGCTTCTTCATCTACTTATAATTCTATGGACAAAGATGGTAATTTATATTTAAATGGAGAGTTACTAGAAAGAAAATTATATAAGCATACTGCTTCAATTGGAAATTATTACTCAGATGTATCTGACAGTGAGCCTGCAGTAATAAAAAAGTTAAGTTATTCTTCTCGTGCTTATGGAAACCATTTAACTGGACTTTATGCTCCTGCTGGTGAAGTAATTGAAATTAGTTTATCAGAGGAAGACTTAAAGGCTACTGGCGGAGTAAGCGTGCAAATAGGTCAATATTCTCAAAATAATGAACTTAATAATATCTGGCAAGCTAGAAATGACTTCTGCCGTATGCCTCACTTAGGTACTACTCTTTCTATTAATGATACTACCGGTTATGTAGGTTCTTATTTAGGAGGTCCAATTTATATTACTCCTAAGAAGCAATGTGATTTTTCAATAACAATCAAAGGTGCTGTTGAATATACTCACTTTATATACGGACTTACAACTGAACAAGAGTTTGAAAGATTAAAAGATTGTACAGCTCCTTACTTTGATTTAGAAGTATATGATAAGTGTGTAAGACATTCAGGACCTAAAAAATATGCTAACTTAGATTATGATAATCTATGTAAAATATCAGATTTATGGCTTAAGATATCAAATATTTCCCGTCAAATTCCAGCCGGTTCTAATTCTAACTTAGGTATCGACTTTATCTACGATCCATTTATAGCTGCTGGAGCTGCAGTTGCTTTTGTTGGCCGAAATTGGTGTAATCTTCCACCTGATTGGATGAGTGGTTCTCTTGATTATGATAATTTTATAACAAATGGTATGTGGGGCACTATACATGAATTCAATCATCATTATCAAAGATATGGATTTGCACCAGGTGATGAGGTTACAAATAACGCTGTGTCTCTTCTATCTTACATTAGTTATACAAAAATTAGTGAAGATAGACCTACTTTATCAGGTTGGAATAGATATTTAAATCCTGAAGTATCATTTAAAGAAACTCTAACTCAAAACAGTAATGGTGAAACCACTTCAAGTCTAAATACTTATGCTGATATTATTCATTCCTTTGGTGTTGATGCCTTTATCAAGGCTGCTAGTTATAAACAAGGTAGTGGCGGGGTTGATAACTGGTATGAGGCCCTATGTGAAGCAACAGGTTATGATTTTTCTTATTACTTCTCACTTTTAAATCAAGGTGTAAGTACAAGTTCAAAAGCTAAATATAATAGCCTTCCAATGTTTATTCCTGCAACCCTAGCTGAACAAACAGGTAAAGTATTTAAGGGAAATGATATTAAGACAGTAATGCCATATATTGTAAATGGTGCTAGTTCTTATTCTCTTGATCTAGATAAATCACTTACTATACCTGAAGGATTTACATATTCATTTAAAAATATAAGTTCTAATACAAAATATACTAAATCTGGTAATGTTATTGAATTAACTACCTTATCTAAATCTAAAACATATATCACTTTAAATATTACAAATGGTACAATTTCAAGTGATGTTATATTTATTGTTGAACTAGATCCTAGAATTAATGGTATCAATCAAACAACTTATACTTATACAAATAAAACATATAATACTAGTAAAAAAGCTTTAGAGAATAATTTTGAAGGATATTCTAATATTTCTTCAAGTATAGTTAAAAAACACTTTATAAACGGGATTAACTCAAGTCAAATATGTTCATATTATGGTAAAATTTATATGAACAAAAGTGGTACTTATAAGATATCTGTTCGTACATCAAGTAGAACTGATACTTATTTTGAGACAAGTTTAAATACCAATAGTTATGAAGATATAATTGAAAGTCCTTCAACTAATCCTATTGATTGCAAAAAAGTATATAATACATATAATGTTACAAAAGGTGATTATATCTACTTTAGAGTTACAATTAATTCTAATCATCCAGATGGATTTGCAGAACTATACGGAACATTTGGAGACAATTTAGAATCAATAAGTACAGCTTATTTATATAATGATTTAGAAAAGATGAAAGAATATAAATTTAATGATTTATATGAAAGAAAATATTCATCTTATTCATATACAGTTCCCTATACTAATCAAAAGATAGTATCTTATACTGAAAGTTATGCTAATTGGGATGACAATTATAAAATTGAAAACATTATTGATGGCTCATCTTCTACTTCTTACCATTCGGTAAAAGATAAAATGATATCAAGTGAACCTTTTGAAGTTACTGTTGATTTAGGAAATACATATTATTTAAACACTTTAAATATTACAACTTACAATGGTAATCAATCACATTATCCGCTTACTTTCTCTTTATATGCAGGTACTACTTTAGACAATATGGAACTAGTTGGAGACTATAACAATGTAAAGGTTAATAACCGATTACTAAGTGTATCATTTGATACTAAAGAAATAAGATATTATAAGTTAGTAATTAATGACACAAGTGAACATCGTTATGTTGCAATAAGCGATATAAATATGGCACTAAATACTAAAGGAAACTTAGTATCAAGTAGTCATGCAGCTTATAAAGTAGGTGAAGGAACAAGTTTCGAACAAGTATCTACTCTATCACGTTTTGGATATGTAATAAGTGGAAATGGTAGTCTTGAAATTACTTCTTCATATAGTTTTGGAATAAAAGTTAAAAATAATAATGCAAGAATTAAAATAACAATTGATGGTACTACTCGAGAAATTACTTTTAATGAACTATATTACATTGAATTTATTGGTGCTAAAACTATAAAAATAGAATGCTTAGACACTTTAGATATCGAAGCGTTTATAATTTATTAGGGGCTGTGAAAAAACTCGATTTTTAAAAAATTGAGTTTCACAGCTCCTTTTTTGCTTTTTAATAGAAAAAAGCTCGGGGAATCGAACCCGGAGCCTCTTTTATGGTAGAATATTAATTGGCCACAACATTCTACATGAGTTATTATACCACAAGACAAACCTTTTTGATATGTTCCTCAACTATAAAGCCTGAGGAAACCAAAAAAATTGATAGATTTTTAAAATTATTAAGTGATTCTGGAGTATGTGATTTATTACAAGAATGTATACGTAGAGATGAAAGTAAAGGAGGAAGACCATCTTATAATCAATATAATTTATTAGCTACTATAATATATGCATTCGCTTTTAGTAAAGCTTCTTTGAGAGATATTGAGGATTTATGTACTTTTGATTTGAGAGTAATCTATATCAATGAAAACAAAATTCCTAGTTATAAAACAATTGGTAACTTTATAAATAATTTTATAGTTCCAAATAGAGATAAAATATTTTCATTAATAACAAAACAAATATTTAAGGAATGTAATCTTAAAATGGACAAAGCTTTTATCGACGGTTCTAAATTTGAAGCAGATGCGAATAAATATAAATTTGTATGGAAACCAACAACATTTCATACTAAATTAAGTGATAAAATTAGAGCACTATTAAAAAAGTATGATATAGATCGAGGATTGCCTCAAGACGGAATCATTGATACAAAATTAATAGCCGAAAAACTAACTGAACTAAATAATAAATTTATCCATTTAGATTTGAATTTAAAAGAAAATAAAGTTAACAAGAAAGACCTGAACTTATTAGGAGAATTTTTAAATAAGAGTTTAGAATATGAGGAGAAAGAGAGGATTTGTGGCCCTAATAGAAATTCTTATTTTAAAACCGATCATGATGCTACTGCAATGTGTTTAAAGGAAGATTATTATTCAGGGCTTGGAAGTAACATGCATGCAGCTTATAACGTTCAATTATGTGTTATTTACGGAGTAATATCTTCTTTTATCGTAACCCAATCACGTTCTGATATAGTTGATTTTCGAACCATTGTTAGTAAACATTATGAAATGTATAATGAGTATCCTATTGCTATATGTGCCGATGCAGGATACGGGTCTTATGATAATTATAATTTTTTACATGATCATCATATAGAAAATTTTGTGAAATATGTGACCTGGGAAGGAAACGTTTGTGGTTCTAATCCTAGTCAATATAGACTAAATGATGATAATACTATAACATGTCTAAACAATTTAATTGGCACCATAGACAAAACCATTACCACTCATCCTCGAAAGCCTGATGCCGTATTTTATCGCATTAATGGTTGTAATGAGTGCAATTTTAGACTATATTGCAAAAGATTTATGAAAGACAAATCTCAAAATTTTAAGTTGTTTGAAGTTAGGCAAGAACTTCAAAGATACATTCAAGAAGCTGAAGAAAACTTACTGTCCCCTAAGGGTATAGAAATGCGTGTAAATAGAAGTTCACAAGTTGAGGGTGCTTTCGGAGTGATTAAACAAGATCTAATGTATGATAGATTTAGGAGAACCTCAATTGATAAAACTTCGTGTGAGTTTATGCTAGTGTGTTTAGGCTATAATATTAGAAAATTATTTAGATTTTTTGAAGGTAAAGCTAAATTTAATTATTGGACTGCTCCTTCAAATTTATCACATGAATCATTTAAAAAAACTAGTGCTAAAAGATTATCAAATAAAGCATCTAAAGTTAAAAATAAATCTGATAATCAAAAAACAAAAGATAAATATAAATACAAATAAAAAAGGCTGTGAAGCTCAATTTTAAAAATTGAGTTTTTTCACAGCCCCTTTTTATTTTATGATATTATTATATTAAGGTGATAAAATGATTATTAAAAAATGTATTATTAATTATTTAAAAAGTTTAAAATATTATTTACCTGGTCTAGGTATAATTTTAATCTTCTTATCGATTGGTGTTGCAAATATCTTAAAAAATGCTTCCAGCAATTTAAATACTCTATATTCGATACTTGAAAATAATGTTTCAGATAGTTCTTCAATTAATATTAATTCCTTTAAAAATATCTTTATAGATGAATTTAAAAATTTGCCTTGGAATAATATTTGGCAGTTAATATCTATTGTATTCTCTCCTTCTTTTTTAAATAATATAGTTACTAAAATAGTAATATCTTTTATTGGTGAAGATAATTATACAAACGAGATATCATCAGATACAGAAAATATTGTAAACAACTTTTCAAATAGTCTTACTTTTTGCATAATCATGTTTATAATAGGAATCTTAATTGCTTATTTTTATATTAGAATGGGGACTAAAAAAGAATTAAAAAATAAAGCTAATTTAAAAAGAATAATACTATCTATTGTTATTAATTTCATCTTAAATATTACTTTAATATCATTTATGACATACTTACTAGGTGTACTTCCTATCGGAGCTCTTTTAACACTTCTCTTCACACTATTTGTTAATGAAGCTTTATCTTTATTTGATGCATATCTATTAAAAGATGATGATTCATTAACCTTTAAACAGGTATTTACCTTTAAAAATATATCTTATTTAGTTCTAGGAAGTGTAATTATTACCTTAATATCAACCTTTATTGGTTCAATACTATTTGCAATAACTAATCAGACTATCGGATTTATATTTAATATTCCTCTTTATTTTATATTGATTTCCGTAATAAGCCTAAATGCCTATTCATATATTAAAGATTATAATTTAATACCACAAGTAAAAAAGTGAAACATATAGTTTCACTTTATTTTTATCTACCTTCAATATGGTGTCGTGCTTTTATATCTGTTTTCTTAACATACATTTCGTCATCGGCTCTTTGGAAGGTATCATTATATTCTTTATCTCCTTCTTTAAATTTAGATGAACCGATAGCTACTGAAAGATGCAATGTTTGACCTCTAAATTCATATGGTTGGAATTCTAGAACATTTCTTAATCTTGATAAAATTTCATCAAAATGTTTAAAATCTTCCCCTAATATAATAAGTACAAATTCATCTCCACCTACATGAAATAATTCACTTGTCTTAAAGTATTTAGGGAATACATGACCAGCTTCAGCTATTAAACTACCACCATAACTATGACCATAAGTATCATTAGTATGCTTTAATCCATTTACATCACAACTACATACTGCATATTCTTTAAATCCTTGTTTTATTCTTTCATTTAATTCAGCTACAAACTTTTTATGTTTAGCATCATTACCTAAATTAGTTAAAGGATCGGTCATATTTTCATGATTAAGTTCTGCATTAGTTTTTAATGTAGAGTTTAACTTATCAGTTACTTGGTGTAACTTAAGGATATCAGAAATATCTTCAAAGATAATATGAGCATATAATTTCTTACCAAGTAAATAAAAAGAGATACTAGCCTTTACATTTAATTTCTTATTTAAAGTTTTCATGTCAAAGATAGCTGATGTGTGATATCCATTCTTTTCATTACCATATAAAAGATCGGATAATTTATTTATATCTTTATCATCTACATAATCAAATGGATGACTAGTTTGTAATAACTTATAAATGGTATTTGAATCATTTTCTACTAAATTTGCAAATTGTTCAGATACATAAATAATATTATAATTATCGTTTTTAATCTCATATAATAGTGATGCACTATCAATATTTTTAAGTAATTCTAGTGTTTGTTCAGCTTTATAAGCTGTATTATCTTCCACAAGCATTACGATATTATTTCTATCTTCAAAGAAAGAAAACTTTTTATTTAATCTTTCTTTATTTAATAAAAAATCACAATCAAAAGAATAACCATTAACTGGATCAATTAATTTGATTAATTTTAAATAATCAAAACGAGATAAAATTCTATTATCTTTCTTTTCGATAAATTTCTTTATATGTTTTTCTACATATTCATTATAATTACCATTTAATTCTTGAGGATATAATTTATCCTTCTTCTTACTCTTTGAGTTTAAATTTAATAATTCATATGTTACATTGTCTTCATTATCATTTCTTATTAGAAGAGAAAATTCAAATTTGTATTTAAAAATTTTTTCGATAAATTCGCTAGAAAATTCCATATATAACTACCCCTTGAAATTAATTAAAGTATAACAAAAATAAGCGTTAAATTAAAGTGTAAATTAAGGAATATCGTAATTATCTTTTAAGGAGTAATAAGAACTACTAGATACTATAACATGATCTAACAAATGAATACCTAAAGTATTTAAAACCTTCTCAAATTCCATGGTAGATTTAATATCATTCTTAGATGGCCTTGTATCACCTGAGGGATGGTTATGAGATAATATAATTAAACTAGATTTTAAATTTATAGCCTCATTTACTATTAATCTAGCTGGAATACTTGCACTTGAGGTGTCTTCATTTGAATAAGTTGAAAGTTTAATTAATCTACATTTTATATCAAGAAAAAATACAAATAACTTTTCAAAGTTGAGTCCCTCTACTTCGGGTTTTAACATATTAAATACTTGCTTGATACTTGTAATTTCCTCTCCTATCTTAACATTCTTCATACTTCTCTTTACAAGTTCAATAGCCGAAAGTATTACAGAAGCCTTCTTATCACCAATACCATTAAACTTTGTTAAATCATTAAAGTTTATATAAAGTAATTGATTTAGTGAATTTAAACTATTTAATATTTCATTTGCAAGATCTATACAGGACTTTGAACTAGAACCTGTATTAATTAAGATAGCTAAAAGTTCTTGATCAGATAAACTTTGAACGCCATTACTTTTTAATTTTTCAATCGGACGTTGATAGTCTTTAATTTCTTTTATTTTCATATTAATCACCATTATTAATATATAAAGAAATAAGTAAAATTACTTGCATTTAATAAAAAAATCCTCAAAAAGAGGATAAATTTATTTAATTTTGTTTAAAATATAAGGTCTTAAAGTAGATACGAAGTGAAGAGAACCAATAATAAGTACCGGTTCATTTAAATTATAAGCATAATCAAATGCTTCAAATTCATCTTCTATTTTTATTTTATTGATATTAACTTCACTATATAGTGCATCTATATCTTTACATCTAGGATCATCTATTTTAGTTATAATTATCTTATTTGCAATTTCTTCTAAAACTTTAATAACCTTAGCAGTTTCTTTATCAGCTAGTCCCGTATATAAAATATTATATTTGATATTTGATATCTTCTTTAAGGCTTTTACTACTTCTAAAGCAGCTGAAACGTTATGTCCACCATCAAGTAAAACAAGTGGAGATCTAGATAACACTTCAAGCCTTCCTGGCCAAAAGATATTATTTAAAGTTTTATCAATTAATTTAGAATCTAAGGAAGGATCTATGAAACTTGCAGCTTTAATTGCAAGAATTGCATTACTTGCTTCAAAAGCTCCTACTAAATTAGTCTTGTAACAAGTATTATCTAATATAAAAGAAGTACCATCAAAGCTTGATTTAATATTATTTTCCTCTACTTTAATTAAATCTAAAGTTGCATTCTTATTCTTACAATAATCCTTAAATAAAGGATATAAACTTTCAGGTGCATTAGCTATTAAATGATTTCCTTCTTTTACAATACCTAATTTATTTAAAGCAATCTCTTCTAATGTATTTCCTAATACATTCATATGGTCATAACCAATAGATGTTATAACGGAAACATCAGCGTTTATCACGTTAGTTGCGTCAAGTCTTCCGCCTAAACCTGTTTCAATAACAGCTATATTAACATTTTTTTCTTTAAAATAGATAAAACCTATTAAAGTTACAACTTCAAAGAAAGGCACTATATCATCATTAGTAATATTATATTCTAAAATAATAGGATATAAATAATTTACTATATCAAGTAATTCTTTATCAGATATAACTTTTCCATTAACTTCGATTCTCTCATTAAATTTTAAGATGTAAGGGGAGACAAATCTTCCAACAGTATAAGCATTACTATATAAAATAGATGTAATCATCTCACAGGTAGCACCTTTACCATTAGTACCAGCAATATGTATCTTTTTATAACTATTTTCAGGATGATTTAAAATATCTAGTAGCCTTGTCATCCTTGATAAATCTTTTCTTTTTTCTTTTCTTTTAATATGTTCAACCCAATATATGGCTTCATCTGCATTATTAAACATATAAATTACCTAGTTCTAATTAATATTTGTATTCTTTAAGAATTCTTCTAAATCAGTATAGTTAATGATATAAAAATCACTAATCTTCATATCATCATAAATAAATCTTGCAAAATATTTATTATCATAAACAATCTTTTGTTTAGCATTAGGATATAATACTAATACTTTATAATATCTATTCTTGCCATCGAGATTAGGTTTGAATTCGCGAAATTTAACTAAATTAAGAGGATTCTTTAAATCATCAGTTGGAGATTTGCTTAAAAAGAATTCATCATCTTCTGTTACTTTTAAATATTTATCAGATGTATCTTTAATAATCTTAAAGTAGAAAAGATCATAAGGTCTTTCAACATAAATATCATAAAAGCCATTATATTTCATATACATTAAGTCAATTTTAGATAATGATTTCTTGATAGTCTCATAACAAGTATTTTCAAGCTTATATTTTACTTTTTTATAGATAATATAAATAGTAAATGAAAGAACTGTAAGAAATATTATTAAAGGAAGTATTATGTAGATAATAATTTGTTTACTTGTCATGATTTTCTCCTTTCTTAGTTTTTATTATTTAACACACCTTGATCAATAACAGATTCAACATATTCACCTAAAAGATGAGTGTTAACTTCTTTTGAAACTGATAAATCAGTAAATTTTTCCTTGTATTCATCACTTGTTATAGGCTTATGAAAAATTACTTTAATATTAGTTCTCTTTTTAAAAGCATTAGTTGTGAGTTTACTAGAACCTATAATTGAAACCGGAAGGATTGTAGCGTTAGCTTTAGTAGCTAATTTAAAAGCACCAGCTCTAAGGCCTTGGCAAGTCTCAACTTCTCTTGTCTTTACTCCTCCTTCAGGGAAAATAAAGAAATTAAGTCCACCCTTAACAAGTTTAATAGCCTTAAGAAGTGATTTAACAGCTGCCATATCATTTTCTCTATCAACGTATTGGACATGAAGACATTTACAAATTTGTTTTAAGAAAGGCATATCTTCAACCTCTTTTTTAGCAATTCCAGAAATAGGTCTATTTAAAGCTTCATATAAAATTGTTACATCAAGCATAGATTTATGGTTTGCAAAAAGGACAAAGGTTTCATTTGGAATGTTCTCTTTACCTTCTACTGTAACATGAATTTTACCAAGTCTGTTTGCAAAAATAACAAATGGTCTTACAACATTCTTTAAGAATTTACTTCCTGGTTTTAAGTGAGGAAATACTAGATAGAACATTATTACTAAATATAATAATATAAGTGCTACTACAGTTATAAATGCAAGAGGCGCCCATAGGAATATAAATTCCCAGGCTAGTCCGTTGATATTATGAGCGATAAAATTATATAAAAGAGTTACAACTATAGTAAGTACTATAATTAATATTGATACAAACATAAGCCTATCTTACTCTTTCATAAATACAATAATTAACTTTTTCAGTTTCGCAAGAAGATGTAAGTCTAAACTTATTAGTATCTATTTTATCCATATAAGTGTCACCTTCATGAACTCCTTTTATATAAGATACATATAATTCATCGGCATAAGGATAGAAAGTCTCATATACTTTCTTTCCTCCGACAACAAAAATATCAAAGTTTAATTCTTTAACAAATTTATCTAAATCATGAACTAATTCAACTCTATCATCATTAATGTCTTTACTTGTTAAAACATAAGTTTTCTTATAAGGGAAATTCTTATCTTTATAATATCCTAAAAGTGAAACATAGGTATTATATCCCATAATTACTCTGCTATCTTTAGTTTTATTTTTATAATAGATAAGGTCTTCTTTAACATGCCATGGCATCTTGTTATTTGATCCTATAAGGCCAGATTCATCCATAGCCCAAATCATTTTAATCATTATACTGATACCTTTCCTTTTATACCTGAATGAGGATTATAATCACTTAAAGTAAAGTCTTCATATTTAAAATCAAATACTGATTTAACGTTAGGGTTTAAAGTCATCTTAGGAAGAGGACGTAAACTTCTTGAAATTTGTTTATTTACTTGTTCAATATGATTTAAATAAATATGTGCATCACCTAAAGTGTGGACAAAGTCGCCAAGTTCTAAGTTACATTCTCTTGCAATCATCATTGTAAGAAGTGAATAAGATGCAATATTGAATGGTACACCTAGGAATACATCAGCTGAACGTTGATATAATTGACAAGATAGTTTTCCATCATTTACATAAAATTGAACTAAACAATGACAAGGTGGAAGAGCCATACTAGGTACATCTTTAGGATTCCAAGCTGATAAGACTAATCTTCTAGAATCAGGGTTAACTTTAATTTCTTCAATGATATTTTTAAGTTGATCTACACCATCAAAGTTTCTCCATTGTTTACCATAAACAGGACCTAAATCTCCCCATTTTTTGGCAAATTCTTCATCTTCTTTGATTTTTTGGACAAATTCTAGAATAGTTTCGCCCTTAAATTCACTTGACTCTGTATAAGCTTTATAAGGCCATTCGTTCCAAATTCTAACATCATTATCAACTAAATATTTAATATTTGTAGAACCAGAAATAAACCATAAAAGTTCGTGAATAATACTCTTTAAATGAACTCTTTTGGTTGTAAGTAAAGGGAAACCTTCATTTAAATCAAAACGCATTTGATATCCAAAAATAGAGATGGTACCAGTACCTGTTCTATCTTCTTTCTTATGTCCTTTTTCAAGGATAGTTTTACATAAATCTATATATTGTTTCATTAAAAATCACCTAAAAGTATTATATCAATATAAACTTAACTTTTCAATTATAACTATTAAAAAGGGAGGAAACCCTTATAGGGACTCCTCCTTGTTTTCTTTCGCTTTATATGGTGAAATAAGTGCGATACGTTCACAAATAATTGATAGTGCATTAATTTTAGGACCTGTTGCAAGTTCAACTTGATTTGTTTGAAGTCTTCCTTTTAAAGCTACTAAATCTCCTTTATGAATTCTCTCTGAAGCGATATTGCATAGGGTATCAAACATTGTGACAGGAATGAAATCAGTATCATATTGATTTGTTTCATTATTTTTAAAAGGTCTTTGACATGCAAGTGTGATTCTAGTATAGTCAGTTCCATTTCCTTTTAAAACTTCAACATCCTGGCAAACTCTCCCTATTAACATTACATAGTTATACATTTTGCCTCCTTAATTAAATTTAACACATGTGCTGATTAGATATTACACTTAAGTAAAATTAATTGCAAATGAGCAAAATTGAAGCCAAAACGATTAAAATTTAATTATTTTTATAAAAAAGACTGCATTACAAGTAATACAGCCTTTAGAGTTTATGATTTAATTTAATTTTGATAAAAATTTGAAAGAAAAATAATTTTAAACTATTTTTTGATTAAACAATCTTTAATGTCCATTCTTCAGCGTTCAATATTGTATCACATAGTCCATCATAGAATTCTGGCTCGTGAGATACTAAAATGACAGTACCTTTATAAGCTGATAGAGCTTCTTTTAAAGATTCTTTTGCAAGTTTATCTAAATGGTTAGTAGGTTCGTCAAGAACTAGACAGTTAGTTTCTTTAAGCATTATCTTGCAAATTCTAACCTTAGCTTGTTCTCCTCCTGATAAAACTATCATTAAAGATTCAATCTTTTCCTTAGTTAATCCGCAGCTAGCAAGTGCACCTCTAACCTCAGCTTGAGTCATAGCTGGATACATATCCCAAATTTCTTGTAAAGCTTGTTTATGACTTCCAACTTCTTCTTGTTCAAAATAACCAGGTTCTAATTTGTAATCAAGTTTAACTTCGCCACTAATAGGTTTTAAAATACCTAAAATAGTTTTAAGTAAAGTAGATTTACCAATACCGTTAGCACCTTTGATAGCTACCTTATGTCCTTTTTCAATAACTAAATTGATAGGACGAGTTAGAGGCTCATTATAACCTATAACAACATTATCTAAGCTTACAACAAATCTACCACTTGAAGGAGCTTCATTAAACTTAAAATTAGGTTTGATAGCTTCTTGAGGTTTATCTAAAATAACCATTTTATCAAGTCTTCTTTGTCTTGATTTTGCTAAATCTGTAGTAGCTACTCTAGCTTTATTTTTAGCAATAAACTTCTCTAACTTATCAATTTCTTTTTGTTGCTTATCATAAGCCATTTGTTGATGTAATAGTTCAGTTTCATGTAATGTTACAAAAGTATCATAGTTACCAGTGTAACGTCTCATATTACCAGCTTCAAGATTATAAATAACATTTACAACTTTATTTAAGAATGGAATATCATGGCTTACAAGAATGAAGGCATTCTCATAATTTAATAAATAATTAGTAAGCCAGTTGATATGTTCAACATCTAGGTAGTTAGTAGGTTCATCTAATATTAAAATCATAGGGTTTTCAAGTAATAATTTAGTTAGCAATACCTTAGATCTTTGACCACCTGATAAATCGGTTACATCTCTATCATAACCTAAATCATTAAGACCTAGACCATTTCCTACTTGTTCAATCTTTGAATCAATATTATAGAATCCAGATACATCAAGTTCAGATTGGATTTCACCAATATCTTCCATCATTTGGTTAACTTCTTCTTCGCTTGCATCAGCCATTTTGTCGTACATCGCAAACATTTCTTGTTCCATTTGGAAATAATGATTAAATGCTGTACGTAAATATTCTTTAATAGATAAACCTTTTTCAAGTTTAGTATATTGATCTAGATAACCAGTTGTAATATGTTTAGCCCATTCAATCTTACCTGAATCTGGTTTAATATTACCTGTAATTATGTTTAAAAATGTAGTCTTACCTTCACCATTATTACCAATAAGACCGATATGTTCACCTTTATTTAATTGGAATGTTGCATTCTCTAAAATTGTTCTCTCACCAAAACCATGAGATACATTAGTAGCTTTTAAAACAGCCATTTTAAAATCCTCCTATTTTACTAAAGTTATAACTAAATGATTAATATAAATAGTCTGGCATTTTATATTATCATCTCTTTTAATATCAATTAAATATCTTCCAAGACCTTTTCCAATATATTTAGAATAAGCTTCTTTAAATGTCCATAAGGCTAGTTTATCATCATTTTCTTTAGCCTCGCCTATTTCATCCTTGCTAGCGACGTACTCTAAAACTTTAATATTCTTAATTTGTCTGTGTTCTATATCAAGTGCTACATTGTTATTAGATATTACAAAAGCAACAAAATGATCAGAATGACTAACAGAATAGTAATAATTATAATTTTTTAAATAAGGTCTTTTACCTTCTTCTCTTGAAATTATAATTTCTTCAGGTTTTATATTAAGTTTTTTAGCTAATTCTATTTTAGGCAGTATATAAGAAATAATATGATTTACTTTATCTTGTTCTAATTTATATTTTTCAATATTTTCAATTTCTAAGTTCGTTAAATATTTAGAAAAATATTTTTTTAAAGTTTCATAATTATCATCTTTAGTATCAATTATAATAATTTCTTCATCTAAAACGTTATAAGTATATCTCATACGACCTCAAAAAAATAGGATTTTAAAGTCCTATTTTATATTTGTTAAATATTCATTTGCTTCTCTTAGAACATCCTTATCATTATCATATGTTAAGGCATTTAAAGCTTCCTCATAGTTTAAGAAATAAATTTCTTTAACTTCATCCTTTTGAACTTTTAAATTACCTATAATATTAGCCTCAGCTAAAAAATAGACAACTTTCTTTTCAACATCTTGCATAGGATAATAATGAGTAGATTCTTTAAAACAAGAAAGGAACATTACATCAAGACCTGTCTCTTCTTTAATTTCTCGCTCTGCTGTTTCTATATCTGTTTCATCATTTTCAACATGACCCTTAGGGAATGCAAAATGACCTTCAACCATTTCTTCAATTAAGAATTTAATTTCATTATTGATTTTAGTAAAAACTACTGCTCCACAACTTTTTTCTTTTTTCATATTATACCGCCTTTAAAACTAACTCATTATAACATACTTCTAAAAGTAAAAAAAGCAAAAAATAATCTTAAGTATTTAAATGTGATATTATTCAGGTAGTTATTATATTGAATTTGGTCATGTTCACTAGAATTTTCATATCATGTTCACTAATGTGTTCACCATGTTCACTATCATGTTCGCTAGTGAGCACTAACAATCAATATTATTCATCAAAAGAGTGATCATAATTAATAGATAATATATATTTCTTATTTAATTTATTGTAAATATAATCCTTTATATCATCTTGTTTTATTTTATTATTATAAGGTATAAGTAAATCAAATATTAAAATGGAATATTCTTTTTTCTTTACTAATCTTAAATCATGAAAAGATAGATTAGAATCTAATTCATTAATAATCTTTGATAATTTATCTTTTACTTCTTCTCTTTCAGGGTCATTTGGATTGGTTGGGTCCATATGTATTGTTAAATCAACGTTAAAACATTTTTTAACTTCTTTTTCAATATTTTCAGTATATTCATCAATCTCTTTAAAACAAGAATTCTCATCAACTTCAACATGCATTGTCATAAAACAAGCATTTTCACCATATTTATGACAAATAATATCATGAGTACCTAATACTAAATCATATTTCTTTACAAAATTATCTATGTCTTTAATAAATTCTTTATCAGCTGGTGTTCCTATAATTAAATCACTTTGAGCTTTAGTTAATTTAATACCACTAATTAAAATTAAAATAGCTTCTAAAACACCAAGTAGACCATCTAGAGAGAAAGGACATCTAATGTTATTTATATAAAGTGCATAATTAATCACTAATCCTAAAATAATAACTAAAGCAGATATAATATCTGTTAAACTATCTACTGCATTATCTTTTAGATTCTCACTATTTATTAATTTAGCTAATTTATTGTAAGATGCAAATTGATAAAGTTTAATTAAAATAGTTAAAACTAAAACAACTATTGTGATATAAAATAATTTGTTAGATATACTGAATTCTTCATTTTCAACTAGTTTTTGTATTGATGTAATTAAAAGTGACCCACCAATAAAACAAATTAAAAGAGAAACGATTAATCCTGATACATATTCTACTCTTTGATGGCCAAATGGGTGTTTACTATCTGCAGGTTTGCTGGCAATTTTAAAACCTAGGAGAGTAATAACATTAGCACCAAAATCAGAAACAGAATCAACTGCATTTGCAATAATAGATACTGAATTTATAATAAGGCCTATTGAAAGTTTAGATACTATTAAAATAAAATTAGTAATTATACCAATTATAGCACCCATAACTCCAAAACTATTACGAGTTTCAGTGTCACGCATATTCTTACCATCAGATAATTTTTTTATAAAATAATTAAGCATACAATCACCTTTATTCATTCTTTCTAGTATATCATAAATTAATTAAAAAAATCTATATATTTTGATGATAATTAAAAAGATCAAGGACTAACCTTGACCTAATTTATTATTTTTGAAATTGAGAATAATATAATTCTTTATAGAATCCACCTTTTTCAAGTAATTCTCTATGATTTCCTTCTTCTATTATATGAGCATCCTTTAATACTAATATTTTATCCGCGTCTTTAATAGTTTGAAGTCTATGGGCAATAATGATTGAAGTTCTTCCTTTCATTAGGTTTAAGAAAGCTTTTTGAACCATAATTTCAGTACGTGTATCAATATTTGATGTAGCTTCATCAAGTATTAAGATATTAGGATTTTTAAGCATTAATCTGGCAATACATAGTAATTGTTTTTCACCTTGAGAGATAGAATCATCATCAGAAATAACAGTATCATAACCATTATGCAAATGCATGATGAAGTCATCAGCGTAAGCTTTCTTACAAGCCTCAATAACTTCTTCTCTTGTAGCACCTTCTTTAGCATAAGCTACATTTTCAAAAACAGTCCCTTTAAATAACCACGTTTCTTGAAGTACCATACCGATATTATTTCTTAAATCTTCTCTTGAAATTAAGGTAATATCTTTGTCATCAAGTAAAATAGAACCACTATTTAAATCATAGAATCTCATGACAAGATTAATTAAAGTAGTCTTACCACAGCCAGTAGGACCTACAAGTGCAACATGCTCACCATTTTTAATATTAACTGATACATCATCTAAGATTAAATGGTTTTCGTTATATCCAAATGTTACATGAGATAAAGCTATGTCACCTTTACTTACAATATTTTTTGTCTTTAAGACTTCAAGTTCTTTTTCAGTAACAAGCTCATATACTCTCTTTAATGATGCAAATGAATTAGTTAATTCAGTAGCTACACTTGATATTTCATTAAATGGTTTAGTATATTGACTAGCATAAGTTAAGAAAGCTGTAAGTTGTCCGACACCAAATGCTTTTTCATTAAATCCATTAATAATAGAAATACAACCTAGGATGGCTACAAGTGCATATACAATATTATTTACAAATCTAGTAGATGGATTAGTAAGTGATGAATAAAATTGAGCATCGATTCCAGCTTTATATAACTTTTGATCTAATTCTTCATATTTTTGAATATTATCTTCTTCCATTGAATATGATAATACTAACTTTTGGTTAACAATCATCTCGTTAGAAAATCCTGTCATTTCACCTTTAATCTTAGCTTGGGCTTGGAATGTTTTAAATGTATGAGTTGAAATAAATTTAGCTACAAAGATAGAAAGTGGTGTTAATACGATTACAACTATACCTAGAATATAATTCATATAACACATAAGAACTATTGTAATAAGTATAGTAAAAATACCTGTTAGTATTTGTGTAAATCCTTGAAGTAAACCATCAGCCACTTGATCTGTATCATTAATGATTCTTTGAAGAGTTTCACCTTCTAGATGACTATCAATATACTTAACTTCAACATTTAAAACTTTTTTGAAGGCATCTCTACGTAAATTACAAATTATATTATAAGTGATTTTATTAAGCATATAATTCATAATAAAACCAAAAATAAATCCACTAATAATTATACCTAGTAAGATGTAAATATATTTATAAATATCATTAATATTAAAAGTTTCTTTTTCAAGGAATAAATCGATAGTTTTACCAATTACATATGGAAACAATAAAGTAAGAGATACATAAAATAAAGCAAATACTAAAGAAATAATTAATGTGACATAGTATTTTCTTACATAAGATAATAAAAATTTAATTAAATGATTGTTCTTATTTTTCTTCTTCATTTTTATTACCTCCTACATTTTGGCTTAAGCAAATTTCTTTGTAAACATCACAAGTCTTAAGTAATTCTTCGTGTGTTCCAATTCCCTTAACTTCACCCTTATCAAGTACTAAAACTAAATCACAATTGGCCATATCACTTGCTCTTTGGCTGATTTCAATAATTGTTTTATTAATTTTCTTTAAACTTTGAGTTAAAAGAGCACTTGTCTTAAAGTCTAGGGCAGATTTGGAGTCATCTAGAATTAAAACATTACTCTTTTTTGCAAGGGCTCTAGCAATAGATAATCTTTGTTTTTGACCACCTGATAAATTCTTACCACCTTGGTATAGCATTGTATCAAGACCATTGTCACATTTTTCAACAAATTCATAGGCTTGAGCTATCTTTAATATTTCAATAATTTCATCGTCAGTTAGATCTTTATTACCAACTTTAATATTATCTCTAATAGTACCAGTAAATAGAACAGCTTTTTGGAATACTTGAGCGATATTTTCTCTAATAAATTCTAATTTATAATCCTTAATATCTCTTCCGTATACTAATATTTCACCTTCATTAATATCATAGAATCTATTTAAGATATTAGAGAAAGTAGTTTTACCACTACCTGTACCACCAATAACACCAAGGCTCATACCTTCTGTTATAGTAATTGAAACATTACTTAAAGCGTTAAGTGCATCTTTAGAATACTTAAATGATACATTATTAAGCGCAAAAGGAACATTATTAAGTTTTTCAGATTCACTTCCGGATACAATACTAGACTTAGTATCAAATACTTCATTGATTCTAGTAGCACTAGATTCTGCCTTAGTAAATATTACTACAAGGTTAGCTACAACCATAACTGCAAGTTGAATTTGAAGCAGATAGTTATATAAAGATGTAATATCACCTTGTTTTAAATCAGATACAGTATAATTTAAACCAGTTACATATAAAACTAAGATGATTGCAATATTAGTAATAACAAATACACATGGATTTAAGAAAGCATTAATTCTTCCAATTCTAATTTGAACATCTTTTAAGGATACAGCTTCATCACAAAATCTCTTCCATTCATATTTTTGTCTATTAAAAGCTCTTACAACTCTATTACCTGAAATATTTTCTTTAGTAATATTAGTTAAAGTATCAAGTTTATTTTGAGCAATCTTGTTCTTCTTAACTTGAATAAACATTAAACAAATAATAAATACAAATAATAAGATACCTGAAAGTAAGAAAATAAATCCTGCAGTCTTATTCTTCATAAATGATAATACTGTAGCGCCGATAATTAGGAAAGGAGCTCTAATTACAAGTCTTATAAGCATAGCTACACTTGTTTGAAGATT
Source organism: uncultured Eubacteriales bacterium (assembly GCA_963605425.1). Classification (GTDB taxonomy): domain Bacteria; phylum Bacillota_I; class Bacilli_A; order Acholeplasmatales; family Anaeroplasmataceae; genus JAEELC01. The sequence goes on from CAVCUQ010000001.1 coordinate 47,327, forward strand.
GTTAATATCTGAATTTAATCTTGTAAGAAGACTTGATGTTGAGAATTCATCAATTTCTTTAAAAGATAATGTATTGATATGCTTAAACAAATCATTACGTAAATCAGTCCCAAAACCTTGAGAAACACGAGATGCGAAGAATTGGCATACAAGTGTTGATGAAAGACCAATTACCGCAAATAATACTAGTAATCCACCTCTTTGCATTATATAGACTATTTGTTCATTCTTTTCTAGATTTGAATTTAAACCATTGTTAATCATGTCTGAGATAACAAGTGGTACTAAAAGTTCAAATATAACCTCTATAAATTTGAAAAGAGGGCCTAAAATAGTCTTTACTTTATATTTTTTTAAATATTTTTTATATAATCTAAACATAATTTTAACCTCTAACCTGTTGTATTATATCATAAATATATGTATACTAAATATATAATTTTATACTATTTTATATATCAGAAAGGTATACTATGGAATTTAAGGAACTTTATTATTTTAAAACTGTTGTTGACTCTACATCTATTCTTAAAGCAAGTAAAATATTACATATTTCTCAACCACCTTTATCAAGAATGATGAAGAATTTAGAGGAGGAACTAAACTGTAAACTTTTTATTAGAGGCAGAACGCTCAAATTAACTGATCAAGGAAAAATCTTATATGATAAAGCTTCTTCTATTATTGAACTTGAAAATAGTTTAAAAAAGGAAATATTTGAGATTAATCATAACGAATCATATACCTTAAATATTGGTCTAGTAACAAGTTCTACTAGTCTTTTATATAAAGATAATTTGAAAACATATATGGAAGATAATCCTAAAATTAAGTTTAAAATTGTTGAGGCTAATACTTTTAATTTACTTGAAATGTTAGATAATAAAATAATAAATCTAGCTATTACTCGCACTCCTTTTAATAATTCTAATTATAATATTTTAGAATTTTCAAAAGAACCAATGGTTTTAACATCTAACACTTCTTTAACTAATACAATATCACTTAAAGAAATATCAAACAAAAAAGTTGTAATTTATAGAAGATTTGAACATATATTAAATAACTTATTTTCAAAAAATAATCTACATCTTGATGTTATTGCATTAGTAGATGACGCTAAAACAGCTATTTTGCTAGCTAAAACCTTAGATATTCACGCTATCGTGCCATACGGAGCTTATAAAACATTTAGTGAACATTTATATGCGTCTGAAATTGACTCAAATGAGCTCGTTACTAATTTATGTGCTGTAACAAGAAAAGGTGAAGATATTGATGAACAATATTTAAAATTTATATCATATTTAAAAAAATAGTGTCATTAAGGCACTATTTTTTAAGTTAAATTTACAAGCCACTGCTTCTTTTTCACAAGAACTAATCCTAAGAGCATCTTTAAAGCATCAAGCAAGCGAACAATTATGTAGATATATAAAATATTTAAATTAGTACTTAAGGCAAGCACCCAAGATACAGGTACATATACTACTAACATAAAACCAGTATCAAGTAATAAAGTTTCAAGAGTTTTACCTCCAGCTCTTAAAATATAATAGAAACAACAAGCGAGAGTATAAAATACTAGTTCAAGTCCAAAGACAATTATTAATTTAGTAGCTAGTGCTTTTTGACTTTCATCTATTTCCTTAAACATATTAGGAATGAAGAAAGACGTTGAGGCTAGTACTAGTCCAATTAGAATTGACATATAAAAGCCTAGATAACATAATTTTTTAGCATCTTCTTCGGCTTTATCAAAATTATCAGTACCAAGGTCTGATCCTACAATTACACCGATACCAACTGCAAGACCTTGAATTAGGATAATAGTAATATTTGAGACTGTTGTAAGAACAGAGATAGCAGAAAGTACTCCGTCACGCTGAGAAAAAGCTAAACTTTGAAGCATATTACCTACTGCAAAACCTAATTCATTAATAAATAGTAAATATGATTTGTTTAATATCTTCTTAAATAAGCCTTTATTTTCTTTAGATAAAGCTAATTTATAGAACTTAAATTTCTTGACTCTAACAATTATTATCAAATATATCATTTCCATGACTCTAGCTATAATTGTACCACAAGCAGCTCCCATAGATCCTAACTTAAAGACATAAATAAAGAGCGCATTAAAGAAAGTGTTAGAAAGGATAGCAACTAGAGAAGCATACATTGCGTATTTAGTCTTTCCAATTTCTCTAAAAGTAGTTGAATAGATATATCCAATAGAAAAAGGAATATAAGAAATAATTACTATATGTAAGTATCTCGTACCTTCTTCTAAAATTTCACCCGATGCAGAATCGCTTCTTGAATAAAATTCAACAAGTTTAGGACCAGCAAAATAACAAAGAGGTAAAACTACAAGTAGAAATACTATAACTAAGATACGTTTTAATGTTACTGAAGCTTTAATCGCCTCATCTTCTCCTCTTCCCGCAAACTGCTGAATAAAGATTCCGCAACCTTCTAAAAGTCCAAATATAGCTAAATTGAATAGGTAAGTTACTTGATTAGCTGAATATACCGCAGATACAGCTGTATTAGATACTGAACCTACCATGATATTATCTAAGAAAGATACTAAAAAGGTAATAAATTCAGCTAGCATTACTGGCAAAGCAATACTGAAGAATTTTTTTAGGAAAGACTTATCTTTAAATAAAGAAAACATTATTTTACTCCATCTGTGATATCTACTAGTAATACATCACATTTTAAATTAGTCTTTTTATAATAATTTTCTTCTACTTCTATTTTAAAGTTTTCAAATATATATTTATCAATTAAAGCTATAGCACATCCTGAAAAGCCAGCACCAGTCATTCTCGCGCCAACAGCATGAGCATTTCGAGCTTCTTCGCAGATAGTATCTAGATAAAATCCTGAAACTTCATAATCATTCTTTAGACTTTCATGGGATTCATTTAAAATTTGACCTAAAGATGTAATGTCTCCATCACTTAACGATTTTGCAAATCTTAAAACTCTGTTTTCTTCACTTATTACATGTTTTACACGTTTAAAAATCAATTCATCATTGAGTAATTTTTTAATATCATCTAATGAAGAAGGAGTTAACTCACATAAATTATTAACATTATATTTAGTTTTAATAATATCTAAACCTTTATTACATTCTAAAACTCTTTCATTATATTTAGATTCTGTTAACTTTCTCTCTCTATTAGTATTAAGAATTACAAAACGATAATTCTTTAAATCTAAATTAATATATTTATACTCAAAGTGGGCACAATCAAGCATCATAGCCGTATTTTTCTTACCTAAGGCAATAATTGCTTGATCCATAATACCACAAGAAAGTCCTAAATAATTATTTTCTACTTCTTTAGCATATAATGCGATATTCTTTTTATCAATATTAAATCCTAAAACATTTGAAAACATATAAAGTGTAACATCAAGTAAGGCAGCTGAACTAGATAGACTTGACCCAACAGGTATAGTTGAATCATATAAAAGATCAAATCCAGATTCAATATTATATCCATGCTTTTGTAAAATAGATATAGCTCCTTTTATGTAATCAGTCCAAGAAGAATTATTAGATTTTTCAAAACTTTTAATATTAAATTCTTCTACTCGATCAAAACTAGTTGAATAAAGTCTAAGTTTTTTATCGCTTCTTTTTGATACGAATAAAGTCAAATATAAAGAGACACATGCAGGTAGCACATGTCCTCCATTATAATCAATATGTTCTCCAATTAGATTAATTCTAGCTGGGGCTATAAATTTATATTCAGGATCTTTTCCATAAATATTATTAAATTTATTCTTTAATAGTTCCTCTTGAGGCAATCTTAACGCATTCGTAAGCTCCATTATAGAAACCTTCTTTCTTAAGTTCATTAATTCTATCTATCATATTAAGAAGTATATCTTTATCAGTTAATATCTTATCAAGCATCATGTTCATCTCTTTAGCTCCAGGGCATTCTTTAGTACCATCCCCTGCTTGAGATGAATAGATTGCGTTATATACTTCATGTCCTCCGATATGTCTCATAAATACCTTAGGTATAGGGTAGAAAGCAAGTTCAGATGGTTTTGTGATTAATACATCAACATTTGGCATAATAACATTTGTTGAATAAACAGCTTCAAAGATATTATCATTACAAATACAATAGATACCTTTTTTATCATTTTCTCTTAATTCTTTAACAAATTCTAAATATTTATCATATTCATTAAAGAAATCCTCTGTTTCAATACCATGAATAGCTTTTAGCATTTTATCATAAACATGCTTATGGTCACCAAAGTTAATAATTAAAGTAACCTTACCTGCTTTTGTATAAGGCATTAAATGTTTAACCATATCAAGGAATAAATTAAATCCAGCACCAGCTCCTCCTACTGTCATTAAGATTCTAAGAGGTCTAGCACTTTCAATTCTTTCTTTTCTTAAACGATTATCTTCTTCTAAATTAACAAGTAATTCATGGTCAACATAATTACCAACTTTGATGATATCATTATCACTCATTGAATTTAATAATCTCTTTTTATCAAATCCATCAAGCATTTTATATCCGTTATAAGCAAAACTTGTTTGAGTTGTATGAATAGCTCCTTCAGATAGGTGAAGTGCCATAGGCCAGTTATCCGGTATAGCATTAACTACATGAGTATGCCCTGCATGAATAGCAGCTTGACTTGGCCACGCGTGAGTTGCAATATAAGGAATATCAGATGGGATATTTGTAAAAATAGGTACTAATAGTTCAGAATTTTTTTGGTCTTTAGCATTATAAGTTAATTTCTTAAATCCTTCACTATTCATAGGATCCCAAACTAATTTATTAAATAATTTAGACTTTTGACTAATTTTTGAACCTGTTGAATAAAGACCATTTTGATATCTAATCATCTTAGATCCAACTTGATCAAAGCTTGCTAAATCAAGCCAAACAGGATTAAAACCTAAAGCTTTAGCACAACTTGCCATCGCAATAGAAATTCGATAATGTCCAAATCCCATTCTAATATTACCAACAATAAATGGATTTTCTGGCCAAGATGCATTTTCTTTTGCAAAAACAATATTAGAAACATTTAAATGACCTAGAGAAGGAATTGTTTCAAAGCCAATTTTAAAGTTTTCTTCTTTATCAGGTCCAAATTTCTTTTTAAACTTATTTTTACTCTTTTCAGCTTGCTTAATAGTTTTATTATCAATCTTATTATTAAATATAGAGCTTGTTCTATCTATCATATATTATTCCCTTTCTTGTATCATAAGAAATATGTTCTATTTTACCATTTTTTTCTAAGGTTATATCAATAAAATTATGATTTCTTGCAAAAGTAATACTTGGCTTATTATAAAATGTACTTAAGGCTTCTTCAAGTATTTTATTCTTTTCATTATCATAAAGCTCTATATCATCACTAGTCATTAAAACAGATGAAAATAAAGCATTTATTCTAATTAAAGCCTTTCTTGTTTCAAATGATAAAGTTGTATTATCATCACGAAGTATAAAAACATCTGAATCATTTAAGAATAATCTATTATCAAATACACTTCTATAAATAGTATTTTGAATAGTATTCTTAGTTGAATTTCTTTCTCTATGAAGTAATCTCATATAAGGTTTGTCATCAAAATCAAATGATACATCACAACCAATTCTAAGATAATCAAAATTTTTATAACTTGAAAATAAATTAGCTCCGCAGCCTAAAATCAATTTATTTTCTAGAATTTCTCTTAAAAATCTATATGTATAATATTGCCAACTAGCACGTGTATATCCATTTGGCACATTAATACTTGCAGAATATACAAAGTCTAATTTAAAGAAATCAAATCCTAAATCTTTATAATAATTCAAGCACTTTTTAACATATTCTTTAACTTCTTCTTTAGTTAAATCAAGAGCGTAAAAGCCATTCCAATTACAACCAGCTTTTATATATGATTCATTTTCATTTTTCAAAAACCAATCTTTATGAGTCTTAAAAATTTCCGACTCTTCTTCTCCTGCAAAAGGAGCAAGCCAAATACCTGCAAGTAATCCTTTAGAGTGAATCTTATCTACAATAGGCTTTAATCCATTAGGAAATTTATTCTTATCTATACTAAGCCAGTCTCCAACCCTAGTTTCAAAACCATCATCAATTTGAAATAGATTAAATCTTTTATCAATTGAATTTAAATTCTTTAAGATTAAGTCTTCATTAATATTTTGATAAGTATTATACCAAGAAGTATAACCTAAAACAGGTTTATTTGATACATTAAAATCTTCTTTAAACTCGCTTTCTCCATTTTTGATTGAATCAAATTCTTTAAATGAGAATACTATAAATTCTTCTCCTTGCGAAAGTACTTTACCATTTACATCACTAATTAAATTCAACTTATTTGTTTTAATATATTCAAATATTAAATAGGCATTTTCATAATTTAGATTATAAATAAAGGATTCAGTGTTATCTTTTACATAAAATAAATCATAGCCATGTAGTTTACTCTTTTTATAAGAATAAAAGGAAGAGTCACCATATCTATCAAGGCCAAAACTTTTTACAACTTTTCTTCTTAAAGCACCTTTTAGAATATTCTTTTCTTTTTCGTTTTTATAAAACTCTTTTGTATCAGTCCAGCTTTGATATCCATTAAAGAAAATCTTTGCATTATTACTGAAATTTACTTCCTTTTCAATTATAGCGTTATTAAGTTTAATATTTTTTAAAGCCTTAATACTGATTATCGTATTAGAACCATTCTTTAGATAAGTAATTTCTACATCACTATTAGACTTATCTGTACTATATTTAATATTTGCTATTTCATAATTTAAAATCATAAAAATTCCTTAAATTGTTTCTTTTTTATTTTGATTTATAGTATTCATTACTGCCTTTTCATTGTAGAAACATAGAATTATAGCACCAATAATACAGAAGGCAAAAGCTACAATACCTACAATCATTAAACCTTCAGTTGAAGGAGTTATATCATTACTCTTAAGCATTTCTTCAGTTCTATCTGATCCAATAATTGCAAGAGACGTGAATGCTAAAAGGGCAAGGGATTGGCCAAACTTCATTGCAAAAGTTCTGGCCGCAAAAAACATTCCTTCTCTTTTTTCACCGCTTACAATGGAATCTTCTTCGGCTACATCAGCTACAATTGATTGAGGAATTATTCCAAGTAAAGCCATAGGGAATGAAGCTACAACAACGACTGCTATACCATATACATATCCTAAGGCACTACCATTTTCCAGATTTGATCCTGAACATATAGCAGTCAAAATATAAGCTATACTTAAACCAATGAATCCAACAATAGTAAGTTTCTTCTTCCCAAACTTTTCGACAAGTTTAGATACAATAGGATAGAAACAAGCTGATAAAACAGTCATAGCACCCATAAAATACATAGTAAAGCTTGAATCTAGTTTCATAGAATATTTTACAAAGAATGGAAGTCCAGTTTGGAATAATGTGATACCAACCCAGTACATTATATCGCTTAAAGCAAATATTTTGAAATTATTATTCTTAAAAGTTTTACCTAAAGATGCAAAAGCATTAGAATTAGCTGGTTTAACTTCAATAAAATCAGTTTCTTTTAATTTAAATGTAGGTAGTAACATACAGAAAAGTGCAATTACAGAAAGTACTGTAAAACAAATTCTATAAGCATTATAGTATCCTACTGCATTTTCAAGTAGTCCTCCAAACACAAATGGAGTATATGCAAGAAGTGTACCTGCAAAATATGTAAGAGAAATATATGTTGATATATTCATTCTATCTTCTTGTGTCTTACCAAATTCACTAATTAAGGCATTATATGGTGTGCAGTAAATAGTCATAAATGTATAAAATAATACTAAAGTAACAGCTATCCAAGCAATATTAATACCACTTACCTTATTAACTGGAGCCATAAATACAAGTACAGTTGTGATTGCAAAAGGTATGGCAGCTTTTTGCATAAATGGTAATCTTCTTCCTTTAGGATTACGTGAGTTGTCAGATAAATTAGCTACCATCGGATCGGTTACAGCGTCCCAAATTCTACATAGGGCTGTAATTAAACCTAAAACAGTTAAGAATCCACCAATAATTAAACCAGATGGAATTAAATTAGGTGTACCTTTTTCTTGGACATCTGAACCAATTAAATAAAATGATACAAGCCAAGCATTGATAATACCACCTAAGATACTCCAACCGAGTTGACCAATTGCAAATATCCACATTTGCTTTTTAGTTAATCTTTTATTCATAAAATACCTTCTTCCTTTTATTATATAGTTGTTATATTTTAGCATATAAAGCGCTTGCATTCAACAAAAGGAAATGAAATTATGCTTTAGAGTAATTAAATATGCATATAATTTGAAGATTTCAAGCATTAAAAAAAGCCCTTAGATTAGGACTTTTTATTAACAGTATAGAATAAATATTGGTTTTTACCATTATTTTTAGCTTTATATAATGCTTTGTCAGCTTTGTTTTTAACATCATTAAAATCAGAATCACTGGTCAATTTAGCTACACCAATTGTAACCGTTAGAGATTTACTTCCAATTTTAATTTTTGATATATTTTTTTGCAAATCATCTAATTTTAAATTAATATTATTCTCATCCTTATTAACTAAACCAACAAACTCTTCACCGCCGATTCTTGCAACACATTCATCACCAAGAGTCTCTTTTAAAGTTTTAGCAAATTCAGTTAAGATTACGTCACCTTCATCGTGGCCATAAGTATCATTAATAAGTTTAAAATCATCAATATCAATCATTAATAGATAAGGTTCTTCTTTTAATGATCTAACTTGACTTACAATATTATTTAAACCATATCTATTATAAAGTTTAGTTAATTCATCACGAGAATAATTAGATACAGCTTCGTTAAATCTATCAATTTGAAGTAAAACAGGGCTTAATGTCTCTTTAATTAAAGATATCATATAAGTATTTTCTTTGGCTTCTAAATTCCCCATACAAGGAAGGCCAATTAAGATATATAAATAATCTCCAACCTTATCTTTAGATACCTTAATACAAGCAACACTATCTACATTTTCTCTAATCGCATCAGAAAGTTCTTTACTTTCAAAGTATTTAATACCATCTACATTAGATATATGAAGTCCTTTATACACAAAACTTTCTTTTTCAATAATAACCTTAACTTTAGAAGCTCCTAAGATATCTTTAATATTTTCTTCAATTAGAGAATCAATATTAGCCTTAGTGTCTAAAGAATTAATCTCACTAATAAATGTTGTAAGTTTTTGCATCTTCTCAAATAGATAACGATATCTTAAATCAAGGAATGATTCATATAATTTCTTATCATTAGAAGCTGCAAGAACAAAGGTATTATTTATTTCATCTAATAATTTAGATTTAGCCTCTAATGCCTTAATATATAATTCATGATCATATTCTTTAAAAATATTTATAGATTCGTTGATAATCTCATGTTTATTTCCAAGGATAGTATTATATTTAGGGAATAAAATCTTATAATATTTGAAAGCTTCTGCCTTATTATTAATCTTTAAATAATATTTACCATAAGCAGAATACGCTTCACTTACGTCGACATTATCTTTGTAATTCTCTTGCGTTTCAAGTTCGCTAGTTATCTTATCAATATAAATTTTAGACTCATCTAACAAATCATTAGAAATTAAGCATTCAACCATGTAAGCATATACTAAATAATATTCGAATATGTGTTCTTTTTCATTGATCTCAAGCATCTTACGAGCATAACTTAAAGCTTCTTTCTTATCGAACTTTGAATAAACTTTGATCTTTAGTATTATCATAATGCTCTTTTCAGCAAGTGATAGTGACGCATTATTAGATTCAAGTTTTTTAAGCATTTCAAAGGCTTTATCAGTTAAACCTAAATCAAGTAATAGATAGAATCCATTAACTGCAAAAGAATAGAAATAATTAATATTTTTAGTTTCTTCTGCTATATCCATACCTTCACTCATAATTTGATAACTATCATAAAGATTAGCCTTATAATTATTATAAATTAATTCATTATTTAAAACACTTAAATAACCGGTCTTATATTTATAGTCATCTATTGTATGATATATTTCAATAGCTTTCTTATTATAGTCGTGAGCAAGTTCAATATCAGAACCATGATATAGCCAGAAATACATACCAAGAGATAAAGCATAGCCGACCTTATCATCTATTTCTTTGGATACGCTTGAAAATAAATCAATATATTTGTCGATTTCTTCTTCATCATATAAATTATTCAAGATATAATTTCTAATCTTTTCAATCAATGAATGGTTATTCTTGTAATCTTCAATTAATTTGTTAAATTCATCAGAAATCATAAGAATACCCCCTACATTCATAATAGATATCTTATTTTATAACTTTTTTAAATGAAAATCAATTTTTTTAACTTATATCGAATTGAGAATTATATAATACAGCATAGAAGCCATTCTTTTCAAGTAATTCTTGATGTCTTCCAGTTTCAACTATATCACCATCTTTAAGCACTAATATTACATCAGCGTTTTTAATAGTTGAAAGTCTATGGGCTATAACGAAACTAGTTCTGCCTTCCATTAGATTGTCCATTGCATTTTGAATAACAATTTCACTTCTAGTATCTACATTACTTGTAGCTTCATCTAGTATAAGCATTGGTTTATCTCTAAGCATAGCTCTAGCTATAGTTAACTCTTGTTTTTGACCTTCTGATAAACTTAAATTTTCATTTATTATAGTATCAAGTCCATCAGGAAGAGTATTAATATAATGTTTTAATCCTACACTTTCTAAAGCATTTAGAATAGCCTCATCAGTAATACTTAAATCATTATATCTTAAATTATCTCTAATACTACCTTCAAACAGCCATGTATCTTGTAAAATCATATCAAATTGATCACGTACATTTTCTCTTGTTACACTCTTTGTATCTATTCCATCAATTAAGATATGACCACTATTTACCTCATAGAATCTCATAAGTAAATTTACAAGTGTTGTTTTACCAGCACCAGTAGGACCTACAATTGCAATCTTTTGACCTTTTATAACAGATAAAGAGAAATCATGAATTATTTCTTTATCTTTAGAATAACCGAATGCAACATGCTCAAATTCTACATTACCTTGAGTATTAGTAAGTAAAGCTTTTTTAGTGCTTTCATCTTCTTCACTTTCTTCGTCTAAGTAAGCAAATACTCTCTTTGAAGCACTTGATGCTTGTTGGATATATGTTACTGATTGAGAGAATGTAGAAAGTGGTTGAGAATATAAACGAGAATAAATTTGGAATGTAACAAGTGTAGCTAGTATAGTAGCGTCTATACTACCATCACTTCTTATAGACATTAAGATACCTACTAAGAATATTAGTGCATAGGCAATATTAGATACTAATGTCATAATAGGCATCATCATATTAGTTAATAATTGACTCTTACGATTTGATTCATATAGATTATTATTAATTTCTGAAAATTTATTAATTTCAAAATCCTTAGCACCATATTCTCTAACTAAATTAATATTAGAAAATACTTCTTCTATATCAGCGTTCATCTTACCTAAAGTTTTTTGTCTAATATGGAATTGTTTTTGACTCTTACCACCAATAATAATTACTGCAATAAATCCAAGCAAAGATACACCAATTGTAATTAATGAAAGAGGCGCACTAGTCTTAAACATCATTACAGTAATACCTACAAATAGTACAATTGCGTTTAATACATTTGCAATAGATTGAGATAAGGCTTGAGAAAGTGTATCTACATCGTTTGTAATTACACTCATTACATCTCCTCTTTGATGTGAATCATAGAAAGATAGAGGCAAAGTAACTAATTTCTTGTTTATATCAGATCTCAACTTTTTAGATAAAGAAGCTGATACTAAAGATGAAATAAGAGACATAATATAACTTGCAAGAGCACCAATTAAATAGATAATAATTAAATTAAGAGTAGCTGTGTTAAATTCATTAAAGTCTATAGATGATCCTGGCATTAAACCATTAGTTATGATTGTCATTAAATCCATAATTTTTTGAGGACCTATTATAGTCGCAACACTCGATATAATTGCAAAAATTATACAAATTATTATAAAAGGAATATATTTTTTAGAATAAGCAAATAACTTCTTTATTGAAGTAAAATCTTTCTTTTGATGTTTCATTATAATTCCTCCTTATCTAATTGTGATAATGCAATTTCTTTGTATAAAGCACTTCTTTCAAGTAATTCTTCATGAGTTCCGATAGAATCTATAGCACCATCATTTAAAACAATAATTTTATCTGCATTTTTAACAGTACCAATTCTTTGAGCAATAATAATTATAGTTTTATCCTTATAATTTTCTTTAATTGCCTTTCTGACCTCACTATCAGTTTTAAAGTCTAGAGCTGAGAAAGTATCATCAAAGATATAAATATCACTATCTTTATATAAACTTCTGGCAATAGAAAGTCTTTGTTTTTGACCACCTGAGAAGTTTGTACCACCTTGTGATACTTTTGTATCAAGACCTTCATAAGCATTAATAAAATCAGCTTTACTAGATATAATTACTTGTTCTAATCTGTCCTCATCTATTTCACTTGAACCATAACAAATATTAGATTTAACTGTTCCTTCAAATAAATTAGCTTTTTGATGAGCAATAGAAACTCTTTTATTTAAATCAGCTAGTTTATAACCTTTAACATTCATATTATCAATCAATATCTCACCCTTTTGAACATCGTATGATCTATTAATTAAATTAGCTATAGTACTTTTACCTGAACCAGTAGGACCTATGATAGCGACTACTTCTCCTTTATTAATCTTAAAGTTTAGTCCAGATACATTATATTTATCATCATTTGTATATGAGAAAGATACATCTTTGAATTCAACTACACCTTCATGAGTATCATTTGTCATCTTACCATCTTCAATAGTAGGCTCAGTTTCAAGTACTTCATTGATACGTTTTAATGAAACTAAGACTCTAGGTAGTAACATGAAAATCATAATAAGCATCATAAAGCTCATAACGATTTGAATTGAATAGCTTGAAAAGGCTGTCATTTCTCCTAAAATTTTAGGTTTATCAACCATTTCAGCATCATTAATTATAATTCCAGCAAAATAATAGATAGCTAGATTTAACCCTTCCATTACTAAAGTAATAATAGGCATCATTACTCCAGATACTAAACTTGTAAATAAATTATTTTTATAAACATTTTCATTAGTCTTTTCATATTTTTTTGTTTGGTAGTCATTTGCATCAAAAGCTCTAATTACTCTAACACCTTGCATATTTTCTCTTGCACGAAGATTAAGTTCATCAGTTAAGGTTTGAATCTTTTTAAACTTAGGCAGTGCAACAATTACAACTATTGTCACAAGAACTAGTATAATTAAGACAGCTACAACTGTTGAAAGTGTCCAATAAATATGAGATGAAGATATTTTTGCAATAGCCCAAATAGCTGTTATAGGAGCTCTAAATAATAAACCTGTTCCCATACCTAGGAAGTTTTGAACTTGAACAACATCATTAGTAGTTCTTGTAATTAAACTTGATGTTTCAAATTGATTAATTTCAGAAAGTGATAATTCTGAAACCTTCTTAAAGAATTTATCTCTAATCTTTTTTGTAATACTTGATGAGAAAGTAGAGATAAAATAAGCGTTAAGAAGTGCTAGTGCTAAACTTAAGAAAGCACATAAAATCATCATTAAACCGTTATACCATACTTCATTTTTATCAATAGATGTAAAACTAGTTGTAACAATCTCAGTTAGTCTTGATGTATATTCAGGCATTTTAAGTTCTAGTGCAACTTGCCCTATTACATCTAAAATAATACAAATAAGAAATATCCATTCTTTTTTTTGCATTGTCTTAAATATTGTTTTCATGGTTCCTCATTTCCTCCTTCATAACATTTAATACTTTAATAAACCCATTAAGTTCCTCTTCACTTGTTTTCTTAATAACATTATCTAAAACATTTAAAACATGTTTTTTATCTTCTGTTACTACAAAGATACCTTTTTCCGTCAAAGATATATAAGTGATTCTCTTATCTTTTTCATCTTTTTCTCTAAGTACAAGCCCTTCATTTTCTAAGTCGTTTATGATGACTGCAATTCTAGCAGTTGATACATCTAAGGCCTTAGCTAAATCAAGTGACTTTGTCTTACCATTTTCATTTAAGTAACCTAAAATAAAATGTTTACCTTTAACTTTAAAATTAAAGTCTTTCCCTTTTGAATTATCACATAATACTCTAAATAATTCTTCTGGCTTCATATATTACTCCTTTGCTTTACAATTACTAACCCTGTTAGTTATTTCATATTATATTCAATAAAAACAATATTTCAATAGATTTAAGAGTTTTCTCAAAATTTCACATAATCTCACACAATTTGTAAAAAAGCTAACCTTAAAATCATAAAGTTAGCTTTAATTAATAGATTATATCAATTGAATTCGATGTTTTCTTTGGAATTAAATATTTTTCATACCAATGAGATCTTTTATCAAATACTAAATAAATTATAGATGATATACCCCAAGTTACAGGGTAAGCTGTATATAATAGCCATAACTCGTGCGAAACTACATTCATCATAAATGTAACATATATTACTCTAAATACACACCATATTCCAAGCATAATAGACATCGGTACTACTGCATGTCCTGAACCACGTAACAAAGCCGCACTGCAGTGAGCAAAGGCAAGCAAAGGATAGAAAAAACATACTGTATGCAGGGCTGTTACTCCGCATTTAATTACATCTTTAGTTTCCTCTTCATCTCCGCTTACAAATAACGCAATAAGTTTATCTGCAAGTACATACCCTACAAGACCTATAATAAAGGCAATAATACAGGATGTTATAATTGCAAAGCGAGTACCTCTTTTAGCTCTATCTATATATCCAGCGCCTAAATTTTGACTGACGAACGTCGCAAGGCTTATTTGAAAACAAGTAATAGGTAAAAAAGCAAATCCTTCAATCTTTGAATAGGCACCACATCCGCTAGTTGCATTTGATCCAAAGGAATTAATATTTGATTGAACTACTACATTAGCTAGTCCTATAACCGAATTTTGTATACCTGAAGGAATTCCATTATAAAGAATTTCTTTTAAAATAGATTTACTAAATCTTAATTCTTTTAAAGATAAATGATAAATAGTATTCTTCTTTAGTAAAACAATTAGCGCTAAGATAGCAGATAAACTTTGACTTATTATAGTAGCTAAACTAGCCCCAGCCACACCTAAATTAAATTGTCCTATAAATAATATATCAAGTACTACATTTAAAATAGAAGCTATTATTAAAAATATTAACGGTCTTTTCGAATCGCCTAAAGCTTGCAGGATAGATGAAAATGTATTGTATAAAATTACAGAAGCTACTCCTATAAAATAGATTCTAAAATAAGATACACTTTCAGGATAAACATCACTTGGGGTATTAATAGCCCTTAAAATATAAGGTGATAAAATGGTTCCTAATATTGTTAGAATAATAGATGAAATGATTCCTACTAAAACATCATTGTGAATAGCTTTACGCATGGAAATAGTATCATTTCTACCAAAATATTTAGCTATAACAACACCAGCTCCACTTGCAAGACCAATAAAAAAAGAATTAAATAAGAAAATTAAATTACCACTACTACTAACAGCGGCTAAAGCCTCTTTTCCTATCATATTACCGACTATAACACTATCAACTATATTATATAGAGTTTGAAATAAATTTGAAAAGAAAATCGGAATAGCAAATGCTAAAATAATCTTCCATTCCTTTCCTTTTGTCATATCAATTGTACTTTGCAAAATATCATATTCCTTTTATAATTAATTGTTTCAATTATAAAACAGTAAATGTCTTTTGTCTTCTATTATGCTTAAAATATTATTTTTATAATAAAAAACACCTTACAAAGTAGATAAAAATTATTACTACTTAATAAGGTATATATTATTACTTATTTTCTATTAAATTTAATGTTTTATCTTTTTTAATCCAAACAGCTACTCTAATACCAATAGTAGGATTATTTATCTTAGCTCTTGTAATATTACCAAAACCATCAACGATTTTAGCATAATCATGTTTAGAATCATAATTCTTAAGCCAATATTTACCATATCCAGACTCATTAGTTTCAAAGCCATTAGCAAAGATTAAACTAGATGGTTTAGCACGAAGTCCTAGATTTTCTTTATTATAATCGATATTAAAATATCTAATAAGATCATCTAAAGATAAAATATAGAATTTATCCTTACCTAAATCATCAATTAAGCTTAATTCAACAGGTGAAAAATTCTTTTCAAATTCATTTGTTAAATAAGCTTTAATTTCACTATTAACGTATAAATTATAATCTTCTTTATGCAAAGAGTTAGAAAAAACAATATTTTTTACAATATAATCACTCCAAAGTAATACACTATCTTTGTTTTCAGCTATAACAGTGAAATCAATCATATTGCCTGACTCTTTATCAAATCCAAACTTAACGTTCTTACCAATCAGATTACTTTTAGTAGAATTAAACAAATTAACATCAAACTTTTCCATTTCTAATTTTCCTCCTTGAAAAAGAAATAATTAACATGAGTATTAGTTAGATAATCAACTATATTATCACTAGTTAAAGTAACTTCTTCTTTATTAATACCATCTAAACTGAAATAGCCTTTAAGATTTTGATTAAGTGTTATGTTTAGGTCAGTTACATTTGCAAAAGCATTAGGACCAATGTATGTAACAGATGATGGAATATTAATTTGTTTTAAAGATGAGTTCTTAAAGGCAGCTGAATTAATATATTTAAGTCCATCATTTAAAACTATACTATTAACTTTTTGATTGTCTTTGAAAGCGTCTATTATACTTCTAGTTAAAATATTAGTTGTATAACTTGTTTCTAAACTGCTAGTCTTAAGTAAATAATAATATTTATTATCTTCTTCATCTTCTATCTTAGCAGTTAAATAACATAAATTGTTTTCATCAAGAGTTTTGATTTTAGTGCAATCCTTAAATACATCTTGACCAAATCTAATATCATCTGATAAATAGACACTTTCTAAATTTATACATTTTTCGAAAGCACTATCTGAAACATATTCCATTTTATCTTGTAAAGTTAATTTCTTTAAATGAATATTGTTATAAGAAGCTTTTTCCTTCACCTTAACAACTGTACATTCTTTGTAATAATTAGCTACAGTAAAATCACTATTTTTAGAGATGTTTTTTGTTAATTGATATGTATAAGTATCTTCTACACCTTCAATTACAATTTTTTCATATTTAATTTCTTCTCTAAAGAATTCATGAGTTGTACTTTCGCTAGTGTTATCGTCATCATTGTTATTACAGCTTGTTATACCTATAACTGATATACCTAGTAATAATGAAACTAGTAATTTTTTCATATCATCACCTATAATTATTTCTATATATATTTTAATTAATATTGATATAATTTACAATTATTATAGGCAAAAATCATAAGATTTTATACTGCAAGGCTTAATTAGTCTTGATTTGATAGTTGTTCTTTTTGGTAAGTATTTAAATGTTTAATTTCAATTACTAAAAGAATAATAGTCACAATGATAGAAATTCCATCTGATACTATTGATGAATATAGTACACCCATAATACCAAAGGCTTTAGGAAGTAAAATCATAGCTGGAACAATAGCTATAACATCTCTTAAAAGTGATAAGATAGTAGCTTTAACAGGGTGACCTGAAGTTTGTAGGAATATAGCAGTTACTTTTTGAATTAATGTAAATAATATTAATGATAAGTATATTCTAATTGTTAGAACACCAAATTCCATGTAGTTATCAGGATTTAGACTATTAGATCCAAAGATTGAAATAATTTGACTCGGGAAACATTGCAATACAATAGTCGCAATTACTCCTACTACTATATTAGATAAAATAATTAATCTAAGTAATTCTTTTACTCTATCATATCTCTTAGCTCCGTAGTTATATCCTACAATAGGCTGAGCTTCGGCTGCTATACCTACTGAAATATTTACAACAATATTAAATACTTTCATTACGATACCAAATATAGCTTGAGTGTCATTTACACCATATTTAGATTCTGCACCATATTTAGATTCTGCACCATATTTAGCTAGCATATTCATTGATACAATGGAAACTATTACTATAGATATTTGAGTTAAAAAAGATGAAAAACCTAGTTGCAAAATATGTACAAATGTTTTTAAATCTATCTTAAAGCTACCAAGTTTTAATTTAAACGTTTTAGATTTAAATAAATAGATGACAGATACTACAAAAGATGCAATTTGTCCAATAATAGTAGCTAATGCAGCTCCTGTTAAACCCATATTACATCCATTAATAAATACTACGTCAAGAATAATATTTAATATAGCACCTAAAACCATTGAAATCATAGCTGTCTTAGGACTGCCATCTGCTCTAATTATAGAATTTAAAGCATTTATAATAATATAAAATGGTACACCAATAATAATTATACTTGCATATTCTTTTGCATATTTAAGTGCTTCTTCTGTTTTAGCACCAAAGAACTCTAATATAGGTGTTAAGAATGCAAAAGATGTCATTACAAAGATAATATATATAATAATACTAATAGTAATAGTTGTACCTACTGCTTTGTTAATCTTATCATTTTCTCATATACCACTTTGAAGTGACATGTAAGATTCGCATCCATCTCCTAGCATTAATCCAAATGCTAAAGCAATACAAGTAAGTGGAAATAAAAGTGTAGTTGTGGTATTTCGATAGGGCCAACGCTAGAGTTACCAATAAATATTTGGTCTACTATATTATATAATGCACTAATAAGTAATGATAATATACAAGGTATTGAGAATTTAACTAATAGCTTCGATACTTTTTCGTTTTATAAATAGTCGTTATTATTTTCCATAAGCTCTTCCTTTTTAATAACGGATTAGTAAAAAGCAGGGGCTGTAGATAATAATCTCTTAGAACACTTATTTACAATCTTTATTATTCTAACATTTTTTAAAAATTCATGTAAGAAATTTTTTTAAAAATTTAAGTTTAATATTTATAATTCCATTTCTATAAAAAGAGACCTTATTAAAGGTCTCCTAGAGGATTATTCATTTATATAAGTAGATTTAGTATTTCTAATTAAATTAAATATTAATGATATTGCAAAAAGTACAATAAATATTAATAAAGCAAAAACACATAGATACTGAGGTTCAAACAAAGTAAATGACACATTCAAATTATGATATTCATTCATATTATTTAATTGATTCATAAATTCATTAGAAATAGCTATACAAGGATAAATCGATAACACTATAGATATAAGAATACATTCTATATGGTCAATTAAGCAGATAAACAATATACTTTGTTTTGATACACCGAGTAAAGATAAAACATTAAAACTTCTTTTATTATTCTTATACATATTATAAGAAATATAAATAGTTAAGAATATTGAAAAGATTAAAAGGATAGGAATTAATACTTTAAGTAAAATATCTAATCCATCAAAAACTTGTGCTACAAAATAAGCAGAATTTTCATTATTGAAAAAATAATTTACTCTATTATCCTTTAAATATTTAACTAAAGTTTTAGTTTGATTATAGTCATTTAAATTAGAGATTATAACCGATGAATAGGGGTGATTTGAATCATTTTGAAGTTTATATAAAGATACTTTATCAATTGTATTTTTTTCACCGATATCAGCTAATTTAAGATTTATAACAAATTCGTTTTGATATGTCCCATATGTTTTTAGCTGAATAGTTTCTCCAATATTATAATTTTTTAAAAATTTATCATAATACTTTTGTGTAACCGTAAATGTTCCAGGTTCTAAAGAAGAATTCACATCAAAGTAATAAACATAAGTTGGGTTTTCCTCTTCAGCTATATAAAGATCAACAGTTGTGTAAGCAAGATCAACCTTAACATATGTATTATAATTTAATTTTATATATTCATATGCTGGATTAGCCAAAGAATGTGATATATCATCAAAATTTTCAACTTTTAAAACTTTTATTAAATTAGAATTTAAATAAATAAATTTATTTTCAATAGATTCACTTGACAACTTATTCGCAGTAACACTAGATAAAATAACTTCATCATCATTTAGACTATTATCTATAAAAACACTAGTTGCACGAACATCTTTATTTTCATAATTAATGGTTATTGAAGAATCTACAGGTTCATTCAAACAATATGATGAAATAAAAGATTTATCCTCAATTTGAGGTATCAAAATATTTTGACTACCATTAATTATTTCTTTAGCACAAACTGACTCATAAGTCATATTAGAAAATGGAATGATTAAAGATAAGGAAACAAGTAAAAGTGTTATAAACAATATTTGAAAAAATAATCTAAAAGTATCTTTCTTCATCATTTTATTTTTAATATAAAATGCATCAAATCCTAAATTTATCTTTTTAGGCTTAGTATTTTCACTAAGCTCATTTATTTGTTTAGATTCAAAATTATTTAAATCTATTACATTATCATTTTCATTAATTAAATTTAAATCATGAGTTGCGATAATTACTAAAGTATTAGTTGATAGTTCTCTAAGGTAAGAAATTATACTATCTCTATTTTGATAATCTAAAGCACTAGTAGGTTCATCTAGAAATATAACCTTTGATTCTAAAATAAGCCCAATGACTATAGATAATCTCTGTCTTTCTCCACCTGATAATTTCTTTGTCTTAGAATCTTTTAATTCTTCTAATCCTACACTTTTAAGTTTATCAAGTACTAAGGATTCATCATATGTTTTTTTCTTGATTTTTAGAACCAATTTAATATTTTCTAACACAGTAAGGGAGGGAACTAAGTTAAAATCTTGATAGATATAATATGAATCTAAATATATAGAATTTATATTTGAATAAATTATATTTCCAGTTGAAGGTTCAATATTACCAGATATGATATTTAATAGAGTTGTTTTCCCAGATCCGCTTTTACCTAATATAAAATATAGGCCTTTATCTTCAAAATTATATGATATATTATTTAAAACTTGCTTATCTTTATAATTTTTTGAAATATTAGATACGGTTATCATATATACATTATTCCTTCATCCGAAATAGGACCATCATAACTAAAAGTGCCATCACTTTTTTGTCTATATTTAACTAAACATCTACCACATGAGGCCTTAAATTGACATAAATATGCAACATTTGTACAAACACAAGATTGTTCAACTTTATAAAACACATCTAGAACTAGTCCGGAAGGTTTGCGTGATACTTCCTTTCTCGTATTTGTGATTGAAAATTCTTCCACTAAATATAAGTTATAAGTAGCTCTTAAATCATCAAAATAATAACCACTTTCTTTAACTGGAATCGTAACTTTATAATAAGTTTCAACTTTACTAGTTTTACTTACATCTATTTTACCTGCAATTTGTAATTGAGTATCGTGTTCAAAACTAGCTAAAGCCTTGATCTCATGTATTCTTCCTTCAGCACTTAATGAACCTTTATATATACTTTGTGTACTAAGGGATAATTCTTTAGAGTAATTAATTTCACTCGTTGAAGTAGTGCCATACTCAAATGTAGAGCCTTCCGGAAGGTATCCTATTGCATTATGGACATATGGTGCTTCTATAACTCCCACTTCATAAACTATAACAGCTTTTGTAGGATACTCCTCTGTTTGACTTCCCCAAAACCACCCTTGTGTTTCTTTAACCTTAATACTTTCATTGTTAAATTGATTTTTGAACAGAAATTTTTCATATTTTTTAGGTGCATATTTTTCTTTATCTAAAGGAAAACTTACAACCTCTCCTTTAACTGGCTCACTTGCAAAAATTACTTTATTACTTGAAAATATTAAAGTAACTAAATCCTAATAAAACAAATAACTTTCTCTTCATATAATATGCTCTCCTAATTTTGAGCAATATAGTACTACTTAAAATATTTTTCTATATCAATCTTTTCAAAGTTCATATATAATTTATCGATTGCAATTCTTTCTCTCTCTTCATCTGTCATAATATGAATCAAATAATCAAATCCATCAATTAATACCCAGTTAGAATCTTCACCTTCACTAGATTTAATAGTAAGATTTTCTTTAGCTAATTCTTCTTTAATATACATAATAGCTTGATTGGCTTGTCTAACTGAGTCTACGCTAGCTACAAGAATAAAGTCAAAGAATGGACTCTTTTCATTTGAGTCATATACAACAACATCATGAGGATTAATTCTCTTTAATCCATTAATAATAATTTCAATTTTATTCATAATAATTTTCCTTTCATACTCTTTAATAATTTCAGATTGAAGTGGGTGAGGAGTGTCACCTTTTTTAATAACATACTTAACAGTATCCTTAGTAGATTCAAGTATTGCTTTATCTAAGTTTCCGCTAAGTAATATATTTCTTGCGTTAATACATGAAGGATAGGTTCTATTTTCTTCAGTATAATCACTAATTAAAACTATCTCTTCAAGTCTAGTCATATTTAAATGACCAAATACATGATTTCTAATAGCAGATTTCATCTCTTTATCATCAATACCAAAGACATTCTTTAAGGCTTCTCCTGATGCATAAGAATGATACAATACCTTAAACTTCATGCATTCATCTAGATCCTTAGGATTAATTAATTTTTGCATTTCTTCTTCACTTTCATATTTATAATAATCATGAATAAGACCACAAATTTCAGCTTTAGATTCATCCACATTATAGAGTTGAGCTAAATATTTGCACATTTTTGCAACACCTTCAATGTGAGTAAATCTACTCATTTTATCTGGATATTTGCTTAAATATTTGTTATATATTATATCATGTATTTCTTTAATCTTTTGAGTAGAATATTCCATTTCTTACAAACACATCCATATTCTTTAAAGCACTAACTTTTACAGTGCAATCTTTATTTACAGTAACAAATCCAAGTCCTGATATAACAATATCTTGTTTAGGTTTTAGTTTATATTCTTTTATTTTAAATTCTAAAACACTATTATCACTCTTTACAGGAGGAGTTAATATTTCACCTCTATGCTTATTAATAAACCCAAGTGTATCAATATCTTTTCTTCTATGTATTGTTACATTTTCTGATCTATAACAAGTAAATGAAATATTTTCACCACTTACTAAAGCAATAGATGCAATAGCACCAAGTAAGACAGTATTTCCTTCTTCAATTTGATAAGTGATAGGTTTAATCTCTTTTTTAGCTATTAAACACTTATAACTAGACTCTGATAGATTTGATTGAGCATTACCTGTATTAATTAAGCCTGGAGTATCAAATATAGATTTACCATCATTAAAATAAGGAATCTTAATACTAGATAAAGTAGTACCTGGTATTTCGCTTGTAGCGATTAAATCACTCTTTCTATTATCAATTCTCTTAAGTATCGAATTAATCAAACTAGATTTACCTACATTAGCTACACCCATAACATATACATCACTTGAATTTCTAAGTAAATTAATAGTATTCATTAAATCTTCGATATAATATCCTTTTTGACTAGATACCACGTGGATAGCATCTACTCTAAAGAAGTAACGATTACACATATATGTAAGCCATTCAACGATCTTAGCTACATTAACACTCTTAGGTAAAAGGTCTAGTTTATTAGCTACAAGTATTACATTTTTATTTCTTAATTTATCAATAATTTGAGGAATAAATGTACCTGTAAAATCAAATAAATCAACTACAAGTACTATTAAACCTTCTTTTTTAAGTAAATCATCAATAATTAATTCATATTCTTCATTTGTGGCTAAAATCTTAGGGAATTCATTATAATGCATAAGACGGAAACATCTTTTACAATAAAGTATTTCTCTTTTCTCATCAATTTTTTCAATAAATCCTTTTTTATTAGGATCATCAGTTTGAAGGATTGCACCACAACCATAACATTTAATATTGCTCATTCTATTTATCCTCATATTTAGATAAGTATAAATTAAAACTTTCTAAATCTTTTTTCTTAATTTTATTTAATATTTTCTCTTCTCTTCTTCTGTTTATTCTAGTAGCTAGTATTTCAGTCTTTCTATCGATTGCTTTCACAAGTATTGTATAGAACTTCATTCTTCTAGAACCATAAACATCTGTTAAGAGTTGATCTCCTACTTCTACTACTTGTTCTTTTGTATATTTACCCTTATATCTTTTTAGTGCCTTTTTAAAACCAAATTTTAAAGGTTTAAGTGCAAAATTTACATAATCTATATTAAGAATCTCGCTTGCGCATTTAACTCTATTCTTATGAGAATTGTTACTTACAAGCATAATATCAAAGCCAATAGTTTTTAAATCATTAATAAAATCAATTGTCTTTTGGCTAGGTTTTTCATCTTTATAAGATATTAGAGTATTATCTAAATCAAAAAAAATAAGTCTAAAACCTTCATTATAAAGTTTATTAAAATCTATATCGTATACACTTTCGATATAAGCAGATGGAATACATTTTTTCCAGTCAATAAAATTTTCAATCATTATAACACCTATTATAAATTATATAGATAAAACAAGTAATTTTCAAGGTTAGAAAATACAATTAAAAAGCGTATCTAACATTCAAGTTAAACACGCATAATACTTTATTCTTTACTAATATCAATAACCTTAACGTTCATAATACCGATAGGTGTAACTGCTTTAGCAACGTCACCTTTCTTATGATCGATAATAGCTTTTCCGATTGGAGATTCAATAGATAACTTCTTTGAAGTAATATCTGCTTCAACAGGGCTAGTTAATTTGAATTTATCAGTAACTTGTCCATTAGGTCCAGTGTATTCAATAGTTACATATACACCTGTTTGAACCTTATCATAACCCTTAACAGTGATAATGATACTATTATCAAGGATATCTTTAATTTCAATCTTTCTAGCATTTAAACGAGCTTGTTCATCTCTAGCAGCATCGTAGTCAGCGTTTTCTGATAAGTCACCTTGGGCCTTAGCTTCAGTAAGAGCTTGTGTATTCTTTGGTATTAAAACATTAATTAAATTATCAAGTTCAGCTTCTAATTCTTTCTTGTATTCTTCTGTAATTTCATGTTTGCTTGCCATATAGTAAGCCTCCTTTTAAAAATTGCTTAATTATTATACATTATTTTTTATTAAATATAAAGGGATAAATTAATACAAATCATTATATTTAATGCTTTTAAGTTTTGTTTGAATCATTCTAGCATGTTTAAATCTATCTTCGTAAAGAGCGTAGAATTCATCTTGATGATTAGGATATTTAAAGTGAGTATATTCATGATATAAAACTGATTTGATATAAAGTTTATCATATCTAGCTAAATTTATATTTAATATAATAAGATTTCTTTTCATATAACATTTACCATAATATGAATTAACATCTTTATATTCTATTACAGGCTTATATTTGACTATATCTTTAAAATCATTAAACGCTTCATCTTCAATAGTTCTAATATAATTTTCTAATCTTTCAAATAAAAACTCTTTAACAGTAAACTCTATGAATTCTTCACGATAATAATAGATATTAAAACAGCCATTCTTAATTTCTATATAATCTTTGCAAGAAGGAATCTTATTCACTTCATATTCTACTCCAAATAAATGGATAGAATTTGTTTTATTTTGAGTCTTCTTTACATCATTTTCTACCTTACTAACGAGTTTATAAACTATATCCATATTTTTATTTAGCATATCTAGAATTTGTTTCTCGCTAAACTTGCCATAACCAGTCACAACTATATTTTCATCTTTATATTTTATATAAAAATTTCTATTAGTAGGTTTATAAATGTAAACCACAGGATAATCTTTTCCGTTAACGTTAATCCTCATCAGTTAGCCTCAGCATATCCCAATATGAACAATCATAAGGGATTTTAATATAAACTATAGATTTAGGATGATTAGCCTCAATTATCGGATTAAATTCTTCATCGAGTATTTCAGTTAGGAAGAATTTCTCATCTTTTCCCTTACTTCTAAATAATTCAATATTAGAATCAACTTTAAAGTAATTTCTAACTTCAACTTTAGCATATTTAGTTTCTTTGTTATAATCTAAAATCAAACCAATAAAGCTTTGAGTTGGGATTTCTGAAAACAAATCATATAATTGTTCATTTACAGTAGTCATACCTTTTAAGAATCCAGTAGATGTTTCTCTATTTTCAGCTTTAGTTATTTGTTTCATATAGTAATCTATATTCTTAATATCACCAGTTGCATAGTATTCATCAATTGCATTTCTATAAGTCTTAACGATAGTTGCAATATAATGAATTGATTTCATTCTACCTTCAATTTTAAAACTGTTAACATTAGTCTTTAGGTATTCTTTTAAAACGCTAATAGAGCAAAGATCTTTACTAGACATGGCAAAATATTCATCTTCGTTTATCTTTTTACCATCAATATGTAAATCATAATTCCATCTACAAGAGTGAGCACATCCACCTCTGTTAGCGTCTCTGTTTGTCATGTTATTTGAAAGCATACATCTTCCGCTATAAGAAACACACATACCTCCATGAATAAAGGCTTCGATATCCACTTTAGCTTTTTCTTTAATTTCCTTAATGCTAGCCAAATCAAGTTCTCTACCTAGTACAACTCTATGTACGCCTAAATCTTCATAGAATTTAACCATCTTTGAATTTAAAGTTGATTCTTGAGTAGATACATGAACTTCCATCTTTGTTTTTAATGCTTCTTCAATAATTAAAGGTGATGCACAAATGATAGCGTCTACTCCGGCCTCTTCTAAAGAAGCTAAATAATCTCTAACGCCTTCAGTATCGATTTCATGAGGTAAGATATTACAAGTAACATGTACTTTAGCATTATGTTCGTGAGCAAACTTGCAGGCTTCTTTAATATCATCAAGCGTAAAATTTGAAGCACGAGAACGAAGAGAAAACTTGAGTCCACCGATAAATACAGCATCAGCTCCGTATAGAATAGCTATCTTTAATTTTTCTAAGTCTCCAGCAGGAGCTAGTAATTCAACTTTATTCATCTTTACTCCTCCTTCTTATAAACTGTATCTTTAAATTTAAATCCATCTTCGATTACTAAATCTAAAGAATTAATTCTCTTTAAAGCTTCTTCCTTAGATATTTCTTTTTTTAAATATAAAGAATAAGCTATTACAACTTCTTTAAACACTTCTTCTTTAATAAAGATATTATCTAAAAATATGTATTTGGGATTGATAACATCGAGTTCAGCTAAATAATTAATTACATAATGTCTAAATAAAAGTGTTCCTCTTTTAGATTCAAAAATATGATAAAAATCATTTCTTTTAGCTTCTCTTAAATAACTATTATAATTATCAATTGCCTCATTTTTATTTGCATGTTCTAAATATAAAGATACTAAATGACGCTTAGAATGAAACATTTGCATATAACCAAAGCTCTTCAAGAAAATATTCCCTGAAGCAGATGTACTCATCTTAGCTTGGTCAAATACTGTAATTTCGTTTGATACCTGGCATGAAAGCATATTTTGTCTTAAATAGAAATTTAAATCATATGAATTAGTAATTAAAGTACTAGGATTAAATACTCCTCTGTTTTCAAGTCCTTTTTCTTTTAAAAGTTCAAACACTCCTAAATCAATGTAATAATAATAAACATCTAAATCTTTAAAATTATCAATAAACGAGGAGATATCATCAATATCTTTATTCTCACACATTATAGAAAGATCGATAAATAATTTCAAATTACCTTTCTTTTTATAAATATCTAAAATTTCATCCTTTGAAAAAGCCTTATTATAAACGCAAGAAAAGTCGTTTGTATAAACGACTATTCCGCTAGCGTATGTATTTAAAAATTCTAAATCAGAAATATTTGATAAAGAAACAATTAACATTTTAACACATCCTAAAATTTAAAATTACCCTTACCTTTTCCTTTACCCTTATGCACTTTAGCATTAGATACATTAGAAAAGTTACCATTTTGAATATTTGTACTCATTCTCTTCATGTCATCTTCAGACATATTTTGCATCTTCTTCATAGTCTTTACTTGAGTTTCTAAAGCTTCACGTAATCTATTTACTTCCGCAACACTTCTTCCGCTACCCTTTGCAATACGTTCTCTACGGCTCGCAGAAGTATTAATTAATTGAGGGTTACGTCTTTCTTCTTCAGTCATTGAAGAGATAATACATTCCATTGTTTTGAAAGCTTTTGAATCATCAACTTGACTCATAGCTTGTTTAACTTGTTTTAATCCTGGAAGGAATCCTAATATTTTTGAAATAGAACCCATTCTTTGAATCATCTTAAATTGTTTTAATAAATCATTATAGTTATATTTACCAGACATTAACTTTTCAGTCATATCCATCATTTCATCTTCATCAACATTCTCAGTTACTGTATCGATTAATGATAAAACGTCACCCATACCAAGAATTCTGTCAGCAAGTCTATCTGGGTGGAATACTTCAAGGGCATCAAGTTTTTCACCTGTAGACATTAATTTAATAGGAATTCCAGTAATCTTCTTAATAGATAGAGCAGCACCACCTCTTGTGTCACCATCCATCTTAGTTAAGATACAACCAGTTAATTTTAATTGTTCATTAAATGATTTAGCAATATTAACAGCATCTTGACCTGTCATGGCATCTACTGTAAGTAATACTTCATTAGGTTTTGCAATCTTTTCAACTCTTTGAAGTTCAGCCATTAAAGCCTCATCAATATGAAGACGACCAGCAGTATCGATAATGATTAAATCATAATTAGCTTTTTTAGCTTCTTTTAATCCTTCTTCAACAATCTTTTCAGGTTTAACATTAGTACCCATTTCAAAGACTGGAATATTAACAGACTTACCTAATGTAACAAGTTGGTCAACAGCTGCAGGACGATAGATGTCGGCAGCAATCAAAAATGGATTCTTATTAGCTTTCTTTCTATAATATAGAGCCATCTTAGCACAAGCAGTTGTTTTACCTGCACCTTGTAAACCACAAGTCATAATAACAGTAGGTTTACCTTGAGCAAATGTTATCTCACTCGTCTCATCACCTAAAGTAGCTTTAAGTTCTTCACGAACGATCTTTACAACCTCTTGACCTGGGTTTAGACCTTTCATGATCTTTTCACCTAAAGCTTTTTCTTTTACATCCTTTAAGAATTCACGAACAACCTTAAAGTTAACGTCAGCTTCAAGTAAGGAAATACGAACTTCTTTTAACATTTCATCAATGTCATTTTCATTTAATTTACCTCTACCTGTAACTCTACGTAATGCCATCTGTAATCTTGATGATAATCCATCAAATGCCATACAATCACTCCTCGCAAACTTGTGCAACTATTTCTTTAATCTTATCAATATCATTTAATTCAAGTGCACTTTTTAACATATTTGTTTTCTTATCTAATTTTAATTTAGATTCATAATCAACTAAAATCTTACAAGTCTTATTTATAGCATCATAACAAGCGTTTCTTGAAACATCATTGTTTTCAGCTATTTCTTGTAGTGAGTAATCTAAATAATAATAATCCTCAAAGTAAGATTTTTGTTTTTCTGTAAGTAATGAACTATAAAGTTCATATAAATTAATATATTTTTCTCTATCTTTAATTTCCATTATTCATTAAAGAAGTCAGCAAATAGACCATATAAATATTGTTCAATGTCGAACACTTCTAGGTCATCTAACTTTTCTCCAAGTCCAATAAATTTAATAGGGATACCCATTTGATCTCTTATAGCTAGAACGATACCACCTTTTGCAGTACCATCGAGTTTAGTTAAAATGATACCAGATACTTTAGTAATTTCAGAGAATGCTTTAGCTTGTATCATACCATTTTGACCTGTAGTAGCGTCAATAGTAAGCAAGGTTTCACAAGGATTACCTGGAGCTACTTCTCCAATTACCTTATTAACCTTTTCAAGTTCAGCCATAAGATTAGCCTTATTTTGAAGTCTTCCTGCTGTATCACATAAAACTAGATTATATCCTTCATTCTTAGCTTTAGTAATTGCATCATACATAACACTTGAAGGATCACTTCCGGCTTTTCTAGATACAATGTCAACTCCAACTCTCTTAGCCCATTCACCTAGTTGTTCGATAGCACCAGCTCTAAATGTATCACCAGCAGCTAGTAACACCTTATATCCTTGATTCTTATACATATGAGCTATTTT
Source organism: uncultured Eubacteriales bacterium (assembly GCA_963605425.1). Classification (GTDB taxonomy): domain Bacteria; phylum Bacillota_I; class Bacilli_A; order Acholeplasmatales; family Anaeroplasmataceae; genus JAEELC01. The sequence goes on from CAVCUQ010000001.1 coordinate 77,713, forward strand.
GGCAATTGATGTTGTTTTACCTACACCATTAACACCAACAAATAAAACTACATTTAATCTATCCTTTGAAACATTTAGGTTAGCATTAACTACTTCACCTTTTAAATATATTTCAAACATTTTATCAATGATAATTTCTGATAATTCTTTTGGGTCAGTAATCTTTTTGTTTTCACATTCATCCTTTAGTTCTTCAATGAAGTTAACAACAGTTTCTACACCAATATCAGCTTGAATAAATATTTCTTCAAGTGAATCAAATAAATCATCATCAATTTTATCTTTACCTTCTAAAACTTGTTTAAGTGATTTAAAAGCACCTTCTCTAGTTTTAAAAAGACCTAATTTATATTTTTCAGATTTTGATTTTTCTTTTTTCTTAAAAAATGAAAAGAATCCCATCAGTTTATCCTCCTAGAATTTAACTACTAAACATTTTACCATATATAAATATCAATTTCAAATTGTAAAACAAAAAAAGATATGCTCCAAGTCAAATCAAAGCATATCTTTAGATTTATATATTATTTTTTAATTCCGTAATTTTAGCAGTTAAAGAATTATTTTCAAAAAGATAAGTAGTATTATCATAAGTAACTCCAAGTACATTTAGTTTATGAGTGGTAGTTCCATTATAAATAGTTAAAACTGTATTGTTTCCATCACGTGGGCTTTCTTTTACAAGTTTTGTATTTAAAATCAAATTCATGATAATACTTATGTCTGTGCTTTTGTCTATTGTAAATTCACAAGATGTACCATCATCATTTCCATAAACAACTTCAATTTTATCTACATTAGAAGTCAGGTCTTTATATGTACTTATATCTGTTATATATGTAATACTTTTTTGACAACTTGTAAGAATAAAAATAACTGATACTAAGATTATAGAAATTATTTTTTTAACTTTATTCACTTATACCTACACCCCATCCTGTTATTGAATCCCAATATCCTGAATAATCAATAAATCTACTATTATTTGATGAACTCCAACCATCTATCACTCTTAAATATCTTGTATATTTTGTTTCTGTTGTTGTCCATTTCCACCACATAAAACTATGTTCTTCTTGATATTCTTTACTAAATTCTTCATATCCTACAACTAATACCGCATGTCCTCCCCATCCTTTTAATTGAATAGAAGCTAATATAGGCATTTTATTTTTAATGCAATTTTTAAATTCTTCATACGAAGCAATATTATCAATTAATTGATAATTATAATCTTGATCAGTTGCATATTTCCTTAAGGCATAAGAATATGTTGATGTGGATGTGCCATTTTCATTTGAATGTTTTGTTAATGTTCTAAACTTATCAAATGTGCTGAAAATATCTCCATCTACAAGTGCATTACAATAACCGTTTTTATTTTTTACTTGAGTATAATCAAAATAAGTAAACATATTTGTTAATGCACAAGGTCCGCAAGAATTGTTAGTACCAAAATAACTATTAAATTTGTTTTGACTATTAAATTTTAAATTTGAATCAGATAATCCAGACCAAGTTACACCTTTTAAATATTGAAAACCACTATTTTTATATTCATTTTCTTTATTGAAGGCATAAACACTACTCCATTCATAAAAACCATTGTAACCATTTTTATTTTCCATAGGTAATGGATTATTATCAGTAGTAAAAATTTTTGTTGAGTTCTTTAATTCTTTGAAGTTTTGCGTAATCTCAGCGCACTCCTCAGCAAAATCATTTTGATTTATAAAAATATTACCTTCTATATCATAATAACTGGATTCAATTTTCTTATATAAATTTTTACCAGAATAATATAGATTTTCATTTTTTAATTTATAAAATTTAGAATCATTTAATGAAAATTCATCTATTTGATAATTAGCTATATTAAACAATACATAATCATGAGAATCATCTCTTTTTAATACCACTACTTTGCCAACAACATCATTTTCTGAATCTTTTAAATTTTTAGTAAGTTCAATATTTAGATTACTATAACTTATGTTTTTAGCCTCATAATTTTTTTCAAAAAAATTTAATGCAATTTCTGAATATATATTTGAATCAATAATTTCAAATGCATAAACATATTTTTGAAAGGATAATGTTAAAAATAATGAAATCGTTAAACAAATACTTAATAAAATTTTTTTCATATACTTTCATCTCCTTAATTTTTATATAACATAATTTAATTTTAATGTCAACAAAAATAAGAAAGCGTTTACATTGCTTGCGATAATTACCTTAACAATAATCTTGTATGAAATTAATTTTATTAGTTAATATCAATAAGATTTTTTATTATTATTTAAATTTCAAAAGTATAATATTTGTTTTTTCGATTTACAAATAGTTATACATGATTAAAGTAAGTCTTTAACCACAAATATATTTTTATCGATTTATATAATAATTAATTAGAAAATTTTCAAACACAAAAGTGATTAAATTTAAGTAATTAAAAAACTCAGATATCACTATTTGTTTTAATGACACCTGAGTATAATAATTAGCTTAAATTTTTAATTAATATCATATTTAGAAATAATATCGATTATATCTTCACCGTAGAATTCTATTTTTTCATCTTTGTTCTTATCAAATATATCTTTTAAAGCCTCAATAGATTGTGGTTTTAATTCAACCATCTTATCTAATTCAGCATTAGTAAACACTAAATATGGTTTAATATGTTTTTCTTTATATTTAGCTGTTCTATATTCTTTTAATTCATCAAATAACTTATTTACACTTTGAGGTTCATCACAATGGTTAGAACAATATAATGTACCATCTTTACCTTTTAACATCATAGCTCCGCACTTAGGACAGACCTCATTTGTAGGCATGTCTGAGAAAACTGCTTTACATTTTGGGAAACAAGAACAAGCGTAGAAAACATTGCCTTTGTTTTTACCTCTTGTAGCTACTCTTTCAACAAGTGTACCAGTTTTACATACAGGACATAATACATGAGTGTCTACCACTTCTTTCTTTTCTTCTTGCTTTATATATTTACAAGCTGGGAAGTTAGAACAAGCTATGAAGGCTTCTCCTCTTTTATTATGTCTTTCACAAAGTTGGCTACCACATAGAGGGCAATATTCATCGACAAACTTAGGTCCAACCTTTTCCATATGTTCTTTAGCATAATTAAAGACATCAATAAAGGAATTATAGAATGCATTTAATTCATCTAATTCTTTTCTTTCACCTTGAGCAATTAAATCTAGATGAGTTTCCATATCAGCTGTATATTTTACATTAAATATACTTGAAAAATTCTTATCTAAAGCTTCTGTTGTAATAATTCCTTGTTCAGTTGGAATTAGTTTCTTTTCACTAACAGTAACATATTTTCTTAATTTTAAAGTAGATAAAGTTTGAGCATAAGTTGAAGGACGACCGATACCAAGTTCTTCCATGTCTCTAATTAAAGTAGCTTCAGTATATCTAGACTTTGGTTTGGTAAATAATTCTTTAATATTTACATCAAATCCTGTTAGATTATCTCCTAAATTAAAGCTAGGGATAGTTTTGTCATCTTCTTTTTTGTAATAAACATCAGCCGTTAAGAAACCATCAAACTTATTCGTTGTATATGTTACTTTCCAAATAGTATCATTATTTTTAAATGTTACATTAAGTTGATCATCTATAGCATTAGACATTAGTGAGCAAATAGTTCTAGTATATATTAATTGATATAACTTATATTCATCACTAGTCAAATACTTTTTTATGCTTGCTGGTGTTCTAGTAATATCAGTGACACGGATAGCTTCGTGAGCATCTTGAGCAAGTTTTTGTTCTTTAGTATGCATGAAGCCTAAATATTCTTTTCCATAGTTACTAGCTATATAAGATTTAGCACACTTTACAAATTCATCAGCTAATCTTGTTGAGTCTGTACGCATATATGTAATAAGACCAGTAGTAATATTTCCAAGTGTCTTACCTTCATATAAACCTTGAGCAAGACTCATTGTCTTAGTAGCTGTAAAGTTTAACTTGTTAGAAGCGTCTTGTTGCATAGTTGAAGTAGTATAAGCTGGTTTTGATGCTCTCTTAACTTCTTTTTTAGTTATATCTGAGACCGTAAATGTATTAGATAAAGAATTCTTAATTTCTTCAGCTAAAGCTTTATCAACAATTGTATCTTTATTTCCTTTATAAGATACAAACTTTAAAACTAAACTATCATTCTTAGCTTCAAGTTCATAGTAAGGGGTAGATACAAAGGCATTAATTTCTTTTTCTAAGTCAACAATAAGTTTAAGAGCTACAGATTGAACTCTACCTGCAGATTGGCTCTTAATTTTACTTCTTAATAAACTAGAAACCTTAAAACCAATAATTCTATCGATAATTCTTCTTGTTTCTTGGCTACTTACTAAATTCATGTCTATATCACGCAAATTATTAAATGCTTTTAAAACACTATCTTTAGTGATTTCATGAAATTCAACTCTTTGATAAGTTCCATCTTTAAGACCTAAAGTGTCCTTTAAATGAAAACTTATAGCTTCCCCTTCTCTATCAGGGTCTGTTGCAAGAAACACTTTTTTGTTTTTTGAAAGTTTCTTTAATTCTTTAACTAATTTTTCTTTTCCTTCTATAATAACATAATCAGGTTTAAAATTATTTTCAATATCAATACCAAGTCCGCCTTTACCTCTATTAGATAAATCTCTAATATGACCGACACTGGCGATAACCTTATAATTAGAACCTAAATATGATTCAATTGTATGAGCTTTTGATGGAGATTCGACTATTACTAAATTTTCTTCCATATAATACCTCCAAATTCATATAAACTATAAAACAAACATAATTTAAAGTCAAGAAAAAATATAGGCCATAAAGTGCCTATATTATATATAATATAGATTATTTTTTCTCTTCAGTAAAATTGAATGTAAGCTGCTTGTTATAGCATTTAGCTACTGGTGAAAAGCTCTTTCTATGTATTTCGCAAGGTCCATATTGTTCTAAGGCTTTTAGATGTTCTTTAGTGCAATATCCCTTATGACGAGCAAAGCCATAATTAGGATATTTAAAGTCCATCTTTTCCATGAAATGGTCTCTTGTAACCTTAGCTACTATACTAGCTGCACCGATTGAAGCAGAAAGGGCATCTCCATGAATAATTGAAGTATGCTCTATTTCAAGTTCACGTAAAGGCATTGCATCTATCAAAACATGATCCGGTTTAATTTCAAGTTTAGAAATAGCCTCAAGCATTCCTTGTTTAGTAGCCTCATAGATATTAATTTTATCAATTACATCTTCATATACATAAGTTATAGAAACAGCTAAGGCTTCTTTCATAATAACTTTATATAATTCTTCTCTCTTCTTTTCACTAAGTTTCTTAGAATCATTTATACCCTTTATTCTCTTATTTTGAGGAAGTATTACCGCAGCTACAACAACAGGTCCAGCAAGAGGTCCTCTTCCGACCTCATCAACCCCTGCAACATGCTTGTAACCCTTATCCTCAAGTTCCTCTTCAAAGGCATATAAATTAGTTGTGTTCTTCTGTTGCATCTTCAAAACTCAAAGCTCCTAATTTGTTACTTCTAATATCATTTAGTACATAAACAATAGTTCTTTCATAATCTATTCTCGCACCCTTAGATATGAAGCCTCTCTTTTTAGCTATACTTTCAATTAAATGAATACCATCATCTGAGGTATCAAGTTCTTCTAGAGAATATCTATCCTTTAATTTATTAGGATATTTTTCTGCTATATAAGTAAGTGCATAAACACACATCTTATATCTATCGACAATTTCATCCTTAATTCCTTGACAAATAGATAATTTAATACCAACTTCCTCACTTTCAAACTTAGGCCATAAGATACCTGGAGTGTCTAAAATTTGAAGATCATCACTTGCTTTAAACCATGTTAAGTGTTTTGTAACACCTGGTTTATCGCCAACAACTGAAACCTTTTTGCCAGTCATCTTATTAATAAATGTTGATTTACCTACATTAGGAATACCAACTATAGTTGCACGAAGAGTTTTATTAACTAGTCCTTTTTCTTCATATTTTTCGAGTTTTTCTTTTAATATAGTCTTAATTAAAGGTATTATTTTATTCATATTAAGACCAGTCATACAATCTATATCTAGTACATAAGTATTTTCGCTTGTAAGTTTATCAATCCAACCACGAGTTACTTTTTTATCAGCTAAATCTGACTTATTTAATAATATTAATCTTTTCTTTTCTTTAATTAATGTATCAATAACCGGATTACTTGATGAATAAGGGATACGAGCATCTCTAAGCTCAATAACTATATCAACTAAAGGTAATACTTGTTGTAATTCTCTTTGAGCCTTCACCATGTGACCTGGATACCATTGAAATTGTGCCATATTATTCTCCTTTCTAGTATTTAATATCTTTATTTATAATTCCAAAACCTTTAGATAATGAAAAATATCTAAAATAAACCTTACCTATTATATCACTATTATGAATTAATCCAATAGAGCGTGAATCTTTAGAGTTTTTTCTGTTATCTCCTAGAACTACACTATATCCTAAAGGTATGGTTTGAGTTTCTTTTTCATAATCTAAATAACAAGTTGATGTATATATATCGGTTAATAGAATTTTATATTCTAAATAACTAATATTAGATTCAATTAATTCTCCTGCAATATATAAATCTCCTAAACTAGATCCTTTTGAAACAAAACTAATCTCATCTGTCTCAGTACCTACAACTCTTTTTACATAATATGTTTCATCTAAATTAGTATAATGCTCATTAACATCAACAATTACGATATCATCTTTTTTAGCTTTATAAAATAAAGTTGAGACAAATACTTTATCATTATTTGCTAGTGTATTATTCATAGATGATCCTGAAATCGTAGTTGGGCAAGTTAAATAAATAAATACAAATAATAATACACTTAAAGTAAATGATAGAAATTCAGAATAATCTAATGTTTTATATAAATATTTATCATTATTCTTAAAGATTTGTTTATATTTATTAACTATTAAAAGTATAATTAATAAAACATCAAGACAAATAAAGATTAAAAGAAAGATATTAAAATACTTTTTCGAAATAAATCCAAGTTTAGAGGAAACAGAAGCTTGGGCATTATTTAATATTAGTATAATAAATAATGTTATAAGAATAAGTATTCCTTTAATAATAAATTTTTTATATTTTATTTCCTTGTCGTCTTTATTTGAACTTGTATTTTCTTCCATTAATTATTCCTCTTTTCTAAACATATCATTTAATTTGTTTAAATCTATTAAGACATTACGTTTATTGCCAGTTCTTTTAGATACTACACCAAGTTCTTCTAATTTATTTACAATAGATATAGTTCTGTTAAATCCTAAATTAAATTCTTGTTGAATTTTTTTAGTTGAACATTCTTCCTCTTTGATACAGAATTTAGCTACTGAATAGACAGTATTAGAATCTTCATCGCACAAAGTTGTTACAATAATTTCTTGACTTTCTTCTTTTAATTGAGCATCACTTTTAAATAAATAATTTAATTTGTTTAAATCTATCAAGACATTACGTTTATTGTCTATTCTTTTAGATACCACACCAAGTTCTTCTAATTTATTTACAATAGATATAGCTCTATTAAATCCTAAACTAAATTCTTGTTGAATTTTATTAGTAGAACATTCTTCCTCTTCAATACAAAATTTGGCTACTTGGCAAATTATATTTGTATCCTCATCTGTTAAAGTTAAACCGAATAAAGTTTGGTTTTTACTTTCGTACATTAATTATTCCTCTCTCTCAAATAAATCATTTAATTGAGTTAAATTCATTAATATATTACGTTTATTACCAATTCTTCCAGATACAACGCCAAGTTCTTCTAATTTGTTTACAATAGCTTGAGCTCTATTGAAACCAAATGGGAATTCTTGACAAATCTTATTAATTGAACATCCTTGTTCTTCAATACAGAATTTAGCTACTGAATAGATAGTATTAGGATCTTCATCTGTTGAGGTTACTCCAGCAAATGTTTGACCTTCATTTGATTCTTTTAAATCTTGTAATGTTAATTGATAATCAGGCATTGCCTCATCAGTTATAAAGTCTACAATACTTTCAAGTTCTGCATCAGGTATATAAGAACCTTGAACACGACGAGAAATATCACTTTCCTTAAAAATCATATCACCGTTACCAAGTAAGGCTTCAGCTCCTGTTTCATTAAGGATGATTTGAGAGTTAACTTGACCTGAAACTCTAAATGCTAAACGAGTACCAATGTTAGCTTTGATTGTACCTTTAATTGTATCTTTATCAGGACGTTGAGTAGCACAAATAAGGTGAATACCTGCTGCACGAGCCTTTTGAACGATACTTTGAATAGCTTCTTCTACTTCTTGACCTACTTCAAGCATCAATTCTGCAAGTTCGTCGATAAAAATTACGATATAACACATCTTTTGAATAGTAGGGTCTTCTTTAGCTTTTTCATTATAACTTGCAATATCTCTCTTACCTGAAGATGCAAATAGAGTATATCTTCTATTCATTTCATCAACTGCCCACTTTAATGCATTAGCTGCCATCTTCATATCTTGAATTACTGGGATAGCCATATGTGGCAATTTATCATACATAGAAAGTTCTACATACTTTGGGTCAATCATAATGAATTTTAAATCATTAGGTTTATTTTTAAGAATTAATGATGCAATAATAGTGTTAATACATACTGATTTACCTGAACCAGTACCTCCGGCTACAAGACCATGAGGCCATTTAGCTATATTTGATTGAATAATATTACCATCAATATCTTTACCAAGAGGAACATTTAAAGGTTTATTATCATTAAGAATTTCTTCAGACATGATATCACCAAATAGAACTGTTCTTCTCTTAGGGTTAGGTACTTCAATACCAATTGTTGTTTTACCTGGAATAGGAGCTTGAATACGAATAGACATAACTCCAAGACTCATTTGTAGGTTGTTTTGAATGTTTAAAATCTTATTAACATTAACACCAGGTTTTAAACTAACCTCATAACGAGTAAATGTAGGACCGCATACAGCGTGAGTTACTTCACCTTCAACTTGGAATCCTGCTAAAGTTTCATTTATTATTTGTTTCTTCTCATCAAGCCATTCAGGAGTTTCTTCAGCCTCATCGTTACTCTTACTTAAAAGAGATAGAGGTGGTAATTGATAGTCTTTATATTTATCAATCATTAATGAAGGTTTTACATCACTAATCTCTTCATAAGAAGGCATTTCTTCATATGAAACATTAGTCTCCTCATTTAAATCATCATTAGACTCTTCTGATTCGGTAAAATAATTATTAACCTCTTCTTTAACTTCTGGCTTAATTTCTTTTACAGTTTCAAAGTTGTTCTTAGGAGTTATAACAACCTTTTCTTCATTATTAACTTTTTTAAATTTAGGATCATCAAAAATAGAAGGTTCTTCACTCATATTATTTTTATCATTCTTTAAAACAACTGTAGACTTTACTTTCGCATCCTTAATAAAGTAATCAGGCATAGAATTAGATAAATCTTTAATTTCTTCATCAGAGAATTTTCTAAATATATCGCTAGAATCATCTTCGCCAAAACTAAATGATTTTTCTTCTAATTTAGGTTCTTGAGGAGTCTCTTCTTTGGTTTCTTCATTAGTTACTTCCTCAGATACAAAGTTATAAGTAGGTAATTCTTCCTTTTTCTCTACCTTAACTTCTTCAGGCTTTTTATTTATATTAAATTTAGAACCATAAATCTTGTTTGCGTCATCAAGAGTGATTTGATCAAATTCAGGATATAATGTGCCGTGTTTTGCAAGCATTTCTTCGTCTTTAATTTTTTTATCTTCTTCATTTCTAAAACTATCATATTTTCTGTCAGTATCACCCATGGCTTTAGAAGCGTCATCATAAGCGACTTCATCCTTTTGACCTGTACCGAAAATAGCAGATACGAATTTAGAAGGTTCAAATACTTGTTTTTTAATATTTACACCCTTATAAGGAGAAACTATTTGCGGTATTACAAAGTCTTCAATTTTCATTTCTTCATATACTTCATTATTCTTTTTACGCATAATCATTTATCCTTCTTTCTTTTAAAAATATTAAATATATTCTTAATGCCCTTTTTCTCTTGCTTTTTCTCTTCAGGATTAGGAGTATGTTCTAGTAACAACATATTTACTTCTTCCTCTTCTTCCTTAGAAGCTTTTAAAGCTGTATCTTTTAAATCTTCAATAAGTTCATCAGTTCCAGCATCAATTTCATCTTCCACATTATAAATAGATTTAGAGTAAATCTTATATGTTTCCTCACCAGCTACTGATATCATTACAACACATAATTTTTTCATAATAATATTTATTGCTTTACTAGTAACAAACTTTCTAAACCAATAAACAGGATTAATAATATTTAGTGCATTTTTAGCTGCGTTAAATGCATTCTTAATTTTATATTTCTTAGTAGCCTTTACAATATCATTTTCACTTATATTTTCCTTAACATCATATAAGCCCATAATAAATGAAATCTTAAACTTTCTTAAAATTCTAAGTCCCTTGTGATCAAGTAATTCATCAAGTCTTTTAGAAATATAATCAAACAACATAAATACTTCATCAATTGACAGTTCAAATAAAGGTCTTTTTGATTTAGGATAGAACTTATGAGCTATTTCATAAATCATTTTTTTAGATATATCAACTGCATAAGGTATATAAGGAGTATCTCCTCTAAGTTTATTATCTTTAAATTGTGTTTTTGCTTGTTCAATAAGTTCAAGAATTTCCTTTGAATCAACATCCTTAACTTGAGGCTTGAACACTTTTTTGTTCTTGTTCATAGTTGATAACACAAAGACTAAATACATCAATACTGCAATAATTAATCCTAGAACAATACCAAGTAAAAAACTTATTAAGATTGAAAAATTAAATTGAATTAATAAGCTCATATTTAAAGTACTCCATTATCATAATTATATAATAAAATGAGAAATTTAAAAAGAAATATTTTATCTTTATTCTATTTTGACACATCTAATTATTTGTAAAATAAAATATTTATTCCATTTAATAATAAAATGTTTAAAAATAGATTTTAATTACTAATAATTATTGATATAATACTTTAAAATAGAGAGAGGTTTTTATGTCAAAACTTATAGTACTAGATTTAGATGGCACTCTTTTAAATAACAAAGGTGAAGTGTCAGAATACTCAAAAAAATGTTTAAATACTTATGAATCATTAGGACATATGGTTGTTCTTGCAAGTCAAAAAAATTATGGAGAGATGAATAGTCTTCACAAAAGTTTGAATCTTAAAAGTCCTATAATTTGTGAAGGTGGTTCTGAATTATATTTTTATAATGATAAGTTAAAAGATATTGTAATGTCTATAGATATTAATACATTACAAGAAATATTTAGAGAAAATATAGATTATATTATTTCTGCCTTCTATCACTATAAAACCAACCTATTTATTCACAATCGTTTAGATATCTTAACTCCTCTTTATGGAATTAATTCTTCCACTGTAATCCATACAAATAATTTTCTTGAAATGGACTTAATTTATCCTAATATGATTTTTATGGTTATCGATAAAGCTAAAGATGATATATTCCTTAAAAATATGGAAAAATATAATGAATACATTGAACTTACAACTTTAGGTAAAGATCAAATGCATGCTTTATATTACATGAATATTAAAAATGTAAACAAAGCTTATGCAACACTTGAATTAATGATGCATACAAACTATAAAATGGATGATTTAATTTGTGTAGGTGATAGTGCAAAGGATGTCGGTCTTTTAAAACTTCCTTGTACTTCTTGTGCTATGGTTAATGGTGAAGATGAGGCTAAGGAAAAAGCTAAATACGTATCTGAATACGATAATAATCATGATGGATGTGTAAAGTTTGTCAATAAAATCTTAAATCTAGAGATAAAATAAGAGATAGTTTTTTAATCAAACTATCTCCTTTTTAATTATTTTTCAACTATACCTGCAAGCTTTAGCAAATAAATTGCATTTCTTGTATTCGATATACCATCATGAATCTTATAATCAAATAAAATCTTATCATCTTCATAATGTTCACAGAAGTGATAATTTACAACATCATCAATTTCACATAATTCAGGGTCATGGGTTGTGATTATAGAATAAATATAAGGTTTATCAAGCTTATCAATAAAACTCTTAGCACCAATAATTCTATCATGAGTATTAGTACCTTTAAATATTTCATCTACAAGGACAAGCATACCTTTTTCTTCTTTAATATAATCAATAATCTTCTTAATTCTAAGTATTTCACCATAGAATGTAGAAATATTATTATTAACATCATCTACTACTTTCATTGAAGTAAATAGTTTTAAAATAGGTGCTTCGAAATGTTTTGCACATACATTTGATCCAGCTAAATATAAACAATAATTAGTACCAATAGATCTCATAAATGTAGTTTTACCACTCATATTAGAACCAGTTATGATTGTACGTTTTTCAAATGTAAAATCATTTGGAATACAAACATCTTCAATAATTAAAGGATGTTTAATTTCACTAAATGTAAATTTATCACTTATAACAGGATTAACACAATCTTCTTTTACAATTTCAATTGTAGCTATTGATATTAAAGCTTCAATCTTACCAACAGATACAAAAGAATCCTTTAAATATTTAGCATATTTCTTTTGCCATAAAGAATAAGATAAAAGTGTATAAGCATCGAATAAGGCTACACCATCAAATAAGAATTGGAATAAAACATTATTTCTTGATTCAGCAAATCCAGCAATCAAATTAAACTTCTTTAAAGCATTATTATTAAGCAATTTAATAGGTGCTTGTAATTCATTTAAATACTTAGAATCAAATTTCTTATTTGAAATTCTAGCTAAAAGTTCACCATAAGCTGAAACTTTAAGACGGGCTGAAGATAAAGAGGAAGCTAGTGTTTTAGCATTAGGATAAATAAAGTTAGAAACTATAAATCCTACAAACATCATTATAATTGGTGAAAATACAGGAATTATTCTCAAAACAGATAGAGCAAGTATTACACAAAATACTATTAAGTAAATAGGAGCTAGTATAAATTGTAAAATACTAATATCTACTTTATTATTAATAATTTCAATTGTATTATCTAAGTCTTCTACTTTAACCTGAGAATTTAAATTTTCATATTTATAACTAGCAGATAAGATATCAAGAGTATCATCAAGCTTTAGAGCTAGTTCACTTGAAGCTTCTTGTCTATCCTTAAGTCCTTCTTCTAGTGATAAATCTAAAGATAATAATTTAGCTGTTTCACTTTTACCATAGCTAGTCTTAGAAAAATTAATATAAGAATAAAGACTATTCTTACCTAAGATATCTAAATCAGTTTCAAAGTATTCACCTTTTGCAAACTCTGATCCATTAGTATTTGTTTTATAAGTATTATCAAAACGAGCAAGATAATCTTTAATAACTAAATTCTTATAACTGTAATCTTCATCTATTTTCTTATATTTAGATACAAATATACTTAAGACAATAGATACAACAAATAGTATTATACTAAGTATTATCATAATCATTCTAGCTTTACTAGAACTAATAGCTGATATAACGGTTACTATTAAAGCAATAATAACGATAAGACGAATATTAGTATATAAGTTTAAATATTTATTATTATCTTCAATATTTTTTAAATTCTCTTCCCTAATCTTTTTTAGTCTATCTTTCTTCATTTAAAATCCTCGTTGCCTCTCGATTAATCATATCAAATAAGTAACCTCTTTGATATAAATAATTCTTAAGTTTCATTTCTAATTTATTATCATCTTTATGACTATTAATATATTTTCTTGCAATATAATCTATGTAGTAAATATATTCATTTTCATCAATGTCATCTAATACTCTTTCAATGATATCATGTTCAATTCTCTCTTCTTTAGCCTTACTTTTAATGTATAAAGGGCCATAAGATTTTCTTATATTATAGAAAGCAAATTCTTTAAAGTAATATTCATCATTTAGTAATCCTTTTGACTTTAATAGAGAGACAGCCTCACTAGCTTCTTCTTTACTAGCACCCTTATCAAGTAAGTAATTGTAAACTTTAAATGATGATTTAATTCCTTTAGAAATATAAGATAAAGCTTTAGAATAATATTCATAAACATTATTTTTAGCTAGTAATTCATTATAGAATTCATCCGATATTTCTAAGTCTTTTCTAAGTGTATAAGCTACAATAAAGTCTTCGTTACAATTAAGTGTTATATCATTTGAAAAATAAATAGTATAACGTGTTTTATTTAGTGCTTTTATAAGTGTAATTTTCATATTCACCAACTATTTCCTTTGTTTCAGCGAAGAATGTAAATGCATCAGGATCTAATTCTTTTATTTTATCCTTTAAAATGTAACATTGATTTTTTTCAAGAGTACAAATGATCATCTTTTTATTATTATCAGTATAACCACCCTTAGCATCTACGATAGTTAAACCACGATCAAAAGTATCAAATATATATTCTTTAATGACATTAGGATCATCACAAATAATAAAGGCAGTACGACGTTTTCTTGCATTAAGTGCTATGTAGTCACAAATAAAACCTGTCATAATTACAACAAGAGAACCATAGATAATCATTTCAATATTATAAACATGAACATCGGTAACTTGATTTAAATTAGGAATAAAGAATCCACTAATAATTACAATAAACCAATCTGTTAAATACATTGATTTTGAATATGGTATATGAAGACGAGTTTGAAGTATTTTTTGAATAATATCCATACCACCTGTAGAAGCATTAACTCTAAGACATAAGGCAATGCCGATAGCTGTGATTATACCTCCGGCAATCATAGTTACAAAATACCAATTAGTTTGTGGTACTATTTGAAGAAAATAATTCGGATTGCATCCCATCTTTTGAAAAATTAAATTGAATGTAGGGTCTAAAATACAGGCTAAAATTGTATGAAAGAAAAATTCTTTTCCAACAAATATTAGGGCGCAAACCGCAAGTATTGCTTGAATACTATAGAAAAACATCCAATCCTGGTATCCATCTATTTTACCAAGAGGTGTTTCTTTAACAATAATTGCAAGTCCAGAGACACCACCTGAACATAATTTAGATGGTGAAAAGAAAAAATAATAAGCAAATGACATCATAAAGACGCCAATAAAAATTATTAAAATGTCTTTTGAAGTTTTCCAAAATTTATTCATTATTTATACCAGCCTTATAACATAAATATGCATTAATAAATAAATCAATATCGCCATCCATTACACCATACACATCACTTGTTTCCGCATTCGTTCTATGGTCTTTTACCATTGTATAAGGAGTAAAGACATAGGATCTAATTTGAGAACCAAATCCATTAAGTAATTGTTCACCTTTAATTTCTTTTAAATTTTGTTCTGCCTTAAGTAGTTCTACTTCTAAAAGTTTAGACTTTAAAACTTTCATAGCCTCATCTTTATTTTTAAGTTGGCTACGTTCATTTTGGCATGTTACTACAATATTTAAAGGTAAGTAAGTTAATCTTACAGCTGAATAAGTAGTGTTAACACCTTGACCGCCATGACCTGATGACATATATGTGTCTACTCTTAAATCTTCATCTTTTATGATAATATCTAAATCATTTTTAATAATAGGGGCTACATCTACAGATGCAAACGAAGTGTGACGTCTTGCATTAGAATCAAATGGTGAAATACGTACTAAACGATGTACTCCACGCTCAGCTTGTAAAAGACCATAAGCAAATTTACCTTTAATTTCAACAGATAAACTCTTAATACCTGCTTCACCTGGTTCTAAATTTAGAATTTTAATTTTAAAATTATGTCTTTTAGCATATCCTTGATACATTCTAAAAAGCATTTCAGCCCAGTCCATTGATTCAGTACCACCAGCTCCTGGGTGAATGTCTAAGTAAACATCATAATCATCGTATTTAGAATTAAGAAGTATTACTGTTTCAAATTCCTTTATATCACTATCAAGTTTTAAAATTTCATTTGATACTTCTTCTAAAGTTTCAGGTTCATCTGATAAAGATAGTACTTCTTTTAAACTATCAAGAGATGACTTTAAAGAAGTATATGTATTAAATTTATCTTTTAATTTATTTAAATTAGAAATAGTTTCTTGAGCTTTACTTGCATTATCCCAAAAACCATCTTTAACTAGTTCTTGTGATAATGTATTAATTTCTTCTTCTAATTTTGTTACATTTAATGTTTTTGCAAGAGAAGAAATTTTATCACTAAATTCTGATAAATATTTATTAATTTCATATTTTTCCAAAAAAATCATCTCCATTCATTCAAAAAAGCTCTTTCGAGCTTTCTTGCAATATATTATCTTCTGCCGTGGCAATACTTAAATTTCTTACCAGATCCACAAGGACATAAATCATTAGCACCAACGTTTTTGAATTGGTTAACAGCGCTTTGATGGAACGCATCTTGATGTGAATCATTAGTCATTGTACCAGCAAGACGGTCTTCAGATTCTGTATTTGTTCTAATTTGAGCACGAATTAAGAATTTAAGAACATCTTTGTTAACTGCATCAAGCATTTCGTTATATAATTTTAAACCTTCTTTTTGATACATTTGAAGAGGGTTATTTTGACCATATCCTTGAAGAGAAACAGATTGTCTTAATTCATCCATCTTATCAATATGGTCTGTCCAATGGTCATCAAGAACTTTTAAAACAATAACCTTTAAGAACTCTTGATAAACTTCATCAGGGAACATATTCTTCTTTTGATCTAATAATTTATTAGCAACCTCTGTTAAATAATTGATGATTTGAATTTCATCGTAAGTTTGAATTACACCAAAGTCACATGAACCTTGTCCGAAATAAACAATATTGAAATCTTTAGTTATACCTTCATCATCAATATCATATTTGTTATGTCCTACTTCTTCCATATGAGAATAACAAATAGATTCAACAGCCTTTTTCATCATAGAGCGAGCTATATCTTCGATTGACTTGTCACGAATGATATGCATTCTTTGATCATAGAAAGATTCACGTTGGAAACGAATAACGTCGTCATATTTTAAGACATTCTTACGTGAGTCATAGTTAGCTCCTTCAATTCTTTGTTGAGCGTTAGTAACTAAACGTGTAAACATCTTTGATTCAAGAGGAATTGATAAATCTCCACCATTAGTTAAATGAATAGCATAATCAAGTCTCTTTTTGAAAGTGTCTCCACCGAATCTAATCATTAATTGGTCTTCGCTTGAAGTATAGAATCTAGTATAACCAGGGTCACCTTGTCTACCAGAACGACCTCTTAGCTGATTGTCAATACGTCTTGATTCATGACGTTCTGTACCAAATACACAAAGACCACCAACTTCTTTTACACCTTCACCAAGTTTAATGTCAGTACCACGACCAGCCATGTTAGTCGCAATAGTTACAGCGTTTAATTGTCCGGCCTTAGCTACAATTTCAGCTTCTCTTTCATTGTTTTTAGCATTTAATACTTCATGTTTAATTCCACAAGCAGTAAGTTTTTCACTTAATAATTCACTTGTTTCAACAGCTACAGTACCAATTAGGATAGGTTGACCTTTAGCGTGTCTAGTTTTAACTTCTTCAATTAAAGCATTGTATTTAGCTTCTGCTGAACCGAATAAAAGGTCAGTATCATCTTTACGAATAACTGGTTTATTAGTTGGAATTTCAACAACATACATGTTGTAAATATCTCTAAATTCCTCTTCCTCAGTCTTAGCAGTACCAGTCATACCTGATAATTTCTTATACATTCTAAAGAAGTTTTGGTAAGTTATAGTAGCTACTGTAACAGTTTCTTGCTTTACTTCTACGCCTTCTTTAGCTTCAATTGCTTGATGAAGACCATCACTATATTGTCTTCCCTTT
This sequence comes from uncultured Eubacteriales bacterium, assembly GCA_963605425.1. Lineage (GTDB taxonomy): Bacteria > Bacillota_I > Bacilli_A > Acholeplasmatales > Anaeroplasmataceae > JAEELC01. The sequence goes on from CAVCUQ010000001.1 coordinate 95,724, forward strand.
AAAATACGACCTGTAAATTGGTCAACGATTAAAACTTCACCATTTTGAACTACATATTCAACACCATTAGTAAAGATTAAGTTAGCCTTCATCGCATTATTAATTCTATGAACTAGGGAAACATTTTCAGTATCATATAAGTTTTCAAGTCTAAACATCTTTTCAGCTTTTACAACACCAGATTCAAGTAATTGAACTGTCTTAGATTCAACATCAACTTCATAATCTTCTTCACTTAAAGACTTAACAAATTCATCAGCTGCTTGATAACTTGCTTTTGAATTTTTTGCTCTACCTGAAATAATTAATGGAGTTCTAGCTTCATCGATTAAAATTGAGTCTGTTTCGTCAATAATTGCATAATTTAAACCACGTAAGTTTACAAGATTATCTTCTCTTGTAGCCATATTATCTCTTAAATAGTCGAAACCAAGTTCAGAGTTTGTAGAGTACATAACATCACAGCTATAAGCTTCACGCTTTTGTTGTTGTGATAATTCACGAATGTTTAAACCAACAGTAAGACCTAGCCAACGCATTAAATTACCTACGTCTCCTGTAGCTTCTCTACCTGCAAGATATTCGTTAACAGTTACAATATGAACACCATTTCCGGAAAGAGCATTTAAATAAGCTGGAAGAGATGCAGTAAGTGATTTACCTTCACCTGTTTTCATTTCCGCAATATTACCACCATGAATAGCGATACCACCACATACTTGAACATAGAAAGGCTTCATCTTTAAGACTCTATAAGCAGCTTCTCTTACAACAGCAAATGCTTCAGGTAAAATATCATCTAAAGTCTTACCATTTTTAAGTAATTCCTTAAAATAAGGTGTTTTAGCCTTAAGTTCTTCATCAGATAACTTTGCCATTTCAGGCTCTAATGCCATAACTTTGTCTGCAATCTTTTGATCACGTTTTAATTCTTTTAATCCTGTATCAAATAATTTTTTAAACATACTTCAATACTCCAATACTAATAATTATATTATAAACAATATCTTTTTCTATTTTACTATAAACTTATGCATTTATCAATAATGAGAAGATTCAATAAAACAAAAAAACTAGCACAAAAATGTGCTAGCCTTTATTTATAATTATTCAGTTTGAAGAATAGCATAATCACCATCTTCTCTTACATAAACAACCTTAACTTTTAATGTTTCGCTGTCTAAGTATAAGAAGAAATCATGATCTGTTAATTCAATCTCATTTAGTGCTTCTTCATCAGTTAATGGAACTAAAGTGATATTCTTTGTTCTAACAACTTTTGATACAGGTACTGCCTTTTCGCTTTGTGCAAAATATTCATCTGCAAAAGTTTCTTTTAAAGCATCTTTACCTTTCTTTTCTTTTACTCTTGTTTTATACTTTCTGATTTGTCTTTCTAATTTCTCAATCGCAAGGTCTAAAGCTGCATAAACATCTTGAGCCTTAGCTTCTGCTCTAAGTACAACATTCTTTGTTGGAATTGTAACTTCAACCTTTTGATAAGCTGGATAAACTTTAGCAACAACACGAGCATTTAGATTTTGTTCACTAAAATAAGATTCTACCTTTTGTAATTTACTTGTGATGTAATTCTTGTTTTCATCACTTGGTTTGAAACCATTTTTTCCTACTACTTCTACCTTCATATTAACACTCCTTTTCTAAACTTCTATCCACATCTATATATTAGCACGTTTTGCATAAAACTTCAATAATTATTCAGTAAAAACGCTTTATTTTTATTAATTATTCAACAAATTAATAAATTTGACAAAAATCACAAACAATTATCAAATCATCTTCAACAAGATTAGCTAAATTATCAAAAATATATAGTTTTCTTTCGTTAATATTCAAATTATTGTATATTAGAACGTTTTGATAGTTTTGACTAAGCACATATTCTAGCAAATGAGAAAATTCTAGCACAAATGGATCATTTACAAAATAATAGTACTTATCAAATAAAGAGTAAATCTTAAGGTTATAATTATTTAAGGGGATAACATTATAATTTAATTTAATAGGATATCTTTTATAACAGGCATCACAAACATAGAATTTCTTATTTTTAAATAGATCTCTAAGTTTTCCTTTAATAGTAAAATTTCTATTACATATAAGGCATTTCATATATACCACCCCATAAATAATATAACAAGCAAATTAACTTTTTACTTTCAAATTTTTAAAAAAAGAATACGATTTCTCGTATTCTAATTCAAAATTTATTTAAGTAAAGCTTTAAAACAATCAACCTTATCTAGATGTTCCCAAGGAAGATCTACATCAGTTCTACCGAAATGTCCGTAAGCAGCTATCTTTGAATATCTAGGCTTTAATAAATCTAGAGATTCAATCATACCCTTTGGAGTTAAACGGAAGTTCTTCTTTACAGTTTCAGCTATTAATTCTTCGTTTACCTTAGCTGTACCGAATGTATCAACTAAAATTGAAATAGGTTCAGCTACACCAATTGCATAAGATAATTCAATTTGACACTTCTTTGCAATACCTGAAGCTACAATATTTTTTGCAATGTATCTTGCCATATAAGCAGCTGATCTGTCAACCTTAGAAGGGTCCTTACCTGAGAATGCTCCACCACCGTGACAAGCAGATCCACCATAAGTATCAACAATAATCTTTCTACCTGTTAAACCTGAGTCACCAGCAGGACCACCGATAACAAATCTACCAGTAGGATTAAATAAATACTTAGTTTTATCATCAACAAGGTTTTGAGGAACAATCTTATCTACAACTTCTCTCTTAATATCTTTAGATAATTGTTCAAGTGATACTTCAGGAGAATGTTGTGAGGAAATAAGGATTGTATCAATTCTTACAATATTATCGTTATCATCATATTCAACAGTAACTTGAGTCTTACCATCTGGTCTTAAGTATGGAAGAGTTCCATCTTTTCTTACATCAGCTAGTCTCTTTGCAAGTCTATGAGCTAAAGTAATAGCTAGTGGCATATAAACTTCAGTTTCATCACAAGCATAACCAAACATAATACCTTGGTCACCAGCACCCTGTTCATGTCCATTAGTTTCATCAACACCTAATGCAATGTCAGCACTTTGAGCATCAATTGAAGTTAGTACAGCTACATTTTCAGCGTCAAATCCAAATTTTCCACGAACATAACCAATTTCAGTTAGTTTATTTCTAACAATTGATCTAATATCAACATAATGATTAGTAGTAATTTCACCAAATACTACAACCATACCTGTAGTAGCTATAGTTTCACAAGCAACTCGACCATGAGGGTCATGAGCTAATATATCATCAAGAACTGCGTCAGATATTTGGTCACAAACCTTATCAGGATGACCTTCAGTTACAGATTCACTAGTAAAAAAACGATTCATTTTATAATACCTCCTTAATCGCTTTAGCTAATTGGTCACAACATGAAGTATTCTTTATACCACATGTGTTACCTTCAAGAAGAGAACAAATTTCAGTTAGTTTTCTTCCTTCACATAATTTTGAAATTGCTTTCAAATTTCCAGGACAACCTTTTTCAAATTCTAAATTATGCATAATACCATTTTCATACTCAAAAGTAATCTTTCTAGCACAAGTGCCAGTTGTTAAAAATTCTTTCTTCTCCATTTTAATTACCATACCCTTCATACATATTTTTAAATGTTTCAATTAAAGTCATAAATCTATCAAAGACAATATTATCAAAATATTGTTTGAAATCAGATTCAAGTATTCTCTCACACTGCATTTGATCATAAGGTCTCTTATAATCTCTTATAGATCTTAGTGATATATAAATATCACATAAAGCTATAATTTGATTCTTCCATGGTTCTTTTACCATTTTTGAAAAATCAATAAATTCAGGAGTAACGCTACCCTGGCAGTGAGTTCTTACAATATTTTCAGTTTTTCTCTTTAAAGAAAGTCTTTCCGCTACTATAGAACCTTGTTCAGTCTCTTTTCTTAAAGCTTCAAATCTTTCATCCTTATTAGGAATATTTTCAATACTACTTAAGTCAACCTTAGTATCTAAATAAACATGAGAATACCTTTTAATATCTTCACATTCATCTATTGAAAGACCTAAGTAAGAGGCTAGTTGATAACTCATATCTGCAAGTAAGTCTGATTCTTCTCGATTTTCTTTAGTTATAAACATATCTCCAAAGTTAGCATTGTACATGTTTATTACAACATTCGAGAAAGCTGATTCAACCTCACGTCTTTTAGTTAATTCTTTTCTTCTTTCTTCTTGAAGGAAGCCAGAGATAGATACATTAATATAAAGAATAATCATAAAAAGTACAAGGACTGCTGTTCTTAAAATGATATCTTTAAATGCTTCAGTTGAAATAACTAAATAAATAGCTTCAAATGTAGATTTATTCTCAACAACTTTAATAAAGTTATATGTAACTGTAAAATGAATTATAGTTACAATAAGTAATAATAATTTTGAAATCTCATAAAGTAGTTTTTTATCTTGATATAGTGATACTACCACAAGTGATACATAAAGCATCGCATATCCCACTTCCGCATACATTACCGTCTGGTCAAGATCGTTTGTTGAATATTTCATTTTAATATACACAATTATTGAAGATAAAATCATGTAAAAACACTGAATATACATTGCAATCTGTTGCTTAAGCAGATTATTTTCATTTAAATTGATAACTTTACCAAGTCTATAGTTAACATAAAATGTAACCGGAACCAAGATAGCAGATAGGACTAAGTTAGTGTGATCAGTAAATGATACAATAAACAAAATAATAGTATATAACCAGTTAGTTACAAAGATTATATTCTTAATAACTTTATTTCTTTTATAAAGAACCTGTGTTTCGTCCGAAATATCGATACCAGTTTCAAAACTAAAATACTTTAAAAATATATTCGAGAAAAATTCAGAAATCTTATTTTTTTTATTAACTTTTTCTAAGTTTTCTTCTTGATTGTTATTTTTCATATAAGTACCTAAATCGCCTATATATTATAACAAATAAATTTATTTAATTAAATCTAATTTAGTAAATAAATTTTGACCATTTAAGAAACTTGAAACACTCATTTCCTTTTTACCTTCAACTTTAATAGTTAAAAGTTCGATAGCTGAATCCTCTGTTTTGATAATTAAATGCTTTTTAGTCTCTAAGATAGTTGAAGCTTCTAGAGTACTGTCAGTGTTAACAATCTTTGCATCATAGACCTTTACTCTAAGGCCCTTAATCTTAAAATAAGCACCTGGTTCATGAGATAATCCTCTAATTTTATTAAAGATGTTTCTTGAAGTATCATTAAAGTTAAATTCCTCTTCACTAGGACTAATATTAGGAGAAATTGTAGCTTCTGCTTCATCTTGAGGAACACCTTGATTTACACCATTATAGATACCTTCAATATTATCCATTAATAGACGAGTTCCTATTTCTGATAAACGTGCAAATAATGTATCTTGATTATCCGAATCTAGAATAGGAGTTTCTTCTTTGGCATACATTACACCTTTATCCATACCTTTAACCATTTGCATGATAGTAACTCCAGTTGTCTTATCCCCTTCAATAATAGCTCTTTGAATAGGAGCTCCGCCTCTTCTCTTAGGTAAAAGACTACCATGAACATTAATACAATTCTTAAAACACTTTAAGACCTTTGATGGTACAAATTGACCATAAGCAGCTGTAACTAAAAGATCAGCTTTGGCATTAATAATTTCCTCATAATCTTCCTTTAAATTTAAAGGTTGAAATACCTTTAACCCAAGTTCTAAAGCTTTTTGTTTAACAGGTGAATAGGTTACAACCTGTTTCCTTCCAACAAGTTTATCACTTTGAGTTACAACAAGCACTACTTCGTATTTTTTATTTAACTCCTCAAGTATACTAACAGAAAACTCGGGAGTACCCATAAATACTATTTTCATTAAATCACATCCTTTTAATATATACTTTAACTTTTGAATTATTCAAATAATTAGATGAAACTAAATTTAAAACCTCTAACTCTTCATTTTTACTTTTAATAGTAAGAACATAACGATATTCATTATTAAGCATAAATATCCTATCGCTAACAGGTCCTAAGATATAAAGAGTTTCTTTTTCTAAAATCATTTTCTTAATATTTAAGGCGTTTTGAAAAGCTTCCTTTTTGTCTCTTGAAATAACCATTATTTCAAACAAGTTATAAAAAGGAGGATTATTTGCGCTCTTTCTCAATGTTATCTCTTCCTTGTAAAATTCAAGATAATTGTGTTTTGAAGCTAACCTAATTGCATAACAAGAAGGATTATATGTTTGAATAATCGTTTTACCTTCTGTATCTTTTCTTCCTGCTCTACCTGAAACTTGCTCTAGCAAATCATAAGTTTTTTCATAAGCATTATAGACTGGCATATTAAGATTAAGGTCCGCGTTTATAACTCCTACAAGAGAAACTAGAGGAAAATCTAATCCCTTAGCTACTATTTGAGTTCCTAATATAATATCACATTCATGATTATTAATTTGACTAATATAATTATTATAACTATCTTTATTCGATGTAGTATCAGAGTCAATTCTTAGTACTCTAGCTAAAGGAAGTAATTTTTTTATTTCTTCTTCTATCTTTTCAGTTCCACTACCTAATGCTTTAATCCAAGATGATCCGCAGTTAGGACACTTTGAAGGAGCTACTATCTCATAATTACAATAATGACATTTAAGCTTATTAACAGTCTTATGATAAGTAAGAGGAATAGCACAATTAGGACATTTAATGACTTCTCCGCAGCTACGACAACTGTAACTTACTGAATAACCTCTTCTATTAATAAATAAAATAGATTGTTCTTTTTTGTTAAAGTTATTAATTAATTCTTTTTGTAAAACACGAGAAAAGACCGATTTATTATAATTTTTAAGTTCATTTCTCATATCAACAATAATAGAATCTTCCATTTTCTTCTTATTTACTCTTTGAGTTAAATTTAGTAACTTATACTCATTATTTAAAGCCTTATAATAAGTTGAAACACGGGGAGTTGCACTACCAAGCACTAAAGGACAATTATAAAATTTAGTTAAATAACTAGCCACAAAATGTGCATCATAGAAAGGAGTAGAATCTTGGATATAACTTTCTTCTTGACATTCATCAATTATGATAATACCTAGATTTTTAAAAGGAGAAAATAAAGCTGATCTAACACCTACTACAACCCTTGCTTCTCCTCTTTTAATTCTTCTATATTCATCATATCTTTGACCATTAGACAAATTAGAGTGAATTAAAGCAATTTTATCTTTGAAACGATGCTTAAAACGAGATGCAATTTGAGGCGTTAAGGATATTTCAGGTACCAGCATTAAAGCTTCCTTACCATTTTTTAATACTTCTTCAATTAAATTTAAATAAATTTCAGTTTTACCAGAACCACAAACTCCATGTATTAAATATTTGGAATTACAATCTAAATTATCCTTAATTTCATTTACTATTTTAGTTTGTTCCTCATTTAATACAACATCAGTATAATTTTCATCTAGTATATCAACTTCTCTGTAAGTTTCAGTTTCATATTCTAAAATCGAGTTATTCTTGATCAAGGTACTAATAGAAGATACTGCAAATCCTTGTGCTATAACGTCTTCTTTAGGTATATCTTTATCAAGATTCTTTAAGTAATTAGATAAGACTCTAGCATTTTCACTTTTACCAAGATAATCATTTAAAAATTTTAAATACTTATTCTTCTTAATTGATCCATTATCTTTAATAATATACTTAATTTCAATAATATCATTTTTTGCCATATCTTTAATAATATTTTGATATTTTTGCATATTACTTGTATATCTTACCTTGTCTTTTTCAAAAAAAGGAACAAGGACACTAGAAAGCCTTTCTCTATCTTTTAAGATTAATTCTTTAGAAATATTCTTTTTAAGAAAGGATGGAATCATAAGCTCTAGGGCACTAGAAAATGATGTGAAATAATGTTTTTTAATGAGTTTAGCTAAAAGAATATCTTTTTCAGATATAATTGGTTCAATATCTATAACTTCAATAATATCCTTTAATTTAAAATTTGATTCAGTTTTTATGCCTAAAATATATCCAATCTCTTTAGAATTCCCAATTGGTATAAATACCCGAACTCCGACTTGAATTAGATTTTCATATTCTAAAGGTACATGATAGTCAAAGGTTTGATTCATAACTTGAGCTTGTCTTGATATTAAAACTTCTACTACCATATACCTTACCTCCATTAATTAAATAAAGGGCCCAAAATGGACCCTTTGTAATTGTCCATCATTCAAGCATTAGCACTTTACATTTTAGCAAGTTGCTGAAGGGTCATCGAGCTTGTCTCTAGCCTTCTCTTTATGGATTATTTATTTTAAGCGTATGTATTATATATCTTTTACTAGCAAATATCAACTAAAATGTTTTATTTAGACATATCTTTCTTATTTGTGTTAATTTCTTCCTCTAAAGAAACATTATTAACATCCTTTACAGGTTCATTCTCAAGTTCATCAACAACAATAGGCCACTTATCATCATCAGATAATTCAACCTCAGTTTCATGTTCACCAAAATGGAATTTAACCGATACTTGGTCTTTATCTTCATACCATTCATCAAATAGTTCTACTTTTTCATCTTTATTAATATATTTATCTAGTTCATATTCATTATTCTTATTTTGAACAATACTCTCAGAAATACCTTTCAAAGTCTCAAATAAATTAGTAGATGAATTAATAGAATCCATTTTCTTTATATCAACATTACTTAAAGATAATTTTTCTTTAACAGAATCAACTAAATTATCAATATTCTTGTTATAAACATATTTAATAATGGGTTTAAATATAACCTTATACCAAGGAAGATGTTCTAATGCATAGTTACTTGAAGTTTTATATGCCTTAAGTGAATCTTTAAGCAAAGCATAACTATTTACTTTAGTCTTATCATCAAGTTTAGTTTTATCAATATTTTTTAAAATATTTAAAACATTTTGTTTAGAATATGTTCTTATATCTTGAATCATATTATTGTCAAGTTCTCCAAACTTAACCATTTGGTAAGGTCCATAGACAGCATTTTCAAGATTATCTATCTTAGTAAAATTACTTCTTATTTGATTAAATGTATCAGCTATTTGTCTATTATTGAAATACAAATCTGATTTATAAAATTCTCCTTGAATAATATAATAATAAGATCCTTCTTTTAATTGTGTTTTGTAACCATTTTCAGTTAGACAAGACATTACATTTACATAATCGTCTGCCTTTTCTCTAACTCCATTATTATTTTCAAAGAATTCATCTAAAGAATCATATTTACCATAAGCCTTAAAATAGATACCTCTATATTTTAAATATGTAACATCTTGATCTTTTTGATAATAACTATTTTGATTATCAGAATTCATATTGAAATTTAGTTCCATTTCATTTTCAGTTACTAAATTATCAAGACTTAAGTTAGCGTCCATAATATTATCCAAATGATCTAAACCATAAGTTTTTAAAGAGTTGGAAATGATTCTATTTTTTTCTTTTTCAATAGTAATTTTATTATCAATAGCGTCATTAATTTGATTTTTAACTCTAATAACTGCTCTATTTATTTGGTCTTCAGTAACATAAGATTGGAAACCATCTAAAAACATTATTCTTTCAGGTATTCTATCTTTATTTTGATCTACTTCTTTAGCAGTAAACTTAGTATATTCAATAGTTAAGTTAATAAAATCTACAAACTTCTGATTATTTAGAATTAAAGTAGGATCATTTTTTAACGCGTTACTTAACATATTATTATAATGTTTAAAATATACATTATATAAATTATTTTTGAAGTTATTAATTTCATTATTAACCCAATCTTCAAATAATGTATTAACTTCAGCTTCTACCATCTTTTCTTCAAATTTTATAACTAAAGACTTGATATCTTTTTGAAGAGATCTAACTTCTTCTTTTGATACACCAAATTTCTCATTTAAAATATTAGTGTATAATTCATTTTTTCTATTATATAAATTAAAAGTATTATTTTGTTCCATATTAATAGTCCTCCCATTTAATTTACTTAATTATACATTATAAGCAACAAAAATATGTGTAAAAATTATGAAATTAGATTTATTATTCCTATAATTAGTAAATGCAGTGGATAATAAATATAAAAACCATATTTAAATATTTTATTTACCTTAGGATTCTTACCACGCTTACCATTGTAACATGCAATAAATGGAATAGCTAAAGCTTCACATAAATGAATAAGAGCATATGTTTTATCAATACAGAAATAATATATGGCAATATACATTAAAACATATATTGAGGAAGAAAGTATTTGTTTAATTGGTTTACCTCTATTACTTCCTATTGCAAGAATACACAAACTTCCGATACAACTACTATCAGCTGGAAATGATACTATACACAATAATAAAATAATTATGGTTTTCTTAAATTGAGATAGTTTCGGGTTATCATTTACTCTAAGCATTACAAGACCAATTGCAAGCGATAACATTACACTAGTTTGATTTAATACATGTCCCATGAATCCATTACCTGTTGCAAAAGGTATAAGGGCTAGAGGTCCAAACTGTTTAAATGGTTCACTTTGAAGCATATAAGGTATATGTGATATACCAGCAAACACAAAAAGTCTTTTCGTATATTTCTTCACATTTTTAGTATAGTGGTATCCTTCAGCTATAAAGTACCACATAATAGGTTGGGTAAGTCGCCCTATTATATGCATTGTAATGGCTAGAGGCTCTCTGCTATATGATGAAAACACTGCCCAAGCAATATGGTCAACAGTCATTGCAATTATCGCAATAAGTTTTAACATATTTGAATCTAGTATCTTATACTTTTTATCTTTATTATTTTCATTTATTTGATTTGTATTTGAATCCATATTTTTTATCCTTTTATATTTAATGCAAACAATTATAAATAATTATACATTAAAACAAATAAATTACAAACTAAAAAACAAAAGGAAGATTTTACTCCTCCTTATAATTTATATTAATTGTTTAAAGCATGATATACTTCTTCTAAGAAATTAGCTAAATCATAATATTTATTTATATTATCAAATATTATGTTTCCATTCTCTTTATTATTAATAAGATTACATAAATTAATAGCCCATTCCATATCTTTTTTATAATATGCAAGTGTGAAAGCTTCAATAACCAAATCATTCAATTCAGTTATATCTAATGTTAAAAAATAGTTAAAAATCTTAAATGATCCTGGCCAATTTAAATCTTCAAGCCATATTAGCATAAAAAGTTCAACACTCTTTATTTTTTCATGTCCTCTTAGAATTAATACATCAGCACATTTATCCCAGTATTTCATATCTATTGATAATTTTGGTATATTTAAGAATTGATGAAGAAAACATATATTAGGTATGGTTGTGTTTGATAGTACATTTACAGAATTCTTGCTTAAAAGATCGTTCATATTAATCATAACTTATTCTTTATCTTTTTTCTCTTTCAAATGTAATTGCAAGTTTTGCCCATTTAGCCCAATAAACTGTTGATACAACCTTCCATCCTTCCTTTGCCATTTCATTCATAATATTTTCTGCACCACTTAAAGTTATCGCACTTTCAATTCTATATTCTAGCATATTTTATTACTCTCCTATTAGCATTATTTTACAAGTGTTATTTTAGCACATTATAATGGAATATATCTAGTTAATATTATTTAGAACTATAATTTAGATAAGAAAAAGTCTTGTAAACACATCGATTTACAAACCTTATCTTTTAATATTAATAGATTATATCTTTTTTAGTGATTTTAGAAATATATTGTAATAATGCTTTATCTTCACAGTAGATAAAGCAACCTTTCATACCTCTTTATAATAATACCTTATAAGTATTTCTAATAATTATATCTGCTATTTTATAATCCTTACTTTTCTTAGAATAGTATAAATTATAAAAGTAAGTACTATGAATTATTGTCGCATTAATGCAATAGGTTCTTCTTTATCTATTTTTCTATATAAAATAAATCTAATAAATGAAGAAAGTAATATGAAACCTATTAATATAATATACACTAGCAAAGAATATTTATCTTGAATAACTTGATTATATATCATCTTATCTTTTTGGATATTTTCAAATATGAAATAAATTAAATTAAAAATAAGAGATCCAAATATAATTATTAATAAATTTGATAATAATAAATATCTATTATATATTCTTTTTATATCATGATTTTCAAATCCGAATGACTTAAAAATACCTATAGAATGTATATTTTTTGTAATAAGTTGAGATGTATACATAACATTATATATACTAATCAAAATTATTAAAGCAACAAATATAATATTTAAGTATATTCTAAAACTTGAAAAAGATTCCCCCTTAATGTATATATTTGACATATTAACTTCATCAAATTTATACGAAGTTATATTTTTTAGGTTCTCACTATTTTTAACTAAATAAAAGCTAGGTCTTGAATATATGTCATACTCATATACAATCTTTTCAAATACATTTTCTGAGACAAAATAATTATTTGAAGAGTCATCAACTATATCTTTAACAATAAATCCATTACTGTAAAAATCAAATAAAGAAATATAATTATCATAATAATTATTATATTTTTCGTTTCTTATATCTATAAATTGATAAGTCTTTCCAATTGATTCATTTGATAAATTATATCTATTTGCAAAGGATTTTGAAATAATAATTTCATTATCTTTTAATTCTTTATTAATAGATTTACTACTATTAATAGTTGTATAAGTATTTGAATATTTCTTAAAAGA
>CAVCUQ010000002.1:0-97277 GCA_963605425.1 uncultured Eubacteriales bacterium
TAGTTTACCTATTGTACCTATTTTAAGTTTTAATTTGCTTTTCTGTACAATTATTCTAGGATTTTTAGGATATCCTATTATTAATTATTCTATTGTAATATACGTAATGACATTTGTTTTCTTATTTTCATCATTCATACCGGATTTCTTCATCTATAAAAGAAGCAGGAAAATATTATTGTTATTACCATATGTTATTGTTAATATTATTACTTATGTATCACTTGTTCCTATGATGTTAAAAACAATCTTCTTAAATCTAATAGGAAAGAAGGCAGTATTTATTGTTACGCCTAAAGAACATAAAAATTTTAAATTTTTAGAAGTAATTAGATATTCTTATGATTCTATAATTTTTGGTATTATTATATTAATATTATCATATTTTTCTTGTAGAAGTTTATATCCAGTAGCTTTAGTTGGTACTTCTTGTATATTAGCACCTATAATTATTTTACTTTCTAATTTTGAACTTAAAGAGCAAAAATAATTTTCTTGTAAAAATGCTTTCATTAAAAATCATCTTGAATAGAAATTAAATTGTGTTACAATAAAATAAACTTGTATAATAGCTTTAATTGGTAAGCAAGTCTCTACCCTGAAACCGTAAATTTTAGGACTACATGTTTAAAAAGATAAAAATTCTTTTTTAAGCATAGCTTACTAGTTCTGGAGGTAAGTGTATGATGAAAAGAGGAAACAAAACAGTAATTAATGCAACATTAGTTTTTTAATGTTGCTTTTTTCATCGTTTACAAGTATGAAAGGAAACAAAAATTATGAAATTTGATAATGTAAGACAAGGATTAACTTACGATGACGTTTTATTAGTACCTCAATATAGTGAAGTTGTAGGTATGCAAATTGATATTAAGACTCACTTAACTAAGAATATTGTTTTAAATATTCCTATTGTTTCAGCTGCTATGGACACTGTAACAGAATATAAGATGGCAATTGCTCTTGCTCGTGAGGGAGGACTTGGATTTATTCATAAAAATATGTCTATTGAAGAACAAGCTCATCAAGTAGACTTAGTTAAGAAGAATGAATCAGGAATGATTACAAATCCTATTGTTTTAACTTGTGACCACACAGTTAAAGAAGCATTTGAATTAATGGAAACATATAGAATTTCTGGTCTTCCTGTTGTAGATGAAAATAGAGTATTACTAGGTATTATTACTAATAGAGATATGAAGTATCTAAAGATTGATGATACTTGTGTATCTGAAGTTATGACTAAGATGCCACTAGTTACTGCAAAAGAAGGTATTACACTTGAATCTGCTAAAGAGATTCTTTGGAAGAATAGAATTGAAAAATTACCTATTGTTGATGATGAAAATCATTTAAAAGGATTAATTACATCTAAGGATATTGATAATGCTAAACAATTCCCTAATGCATGTAAAGATTCTAAAGGTAGATTAAGATGTGGTGCAGCAGTTGGTGTTGGACCTGACACTCTTGATAGAGTTAGAGCGCTTGTTGAAGCTGGTGTCGATATTATTACAGTAGATTCAGCTCATGGTGATTCTTTAAATGTTTTAAATGTTGTTAAAAAGATTAGAGCAGAATTCCCAAATCTTGATCTTGTAGCTGGTAATATTGTAACTGTAGAAGCTGCTAAGCACTTAATTGAAGCTGGTGTTGATTGTGTTAAGGTTGGTATTGGACCTGGTTCTATTTGTACAACAAGAATTGTAGCTGGTGTTGGTGTACCTCAAATCACAGCTGTTGGTGACGTATATGAATACTGTAAAGATAAAGGTGTATGTGTAATCGCTGACGGTGGTATTAAACAATCTGGTGACATTGTTAAAGCTTTAGCTGCTGGCGGTGACTGTGTAATGCTTGGTTCTATGCTTGCAGGATGTTCTGAAGCTCCAGGTGATGAAGTAATTTATTCAGGTAGAAAATTTAAGGTTTATGTAGGTATGGGATCTTTAGCAGCCATGAAGAGAGGTTCAGCTGATAGATACTTCCAAAATAAGAATACCCAGGCTAAGAAACTTGTTCCTGAAGGTATTGAAGGAAGAGTTCCTTACAAGGGTGAATTAGCTGATACTATTTACCAATTATGTGGTGGTATTAGATCTGGTATGGGATACTGCGGTAGTAAGGATATCCCTACATTAAAAGAAAAAGCTTGCTTTATCAGAATTACTCCATCAGGATTAAAGGAATCTCACCCTCATGATGTTGATATTACTGTTGAAGCACCAAACTATTTTAAGGATTAATTATGGATTACGATAAGATTATAGTTTTAGATTTTGGTTCTCAATATAACCAATTAATCGCAAGAAGAATAAGAGATAAGCATGTATATTCTGTCTTACTTCCTCATACTATTAAGGCAGAAGAAATTAAAAAACTTGGCAATGTTAAAGGTATTATCTTTTCTGGTGGACCTAAGTCTGTATATGATGAAGATGCTTTTGACTGTGACCATGAAATTTTTAAACTAGGTATTCCAGTACTTGGTATTTGTTATGGTATGCAACTAATATCAAAGATATTTGGCGGTACTATTTCAAAATCTAATTTTAGAGAATATGGATTAAGTGGTATTAACGTTACTGGTAAATCTGATTTATTTAAAGGTCTTCCTACTGAACAAAATGTTTGGATGAGCCATGGAGACCATGTTTCTGAATTGCCTAAGGGATTCAAACTTATTGCAAGATCTTATGCAAATGTAAATGCAGCTATTGAAAATACAGATGAAAAAATCTATGCGGTACAATTCCATCCTGAAGTTAGAAACTCTGAATATGGACTTGATATAATCGCAAACTTTGTTTTCACTATTTGCGGTGCTAAGGCTAATTGGTCTATGGCTAATTATATTGAAGATCAAGTTAAAAAAATTAGAGAAACAGTTGGAGACAAGAAAGTTCTTTGCGGACTATCTGGTGGTGTAGATTCTACTGTTGTAGCTTTATTATTACATAAGGCTATTGGGAAGCAATTAACTTGTATGTTTATTGACCATGGCTTACTTCGTAAAAATGAAGGTCAATCAGTAATGGACAGCTTAAGAGCATTCGATATGAATGTTGTTAAAATTGATGCTAAAGACCGTTTCTTATCTAAGTTAAAAGATGTAGAAGATCCTGAACAAAAGAGAAAAATTATCGGTAATGAATTTATCTATTGTTTTGATGAAGAATCTAAGAAATTAGGAGAATTTGACTTCCTTGCTCAAGGTACTTTATATACAGATGTTATTGAATCAGGTACTAATACTGCTCAAAAGATTAAGTCTCATCATAATGTAGGTGGACTTCCAAAAGATATGAAGTTTAAACTTATTGAACCACTTAATGTATTATTTAAGGATGAAGTAAGAGAACTAGGTCTTCAACTTGGACTTCCATACAATATTGTTTGGCGTCAACCATTCCCAGGTCCTGGTCTTGCAATTAGAATCATTGGTGCTATTACTGAGGAAAAACTTGAAATTGTAAGAGAAAGTGACCAAATTTTAAAAGAAGAAATAGCAGCTGCTCACTTAGATAAAGATATTTGGCAATACTTTACTGCTTTAACAAACATGAGAAGTGTAGGTGTTATGGGGGACGAAAGAACATACTCTTACGCTATTGCGATTCGTGCTGTAACTTCTATTGATGGTATGACTGCAGACTTTGCGCGTATTCCTTATGATGTAATTGCAAAAGTTTCAACTCGTATTGTTAATGAAGTTAAAGGTGTTAATAGAGTACTCCTTGATTGTACTAGTAAACCACCTGCAACAATTGAATTTGAATAATTAATATAACTTGCATTGCTTAATTGCTTTGCAAGTTTTTTATTTAGCATGAAATTTTAAATTACTTGTAGTTTGACATTAAAATCTATATAATTATATAAAGAATAAAGAGGTATTTTATGAATAAAATAATTCCTAATATTATAAAATTTACTTTTCCTATATTAATATTTGTTTCGGCTCTATTTATGTTTTTCTTTAGCAAAAATATTGATTCTAGCAATGCTTATTTAAGTACTAATCATTTAGGCTATGTAGTAGGTAGTATAGTTATAGCTTTAGATATTCTATTAGTAATATATAAAATATTAAATAAGAACTATAAAGCAATATATTTACTAATTATTGCTTTATATATTTTATTTTTTTGTTTTTATACAATGCACATGTTTCAAGTTGGAACATATTCTAAAAACAAGAGTGATTTGTTGTCTTTTTTTGCAATATTTTTTATGATTTTTGTGTTTGCAGAAATATTCTTTGATCTTAAAAATAATAGTATTTTTCTTCAT
The DNA here is from genome assembly GCA_963605425.1 of uncultured Eubacteriales bacterium. Classification (GTDB taxonomy): domain Bacteria; phylum Bacillota_I; class Bacilli_A; order Acholeplasmatales; family Anaeroplasmataceae; genus JAEELC01. Next base: position 4,294 of record CAVCUQ010000002.1, read on the forward strand.
ATTACAAATTCTATATTAATAATTTATAGTTTATTTGACTTGAAAGATTCTAATATCTATATTAAATTAGTTATTATATTTTTAATAATAGGTTTAATCTTTGAGTCATTAAATATATATTTTACAAAGATGAAGAAGAATACAGTTTATAAAGTGGCGGAGTAAAATTATGATTAAATGTGGAATTGATATTGGTGGAACAAATATTAAGGTTGGATTTTTTAATGAAAGTGAATTGTTTTATACATTTCAGTTTAAAACACCTAAAAAAAGAGAAGAAGTATTGCCTACTCTAGTTAAAGAAATTAAGAGTAAACGTAATAGTGAACAAATAGAAAAATATGTTATTTGTATTCCTGGTGTAGTAAAAGATAATGTAGTTATATTTGCACCGAACTTAAATATTGTTGGAATTAATTTATATGAAGAGTTAAGTAAGTCATTTAACTGTCAAAATATTTTAGTCGAAAATGATGCTAACCTAGCTGCACTTGCTGAAAGTAAAGCTTCTAACTCTCCCAATTTATGTCTTATTACTTTAGGTACTGGAGTAGGTGCTGGAATAATTATTAATAGTAACATTTTAAATTTAAATGGATTTACTGGTGAAATAGGTCATTTAAAAGTAGAATTTGGACCTAAAGCTAGAAGATGTACTTGCGGAAGATATGGATGTGCTGAGATGTATGTTTCAGCTAAAAATATGCCTATTGAATATAATAGAAATCATCATACTAGATTAAATAGTAAAGATATATTTGATTTGTATGAACAAGGTGATAAGGATGCAATTAAATGTGTTGAACATTTTGCAAGATATCTAGGTATTTTAATTTCTAATTGTAATCAAGTACTTGGAATTAATGAATTTAGAATTGGCGGAGGATTATCTCTTGCATGTGATCACTTTGTTGATTTAGTATACAAATACTATAAACTAAATTCAGTTGATGGCCTTATGTCTTGCAATATATCTAAAGCTTATTTGGAAAATAAAGCAGGAATATATGCGGCTATATATTTATAAAAATGCTTTAAATTGCTAGTTTATATTGTGCCTTTAAAATAAAGACAAATTGATATAAAATATAAGTATAGAAAAAAGAAAAGTGAGGTATTTGTATTATGCGTTGTTGCGTTATTGGTTATGGTTCAATGGGTAAATTATTAAAGAGTGAATTAGGTCCTGAGTGTGTGTGTGTTATTGCTCCTCAATCTCCTGATTTATATACATCAATATTAGAATATGAAGGTAAAATTGATGTAATATTAGATTTTTCTAATCCAGCTAATTTAAATATGATTTATTCTTATGCTAAAGAACATAAATGTGGTGTTGTAATTGGTACTACAGGATATACTGAAGCTGAACAAGAAAAGATTAATGATTTAGCCAAAACTTGTGCAGTATTGCAATCTAGAAATTTTTCTGTTGGTGCTAATTTAGTTAATAGAATTATTAGAGAAATTACTCCTAAGATTTATGAATATTATGATATTGAATATATTGAAAAGGGTGGATCAGATAAGATTGAGGCTCCATGCCGTATTACTAGTGAAATGCTTATTAAGTCTTTAACTGAAACTACAAAGGGTACTCCTAAGTACGGAAGAGAAGGAAATAATAGAAGAGAATCTAATGAAATAGGTATTCACCAAATTAGAGGTGGAGAGTTATTAGATGAACACGATATTATGTATATCGGTGAAGATGATATAATAGAAATAAAACATACAGGTATTAATAAGGCACGTTTTGCACGTGGTGCTATACACGCTGCTGAATTTGTAAAGGATGCTAAGCCTGGTATGTATAATATGGAAGATATTTTATTTAAAGGTTAGTTTATGATAAAAGTTTGTAAATTTGGTGGTTCTAGTTTATCTTGTGCTAGACAGTTTGAAAAAGTTAAGAATATTGTATTAAGTGATGATTTAAGAAGAGTAGTTGTGGTATCTGCTTTAGGTAAGAGAGATAGCAGTGATTATAAGATCACAGACTTACTTTATATTCTTCATGCACATATCAAATATAATGTTGATATTGAAAATATTTGGAAATTAATTTATCAAAGATTTGTTGATGTTAGAAATGAACTTAATATTGATTTTGATATTGAAAAAGAATTAGAAGAATTACACTCTAAACTTAATAAGAATATTTCTGAAGACTTTTTAGTTAGTAGAGGAGAATATCTTACTGCTAAGTTAATGGCTAGTTATTTAAATTATGATTTTGTAGATGCTAAAGACATAATAGCATTTGATTATAATGGTAAAATTAATGAAAGTAGAACCCATGATTTAACAAGCTCAATTGATATAACAAAAAAGTGTATTGTTGTACCTGGCTTTTATGGTAGTTATCCTAATAAAGATATAAAGATTATGTCTAGAGGAGGATCGGATATTACAGGTTCATTGGTTGCAGAAGCTTTTAATGCTTCTGTCTATGAAAACTTTACAGATGTATCAGGCATTTTAGCTGCTGATCCTAAAATTGTCAAGAATCCTCGAGCTATTAAAGAAGTAACATATGAAGAATTATCCGAATTATCTTATATGGGTGCTAATGTACTTCATGAAGATACTGTATATCCTGTTCAGAAGTTTAATATTCCTATTAATATTAAAAATACTAATGATCCGGAAAATCCAGGTACAATAATTTGTCAAAGTTCAAATGACACTTCATGTATTGTAACAGGTATTACTGGTAAGAAAGACTTTGCATCTATAACTATTTCTAAGAGCCATATGGCTAGTGAAATAGGTTGTATTAGAAAAGCACTATCTATTTTTGAAGAATATGAATTGTCAATAGATCATGTTCCATCTGGTATTGACTCTTTCTCAGTAGTTTTACCTTTAAAATCTATTGAAAATTTAAAATATGAACTTATTACAAGTTTAAAAGAAAAACTAGAATCTAAAGTTGAACTTGATGATGATTTGGCTTTAATTTCTATCATTGGTAGAAATATGAAGAATAAAAAAGGTGTATCAGGTCGCCTATTTAAGACTCTTGCAGAAAATGATATTAATATCAAGATGATGGACCAAGATCCACTTGAATTATCTATTATTGTGGGTATTTCTAATAGTGATTATGAAAAAGCTATTAGTGTATTGTATGATGCATTAGTTACAAATTTTAATTAAAGAAGGGGCATTTAATGCCCCTTTTTTAAATTTAAATTATAAGTCAGTTAAATTAAAATGTTTTAAATAATAATTTTCCAAATTATTCACTAGTTCTTCAGGCGTTAATTTCATATCATCTTCAATCCAAGCCGTAATAAATCCATAGATACCATATAGAATAAATTTTATACCATATTTTTCAAATAGTGAACTATTAGTAATTTTGGAATTAATATTTTTTTCGATTATTTTAAAAATATCATCTGATAGGTTTTGGGTATAAATAGTCATATAAAATTTTTTGTTATCTAAAAAATGTTTACTAATACTGTATAAAACTTCTCTTATATTACTATTTTTGATATTTGGATTGTTATCTTCAAAATTTTTTTCTAATATTTCTTCATATTGAACAAGTAAATCTTCAATGGAATTAAAATATCTATAAAAAGTAGCTCTTCCAACGTTTGCATATTTTGCAATTTCAGAAATACTTATTTCATTTGCTTTCTTTATGGATAGTAAATCTATTGTCGATAAAAATAATTTATTTTTACAATAACTAATTTCTTTTTTCATTTTTGATACATTTTCCTTTTATTTGTCTCATTTTTATTATAGATTTTTAAATTGTTGAAGTTGTTTTTTTAAAATGATACAATTGTCTTGTATATGATATACAAATTTAGTTAATATGTAAATAGAGGGAAAATATGAAGAAAGCGTTTGGTTTGTTTATGGTTTTTGTAATTATTGATTTAGTTATGCTTATCGATGGTTATATATCAAATTTTAATATAGATGTTTTTATTATATTTATTCAACTTATTTTTTTGGAAATTGCATTTTTTGGGTGTGTGATTATTTATAAGATTTCAAAGAAAGGAGATGATAATGATGATTAATTTTACTTCTTCAATTTTACTTGTGTTAACAGCTTTAAGTACATCATTAGTTTCTAATACTGAATTTTATAAGTCTAAAAACGAAATTAAGCTAGAGAAGAATAATTAGATTACAAATATTGAATGGCATAACAATAATCTTACTTTATCTAATTCTGATAAAGATTTATTTTCAAAATATGAAATTAATGAAATGGAAGCTTCCAATTCTATTGATGTCTTTGTACAAGAAGAATATGTATCGTATGATGAATATATAAATTCTAGCCTATTAAATAGTGAGTCAAAAATTAGCACGGCTAATTTAGATATATCAAATTCTAATGAATATACTCATAATAAGGGATATATTAAATTTATAACAAAAGCTTATGCATTAGGCTTTTTTGATGGTAATATTGTATATCATGTTGAGGTTACAACTGAACAACAAAAAAGTTTTATATTAAATAAAAAAGACAATTTAATTATAAGACATGGTGATAATGCAGTTACATATAATCAAGATAAATATATTGCAAAGGGAGAAAGATATACTCCTTGTATGATATATTGGACATATAGTCCTAATAGCCCTACAAATGCAGATGAATATGAAACGTTGACACCTAATTATTCATGTAGTGATTCAGGAATTTATTATACATTTAAAGCTGGTGGTTCAACTTTTTCTTCTGACACATCAACTATAGTTTATGGAAAAACTAAGGTTACTGCAGATTATTATATGGTGGCTACAGATACTACCGAAGTTCAACCTGTATATGTTCATAATTACAGTATAATAGTCGATTCTTTATCTTTGTCTTTTGGCAAAATTGGTACAAGTATAACTGTTGACCATAAAAATGATATAATGGAGGGAAGTTCATTAACACTAAAAGGATATAGTTCTAGAATAAATCAAACTGTAAATAGATTGTCACCAAATGACTGGGGATTTGATGCTAGATATTATTTTGAAAATGAAGGAATTAAATCTTCTACAATCAAATTAAATGATTTGGAAATTGAAAGCCAAAGATTAAGATGTGGATATATTGAAGAAGAATACATCAATTTATCTCCTAATCGCATTGATGCAGGGAATGCATATCTAGAACTAAGATTTAATAAAACAATCTATGAATTTAGTACTAATTTATCTTTTTGGTCATCTTCAGAACATTTATTTAAACCAGATGGTGATTATGCTTATATAGAATATCTTGATTCTAATGGTGATTGGATTACTTTGGTTGATTTACTAGAAAGTGTTCTTCCTACTGATAGAAAAAATCAAAAATATTTTGAATTTGATTTTATTGAAGGTACTTATGGAATTAGATTTGTAGCTCATAAAGAAAGTCCTCTAACTAATAGAAATAGGGGAGAATTTGTATAGGAGAAACTAAATTTTTAACATATAGTATTAATTAAAATTAGTTACTCTTAGTTGTTTTAAAAATATTATAATTAATTTAAGTCGTATTGTTAGTGTTTAACTCAATATGACTTTTTTTTGCGAAAAATATAACTAAAAAGGAAAAGCGGTAAAACTTTTCCTTAAATTATTTCCTTTGTGATCATTGAATAGTTAATACTCTTTAAATTCTTACATCCAGTAAGTATCATAGAGTCCTCAAGTTCAGAATGAAGTTTATCAGTAAAAATTTTTACTCCTTCATCTTTTGAACCATAAATAGATGTGACATAAGGGCGTGCAATTAATACTGCATCAGCTCCTAAAGCAAGTGCTTTAAATATATCTGCACCGCTTCTAATACCACCATCGACTAGTATTATCATCTTTCCTTTAAATTCTTTTGCTATATCATAAAGGACAGAAGAAGTAGAAACACAAGAATCTAGTACTCTGCCTCCATGATTTGACACAACAACACCACTAGCACCAGCAAGGTAGGCCTTTCTTGTGGACTCAACTGAGAGAATACCTTTTATAATAAATGGCTTTTTAGCATAATTAATAATTTCATTAAGCTCATCTTGCGTTTTAGGACCAGCTTTAGGTGTTCTATTTTTTAAGAATGGAAGTCCTGAGGCATCAATATCCATCGCAAGTGCTAAAGGATTTGCAGAAAGAGCTATATCTATTTTTTCTTTGATACTATTCATATCCCATGGCTTAATAGTAATTACACCATTTCCATCTAATTCTTTAATTACTTTAGCTGCACTAATTAATACGTTTGGATCAACACCATCGCCAGTAAAACCTAAGATGTTTGATTCCTTAGCACATTTTAGCATTATCTTATTGTACTCTAAATCATCATATAAAGGACCATAGTGTTTATTTACTGCACCTACTGGGCCGATAAGAATTGGATCAGATAATGTTTTGCCAAAGAAATTAAAAGAAGTATCAACTTTATCTACATCAGATATTGCATCAGGAATTATTCTATAATTTTGCCAAGAAAGATAATTTCGAATAGCGTTATCACCTGTTCCTTTAGCACCGGGGCCTGGAATTTTATTCTTACAAGCTTTCCCATCACAAATAGGGCAGGCTTTGCAATATGGTTCTAGATTAACTCTTGCTTGTTCAAGTAATTCTAAATAAGTCATAAGTTTACTCGTTTTCAGCCAAAATATCTTCCATAGACTTTTGCTTTAAGACTTCATTTTGTTCTTTAATATGAGTAAGTAATTTTAATAGATATAAGATACGCTTAGATACAGTTGCATAAGCATTAGCTTTAGCAGCTAGTCTTAGAGCTAAATCAGTTAAATCTTTCTCATCATTTTCTTTACAACTCTTTAAAGAATTTTTAGTCTCTTTAATTACTTCATCAAAAGATTTATTATTGACATCTAAGTATTTATTATATTCTACTTTATATTCACTATCTTTATATTCTACGTCAAGTATTTGTTTAATTTCAGGAAGAGACAATACTTGTTTTAAATATATTAATTCATTTAAAAGTGATAATTGCTCACGAGAATATTTTTTAGCATTAGGTGCTTTAATAATCTTATGCTTAACATAATTGTTAATCATACAAGATGTGATTTGTTTGTCATTGCTATTCTTTTGAAGAACACTAGCTTCTCTCTCTAAATAAGTTAGTAACTGTTCCATGTAAAGGTCGATATCCGGCAGTTTATCATAATCTGGAAGAGTTAGATTATCTATTTGGTCAAGCCACTTATCAAGAGAGTTATTTACATTAATATCCATATATAAAATCTCCTTTAAAACTTAATTAGATTATATCAAAGTAGAGGTAAAAAGTGAAACATAAAATTATATTTTATTATATCAATATTTATGATTTTAGTTTTTAAAACTAACAACATTAATTTAAGATAAATTCTAGTCAATTAACTTGATATAAAAGCGCTTTTAATCTATAATATAGTTGAAAATGAGGTGTTCGTATGTCGCTTGAAGCTAATACTGGACTGATAATCGGAATAGTGATTTTAGTAGCTATTATAGTTGCTGGAATATTTATTTTGATTTGTACAAAAAAAGGTAAGAATAAGATTGTTGTTGATGAAGAATTAATAAACAGTATGGTGTCTTATCTAGGTGGTAAAGAAAATATAAAGAATTATTCTAAAGAAAATGCTAGAGTTAAATTTGAGGTATTAAATTTAGAATCTGTTAATTTAGATAGTCTTAAGACCATTTCTGAAAAAGGTGTTTTTGTAACCGGTAATAATGTTAAAACATTGTTTAAATATGATTCTGATTTAATTATAAAGATGTTAGATAAGATATTAAAATAATAGGGAGGCTTTATTATGGTATCAATGAGTTTTAAAATTGTAAGTGAAACTGGAATTCATGCTCAAAGTGCTGTTAGACTTGTTAATGAGGCTATTAAGTTCCATTCTGATGTTGAACTTGAAGTTGAAGGTAAGAAGATTAACATGAAGTCTATCATGGGTGTTATGAGTCTTGGTATTTATCAAGGTGCTATTGTAACAATTCATGCAAATGGCGCAGATGAGGCTGAATGTATTAAGGCTATAACTGATAAGATTTATAGTTTAAAGCTTGGAAAAGAAATTTAATAAATGTAATGCTAGATTGAAAGGTCTAGCATTATATTTTAATTTAAGAGGTGATTAATTATGAATAAAGAATTAACAAAAGATGATTTTGTAGAACTAGTTAATAAATATTTTGATGATTTTAAGAAGAGTTTAAAAGAATTAGTTAGTTTTGCATCTGTACTTGATGAATATAAAGAAAATAGCGATGCACCATTTGGAGAAGGAAATAAAAAAGCACTTGAATACATGCTTAATCTTGGTGAAAAAGATGGATTTAAGACTTTAAATTCTGATAATTATGCTGGACATGTTGAATTTGGCGATGGAAGTGAAACTCTAGGTTTACTTGCTCATCTTGATGTTGTGCCTGTAACAGGACAAAAGTGGGATAATGATCCATTTACCGTAGTAGAAAAAGATGGAAAGATTATCGGACGTGGTGTAAATGATGATAAGGGACCACTTCTTGCATCATATTATGCTATAAAGATGCTAAAAGATTTAGGATTTAAACCAAATAAAAAAATTAAACTTATTATGGGATGTGATGAGGAAACAGGTTCTAGATGTTTACAGCATTATTTTAAAAATAATCCGCTTCCTGAAATAGGTTTCTCTCCTGATGCATGTTTCCCATGTATCAATGGTGAAAAGGCTCATCAAACTATTGATATTGTTGGAAAAAATGATTCTACTATTTTAGTATCATTTAAAGCGGGTGAAAGATATAATATTGTGCCTGAAGAAGCTCATATGACTTTAGCTAAAGATTTAACTAAAGAATATCTAGAATTCCTTTCTAAGAACGATTATAAAGGTGAAGTAAAGAATAATGTTTACTATGCTTATGGTGTGGCTGCCCACGCTATGTGTCCTGAAAAAGGAGTAAATGCTGCGTTTATTTTATTTGAGTTCTTAAATGAATATGCTGACTCTAGTATTGATAAACTTGCATGTAAATATCTAACATTTGACCCATTTGGCAAGAAACTAGACCTTGATAAGACTTATGATGAAATGGGTAATTTAACACTTAATTTAGGTGTTGTTTCTATTGATAAAGATAGTGTAAAACTTGGTCTTGATTTGAGAATACCTTCTGATGAGATGGAAACCTTAATTAGAGATAATGTAACTAAAGCAGCCAAAGAATTTGGTTTAAATGCTGAATTTGGTACATTTACTAAGGTTCACTATGTAAAGAGCACTAGTTTCCTTGTTGAATCACTTGTTAATTCTTACAGAGAATTTACAGGAGATACTCAAAATAAAGCTTACTGTATTGGAGGCGGAACTTATGCTAAGTTTATGCCGGGTGCAGTAGCCTTTGGACCTCAATTTGTTGGGGGAGCTGATGTAGATCATCAAGCAAATGAATATATTTATGAAAGTGACTATAAAAAGATTTTAGCTATATATGCTAAAGCTATTTATGATTTAACAAAATAATGAGATTACGTAAAGTTAAAGATGCATTTTTAGATTTATCAAAAGATACAAAATATTTTGTCTTAAATCCTAAGGATTATAAAGGTAAATGGAATGAACTAGTATTTGAAAATAATAACCCTATTCATATTGAAGTGGGATGTGGTAAGGGACAATTCATGTTAGGGCTTGCAAGAGAATTTCCTAATATTAATTTTATTGCAATTGAAAAGTATGATTCTGTTTTAATTAGAACTCTTGAAAAGGTTAGCGAATATGATATTCCTAATTTAAGACTTGTTTTACTTGATGCAGTAATGTTACCTGAAGTTTTTGCAAAAGATGAAGTTAAGCGTATTTACCTAAACTTCTCTGACCCATGGCCTAAGAAAAGACATGCTAAGCGTCGTCTTACAAGTTATGTATATTTAGATATATACAAACAAATATTACCTATAGATGGTGAAATTTTCCAAAAGACTGATAATAGAAAATTATTTGAATCAAGTTTAGAATCTTTCTCTCAAAATGGTTGGTATTTATCAAATATATCGCTAGATTTACATAAAGATGATGTATTTAATATCATGACTGAATATGAAGAAAAGTGGAGCCCTAAAGGTCCTATTTACCGCCTTGAAGCTAGACAGATTAAAAACGAAACAAAAGAAGAAGAGTCTCTATAAGGACTCTTTTTAATTTCACTTTGATTTCACACAAAAGTTATTATATAATAGAGACAGGATGTGAATAAAAGTGGTAAGTATACTGGTTTGTGTAGAAGAGGAAGAATTAATAAATAATCTAAAGTGTGAATTTGATAAATATAATATTAATTTTGATTTGGTTCGTGATGGTATTTCTGCTAAAGAGACTCTTGATAATGGTTCTTATAAAGCTGTTATCATTAAAGATAATCTTAAAGGACTTGATGGAATTACACTTTCTAGTTATATAAGAAAAAAGAATAATGAGATATTTATTTATATTTTAGGATCTAGGAATTTAGATTATGATGTATTTTATGCCTTAAAAAGTGGTGCTAATGATTATATTGTATCCCCTCTAAATATTGAAAATTTGGCTTTAAAGGTTTACAATTTCTTATCTTTAAATGGAAATCAAATGTTACATGTTGGAAATATTGATATCGATTCTGATGCTAGAGTACTTTATGTTGATGGAAAGAAGAAAAATCTTACCTTAAAAGAATTTAAATTACTTAAGTATTTAATTGATAATAAGGGTAAGGCTGTATCTAGAGAAGAAATATTCAAGTGTGTTTGGGAATATGATGATTATGCACTTGATGATAGAACTATAGATACACATATTAAGATGCTTAGAAATGAACTTGGTCCGTATAAAGATTATATAGAAACCTATAGAGGTTATGGATATAAGTTTGAGGTTAAATAATGGTTAAATATTTTCTTGTTGGTGGTAAAGATGATGATTTAAAAAGTAATTATCTTGAATCACAGCTTTTATCACTAGTAAATAAAGTAAAAGTTAATATTTTATATTTCCCTACAGCTATGTCTGATAGCACAAAGAGCATAAATCACTTTTTGCATACCTTTGATAAATTATCAGTTAATATTACAGTATGCGAATTATATAATAAAAATTATACTTTTAAGGAATTAGATGAATTGTTTGAAAAGAATGATATTATTTATATTGGCGGCGGAGATACAAGAAAATTAAAAGAAAAATTCTTGATTCACTCTATTGATAAATTACTTTTAAAGTATGAAACAAGTGATAAAATCTATGCTGGAATTTCAGCTGGTGCTATTATCTATACTAAAAGTGGTATGGGAGATAGTGATGCTTACACTGATCACAATCATACTTATAATTTTAAGATGGTTGATGGATTTTCTCTTTTAGATTTATATATATGTCCTCACTATAATAAAGAAGATTTATATATTTTTAATGATGAAATTATAGATAAGAAATTAGCTCTTGCCCTTGAGGATGATACAGCAGTATTGATCGAAAATAATAATATTCATTCCTTTATTGCAAATACCAAACATTCAGTTTATAAATTTGAATATGGTGTTATGAATAGGATTAAAGAAGAACCTAAGATTCATTGTCTTGGTATTAATACATATTCTTATTTTGCTTTACTTAAACATAGAGAATATAATAATATTTTCAATCCATTTATATCTCATTCATCTATTAGAAAAGTAATAGAAAGCATTAAAGGTAATGATTTAGCTATTGTACCTATCGAAAATAGTTTGGATGGCTATGTATCAGAAACACTTGATTTACTTTATGAAAATGATTTAGAAATAATAAATGAGTTAAACTTAAAAATATCTTTCTCTTTAGTTAGTTTTGAAGAGATAAAAAATATTAATAAGGTTTATGTGCAGTTTAAAGCTAAAGGACAATGCTTAAATTATCTATCTAGTTTAGATAGGCCACTAATTGAAACTGATAGTAATATTGAATCTTTAAATTTATTACTTGAAAATAAAGGCTCTTTTTCAGCTATAGTTCCAAGTTATATGGCAAATGCCTTTGATTTTAAGACTGTAATAAATAATGTTTGTGATAAGACAAATAATTATACAAGGTTTGTGGTTTTGAAGAAGAAACAAAAAGAAGAAACGAAAATATTAAACAAAGCAGATTGTGCATTTTTACTTATCCCAAGTATTGATGAGGTAGGTATATTATATTCGATGCTTAAAATGTTTAATGATTATAAAATAAACTTAAATGCGATTATGTCTCGTCCTACTAAAGAAGGGCTAGGTAAGTATTATTTTTATGTGGAATTTAGTGTAGATAATACAACAAATTTAAATTTAATGCTTGAAAATTATACAGGCGGAAAAAATTACGTTATTAAAGAATTAGGTATTTATACCAAAGAAGGAGAGTAAAGATTTATGTTAATGACTGATATTATTGAAAAAAAGAGAGACGGAGGAACTTTAACTAAAGAAGAAATTGATTTCTTTATTAAAGGTTATACAGAAGGTTCTATTCCTGATTACCAAGCTTCTGCTTTATGCATGGCTATTTATTTAAAGGGTATGACTGATGAAGAAGCTACTAATCTAGCTATTTCTATGAGAGACTCTGGTGATAAGATGGATTTATCTGTTTTATCAGGTAAGAAAGTAGATAAGCATTCTACAGGTGGTGTAGGAGACAAGACAAGCTTAGTACTAGCTCCTCTAGTAGCTTCATTTGGACTTAAATTTGCTAAAATGAGTGGTAGAGGTCTAGGTCATACTGGTGGTACTTTAGATAAACTTGAATCTATTAAAGGATTTAATATTGCAGTTAAACCAGAAGATTTTATTAAGCAAGTTGAAAAAATAGGTATTGCAATTGTTGGACAAACTGGTAATTTAACTCCAGCTGATAAGAAGCTTTATGCCTTAAGAGATGTTACTGCAACAGTATCATCAATTCCGCTTATTGCATCATCTATTATGTCTAAAAAACTAGCTGCTGGAGCTGATATTATTGTGCTTGACGTTAAGGTTGGATCTGGTGCTTTCATGAAGAACTTGGAAGACGCTAGACACTTAGCTAACCTAATGGTATCAATTGGTACTAACTGCGGAAAGAATGTAACTGCTCTTTTAACTAATATGGAAGAGCCTCTAGGTAAGGCTGTAGGTAATTCACTTGAAGTTATTGAAGCTATAAATACTTTAAAGGGTCATGGCCCTAGTGATTTACTTGATTTATGTCTTGAAATTGGTTCTTATCAATTAACAGATGCAAATATCTTTAAAACTCGTGAAGAAGCAAAAGAGGCTATGAGAGAACATATCAAGAATGGTATGGCACTTGAAAAGTTTAAAGAATTTGTTTCAGCTCAAGGCGGAGATGCAAGCTTCGCGGACGACACAAGTAAGTTTGCAAGTGCTAAAGAAATAGTTGAAGTTAAAAGCGAGAAAAATGGATATGTTTCTAAAATTGACGCTCTTGCAATTGGACATGCGGCTATGTTACTAGGTGCTGGTAGAGAAACTATGGCTGATACTATCGACCCAGCTGTTGGTATTGTTTTAAATAAGAAGGTTGGAGATAGTGTAGAAAAAGGCGAAGTATTATGCTATATTTATACAAATGGTAAGAATACAAGTGAATCTTTAGCTAAAGCTTTCAATGCTTTTGATATTTCAAGCGAAAAGACTGAAGCTAAATTAATATTGGATGTGGTTAGATAATGAAACTATTAACTTATGATGAAGCACTTGAAAATGCTGAAAACAAAGAGTGGTTCAAAGGTTTTTACAAAAGAGAAGAAGTATGCACAGATGAGGAGATTAAAGAGGCTAATGATTTAGCCTTATCTATCTCATCAACATGTCTTAAAGAATATTTTGGAGAAGATAGTGATATCTTACTTTTAAATATTTATTATGATAATTTAATGGATTACTTAGAGGATTTAAAATATAACTTTGTAAGTTTAAAAAAATAGGAGTTAATATGATAAATATAATGTATGCAGGAAATAAGAAAGTATTTAAACAACTTCTTATTAGTGCAGTAAGTATTGCAAATCATGCAAGCTGTTCTTTAAATATTTATATCTTAACAATGGATTTAAGAAACGAAAATAAACTTTATGTTCCAATTGATGAAAATGATAGAGTTTTCCTTGAAAATATTTTAAAGAAGAAAAATATTGATAATAAAGTGATTATTATTGATGCTTTAGATGCATTTAATTCTTTTAAATTTAATGATGTAAATAATATGTCACTTTATACTCCATATGCAAACTTGAGACTATTTGCAGATATGCTTCCTCTTCCTTCACACATTATTTATTTAGATACTGATACTATTTGTAATAGTGACATTAAAGAATTATTTGATTTAGACGTATCAAATTATGAACTTCTTGCAGTAAGAGATGTTTATATTTGGGGAATGAGAAACAAGGGAACTTATTTTAATTCCGGAATGTTATACCTAAATTTAGACATGATTAGAGAGACTCATTATTTTGAAAAAGCTAGAAATCTTTGTAATGAAAAGAAAATGGTGTTCTTAGATCAAGACGCACTAAACTATACTGCAACTAAAGTAAAATTAATTGATAGAAAGTTTAATACTATTCATAAGAAGTTTGGTGCTAAATATACTGATAATGTAATTCATCATTGTTGTGATGTGCGTAAATTTGGTTTAATAAAATTTAAAACTAATAATATTGAGAAATTTAAATTCTTCTTTAAATGTTATAGACCTCTTTTTGAAGAATGTGAAAAATATATAGAAGAATACGAAAGACTAGGTTTGTAAGATATGATTAGACTTGATTATATTCCTCATCACGAAGAACTTAAAATTTATCAAGATACTGATATGTTCTTAATTAATTCTGATACTGAAGCTCTAGGTGAATTTATTGAGGTTTACAAAAATGATTCAGTTCTTGATATGGGAACTAACACAGGAGCTTTGTTATTGTATGCTTCTATATTTAATCCTAAAAAATTAACTGGATTAGATATAAATGAAAAGGCATTAAAACTAGCCAAACAGAATTTAGATTATAATAATATTACTAATTATGAATTAATTTGCGATAATATTGTAACCTTTCGTCATGAACCTTATGATGTAATTATTTGTAATCCTCCTTATTTTGAAACAAAAGAAGATAATAAAGCTGTAAACGAGTTTAAGAATCTAGCTAAACATGAATCAATATTAAACTTAAAGAGTTTAGTTAAATCCATTGGTGCTAACTTAAAGGACAATGGAACACTTTATTTTTTGTTTCTTACATCTCGCCTTGAAGAAGTAGTATTAGAACTTGCTAAAAATAATTTAACTATTAAAGAAATGAAATTTGTTTTCGATAAGAACAAAGAAAACTCTAACGTTTTTATGGTTAAATGCGTTAAGAATGCTAAAATGGGAATGAATGTTAAGAAAAGTTTGATATTTTCTAGGTAATTTTCAAAATTAGCCTTAATTTATATAATTCTTTGTGATATACTAATTAAGTAAGAGGTTTTAGTCCTTTTATAGTATTTAAATTTTAAAGTTTTCAAAAGGTGTCTTTATTTGTATAATTATTGTTTACCTCCTTTCTTAAAAACAATTTCTTGAATTTGGAAATCTTTACTTTTGAGAACTTCAAGTAGCTTTTAAATATTACTTACAATTCCAAATTCAA
This sequence comes from uncultured Eubacteriales bacterium, assembly GCA_963605425.1. Classification (GTDB taxonomy): domain Bacteria; phylum Bacillota_I; class Bacilli_A; order Acholeplasmatales; family Anaeroplasmataceae; genus JAEELC01. The sequence goes on from CAVCUQ010000002.1 coordinate 19,972, forward strand.
AATGTATGTGAAGTCTATTTTTAAATAACGGGCTTCACTTTTTTAATGCATAAAAAATAGGATATTTAAATCCTATTCATATAGTGGCTTTGAAATCTCATTAACATATGGTTGAGGTTTATATGTTACACCTTTGATTTGTCTTGATACTGGATGTTTTGGATTAAAGCCAAACAGATTAACATACTTATCGATATCATCTTTTTCAAGTGACATTTTCTTTAAAACCTCGAAACATGCAAGAGTGTCATCAAGAGCTCTATGACTGTTTTGAACTGAATCATTTAAATTATAATGGTCAATTGCATTTAATAATTTATGTGGGTATAAAGCTCTATCTTTATAAACGGTAAGAATATCTAAGAAATCACAATTTTCAATTTTTAGACCTCTTAAGAAGTAACTTAAGAAACATAAATCAAATTGAGCATTGTATGTTGCAATAAGTTTCTTACCTGGTTTTGATAACATTGTATAGAATAAATCTCTAGCTTCTTTTAAACTTATACCATTCTTTGCTAGGGCCTCATCAGTAATATGAGTTAGATTTACTATCTCGGCAGATAATTTTGCATTAGGATCTGAAAGCTTAATTAGAGAATTAATTTCATCTGTTATATAAAGCTCATCTCTTATTGATTTAACTTCTATAACTCCTAGGTCTATTATTTGATCATTTTTAAAGTCTAAACCAGTTGTTTCTGTGTCAAGACAAATTATAGTATCGTATTTATCGTATATTGATTTTAAGATTGACATTTTATCACCAATTCAAATTATATCATATTATTTCAATAATTTTTCAAAATGATGTATAATATAGAAGAATTTCATGTAGAAAAGAGGAAATATTATGAATAGAGACGAAATAATTAATAAAATTCATGAACTTAAAGCTCAAGGTGTAGAAGTACCTAGAGATGATATGATAAAGACTGATGAACAAATAGAAGGTATTAGAAAGGCTAGTATCGCTAATACTAAGGTTTTAGATGAAGTATCTAAACAAATAAGACCTTATATGACTACTCATGAAATAGATGAAATTGTAAGAATTAAGTCTATTGAGTTTGGAGGAAGATCAGCAGTATATGGCTATGAAGGATATCCTGCATATACATGTACATCAATTAATGATGCTGTATGTCATGGAATCCCATCTAAAAAAGATATTTTAAAACCAGGTGACATTGTAAATGTTGATTGCACTACTTATGTAGATGGTTATTATGGTGATTCATCTAGAATGTTTATTATAGGTGAAACTACAAAGGAAAGACAATTACTTTGTGAAAGAGTTAAGAAGATGCTTGATGCAGCGTTTGAATCTTTAGTTCCTTGGGAGACTACACTTGGAGACATTGGTTATATTATCAATAAGATGGCTACAAGTTATGGATATTCTGTGGTTAAGGAAGTTGGAGGACATGGTGTTGGTCTTGAACTTCATGAAGATCCTTATGTATGCCATGTTGGTAAGAAGAAGACTGGTATGCTTATAACTCCTGGTATGGTATTTACAATTGAACCAATGGTAAATATGGGTAAGAGACAAGTATTCCTTGACGCTTCTAATGATTGGACTATTTATACAGCTGATGGTTCTGATTCAGCTCAATGGGAATATACTATTGCAGTGTTTGAGGACAGATGTGAAATCTTGGCACATTAATTATGGAAAATATTAATAATAAAGATTCTATAAAGAATATTAAGAAATTAAAAAAACAAATTAAACATAATGATTTTTTAAATAGACATCCTATTGTAGAACCACCAAAGAGAAGCGTACTTGAAGAAATAGGTTCGAGTGTTAGCCACGGTATAGGATGCGTATTTGCAATCATCGGTTTAGTATTATTACTTCAAAAAAGCACAAGTGGACTTGCTGTAATGTCTTCTATAATCTATATGACTGGACTTTTCTTCATGTGTATAAATTCCTGTTTATATCATGCATTTAGATGGGGTAAGAAAGTAAAGAGAATTTGGAGAAGGTTTGACTATACCTCTATATATTTACTTATTGCAAGTACCTTTGCACCACTTCAATTAATTGAATTAGCTCGTGAGTATCCTACTAATGGTGAAATTCTTGGAGTTATTTATTTCATTATAATGTGGGCTCTTACTATTTTAGGTATCACTTTAACATGTGTATTTGGTCCTGAAAGAACTAGAAAAGTTAACTTCCCATTATATTTTATTATCGGTTGGTCAGCTGTATTAATGATAAGCGGATGGGTTAAATATAATATGGATTTATTTATCTATATTTTAGCAGGTGGTATAGTATACTGCCTTGGAATGATTCCTTTTGCAGCTTTTAGAAACAAACCTGTTTGTCATTTCTTATGGCATTTATTTGTACTTGCTGGAGCTATAATTCAATTTATTGGTATCTATATGTACGTTTATTGTGCTTAAAATCAAACTATTTTCTTTACAAATTAATAAAAATGTAAAAAAATTTGCTTTTTAAAATAAAATTTATTATACTATATAAAATTTTGTTTAAAGAAGGTTTATTATGAAAATTGCAGTTGTTACAGATATCGCAAGTGGTATATCTGATAAAGAATTAAATAAATATGAGAATTTAAGATTGATTGATATTCCTTATTTTATAGATAATAAGGAATGCAGAGAAAGAGAATTTGATCGTAATGAATTTTTCAATTTACTTGAAAAGTCTAATTCCGTTCATACTTCTCAACCTGCTATAAGTGATGTACTTTCAGTATGGGATGAATTACTTGAAACTTATGAATATATTATTCATATTCCAATGAGTTCAGCTTTATCATCTAGTTTTTCAACAGCTCAAATGCTTGCAAACGAAGATGAATACCGTAATAAAGTTTATGTACTTGATTTACAAAGAATTTCTTTTAGTCAAAAGTGTGCTACTTTAGAAGCTCTTGAGATGATTAAAGAAGGCTTTACCTCAGAAGAAATTGCTCAATATTTAACTAAGACTAAACTTGATAGTTCAATATATATCAATGTACCTAATTTAAAGTATTTAAAAAATGGTGGTAGATTAACTAAAGCAGTAGCTCTTATTGCAAGTTTACTTGCTATTAAACCCGTACTTCAAATTCAAGGCGGAAAACTTGATATGTATAAGAAAACTAGAAGTTTAAAACAATCTTATGATGTACTTATCAAAGCATTAAAAGAAGATTTAGATACTCGTTTTAAAGATTATGTAGATAATGACGAAATGATTATGGGTATTGCTTATACTAATAATTTTGATTTATGTGCTGATTTAAAAGAAAGAATGGAAAAAGAGTATCCTGGTCTTAAGGTTATGATTATTGATCCTCTATGCCAAACTATTTCATGTCATATCGGTCTTGATTGTATGGGTGTAGGATTAATCAGAGTTAGAAAAGAAATTAAGTCTTTATTGTAAAATAAGGACTTTTTATTTATAATAACTTGTGATAGAAATAAGAAGGTGACTAACTTGAGATTAACTAAAACTAAGTATGATAAGAGTGGAAATATTAATTATGAGTCTTTAAGTGATATTAAAGATATTACTAATAAACTAGGCAAGTTTGAAGATATCGCGGAAAAATATAATATCAATTCTTTTATAGACTTAGAAAGACTTGTTATTTTAGGAAATGCTGAATATTCAAGAATTAAACTTGCAATGGGTCATAAGATTTACTATATCTCGGGTACTAAAAAAAGAAAAGCTATTTTAGTAGGATATGCTGAAGATGGTGCTTCTTTAGATAGCGTAATAATAAGAAGAAAAGAAGAAGAGATGGAAATTCCTTCTACACACCTTTTTATATCATCAAGAGAATGCAAGAGAGCTAGAAAATATAGACAAATTTATAAACTTAATAAAGATCAGTATCGAAAAATATTTGGTACTAGACCTTATAAACAAATGTATTTACTAGAAACAGTTAGAGGAACTGATGAGTTTATCGTTGTTTCTAAACCTTATAAAACTTATTTTAAAAAGATTATTAATGAATACTTTAGTATTGAATCTTTAAAAGACAAATATGGTATTGATATTGAAAAAGATTTTACTAAAGAAAGAAAAAAATATATAGAAAGAACTAAATATTTAAAAACTAAATGGATTTAATTAAAAATATATTTAAAGATATAAGGGTAAAAACTATTATCTATAGTTTAATGCTATTTATTGGAACCCTTCTTTTAATGTCAGGTTATATATCAGTTACTAAAGATTCTTATATTGAAAAAGGATTTTCATATCTATATATATGTTTGATTTATATTGTTATTTATATAGTATTGTTTATAACAAATATAAATAAATCAAATATTGTCTATACATCTGTTTGTTTCGTTTTAAGCTTATTATTTTTAATTTTAGCTTTAATTAAATATAATAGTAACGGGGAATTCATATTTAGATATATATTTTGCACGCTAACAACAATTTCTTTTACTTGTTTATTTAAAACGATAATAAAATTTCTTAAATAGTGAGGTAGTATAGATGAATTTAATGCCATATGTATGGATTTTCTTTGCAGTAGTCTTTGGCGGGTATGCAATATTTTTATTTACAAATTATGAAAAAGTTATACCTGAAAGCTTTAAGAAAAACTATGATCATCCTTTTTATGAAGCCTGGAGAATGCTAGCTGGCTCTGGATTTTTAGTTGTATGTGCAGGTAACGTTTTATTTGCAATGAGCGAATATCAAACAGACCTTAAATTATATGTTACACTTAGAGTCTTTGGTGTAGTAATGTGGATTATTGGTTTTACTATTGTTTATTTTATGAATAAAAAAGCTCTTCGTATGTTCCAACCTGGCTTTTATAAAGAATATGATGAATATAAAGCTAAGAAGGAAAGACAAAAAGAAGAGAAAAAGAGAATAAGGGAAGAGAAGAAAAATAAAAAAAACGAGGAAAATAAATAATGATATTATATTTAATATTTATGATAGTAGCCCTTATTTGTGCTTTATTATTTACTTTTAATAAATATCCCCTTAAGAGTTATACTGAATGCAAAGCTAGTTTAGCTAAAAAGGCTTATAGATTTTATGGACTATTGTCATGTTATATACTTACTCTTGGATTTTTATTTATGGCTTTATATGATTTAAGCATAAATAAATCTAATGAAATGATAGTACTTGAAGGTTTTGGTCTTGCTTTCCTTTTAGCAGGAGTAATTCTAATAGTATTTGGTGTAACTGACTATCATAATAAACTTAATGACTATAAAAGAGAATTAAATGATAATAGTAATAAAGATGAAATAATTAAAGATTGTGAAAATATGGAGGAAAAATAATGTTAACTGGAAAACAAAAAAGTTATTTAAGAGGACTTGCTAACCAAATTAAACCGGTTATGCAAATTGGTAAAGATGGTTTAAATAAGGATGGTATTATTGAAGTACTTAATTATTTAAATAAACATGAATTAATGAAGATTAATATTCTTCAAAATTCTGATACTACTTTAGATGAGCTTAAGGCCGCATTTGAATCTATTGATGTAGAAGTTGTTCAAACAATCGGAAGAACAATTGTTGTTTATCAAAGATCAAGCGATGAGTCTATTGAACATATCAAATTACCTCAAGCTAAATAGAATACTTACCTTTGAATTTTCAAAGGTTTTTATTTTTTTATAAGGTGAAATATGATACAATAAATAAAAGAAATTTCTAGAGGTTTTATATGAAGAAAATGATATTAGTTGATGGTAACTCTTTAATGTATAGAGCTTACTATGGATATGGTGACCCAACAAAAATTAAACCAAATTCTAAAGGAATATATACTAATGCATGTAATGCATTTATAAGAATGATTCATAATTTAATAAATAAAGCTGATTATGATAATATTTTAATTGCTTTCGATAAAGGTAAACATACTTTTAGACATGAAATTCAAGCTGATTATAAAGCAGGAAGAGCTAAAATGCCTGATGAAATGCGTATGCAAATTGCTTATCTAAAAGATTTTTTAAAGAGAGCTAATATTGCTCAACTAGAAATCGATGATTATGAAGCTGATGATATTATTGGTACTATGAGCGCTATGGCTGAAAAGGAAGGATATATTTGTGATATATATTCATCTGATAAAGATTTACTTCAGCTAATATCTGATAAATCTACCGTTCATATGACTATTAAAGGTATCAGTGAACTTGAAGACTATACGCCAAAACATTTTAATGAGGTATATGGTATTACTCCTAGTCAATTTATAGATTTAAAAGCTTTAATGGGTGATAAATCGGATAATATTTCAGGTGTTCCAGGAATTGGCCCTAAGAAGGGTATAAAGTTACTTCAAACATATAATTCAGTTGAAGGTATTTTGGATCATATTGATGATATTAAGGGCAGTGATAAACAAAAGTTTATTGATAATAAAGACTTAGTATTACAATGTAAGAAGATGGTTACAATTTTAAGAGACGCTCCTATAGGTTTTACTTTAGAAGATACTGCTAAAAAAGAAGCAGATAATAAAGCATTAAGAGAATTATATGAATACCTTGAACTTAATGGTTTAATTAAAGAATTAAAAGAGGAAGAACTAAACACAAGTGAAGCTATTTCTTATACAGTTATTGATAATATAATTGATGTAAAGAAATGTCTTGATAATTCTAGTAGTATTTATTTTGAAACCTTAGAAAATAATTATCATAAAGAAGAAACTTTATGTGTAGGCCTTAGAAATTCTAAAGGTATATTTATAATCACACCTGAGGTGCTTTCATCTAGTATCGATATATCTTTATTCTTTTCAAATAAAGATATTGAAAAAGATGTCTTTGACTATAAGAAATCTTATGTCTTATCTAAGAAATTAGGTCTTGATTTAAATGGTGTTAAATATGATATGTTACTTGCAAGTTATGTAATTAATCCTAGTTTTGCAAGTCATGAATTTAAGAAGGTAGCCCAAAGTTTTAACTATTATGATGTAGATTTTGATGAATCTATTTATGGTAAGGGTGTTAAAAAGAGTGTACCAGCTAAAGATATATTATATACACATGTAGCTAAAAAGGTTAATGCTTTATATTTACTAAAAAATCAAATTAAAAAACAAGTCACATCTCAAGGCTCTGATTATCTTTTATATGAAATTGAAATACCTTTATCTAAAGTACTAGCTGAAATGGAAATGGCTGGTGTTAAAGTAGATAAAGAAGAAATGGCAAGACAAAAGAAGAATATTAAAGAGAGAATTGATTTTATTGAACTTGAAATATATCGTTTATCTGGTGAAGAATTTAACATTCAATCTCCTAAACAATTAGGTATTGTTTTATTTGAACATTTAAATTTGCCATGTAAAAAGAAAACTAAGACTGGATATTCAACAAATCAAGAAATCCTTGAAGGTTTAATCGGCCTTCACCCTGTTATTGAGTATATTTTAGCTTATAGACAATTAACTAAATTATATCAAACATATATCGAAGGTTTAGAAGAACAAATATACTCGGACGGTAAGGTTCATACTATTTATGAACAAGCTTTAACTGAAACAGGAAGATTATCTAGTATTGAGCCAAATTTACAAAATATACCTGTAAGAAGTGATGAAGGTAAGAATATTAGAAAGTTCTTTGTTCCAAGCACTGAAGGTAATTTATTCCTTTCTTGTGACTACTCTCAAATTGAACTTAGAGTACTAGCTCATATGGGTAATGTTTCAAAACTTATTGAAGCTTTTAATAATAATATTGATGTTCACTCATCAACAGCTTCAAATATCTTTAATGTAAAGATTGAAGATGTGACAAGTGATTTAAGAAGAAAAGCTAAAGCCGTAAACTTCGGTATAATTTATGGTCTTTCTACTTATGGACTTGCACAAGAGACAGGATTTACTAATAAAGAGGCTCAAAACTTTATTAATAAATATTATGAATTATATCCTGAAATTAAAGTCTTTATGGATTCAACCATTGAATTTTGTAAAGAAAACTCATATGTTAAGACATTATTTGAAAGAAGAAGATATATACCAGATATAAATTCAGCTAATCATATGATAAGAGAATTTGCTAAACGTACAGCTATGAACGCTCCTATCCAAGGAACTGCAGCTGATATTATTAAAAAAGCTATGGTTAAGCTTTATGAAAAACTAGAGAGTGGAAAATATAAATCTAAGTTACTTCTTCAAATTCATGACGAATTAATTCTTGAAGTGACTCCAGACGAAATAGATGAGGTTACTCATCTAGTTGAAGAAACAATGGATTCTATAGTTGAACTTAAAGTTAAACTTGAAGTTTCAAGGGATATTGGAAAGACACTTTTTGAGGTTTAATATATGCCAGAATTACCAGAAGTTGAATGCGTTATACGCGCACTTAAGAAAAATTTAATTGGTGAAAAGATTTTAAATATTACTTGTACTTATCCAAATATGATAAAAGAACCATTTGACTCTTTTAAGGAAAAACTTATAAATCAAACTTTTTGTGATATAACAAGAAAAGGAAAATATATTATCTTTCATTTAACCAATGATACTTATCTAGTTAGCCATTTAAGAATGGAAGGTAAATATTTCCTTACAATAAAAGACTCACTTACAAGTCCTCATATTTTAGTTACATTTGAAACAACAAATTATGATTTATATTATCAAGATGTTAGAAAATTTGGGGTAATGTATACTAAAACAAGTGATACACTCTTTACTACTGAACCTCTTGTAGTAGTAGGAAATGATCCTATTGAGGGAGTAGATGTAGATAATGTCTATAAGAGAATTTCTAAATTAAATAAACCTATTAAAGAAACGCTCTTAGATCAAAGTATAATCTCAGGACTAGGTAATATTTATGTTGATGAGGTTTTGTTTAAAGCAAAAATCTCACCTCTTAGAAAAACTAAAGATGTTACTTTAAAAGAATTAGAAAATATAGTATTATATTCAAAAGAAATATTTTTAGATTCTATTGCGTTAGGCGGAACTACAATTAGATCATTTACAAGTAGTTATCATCATATAGGTCATTATCAAGATAAACTTTTAGTACACACTAAGAAAACTTGTCCTATATGCAATAGTAAAATAGAAGTTATTCGGGTAGGAGGAAGAAGTAGCTATTATTGTCCTTTGTGTCAAAAATAGTGAATAAAGTATGGTTATAGGTATTACTGGCGGAATAGCTAGCGGAAAAAGTTATGTATCAAGCTTAATCGAAGAAAAAGGTTATTTTGTTTGTGATACAGATAAATTATATAAAGAATTAGTTAAACCGGGAAACGTTTGTTATAATGCAATAGTAAAAGAATTTCCTTATTTAAATAGTGATAAAACTATCGATTTTAAAAAGATAGGTTCTATCGTATTTAATAATAAGGATGAAAGATTGAAATTAAATAATTTAGTTCACCCTTTAATTTATAAAGAGTGTGAAAAGATTATAAAAGAACATAAAGATGAAAAAATGTTTTTAGTAGTACCTTTAATGTTTGAGGCAGGATTCAATAAACTATGTGACAAGATTGTTTGTGTTTATGTTACGCGTGATACACAAATTAAACGTTTGATGGCTCGTGATAATATTACTCTAGAGGAAGCTATAAAGAAGATAGATAGCCAAATTGATGACGCACAAAGAAAAGAAAAGTCAGATTATTTATTAGAATCGTGTCTTGATTTTAATGATACTAGAAAAAATGTAGAAAAATGTTTGAAGGAGATTTAAAATGGGAAGAACTTATGAAACAAGTGAAGATGCTAAAGAAGATTTCTTAAAGACTCATTATTATAAAGCATTTAGTGATAAGATGATGGATTTTATACCTGATCTTTTAACTAAAAAGTTTGGATTTAAAGTAATGGCTGTAAATAATGACTATAATGAAATTTGTGCTTATTCAAACACCTTTGATCTTACTGTTAAGGTGATAGGTGCAGAAATTAATAAGACAGCAGTTGATTTCTTTATTACTAATAGATCATTATTTGATTTTGGTAAAACAAAGAATATGATTTTAGCAATTTATGAAGCTATTTCTAAAGAATATGAATTTTTAGGACTTTCTTTAAGTAGTGGTACTAATAATGAACAAAAATAGTATTAAGGATTATAAAGTATCTATATATTCTAAAAGCAGTTTATCAATAGATGATGTTAATGTTTTAAATTTATTATATGCTCCTCTTATTGGTTCTAATTCCTTATTAATTTATTTAACATTTTCATCAATAAATAATACAAGTGATTTTACTCATGAAAATTTATTTGATATTTTAAATTTAAATGAAAAGACATTTTTAGAATCAAGATCTAAACTTGAGGCCACAGGTTTAATTGAAACATATACTGCAAGTGATACTTTCTATTATGTTTTATATAATCCTCAAAGTGCGGAATCATTTGTTAAAAGTGGTGTTCTTGGTGTTTATTTAGACTCTGTTGTAGGACATGAAAACTTTAAGAAGATTATATCTAATTTTAAAGCAGAGAAATTAGATACTAGTAAATTAACAAATGTTACAAAAAGTTTTGATGATGTATATAAGATAAAATATGATAATAGTGTTAAATTCAATGATTGTAATTTATCTAAGTATGAAAGAGCTAAGACAGTAAATTTAAAGACTAATTTTGATATTAATGATGTTATAGATTCAATTGATACTTCTTTTGTAAATGGATCTTTAGATAAGTTCAAAATATATTTATCTAATGTTTGTGCCACCTATGATTTATCACAAGAAGATGCTATAAATTTATATAATCAAAGCATTAAAGATAATACATTTAATCTAAAATTATTTAAAACAAAGGTCAAAGCTTTATATAATACTAAGCACTTAAATTCTAATCCTGAGTTTGTATATAGTCTTGAAATTGATAATAATGAACTAAATGATATTATTAATGGATTTAAGGAAATGACAGCTGAAGATTTGCTTAATAAATATAATATCTTTACATTAAAAAATGTTGGATTAGTTTCAGAAATATTAAGTGTAGTGCCATATGAAAGATCAATTGTATTTATGATGATTTATTCAGTTTTATCAAAAAATGGTAAACTACCTACTAGTCAATATTTTTTAAGTATGTATAATACTATGACAGACCTTGGTGTTAAAGATGAAAAAAGTGCTTATGCTTATTTATTTACATCAAATAAAGAAAACACAGTTCAAGGCACTAAACAAAAGAAATTTAGTAAAAATAATAGTCCTGAATGGGCTAATAAAGCTAAAGAGGATATTCTAAAGGGATTTAATAAGGTGGAAGATGATGATTGATTTAAAAAGTGAAAGCAGAAAAAAGTATATAAAAAATGATTCATCCTTAGTAGATTCTTTAAAAGAAGAACCTTTATTTAAAGGAAAAGATATTAATGATGATAATGCCCTAAGCTATTTAGAAGTACTTAATTCATCTAAACATTGTGCTTCATGTAAGGGCCTTGATAGCTGTTTAAATAATGTTAAAGGTTTTACTAAATATTATGATGAGAAAACAAAGACTGTAAAGGCCAAAAAGTGTAAGTATAAAGATTTAGAGGATAAAAGAGAAAAAGATTTAAGTTTATTTAAGACAATGTTTATGCCAAGTAATGTCTTAAGTTATTCTCTTCTTGATTATAAAACTGATACTCCAAGAAGAAAGACAGCACTTAAGTATGCATCTAAATTTATATCTAATCCTAAAGAAGAGTCAGGTCTTTATCTAGCAGGTACATTTGGATGTGGAAAAACTTATCTTTTAGCTGCTGTAGCAAACGAGTTATCAAGAAAAGGAGTTAATGTAATACTTGCTTATTTTCCTGATTTGGTTAGAGAAATTAAGAATAATTTTTCAAACGGAGCTCGTCTTGAAGAGATAATTAACACTCTAAAGACTGTTGATGTCTTAATGCTTGATGATTTAGGTAGTGAGAATTTATCAGCTTGGCTTAGAGATGAAATTTTAGGACCTATTTTAAATTACAGATATGAGGCTAAAAAGCCTATTTGTATTTCTAGTAATCTTTCAGCTAGTGATTTAAGTGATCATTTTGCAAAAACTAGTGATGGAATCGATACAGTTAAGGCTACTAGACTTATGAAAAGAATAAGTGTCCTATGTTCTAACTATATAGAATTTTAATTAAATATTTGGTATAATTAAATTATATAAAAGAGGTATATAAATATGAAAATTGCAGTTATCGGTATTGGTGCAAGTGGATCTTATTATGCTTGTAAATTATCTAAGACTAATGAAGTAATTACTTTTGATAATTATGCAAGTAAAGTTGAAGAAGTATCTACTAACGGAATTAACCTTGTAGAAGGTGACAATACTACTAATTATAGAATTAAATGTTTCCAAGATGGAATCTTAACTAATAAAGTAATGGATTTAATTTTAGTTTGTGTAAAATCTACTCAAACTAGTGAAGCTATTAAAGCAAATCTTGGTTTAATCGGACCTAATACATTAATTTTAACTATGCAAAATGGTCTAGGTAATATTAGAGATATTGCTAAATATGTAAATCCTGAAAATATCATTATTGGATGTAACAAGGCTAATCTATCTAGTATTAATTTAAATACAGTTAAAGTGACAGGTAAAGATATTGTTTACTTAGGAGGAGCTTTAGAAGATAAGAAGAATGCTTTAATTTGTAAGGTGTTATTCACTAAGGCTAGCATTGAAGCTGAAGTAAGCGATAATTTAAAGAAACTTGTATGGACTAAGGTTATTATTAATTCTATTACAAATCCATTATGCGCTTTATTTAAATGTAAGATTAAAGTTTTATATGAAAATAAAAACTTCTATGATATTGTAATTAGATTAATTGAAGAAGGATGCGAGATTTCGAGAGTATCTGGTGCTAATTTATCTAAGAATGAAGTAATTGAACAATTTGTAAATGTAGTATATTCTGTAGGTAATTCTTATCCTTCTATGTATCATGATGTTCAAAATGGCAAGATTACTGAAATAGATAAGCTTAATGCTAAATTCTTAACTATTGCTTATAAGAATCAAATTGATATTCCTTATAATGAATTTATTGTTAATTCTATTAAAGGTATGGAAAAAATTTACTAATAACAAGAAGAGCTGCTTATATAGCAGTTCTTTTTTTTACCTTGAGATATTTATAAATAAATGTTAAAATAGTGAGGTATTTTAAAGAGGTATTTTTATGAGTTATTCTAGACATGAGGTAAGAAAATTTGCAATGCAAGTTTTATATTTATTAGATCAAAATAAAACTTACATTGAAACTGAAAAGAAAAGGGAATTAAAGAAAGCTAAGGAAAAGGCATTAGAAAATAATTTAGTATTTGATGAATCTAAATTTAAATATGAAGGTAATTACCATGAATTATCACTTTCTGAAGTAATTGATCAAGTATTTGATAACTTTGAAAAGTCTGATGATGCAGTTGTAATGGTAAATTATGCAACACTAAACTTAGACAAGATTGATATCTTATTGAATTCTAGTCTAGTTAATTATTCACTTGATAGATTAAATTTAGTTGATAAAGCTATTTTACGTCTTGCAGTAAGCGAATTTTTAAATAAGCAAATTGCAAGTGAAATTGTTATCAATGAAGCTTTAGAATTAACTAAAGAATTTAGCGACCAAGGTGATAATAAGGCTGTTAGATTCAATAATAAAGTATTAGATACTGTTTTAAAGAAATTAAACTAATATGGAATCAAAATATTTAACAGTTACTGCACTTAATAGATACATTAAATATAAATTTGATTATGATAATAATTTAAAAGGGATAATGATAGAGGGAGAAATATCTAATTTTAAGAGACACGCTAGAGGTCATTTTTATTTCACCTTAAAAGATGATAATTCTCAAATTTCTTGTGTAATGTTCGCTTCTAGAGCTTATTCTGTTAACTTTAATCCTAAAAATGGTGATAAGGTTTATATTACCGGGGATGTTTTAGTTTATGAACAAGGTGGAACTTATCAAATTTATGTAAACACTTTAAAAAACGCAGGTATAGGTGATTTATATTTAAAATATGAAGCACTAAAGAAAGAACTTGAAGAAGCAGGACTTTTTGATCCTAAATATAAAAAGCCTCTTCCTAAATATCCTCGAGTAATTGGGGTTATTACAAGTGATACTGGAGCTGTCATACATGATATTGTTACCACTACTAGCAGGCGTTATCCTTTAGTTAAAATTGTTTTATATCCTACTTTAGTTCAAGGAGAAAATGCTAAAGAGTCTATTTCAAAACAAATTGCAAAGGCTAATAAAGATAAAATAGCGGATGTGCTTATTGTAGGTCGTGGTGGTGGATCACTTGAAGACTTATGGGCTTTTAATGAGAGAATGGTAGCGGAAGCTATTTTTAATTCATCTATTCCTATTATATCAGCTGTAGGTCATGAATCAGATACTACTATTGCAGACTTTGTAGCGGATAAGCGTGCAGCCACTCCTACTGCAGCAGCTGAGATTGCAACTCCTAATGTAATTGATATTAAAGATTCATTAAATAAAACACAAGATAATATTAATCGTATTATTAAAAATAAGTTTAAGGATTTATCACAATCATTATCTAAACTTGATGAGAGACTTGATAACTTATCTCCATTAAGTAAATTAGAAGAAAAGAAGAAAAATCTAGAAACTTATTATAATAATTTAAATAATTATATGCTTAATATTCTAAATAATAAGGAGAGTAATTTAGATAAATGTGTATCACATTTAAATCCTAATATGAAATCTCTTTTAGATAATAAGATATCTAAATATAGTTTGTTAAATGCTCGTCTTGATTCACTAAGCCCTCTTAAGGTTATGGATAGAGGTTTTAGTATTGCAAAGACTAAAGATAAGGTAATAAGATCAGTTGATGATGTTAAAGAAGGAACGTTAATTGATATTACTTTAAAGGATGGAAATATTAAAGCAAATGTAAGTGAGGTTAATAAAAATGGAAGATAAGAGTTTTGAAGAATTAATGACTGAACTTGAGGAAACAGTTAAAAAACTTGAAAATAGAGAAATATCTTTAGATGATGCAGTTAAGGAATATTCTAAAGGTATAGAATTATCTAAGAAATGTTTTGAAATCTTAGAAAAAAATAAAAAACTTGTTACTGAAAAGATGACTGAACAAGGTTTAGAAAGTATTGATTTAGAGTAGTATATAACTACTTAAAGAAAAGAGGTGAAGATGATGTTTGATTTACTTTCAATTAAGGATCCTTCTTTTTTAAGAAATTTATCAATGAAGGAACTTAAAATTCTATGCAGTGAAATTAGAGAATTTTTAATTGAAAATGTATCTAAGACTGGAGGACATTTGTCTTCTAATTTAGGTATTGTTGAACTTACTGTTGCACTTCTTTATGTTTTTAATGATGAAAATGATAAGTTCATATTTGATGTCGGACATCAATCTTATACTTATAAAATATTAACGGGAAGAGCTAGTGAATTTGTAAATTTGAGGAAATATGAAGGTCTTTCTGGTTTTATCAATTATGATGAAGGAAAATATGATGTGTTTGAATCAGGACATTCATCCACTTCAATTTCTGCACTTGCTGGTTTTCTTATTGCCAAAGAAAATGGTGAAAAGATTAATGACTGTATTGCAATTATAGGAGACGCATCTATTTCTAATGGTGAAGCCTTTGAAGGATTAAATTTTCTATCTACATTTAATAAAGAGAGACCTATTGTTATTTTAAATGATAATCAAATGGCTATTTCAAAGATGGTTGGTGGTACAAGTCATACCTTTGAAATGCTTAGAAGATCTAAATTATATCATGGTTTAAAAGCTACATTATCATTTATATTCCCTAAATTTATAACTAACTGGTTTCATAAGGTAAAAAGAGGTCTTAAAGCTTTTTTCCAACACGATAATTATTTTGAAGATCTAAATTTGGATTATTTCGGTCCTTATGATGGTAATAATTTAAAGGAATGCATTAGAGTGCTTGAAAGAGCTAAAAATGCTAAAGAACCTTTGATTATTCATTTATATACTAAAAAAGGATTAGGATATAAACCAGCCGAAGAAGATACTGAAGGTAAATTCCATGGTGTTAGTCCTTTTGATATTAAAACAGGTAAGAGTCTTAAGGTATGGAGGGAAAATGAAATATCTTACTCTGAATGTGTATCAAGGTGTGTAAATAGTTTAGAATGCGATAAGAAAATAGTTTGTGTTACACCAGCTATGATTGTAGGATCTCGTCTTAAGAAGTTAAAAGAGAAATTTCCGCACTCTATCTATGATGTTGGTATCGCAGAAGAACACGCAGCTACAATGTGTGCAAGTCTTGCGTTAAATAATCAAAGACCAATACTATTTATGTATTCAACATTTGCTCAAAGAGCTTATGACCAAATATTAAATGACATATCGCGCAGAAAACTTCCGGTAACTATTTGCATAGATAGAGCAGGTATAGTATCAGGGGATGGTTCTACTCATCAAGGTATCTATGATATAGCGATGTTCTTATCTATGCCAAATATGATTATTTGCCAAGGTAAGGATTTAAGAGAGACTGAGGGTTTATTAAAATATATTACTACAATTAATTATCCATCAGTTATTCGTTTCCCTAAGAAATCTGATATCTTAGGAAGTGATGAAGTTACAATAAATGATTTTAAGTGGGAAGTACTTAAAAAAGGAGAAAATGTTGTAATTTCTTATGGACCTGATATTTTAGAAATCTTAAAACTTGTTAATGATAATAATTTAAATGTTGAAGTAGTTAATGCTAGATTTATAAACCCAATCGATGAAGCATATTTAAATTCAATTAAGGGTAAAAAAGTACTAGTTTATGAACAAGTTTGTGAAAATGGTGGACTTTTTTCACAAATTGTAGCTTTCAATGAGAAATTTAAGCTAAATTTGGATATATTACATATGGCGGTACCTCAAAGTGCATTAGTTCCATGTGGAGATGTTGCTAGTATCAAAAAATTATATAATCTAGATAATGATTCGATTTTAAAGGAGCTTAAGAAGCTATGAGACTAGATGTATATTTAACTGAAAATGGTTATTTTAAAACTAGATCTAGAGCTCAAAATGAAATTAAAGAAGGTCATGTTTTAGTAAATTCTAAAAAAGAAAAAGCAAGTTATCAAGTAGAAGAAAATGATGTAATAAGTTTAACGAATGTTATTCCTTATGTTTCAAGAGGCGGACTTAAACTTGAAAAGGCAATTAAGTGCTTTAATTTAGATTTTAAAGATAAGGCAGTCCTTGATATCGGAGCTTCAACAGGAGGCTTTACTGATTGCGCGCTAAAAAGTGGCGCTAAAAAAGTTTACGCTGTTGATGTAGGATCTGATCAACTAGATGAAAGTCTGAAGAAAGATGAAAGAGTTGTTTCTTTAGAAAATACTAATATTTTAGATACTGATATTAAAGATAATATTGATTATCTAGTAATGGATGTATCTTTTGTATCTATTTTGCATTTAGTAGATGCGATTAAGAAATATTTAAATGATAGTAATAAATTAATATGTTTAATAAAACCTGAATTTGAATCTAAAGAATTAAATAAGAAAGGTGTTATTAAAGATAAAAAAGCACATATCCAAATTCTAAATGATGTATATAGGGCACTCGCAGAAAACGGCTTATTTATCAACGAACTTGATTACTCTCCTATTAAAGGGGGATCAGGTAATATTGAATTTATATCAGTAATAGAGACTAAATATAAGTCTAATATTGATATAAATAAGGTTGTAAATAATGCTCATTTAATGGAGTAATATATGTTAAAAAGATTATGTGTTAAAAATTTTGCAATTATAGAAGATATTGACATTCCTTTTAAGGAAGGGCTAAATATTATAAGCGGAGAAACAGGTGCCGGTAAATCACTGATACTTTACGCACTTAATTTATCTCTTGGCTCTAGAGCTCTATCTTCTTATATAAGGTATAAAGAGGAAGAGGCTAGAGTTTTAGCTTCTTTTTCTTATTGTAATAAAAAAATAGATGAAATACTTGAATATAACAATATTGAAATAAGGGATGAACTTCAAATAGAAAGAACTATTACGAAGTACAAATCAATAATTAAGATTAATAACGTGGTAACTAGTTTAAACGTTTTAAAAAATATTAGTATGTATCTAGCCTCAATACATATGCAAAATGATAATTTAAAACTTTTAAATAAGGATAAGTATTTAGAATTTATTGATAATAATCAAGATGAAGATTTGAATAAGGCTTTAAGGGTTTATAATATTAACAAAGATAAATATATAAAATGCTTGAAAGAATTAAATGATATTAAAGATAATGCAATTAAGACTAAGGATAATATAGATTATTTAAGTTATGTACTTAAAGAATTAAATGAACTTGAATTAACTGATACTTTATATGAAGAACTTGAGACTGAAATTAAGAAACTATCTAATTTTGATAAGATATATTCGAATCTTAAAGAAGCTTTAAATTCTTTAGAAAATGAATATTTTAATATAGATAATATATATGAAGCTTCAATTTACTTAGATAAGATTAAAGAATATGATAATGCTTTTGGTGAAACATCATCTAGTATAAAAGCTGCTTATGATTTAATATCTCTTTCAAAAGAAGAAATTAAAACTTATTTAAGTTCTTTAGAATATGACCCTGAGTACTTAGATTCTTTAATTTCAAAACAAAACAAAATTGATAAGACTATGCTTAAGTATCATAAGAATTACGGGGAACTTTTAAATTATAAGAACGAAATTGAAGAAAGCTTGAAGAATATTGAATCTTTTGATGATTTAATTTTTGAAAAAGAAAAAGAACTTAAAGCATTACATAAGGAACTTGTCTTATCAAGTCAAAGTGTTACTAAAATAAGAAGAGAAAATGCAAACATAATAGAGAATGATTTAATTAAGGAATTAAATGATTTAAATTTAGCTGATGTTTCATTTAAAATTGAATTTGAAAATATTGATTATTCTAATTACTTAAATAAAGATATTTTTAAAGAAACAGGAACAGATATAATTGAACTTTTAATTTCTTTAAATAAGGGTGAGCCTTTAATGAGTATAGCTGAATGTGCAAGTGGCGGTGAAGTATCAAGAATAAACCTTGCATTTAAAGCAATCTTAGCAAAAAAGAATACATATTCTTTATTTATATTTGATGAAATAGATACCGGAGTTTCAGGCTTTATAGCAGATTCTATTGGTCAAAAGATGAGAGAAATAACAGAATATGTCCAGGTAATTGCAATATCTCATCAGGCCCACGTAGTTTCGAAAGCAAATAATATATTATTTGTTTATAAAGAAACAAAAGATAATAGAACTATTACTTTATCTAAGACATTAAGCATGGAAGAAAGAGAAGAAGAACTAGCAAAAATGATATCTGGAAATAAGGTAACAGATTATGCTTTAAAACAAGCAAAAGAAATGATAAATACAAATGAAAAATCCTAGCCAGGCGGTTAGGATTAATTAATTATTTTAAGTTTAGAACAAGTTCATCTAAAGTATTATAATTAGCTTCTTTAAAACAAATTGAACCAAAAAGAATAGCTATTTCACTTAATTCTTCAAAGGTGTTTGATTTTACATAGTAAGAAACTCTTTGATCAATTTTTGATTTGAAGTTTGCAATAAATTCGGCCTTAAAAGCTGAATAATCAAGACCCATACTATATACCTTATAGAAATGAGAAGGATAATCTAAAGACATAGTTAAGGACATTAATGATGTAGTATTAAAACCTATTATTGCTTTATTTGCATAATTCTTATTAAAACGATAATGAATTTCAAGATTTGGAATTATTCTATCTATTATTTCTTTTTGATAAATTTCAGAAAAGTCATATTTAGACTTGAATGATTCAAAAAGAAGGTAGTTTTTCTTAAAAGAAACAGAAGGGAAGATAGCGATAAAGGCTACACCTAACTTATTTGATACTTCTTGAATATTCTTAGAAGTTATAAAAGGATTAGATTCGGCTAATATATAATAAGCATCATATATTTTATTTTCAAATCTATATTCATCAGGAGTAATAACAGCTGTTGAAATTTGAATGTTTAGTTTTTCTGAGTAAGTTTTTGATAAATCTAGCATAAAATCACCTGTAAAAATTATATAATATGTAGATTACAAAATAAATACAATTATAATTTTTAGCACTTGAGTATTGACAGTGCCAAAAAATGCAATTATAATAACTATGTAATTTTTGGAGGTATTTGAAATGGCACAAAAATATGAATTTAAAACAGAAACTAAACGTTTATTAGATATGATGATTAACTCTATATATACACATAAGGAAATTTTCTTACGTGAACTTATTTCAAACGCAAGTGATGCGATTGACAAGAGACACTATCTATCATTAACTAATCAAAATATTAAAAATCTAGATTATGAAATTAAAGTTGAAGCTGATAAGGAAGCTAGAACATTAACTATTACTGACAATGGTATTGGATTTACTCATGATGAATTAGTTAATAATTTAGGTACTATTGCAAAATCTGGTAGTAAACAATTTGTAGAAGAAATGGATGATGCAAGTAAAGCTGATATTGATATCATTGGTCAATTTGGTGTAGGATTCTATTCTGGTTTTATGGTAGCTGATTTAATTGAAGTATATACTAAGTCACCTTTAGATGAAAAGGGATATAAGTTTACATCAGAAGGTCTTGATTCTTATACAATTGATGAGGTTGAAACTGAAGAAGGAACTAAGATTGTTCTTCATTTAAGACCTAATACTGAAGATATTAATTATGAGAATTATCTTGATGAATATACAATTAAAGAATTAGTAAGAAAATATTCTGATTATATTAGATATCCTATTAAGACATGGGTTACTAAATATAATACTTTAGATGAAAAAGATGAAGATGGTAATCCTAAGACTGAAGAGACTAAGGAACTTGAAACTATCAATTCTCAAACTCCTATTTGGAAGAAAGATAAAAAAGATGTAACTGATGAAGAAATTAATAGTTTCTATAAATCTAAGTTCTCAGACTGGCAAGACCCACTTGTAACTATTTGGTCTAGTGTTGAAGGTAATGTTACATATAAGTCTTTATTATTTATTCCAGCTAAGGCTCCTTATGATTTATATAATTCTAATTATGAAAAAGGATTACAATTATATACTAAGGGTGTATTTGTAATTGATAAGTGTAAGGAATTAATTCCTGATTACTTAAAGTTTGTAAAAGGATTAGTTGATACTGAAGATTTACCACTTAACATTTCTCGTGAAATGCTTCAAGAGGATAAAGCTTTAACTCAAATTGCTAAATCTGTTGAATCTAAGATTTTATCTGAATTAAAGAAGCTTCTTGAAAAAGACAGAGAAAAGTACGAAAAGTTCTTTGAAGCTTATGGTGTAAACTTAAAGTATGGTATTTATGAGAACTTTGGTGCTAAGAAGGATAAGTTACAAGATTTAATCTTATTTGAATCTGTTAATAGTGATAAGAAGATTACTTTAAAAGAATATAAAGAAAAGATGGTAGAAGGTCAAAAGAACATTTACTTTGTTTCTGCTCAAAATAAGGAACAAGTGTTAAAACTTCCTCAAATTGATTCTATTAAAGCTAAAGGATTTGATTGTCTTGTCTTAACTGACCATGTTGATGAATTCATGTTACAAGTTTTAAGAGAATATGATAAAGTTGAATTTAAGAATATCAATTCAAGTGATTTAGATTTATTAAGTGACGCTGAAAAAGAAGAAATTAAGCAAACTGAAACAGATAATAAGGAATTGCTAGATGCAATTAAATCTAGTTTACCTGATTTAAAAGAAGTTAAGATTTCAACAAGAGATTTATCTAGTGCATGTATGCTTTCAAGCGGTGAAGGTTTATCATTCGAAATGGAAAAGGTTTTAAATGCTCAACAAGATACTGATGGTAAGGTTAGAGCTGAAAGAATTCTTGAAATAAATCCTAAGAGCGAATTATTCACATTAATTAAAGAAAGTTATGACACTGATAAAGATTCTATTAAAGATTTAGCTGAATTATTATATGATGAAGCATTAATTAACCAAGGATTAAGCCTAGCTGATACAAAACGCTTTACAACTTTACTTGAAAACTTAATGACTAAGTCTTTAAAGAAGTAATATCTTAAGAATTAAGCCACCAATTTTGGTGACTTTTTCTTATTGCAAAATATTTACTTTTTTGATATTATTTTAAATTGTTAATTTTTATAATTTAGAATTTTAAATAACTTTTAATTTATATTTAAAAATGATATAATTTAACATAGTGTAGTTATGAAAGGAGGCACTTTATGGCAGATAATGTAAAGAAGAGTAATTTAGAACGTTTACAAAAAATTATGGCCTCTTGTGGTGTAGCGTCTAGAAGAAAATGTGAAGAACTTATTTTAGCAGGTAAGGTTACAGTTAATGGTGTTGTGGTTAAGGAACTTGGTACTAAAGCTTCTTATTCTGATGATATTAGAGTTAATGGAAACCAAATTGCTAAAGAAGAAAAAGTATATTATGTATTAAATAAACCTACTGGTTATCTTACAGCTGCTAGTGATGAATTGGGCAGAAGAACTGTTATGGATTTATTCGAAGATCAAGATTTGGTTAACAGAATATTCCCTATCGGTAGACTTGATTATGACACTAGTGGATGTCTTTTACTAACTAATGATGGTGATTTAGCTTTAAAGTTAACTAAATCAAGCAATAATATTGAAAAAGAATATTTAGTTAGAGTAAGAGGAATGCTTAAAAATGAAGACCTTGATAAGATTAGAAGAGGTGTAGTAATTGATGGCAAGAAAACTAAAAAGAGTAAAGCTAAGATATTAGAGTATGATAAAGAATTCGATACTACTCAAGTATGTATTATTATTACTGAAGGTAGAAACAGAGAGATCAGAAAGATGTTTGATTCTATCGGATTTGAGGTTAAGAAATTAAAACGTGTTCGTTTTGGTTGTATCACTTGTGATGATTTAGCTTTAGGGCAATATAGACCTCTTAAGATAAAAGAAGTAAAAACATTATATAGTTTATAATAAATTTTATGATATAATATTTTAGAGAAACAGAAAATTAGGGTGAATCAGATGAAGAACTTTCAAGTTGCAATAGATGGACCTGCTGGTAGCGGTAAATCATCTATTTGTCAAATTGTAGCTGATCGTCTTGGCTTTACACATATCGATACAGGAGCTATGTATAGAGCTGTGACACTTGAGGCTATGCGCAGAGAAATCGATTTAGCAGATGAAGATCAATATAATTTTATTGATTCAATCAATTTAATATATGAAGGAAATAGAACTTATCTTGAAGGTGAGGATGTATCTGATGAAATTAGATCTATACCTGTTACTAGAAGTGTTTCACAAGTTTGTGCACTTAAAAGAGTAAGAGATAAGATGTTATACTTTCAAAGAGAAAGTGCTAAAAGAGGTTTAGTACTAATGGACGGAAGAGATATTGGTACTGTTGTCTTACCTGAAGCAGATCTTAAAATCTTCTTAACAGCTGACCCAAGTGAGCGTGCTAATAGAAGACTTAAGGAACTACTTCTAAAAGGCGTTGAAACAGATTATGACACTGTTTTAGAAGATATTAAAACACGTGATTATAAAGATTCTCATAGAGCTATTGCACCACTTGTTAAGGCAAATGACGCTATTGAGATCGATACTACAAATATGACAATCGAAGAGGTTGCAAATACTATTTGTAATATCATAAATGAAAGGATAAAGTAAAAGTTATGGAAAACAATGTAAGTATGGAAGAACTACTAAATGAATCAAGCGAAAGCGTAAAAGTTGGTACAATTGTTGAAGGAACAGTTGTTCAAATCGAAGAAAGACAAATCTATGTTGATATTAATCAACCTACTGAAGGTGTAATTTATTTAAATTATTTTACCACTGATAAGAATGTAACTTCATTTAAGGACTTAGTTAAGGTAGGAGATACTGTTAAGGCTAAGGTTACTAAGGTTGAAGAAACAAAAGATGGATCAATTATTTTACTTTCTTGTCTAGATTTACTAAGAGAAAAAGTATATCAAGAATTAGCAGACAAGCTTGCAAAAGGTGAAACTATTGATGTAGTAGCTAAGGTTGTAAAGATTAATGAAAAGAGTTATGAATTAAATTACAACGGAGCTAGAGTCTTTATCTCTATCAAAGATGTTAAGGATGCTTTAAAGGTAGGAGATACTATCAATGTTAGAATCACTGAAGTAAGTCTTGAAAAGAGATTATGCTTTGCATCTCATTATCTAATTGTTAAGGAAGAAAATGAAAGAAAGCATGCTGAATATGTTGCTTTAAAGGAAAAGGAACATAAAGAATGGGAAGAAGCTAGAGAAGCTGAAATTGCATCTCTTCCAGTAGGTACTGTTAAAGAAGGTACTGTATCTAAGATTTTACCTTATGGTGTTATTGTTAAGTTTGACAAGGCTCAAGGTTTAATCAAGATGAGAGACTTAGACCATAAGTTTGTTAAAGACCCAAGCACTATTGTAAGTGTAGGTGACAAAGTAACAGTTAAGGTTGTTAAGAATGAAAATTCTAAGATTGAATTATCTAGAAAAGATTTAATTGAATCTCCTTATCAAACATATGTAAAGAATCATCATGTAAGTGATACTGTTAAAGGTAAAGTTATTTCTAAACTTCCTTTTGGTATGTTAATCGAATTAGATAAGGATGTAACTGGATTACTTCACAAGAGTGAATTCTCATGGAATCCTAATGATAATTTAATGGCTTCTACATTAATTGGTGATGAACTTGAATGTGCTATTATTAAGACTGATGATGCGGAAGAAAAAATTAGCTTATCTATTAAGGCTTTAATTGACAATCCTTGGTCAAGAGTTGAAGCTAAGGTTGGTGATGAAACAGTTTGTAAGGTTACTGAAGTTTCATCTAAAGGATTAAAGGTAGAAAGTTTCGGTGTTGATGGATTCATTCCTGCAAGATCTGTTGTTCTTGAAGGTAAGAGTTCTAAGATTGAAGACTATTACAATGCAGGAGACGAAGTTAAGGCTATCGTAACTGAAATCAATCCTAGAAAATGGGTTCTAGTTTTAGACCAAAAAGCTTATAAGTATAAACAAGAACGTTTAGAATTTGACAAGTATATGTCAAATGAAGAAGATACAGTTAAATCTACAACTATTGGAGATTTACTTAAAAAAGAATTAAATAAATAAAATAAAGAAGGAGATTACCTATGTTATCAAAGGTTGCTATAGTAGGTCGCCCTAACACGGGTAAATCTACTCTGTTTAATCGTATTATCGGACAAAGATTATCAATAACTGATGATACTCCAGGTGTTACTAGAGATAGAATTTATGCCAAGAGTGAATGGCTTGGTCATGAATTTTCTCTAATTGATACTGGTGGTATTGAAATTAAAGATGCACCATTTAGATCTGAAATTCAAGCTCAAGCTGAGATTGCGATGGAAGAAGCTGATGTCATTATTATGTGTTGTGATGGAAGAAGTGGTGTAACTGATGATGATACTTATGTTGCAAAACTATTATATAAAACTAATAAGCCAGTAATTCTTGCAGTTAACAAAATTGATGATTCTAAGTACATTGACAATACTTATGAATTCTATTCTTTAGGTCTTGGTGAACCTATTGTTGTAGCTGCACTTCATGGTGTTGGTGTCGGTGATTTACTTGACGCTGTATGTGCGGTTCTTCCTCAAAAGAAGGATAAGGTTTATGAAAATTCTATTCCTTTCTGCTTAGTAGGACGCCCTAATGTTGGTAAATCAAGTTTAGTTAATGCCCTATTAAATAATGATAGAGTTATCGTATCAGATATCGCTGGTACTACAACGGATGCTATCGATACACCTTTTAAAGCTTATGATAAGGATTATGTTGTAATTGATACAGCTGGTCTTAGAAAACGTGGAAAGATTTATGAAAATCTTGAAAAGTATATGGTACTTCGTACTATAGATGCAATTGAAAGATCATCTGTTGTACTTTTAGTACTTGATGCCGAGGAAGGATTCATTGATCAAGATAAACACGTTGCTCAATACATTGATGAATATAATAGACCATGTATTATTGTTGTAAATAAGTGGGATACAGTTGAAAAAGATTCTAACGCAATGGCTGAATGGACTAAGAAAATTAGGGCTGAATTCAAATTCTTAGATTACGCTCCTATTGTTTTCTTATCTGCTTTAGAAAAGACTAGAGTTCAAACATTATTTGAACCTATTAATCAAGCATTTGAAGCTTACCATAAGAGAGTATCTACATCTATTTTAAACAATGTATTTACTGATGCTCTTGCGATGTTCCCTACTTCAGAATTCCATGGCGGAAAAGCTAAATTCTACTATATTTCTCAAGTTGGAGTTGAACCACCTACATTTGCCTTATTCTTAAATGAACCAAATTATGTTCATTTCTCATATTTAAGATATATTGAGAACCAGTTAAGAAAGAACTTTAACTTCTATGGTACTCCAATTAAACTAGAACTTAGAAAACGTGATTAGGGTAATATAATGCAAATTAAAGTTATCATTTTAGTTTTCTATTTATTATTATTAATATTATCATTTTGTTTTATTACCTATCGCAGGTATAAAAAGGTAAGTGTTAATGTTGAATCTAAAGAATATGAAATATTAAATCATGATTATTTTATAAGAATTGTTTTATCTGTTTGTGAGGCATTTCTTATAATACTTACTATTAATTTAATTTTTGTTGAACAAAATACAAAATATTTAATAATAAGTGTTATTCTTTCAATGCTTGTTAGTATTTTCATTTTTATGATTATACAGCTTTATACATTATTATTTCTTGTTGTATATTCAAATGGAAAGATTTATTTGTTCCTAAATGGAGAAATAGCTGTCTTTGAAAGAGGAAGAATTCATTTCAGTGTTAAAAATAATCATACATATATGTATTATAAGGATGATTTGGTATTTGATACTAAAAAGAAAATTAATTTAAAGAATGTTAAATAAGAGAAGCTTTTATAGCTTCTTTTTTTATGTCTTTTATCAAATATTTAAGATACATTTACATAAATAGTGATTTTTGTTGTATAATAAAAGGTAAATTAGATATGGGAGAATTAAGCATGGAAGAAGTATGGGATTTATATACAAAAAATAGACAAAAAAGTGAATATCAAATAATTAGAGGATCTGTTATACCTGAAGGTTATTATCATGCAGTTGTTGATGTGTTTGTAATTAATTCTAAAAATAAGGTATTACTTGTAAGAAGAGCCTTAGATAAAGATGTATATCCAGGTTTTTGGGAGACTGGAGCTGGTGGTTCAGTTTTAAGCGGAGAGACTATGACACATGCGGCGCTAAGAGAACTTGAGGAAGAAACTGGGATTAAAGCAAAGAAGATACATGTTTTTGCAACTGACGAATCTAAAATATCAATTTATACTGAATTCTTAGTAAGAGTAGATGAAAATACTAAAATTGTTTTATCAGATGAATCAATAGATTATAAATGGGTTAACTTTGATACATTTATAGACATATTAAAAAATGATCCTTCTTTTATGCCAAGTAAGAGAAATAGATTACTAAAAAATTTAAATCAACTTAAAAAGTTCTTAAATAGAAGCTACATGTGAAAAAGTTGTGGAGATTTAAAAAAATTAGAGGTTTTAATTTAATTATTTTAGTATAATTTGTATTAATTATATCAAAGGAGAATTATTATGCC
The DNA here is from genome assembly GCA_963605425.1 of uncultured Eubacteriales bacterium. Classification (GTDB taxonomy): domain Bacteria; phylum Bacillota_I; class Bacilli_A; order Acholeplasmatales; family Anaeroplasmataceae; genus JAEELC01. The sequence goes on from CAVCUQ010000002.1 coordinate 47,768, forward strand.
ATTAAGTTATAAAGAATATTTAAAATTATCAAAAGAAGAACTTGTTTCTTTATTTAATACTGCAACAGAAGAAGAAAAGAAAATCTATATCGGATATTCTATTGAAGCAGGTAAAGAAAAATATAAAGAAGAAAATAATGAAAAACAAGTCAAAAAAGAAAAGAATGAATATCAAGTAAAGGCTGAAAAAAAGGTAAGTGAAATCGTTAAGAAATATCATTTATCAAAAGAAAGCGTAATTGAAATTAGTTATAATTTGCTTAGATCTAGCGATGTAGCTATTCTTAAAGTTAATTCTAAAGATAAGAATGGAAAAGTCAATACTATTGAAGTTGTAAATGAAACAAAAAAACATGAATTTTTTGAAAATTATAAGTCTTCATATACTAATCAATTAAATAGATTTTTATACTCTTTAACTGTTAATTCTAAATGGGATCATTCACTTGATTCATTAAATGAAATGATTGATGATTTTGAAGAACTAGCTTACTTTTCAATCATGCGTAAGAGAAATATTAATGTACCTAGCTATGGTGGAATGACTAAAGAAGAATTTGAAGTATTGCTTATTGATTCTGCGCCTTTAGTTAAAGCTTCTGATGACTCTTATTTTATAAAAAATTATGAAGAGAAGAATTTTACTAAAAAAGATTATAAGGCTTTAAATGAGAAAACAATTGATGACATTGTTACTAACTTGCAAAAGAATTTTTCTGATGCTTTAAAATGTGCTAAAAATATAACAAATGAAAATGTTAAGTTTAATACAGTAATGTCTTCTATTTCTAAAGGATATAAGACATTAAATAGTTTATATAAATCTCAGTCTTGGTGGTATAAATTTACTCATAAGAGTATAGCTAAAAAAGAAAAAGATACTTTAAACAGTATTAAAAATACTTGTAAACATTTATTATTACTAAATGGTAATAAGATGAATGATGATGAATTTAAAGCATATGCTGTTGCGGACTACAATGAATTAAATTATGTTGTCCTTGAAGATGGTGAAAAATATTCTGATTTAATAGATAAGAAGACGTTCTCTAATTTGAAAAATTATTCTTTAAGTCATGATGATTTAAAACTAGGTGAAAAGAATAATATATTAGTTGAAGAAATTAAAGATAAAGATGTTAAAGAATTAAATAATTTAGATAATAAAACATCTAAAGTAGTTGAAGAGAAGGTTAAATAATAGTTTAATTTCTTACTAATTAATTTGAATTGTCTAGTATTAGTATTTTATTATTAATTATAACTATTAGTTATGATAAAATGATTTTGTTTAAAGGAGAAATATATGAGAAAAATTAAAATTATTACTGATTCATGTGCTGATTTAGACAGCACTTTATTAAGTAAATATGATATAGATTATGTAAAGATGAATACTGTATATCAAGATAAGGAAACTAAAGCTACACTTGACTGGCAATGGAAGAAGCCTAATGATTTCTATGCTATTATGAGAAATGGTGAAAGAATTACAACAACTCAAGTGCCTGTTATTGAATTTAATGAGGTATTTACTCAATACTTAAATGAAGGATTTGATATTATTTATATCGGATGCGCGCTAAAACAATCAGGTTCAGTAAATACTGGTAAAGTTGTTTCTAAGGAACTTCTTAAAGAATATGTTGATGCTAAAATAGAATGTATTGATTCTCTAAACGCTACTGTCGGTGAAGGATTATTATGTATTAAGGCTAGCGAGTATTTAAAAACTAATCCTACATTTGAAGAAGCTGTTAATTATATTTTATCTTTAAGAAAGAAAATTAATGAATTTGCAACTGTAGGTAGTCTTGAATGGCTTAAGAAATCAGGCAGAGTTACTGCAAGTAAAGCTTTCTTTGGAAATTTATTCCAAGTAAAACCAATACTTATAGCTGATAAAGCTGGAGCTCAAACTGCCTATAAAAAGGCTAAAGGTAGAGAAAAAGCCTTATTAATGATTGTTGATTTACTTAAGGAAAGTATTATTGATTCTGAGGAACAAATTATATATATTGGACACGCTGACTGTACGGAAGCTGAAATTGAACTTGTAAAGAAATATATTAAAGAAAATATTCCATGTAAGGATGTTTATGTACTTCCTATCGGTCCTATTGTAGGAGCTAGTGTGGGTCCTGATACTATTGGAGTTTGGGCATTAGGTAAAGAAGTAGAATTTGAGGCACTAGAGAATTAATATGGAAAGTATTGATAGTGCTAAATATTTATCACTTTTAAAAGGGGGACTAGCTAATCTATCGCTTCATGAAGAAGAAGTTAATGACTTGAATGTTTTTCCTATTCCTGATGGTGACACTGGAAAGAATATGAGAATGACTTATGAAGGTGGAATTAGAGAAGTAGTTGATATTGATGAACCTATTTCTGATTTCTCTAAAAAATTAGGAGATGGAATGTTACTTTCAGCCCGTGGTAACTCAGGTGTTATATTAAGCCAGTTTTTTGCTGGAATGGAAAAAGGCTTTGAAGGAGAAACTCTAATTAATACAACTAACATTAAAACAGCTTTTAATGAAGGAGTTAAGAAAGCTTATAGCGCTGTAATTAATCCGGTTGAGGGTACTATTTTAACTGTTATTAGAGAAGCAAGTGAAAGTGCAAACTCTAGTCAGATTGAATCCTTAGAAGATTTCTTTTCAGTATGGCTAGAAAGTGCTAATAGATCTTTATTAAATACCACTAATTTACTTAAAGAATTAAAAGAAGCTAATGTAATCGATTCGGGCGGAGCTGGTATTGTTTATATTATTGACGGAATCTATAAAACTTTGCTTGGAAAAGAAATTAGTGAAAATGAAATCAAATATCAAGATAAAGAAATTGACCTTAATTTATTTACAAGTGATATGAAACTAGAATTTGGTTATTGTACTGAAGTTTTAGTTAGATTGCAAAAAAATAAATGTGATGTAGAAAACTTTGATATAAATATCTTTATTGATTATTTAAAGACTATTGGAAACTCTATTGTTTGTTTTAAAACGGGCTCAATAGTTAAAGTTCATGTTCATACTTTTACTCCATATAAGGTATTGGAATTTGCTCAAAGATATGGTGAGTTTTTAACTGTTAAAATTGAAAATATGATGCTTCAAAATGAGGCTAAAAAAGAAAAGCAAGTTAAGGTTCAAGAAAGGCAGAGAGTAGAGTATGCTACTGTTGCGGTTTCAAACGGAGATGGAATTAAAGAGGCTTTTGAAGATTTTGGTGTAGATTATATCATTGAAGGCGGTCAAACTAGAAACCCTAGTACTAATGACTTTATTACTGCATTTAGAGAAGTTAATGCGAATAACATCTTTGTTTTCCCTAATAACTCTAATGTAATACTTGCATGTCAAAACGCTAAAGATCTATATAAAGATAGTAATGTTATAATCATTCCTACTAAAAATCTAGGAGAAGGTTTTGCTACTCTTGCAATGATTGATTATAATTTTGAAAGCGTGAAAGAAATTGAAGATAATTTCAAAGAGGAACTTGAAAGCATTGATACCATTTTAATTTCTAAGGCTGTAAGAGATGCAAACTTAAATGGTATAGATATAAAGAAAGATGATTATATTGCGATATCAAATGGAGAAGTTTTATCTAGCGATTATAATCCTTTAGGACCTATTATTAAATCACTTGAAAATAAAGATTTATCTAATTATTTTGTTCTTTATATAATTGAAGGAAACAATAAAGTAAATTACTATCTTGATCCACTTATAGAGGCTATAAAGGATAAATTTCATTTAGAAGTCGAAACAATTTATGGAGGACAAGATGTATACAATTTCATCTTGATACTTGAATAATGGAATACTTTAACTATTTTTATTTTCATATAATATTATGTGTAGTAGCTTTAATTTCTTATTTAATAGGAGGAATAAATCCAGCTATTATAATGTCTAAATTATTATATAAAGAAGATATTAGAGAAAAGGGCAGTAAAAATCCTGGATTTACTAATTTTAAGAGAGTATATGGTAATAAGTTTTCAACTTGGCTAGTACTTATTTTAGATTGGTTAAAAACATTAATACCGGTACTTGTAACAGGTCTTATATTTAAATATAACTTTAACTTATATCAATACGGATGCCAATTTGCGGGACTTTTTGTAATGCTAGGTCATTGTTTCCCTATTTATTATAACTTTATAGGTGGTAAAGCTTTTATCGCTGGAGCTGCTACCCTATTCTTTGTTGATTATAGAGCAGGACTAATAATGCTTATAGTATTTATGGTAATCCTATTTACATTAAGATATATGAGTGTTGCGTCATGTCTTTGTGCTGCACTTTCACCTATTGTAATAGCTTTATTTAATATTCCTAATTTTATAAATCATGAAACTTTAGCTATAACAGTTCTTACTACATTACTTTCTATTTGCGCTTCAACGCTTATAATTTTAAGACATATTCCTAACTTTAAGAAATTAATTAAAGGAGAAGAATCTAAATTCTATTTAAAGAAGAAAGCATAGTATTTGCAAATTTATCTTATTTTATGTTAAATTGATTAAGAGAGGTGTTAGTATGATTAAAATATATGGTTCTAAATTATGTCCTAATTGTGAACATGCAAAATTAAACTTTGATTATTATCATATTCCTTATGAATATATTGATATTAATGAATCCCTTAAAAATTTAAAAGAATTCTTATATATCAGAGATAATAATCCAATGTATGATGAAATAAAGAAGAAAAACTTAATAGGTATCCCTACTATTGCTCTTGATAATGAGTCTTATACATTTGACTGGTGCACAATACTTAAGGATGCTGGTGCTACTGTTATTCTTGATTTAGATACTAAAGAAGAAAAGAAAACATGTTCACTTAAAGATAAAAATTGCTAAAATATTTGTTTTAGCAAATTTTTATTATATAATAAGACAAAGTGGTGAGAAGAATGGAAATAAATTATAATACCTCGATAAATTCATATCTTATTTATTTAAGAGAATCTAAAGGATTAAATAGAAAAGAATTAGCTAAAGAACTTCATTTAAGAAGAATTACTTTATTTAATCTTGAAAGAGGATATCTTAAGATAAATGATAAAATAAAGAATAAATATGCTGTTTTTTTTGATATAGATATTAATGTATTTGACAAATTAAACGAAGTACCTGAAAGTATTAGAGTAGAAGAAAATAGTATGAAACATCTATTTAGTAAGAAATTCACTTTAATATTTTCATTTATATTATCTTTAATCACCTTAATAACAAGTATTACTTGTTATAATGTTCGTCAAGAAAGATTTCAAAATCCTAGAAATTATGTTACTGAAAATTATTATAATCTATATGATAAGGTTTTAAGTGAAGAGACAGTAAACGCTGAACATTCAATTGTACTTTCACCTTTAACCTTAGATTTATTTCTAATGCGCACAGATTACATGTACTATAAGGATTCCTATGAATACTCTAAGGATGGAATTTCTATTGTAAACTCTATATATTATGGTTCAAGTGAATCTAAATCAATAATATTTAGTATTTCAACGTCAATAAGTGATGGCGAAGATAGTGATATGCTAACTATTAAATTGAATTATAGAGGTGGTATTAATAATAAACTTAAAGGTACTATTTCTTTAATGTATTCATCTACTTATGATGTAATTGATTGTAATATTTATTATAGCCAAAACAAAGGACTATATTTAGGAAATGGATTAAATTATGAAGTATTAAATCAAAGATTTGAAACCTATAAATCTTGTTATTTAGAATCTTTAGATTCATATTTTAAAGCCAATACTGAATATGATACTATAAATTATTTGAATTTTATTCTTCCTAGTATTTCATCTTTCTCTATTTCTACAGTAGTATTATTTTATGTATATTTAATTTGTTCATTAATATTTGTGGGTTCTATTTTTACATTTTTAGTTTCTATATTCTCCCTTGTTTCAGATAGAATTAAATATAATGAAACAGAATATAATAAAGACTATGAAAAAGATAAACTTGCAATTACTAAGAATAAATGGATATCACCATTTATTAAAGAAGGATATATAAAAATAATAGGTGTAATACTTATTACCATATCTAACTTTGCTTTATTATTTTATTACACTAAATATTTAAATAGATTAGATTTTGGTGTTTATCTTGAATCTGACACCTTAAAAAGAATTACTAATATTACAAGAATTGGGTCAATAGCTTTAGTAGCTGTTACTTGTAAAACATATACAAAGGATATTTATTCTTATCGTAAAACAGCTTTATTCTTATTATTTGGTTTATGGTTCTATGTACTTGAATATTTCTTTATTAAGAGAGCCTTTGAATCTAATATCTTAATAGAACAATTCAAGTCATATATTCCAACTAATTTCTTCCTTGCTATCTTCTTATTATTACTTATTTCATTATTCTTATATAAAACGCCAAAACACTGTGATACTAAAGCTAAACTATGTATATTTAGGGGGCTATCAGTTATACCAGTATTACTATTTATTTTAAGTTATACATTAAAACAATTAGATATGAATGGTGCTATAGAATTACCGCTTGAAGTAGAACTTATAATACCTCAAAAGATTGTTGGTGTAGAGTTATTTGGGGTTATCTATTTATATGCAATGTTTACCTATGATGCAATTATAAAGAAGAAACATGGAGTAGCTTATTTAAATCAATATAAATATACTAATACTTATTATTGGATTTGTAATTTAATTATATGTATTATCTTAGTAATTATTACAATAATAGAACATGTACCATTCTTTAGTGAGCAATTATCATCTATTGGTATAGGTAAATTAAAATTTGCATATTTACTTATCTTCTTATTTAGTATGTATCATCCTCGTATTGAAAAACCTAATAGTATTCAAAACATACTTTATGCTTTATCATTCTTAATATCTATTATAATTCCATATCTTTTAATAGCCTATCAAGTAATGTATTTTATTATGTTATAAATAATCCTTGAAAATAGTATTTAAAAAGTTATATAATTTGTTTTGGATTTTTAAAAGGTGTATTATGAAAAAATATTTATTTGTTTTATTATCAAGCATTTTAGCTGGTTGTTTTATTACTTTTGGAGCTACTGTATATTTAGTATGTACTAATATGACAAGTGATGTAGCTTTAAAACCTTTATTTAAGATTATTGGTTCCTTTATGTTTGGTATTGGTTTATTCACTATCATTCATTTTGGATTCTGGCTTTATACAGGTAAAGTAGGATATTTACTTAATAATAAACTAGATTATACTTTGCAAGTTGTAGTTTGTTTTATTGGTAATTTTATTGGATCTTTAGTATTATCTAAACTAATTTCTCTAACAAGTCTAGGACCTACTTTAAAAGAAGTATGCACACCACTAGTAGAAACTAAACTTAATTCTACTTGGTATTCTATTTTAATAATGTCTATGCTTTGTGGTGTTATGATTTATTTAGCAGTAGAAGGACATAAAAAATGTGAATATACTTTAGGTAAAGTTTTATTCGCATTCATGCCTATTTCCTTATTCATTTTAGCTGGTTTTGAACACGTTGTAGCTAATGTAACATATTTTAGTTATGCAGATGTATTCTCAGGAAAAACATTCTTATATTTTGTAATAATGTTTTTTGGAAATGCGATTGGTTCTCTTCTATTTGATTTAGGATTAAAGGGTTTAAAGAAATTATCTTAAGATTGGAAGCTTTATAGCTTCCTTTTTTTGACATAATTATAATTAAGGTATATAATTTAAAGAAAGTTAGGAGGTATAGGTGTATGGATTTTTCCACATTAAGCCCAAATGAGCTACTTGCAATATTCTATGTATCAAGTAATATACTATGCCTCCTAGTATTTATTTATGTTTTTATAATGAGTCAAAACAGCTTAACTGATCACGCAGCTGGTAAATATTTTAAATACCTTTTAAATTCTCACATTATATATTTCATGCTTGATGCTATATGGGCTTTATTTGCATTCGGTATTGTTAAAAATGATATAGTTTTCTTAATAGTCAGAATCTTGAAGCATTTTATTATTGCAATATCATCTTATTTATGGTTTGAATATATATCAATTAAAATGCAATCTGATTTGATTAATTCTAAACGCCGAAAAGTGTATATTTATTTAATATTACTTTTAAACTTAGTACTTGATATAGTGCTTTGTATATCAGATAAGGATGTACCTATTCATAAAGTAGGTAATAGTTTTTATACTAACTTAATATCAATAGGATTTATGTGCGCTACACTGCTTAATGGTGCATATACAATAAAGAAGGATAAGAATCATGTAAAGAAAACTAATATATCTTATTGTTTATATATTGTATTCTTTATAGTTATAGGCGTTATTCAAATATTATTCTCTGACTTACCTATAATGTGTTATATGACTGTTTTTATGGTTATATCTATGTATTCAAAGAGGCTTAGAAATTTAGTTTCTATTGATCCTTTGACTAAGTTAAATAATAGAAATAGTTTAGAGTATTATATAACTAATTTAAAAAATGAAACTAGTGATGACATTTATGTCCTTATGCTTGATTTAGATTCTTTTAAGCAAATCAATGATAATTATGGTCATCTTGAAGGAGACGATGTCTTAATTACTGTTGCTAAGGTATTAAGGGATAATTTATATTCATATAAGGAATCATTCCTTGCTAGATATGGCGGAGATGAGTTTATAATTGTTTTTAAGAATATTGATGAAGCAAGTTTAAAGAATATTATAGCTAAGATAAAATATGATATAGAAGATATTAAGAGAAACTATAAAATATCTATTTCTTGTGGTTATGCATTAATGAAAAAGGATGAATCATTTGAGGAAACCTTAAAAAAAGCCGACAACAAGCTTTATGAATTTAAAAAAAGTTAAGATTGAAAAAAGTAAATAAATAATTATAATGGTTATGAGGTGTTTTTATGGTTAAAGAAATTATTAAAGATGAAGCTGTTTTAAAGACTGTATCTGTTGAAGCTACTAGAAAAGATATGCAAATTGTTAGAGATTTAGAGGATACTCTAAAAGCTAATAGTGAAATTTGTGTAGGTCTAGCAGCAAACATGATTGGTGAAAGTAAGAGAATTATGTGTATTTATGATAATACTAAATTATTAACACTAATCAATGCGAAGATGATTGGTCATTCAGCTGAAGTTTATCAAGTAGAAGAAGGATGTTTATCACTTGAAGGTGAAAGACAAACTAATAGATTTAAGTCTATCACTGTCAAATATTATGATAAGACATGGAAGGCTAAAACTGTTAAATTCTCTGGTTTTACAGCTGAAATTATTCAACATCAATTAGATCATTTTGAAGGTATTTTAATCTAATAATAGAAGGATTCTTTAAGGGATCCTTTTAATTTTGCACTCTAGTTTACTTTTTAAAACTATTTTAGTAAAATAGCATAGGTGATATTATGCAATATAAAAATTCTATTAGAACAAGAAAAACAATTAAGAAAGTTTATTCTGAACTTATTTGCCAGAAGAAAGACATTAAGAAAATAACAGTTAAAGAATTAGTTGAAAAAGCAGGTATTTCGAAATCTACTTTTTATACTCATTATCAAGATATATATGCAGTAGCTATAGATTTTGAACATGAAATAATCTCAACTTTAGAAAACTTACTTAATGAATATACAAAGAGAAATAAAGTAGGTATTATTGAATATTTAAATAAGTTAGTTGAAATATTTAAAGAAAATGAAGAACTTTATCGTAATATATTAAGAGCTGAAGTGCCAGGTCAATTTATTGAGCAATTAAAACTTATGCTTAAAGAAGCTATCTTTAATGATACAAGTACTAAATTTTTATCTAATGATACAAATGTAAGACAAACTCAGGCTACTTTTATAGCTAATGGTTTTGTTTACATGCTTGTAGATTATTTTAAAGGTGAAATGAATTTAACTTTAGATGAATTGAATCAATCTATTTTAAAGATACTTAAGTAATTAATTTTAAACTTTTTATAAAAAACTATTTACAAATAGTATAGATAAGCATATAATACTAGCAAATTGAATAATTTGTCACAAGATAGAGGCGCATTTTTCATTAGTATTTATACTGAGCTAGTAGAAAGCATTGATGTATAAAGAAAGGGGACAATGCCGAAGGGTATTTAATTCTACGTTAAATATTGCTGGGCAAGCATAAAATATATGTTTGACTGTCACTAATTATTAGTGTTGAGCTACCGTGATTAAAAATAAAGAAAATATTTTTAATTGATTGGAGTGGTAGCGTATATATCACTCCTTTTTTCTTACCTCCTTATGGCAGTATTCAATAATCTTACCATTAGGAGGTTTTTATAATTTATGAGTAAGACATTAAGAAGAACATTATTATTAGGCGCTTGTGCGCTAGGAGCTACTGCTAGCCTTGCATCTTGTGGTACACAAAATGATGACAACACACTTGTTACCGGAGATGACAACACACTTGTTATCGGACTTGAGTGCAACTATGCTCCATTCAACTGGACTATAGGAACAGCAAGTGATTATACACTTTCTATTTCTAATCAAGCTAAAAGCTATGCAGATGGTTATGACATTGTATTTGCAAAGAGAGCAGCTAAAGAATTAAATATGAATGTAAAGATTGTTAAGCTTGAATGGGACAACCTTATTCCACAACTTAATGCAGGTACTATCAATTGTATCATTGCTGGTATGACTGATACTGCTGAAAGAAGAGAATCTATTGATTTCACTAATGAATACTACAGATCAGAACTTGTACTTGTTACAAGCAAGACAGTAGCTGATCAATATAATTCTACAACTTTAAATCTATCTGATTTACAAACTTTATTAAACGGAAAAGGTTTAATTTCACAAATTCAAACAGTTACTGACTCAGTTATTGATTCACTACAATCTAGTACAAGTTGTGTTCACATGACTCCTGTTGGTACATTTGCTTTAGCTGCTACTCAAGTTTCAAGCGGAGCTGCATTTGCAATGACTAGTGAATTACCAGTAGCTCAATCTATTGTTAACGCTAATTCTAGCCTTGGTATTATTAGAATTGATCAAAGCGTACTTGGAGTAGATTTATCAGAACTTGGTGTATCTATCGGTATTAAGAAGGGTAATACAGACCTTCAATCAAAATTAAACAGTGTTCTTGCAAACTATTCTCAAGAAGAGAGAAACGCTGACATGAGCGCTGCAGTAGAAAGAAGTGCTAATATCTAATGGTTTTATCTACACTAAGTGACATTTCAAGTCTATTATCAAAAAGTGAATATTTAAATTGGTTTGGCGTAGGTATCATTTCAACTATTTTATTATCAATATTAGGTACTATTCTTGGTCTAACACTTGGTGTCTTTATTGCCTTTGGTAAAAGAATTGTTGTTAATAAAAAAGATTTTATTTTAAATAAAATTTGGAAATATATTGTTAAATATTTTTGTGTTGTTTATTCAGTTGTAATGCGTGGAACACCAATGATGGTTCAAGCTATGATTTTCCAATTCTTATGTCTTGGAATTGGAATCAACTGGTCAATGACATTTACAAGTAATCAAGTATTTAATGGTTGGTTCTTCGGTGGTTTAATCGTACTTACATTAAATACAGCAGCCTATATGGCTGAAATAGTTCAATCAGGATTAAATGGTGTTGGAACAGATCAAACTGAAGGTGCTAAGAGTCTTGGTATGACATCATTCCAAACTTTAATCCATGTTGAATTACCACAAGCATTAAGAAATGCTATTCCTACAATTGGTAATGAATGGATTGTTAATATTAAGGATTCATCAGTATTAAATGTTGTAGGTGTTACTGAATTATTCTTTAGAACTAAAGATGTTGCTGGACAAAGTTATAAGACATTAGCAGCTTACTTTATTGTAGCAGCTATCTACTTAGTATTAACTTTATGTACTACTTTAATTTTAAGATTAATTACTAAAAAACTAGATGGAACACTTAAGTTTAGTTTATTTAAAAGAAAGAAGGCTTCAAATAATGAGTAAAATAACTTTTGATAAAACAGACTTTAGTGATCCAATTCTATCTATTGAACATTTAAGTAAACATTATGGTGATAATGGTGTACTTAAAGATGTTTCAATGACTGTAAATAGAGGAGAATGCGTTGTAATTATCGGACCATCTGGTTCTGGTAAATCTACATTCCTTCGTACTATTAATCTTCTTGAAGAACCTACTGGCGGAGCTATTTATTTTAAGGGTATCAATACTTTAGATAAGAATGCCAGCAAAACTAGTTTAAGACGTCATATATCTATGGTTTTCCAACATTTTGATTTATTTAATAATAAGAATGTTTTAGAAAATTGTGTAATTGGTCAAACTAAGGTTTTAAAGAGAAAAAAAGATGAAGCTGAACAAATTGCTAAAAATTATTTGTATACAGTAGGTATGTCTGATAGATTAAATTATAAGATATCAGAAATATCTGGTGGTCAAAAACAAAGAGTTGCAATCGCAAGAAGTCTTTCTATGAGTCCTGATATTATTTTATTTGATGAACCTACTAGTGCTCTAGACCCTGAAATGGTTCAAGGTGTTCTTCAAGTAATGAATGATGTTGCAAAAAGTGGTATGACAACAATTGTTGTTACTCACGAAATGTCTTTTGCACGTGATGTAGCTGATAGAGTTATATTTATGGCTGATGGAGTTATTCAAGAAGAAGGCACTCCTGAGTACATTTTTAATGAATGCAGAAACGAAAGACTATTAAAATTCATCGGAAAATCATAAAATAAAGTGGCTATTTGGCCACTTTTTTATTTATAGGGTGGAAATGAATTGTAAAATATGATAAAATATAAATGTTTCATTTAATAAGCAAAATAATTGTTTAAATATTTTATTAAGGGTGGATATTATGGAAAATAATGAAAATGAAGAAAAATATATCACGCTAGGTCAAATATTCCAAATGTTTGCAAGACGTATTTGGTGGCTAGTTGGTATATTTGTTGCAGGAGTTATTATTACTTTAATTGTTACTTTAACTATGGTTAAGCCAAAGTATAAATCAAGTACATCAATTTTAGTTAATCAAGAAAAGTTTACTACAAGCGGATCTAGTGATGTTTCAGGTGCTTTACGTGCTACACAAACAATTTCAGAGTGGATTGTAGATACATCAATTGTTGATGAAACTATCAAGACATTAGTTACAAACGGAACTATTAAGGCTGAAGATTATAACGCTTCTAGTTTTAAAAAGTGCGTTTCTACTACAGTTAGTACATCTTCTCTATTCGTATATGTAACATTTACATCTGGTAATCAAGAATTTGCTCAAGAAGCTTTAAAAACTTTAATTAACACTGGTCTTTCAAAAGCTGATGATAAAAAAGGCGAAGATTATGAGTATCCTGTTGTAGCTAATTCTTATAGTGTTGTTACAGAAGCTACTAAAGCTGAGAAAACAGGTAGCGGAAAATCTTTATATATGGTAATTGGTGCTTTAATTAGTTTAGTTGTTGGTTGTGCTGCTTGTATTATCATTGAACTTTGCAAAAACAAGTACTCAACTCCTGAAGAAGCAGCTGATGGATTAAAGAGACCTATTTTAGGATTCCAAACTGATGATAAGGTTAACCTTAACGCTGTTGATATTAATTCTGATCAATTTGTAAATAAAACTAATTATGAAAAGTTATTAACAAACATTGATTTCTCCATTGAAGGTGAGTCAAAGAAAGTGCTAGAAATTACTTCAACTGCTCAAGAAGAAGGAAAAACTACTACTGTTATGAATTTAGGTAAAACATTATCAAATAACAATAGAAAGTGCTTAATTATCGACTTAGACTTAAGAAAACCAAAGATTCATACTTATTTTGGACTAGAAAGAAAAGATGGTATTTCAGAATACATTACAAGTGATTCAGAAACTGTTAACATTCATCAAATTGATAACAATTTATCAGTAATTACTGCTGGAGCTAAGGTTCCTAATCCTACAGTTATTCTTCAAAGTGAAAAATTAAAAAATTTAATTGATTCTGTTAAAGATAAGTATGACTATGTTATTCTAGATACAGCTCCTGTTATTGCTTCAAGCGATTCTAAAATTGTTACAAAACTTAGCGATGCATTAATCTATGTTGTAGCTGCTAACCAAACTAAGGCATCACTTGCAAAGAAGTGTATTGTTGAACTTAATAATGAAAATGCTAATATTATTGGTTTAAATATTACAAAAATTAAGCGTGCTAAGAAAGACGATTATTATTATTATTACAGTGAGAAATAGTCTATGTTAGATGTTCATACTCATATTGTGCCTTCTGTAGATGATGGCGCTAGTGATTTAGAAACATCTTTAAAAATGATTGATTTACAAATTAATGGGGGAGTAGATACAATAGTGTTTACTCCTCATTCCTATTGTAGACATAAAGATATTTCTAAAGAAACTATATTAGATAGTTTTAAAAGGTTAGAAACTGTTTTAAAAGATAAATATCCTTCTCTTAAATACTATTTAGGACAAGAGATATATTATGATAAAACAACGTTTGACAAATTAGATAATAAAGAATATATATCTATTAATAATTCAAAATACATACTTATTGAATTTGAATATTATATAACTAAAGAAGAACTTGAAGATATTATCTATACAATTCGTCTTAAAGGGTATGAGCCTATTATTGCTCACATTGAAAGATATAATATTCCTTTAAAAGATTATTATACAATTAAAAAAGATACTAATGTATTAATGCAGGTTAACACTAAATTTGTACTTGAAAATAAACACAAAGCTAAGAAAATGATAAAGGATAGAATAATTGATTATATTGCATCTGACTGTCATTCTCTTGAAAGAAGACCTCCTAATTTAGGATTGGTAAAGAAGCTCATTGAAAAATATAATCTAAATATAAATAGATTTGAAAAATAATTTTTGAAAGAGGAAAGTTATGAAGAAAATATTACAAATATCTAATTATTATCCTCCTCACATTGGCGGTATTGAACAAACTGCTAAAGATATCGTAAATTCTGTTAAAGATGAATATGAGATTAAAATATTATGCTTTAATTCTGAAAAAGGTACTATAAGTGAACAAGTAAATGGCACTGAAGTAGTTAGAGTTCATATTAATAAGATGGCTGGAAGTCAGCAAATCGGATTTGATTTTAAAATAGAATTAGACTATTTAATGACTAGTTTCAAACCTGATTATGTTATCTTCAATTATCCTAATCCTTTCGAAGCTCATTACTTAAAGAAATATTTAAAGCATAAAACTTTTAAATTTATTCTTTGGTGGCATCTTGATATTACTAAACAAAAAGTGTTAGGTAAGTTATTCAATGGTCAAAATCGCTTTTTACTAAAATGTGCTGATAAAGTTATTTCAACTAGCCCTAATTATATTGAGGGAAGTAAATTTTTACAAAGTGTTAAAGATAAAACTTTAGTTATTCCTTCTTGTGTTGATGAGGCTAGAATGGAATACAGTGAAGAAAACTTAAAACAAGCAAGTGAAATTAGAAACAAGTATAATGGTAAATATATTTGTTTTGCATGCGGAAGACACGTTGAATATAAAGGCATGGAATATTTAATCAAGTCAAGTAAGTATTTACCTAATAACTATAAAGTATTAATTGGCGGAAAAGGTCCTTTGACTGAAGAATTAAAGAAAATGGCTCTAAATGATTCAAAAATTGAATTCTTAGGAAGAATTAGTGATGAAGAATTAAAAAGCTATTTACTAGCTTCTGATGTCTTTGCTTTCCCATCAATTACAAAGAATGAGGCCTTTGGTTTAAGCTTAGCTGAGGCTCTTTATTACGGAGTTCCTTCTGTAACATTTACAATACCAGGATCAGGTGTTAACTATGTTAACTTAAATAATGTTACTGGATTAGAAGCTTCAAATAAGGATGCAGAAGAATTTGCTAAATGTATTAGACAAATTTGTGAAGATAAGGAATTAAACTTAAAACTTAAAGAAAATGCAAAAAAGAGAACAAAAGAATTATTTGGAACAAATGTGTTTAAACAAAATGTTTTAAATATGATTAAAAGTTTAGATTAAAGAGAAGGGTGAGTGAGAGATATGTATGATTATCTAATTGTAGGTGCTGGTCTTTATGGAGCTGTAATAGCTCATGAATTAAAGAGGGTTGGCCTAAATGTTTTAGTTATTGAAAAAAGAGATCATATAGGTGGAAACATTTATACTAAGAATGTTTCAGGTATCAATGTCCATGTTTACGGTCCTCATATCTTTCACACTGATGATAAAGAAATTTGGGAATACGTTTCTAAATTTGCTAAATTTAATAATTTTATAAACGCTCCTATTGCGATATATAAGGATCAAGTTTATAACCTTCCTTTTAATATGAATACATTCTCTCGTCTTTGGTCTGATGCTTATGCCCCAGAAAAGGCTAAGGAGCATATCGAAAGAGAAAGAGAGGCTTGTCATATTGAAAAGCCTCGTAATCTAGAAGAAACTGCAATAAATCTAGTTGGCACAACCATCTATGAAAAATTAATTAAAGGATATACTGCAAAACAATGGGGAAAGTCTTGCACAGAACTCCCATCCTTCATCATTCAAAGAATACCTGTTCGTTTTAATTATAACAACAACTACTTTAATGATTATTATCAAGGTGTTCCTATTGGAGGTTATACTCAAATCATTGACAAACTTCTAGAAGGTGTAGAAGTTAAATTAAATACAAATTTCTTAGATAATAGAGAATATTTTAAATCTATATCAAAGAATATAATTTATACAGGACCTATTGATGAATATTATAATTATGTTTATGGAAGACTAGAATTTAGATCTTTACGTTTTGAAACAAAAGAACTAGATATCGAAAATTATCAAGGTACTGCAGTTGTTAACTATACTGATATTGATGTGCCTTATACAAGAATTATTGAACATAAACATTTTGAGCCTAGCAATAATTCATCAAATACAATAATTTCCTATGAATATGCTTTGCAGTTTGAAAAAGGAAATGAACCTTATTATCCTATTAATAATGATAGAAATAATTACCTATATGCTCAGTACAATGAACTTGCAACTGATGAGACAAATGTCTTCTTTGGCGGTCGTCTTGGTAATTATAAATATTATGATATGGATGATACAATTAAAGAGGCTCTTGATTTTGTTCGTAAAATAAGATTATAATTATAGGCGCTAAGAAAAAAAGGAGCTTTATAATGAGAAAGTCAGTTAAAGAGTGTCTCTCTTCAAATTACAATATTAATATGTATAAAAAGAAACCTGTTTATGCTTTCTTAAATAGAGTTCTTGATATAATATTTTCATTAATTTCAATAATTATTTTATCACCAACACTTTTAATTTGTGCAATATTAGTTAAATGTTCATCTAAAGGTCCTGTTTTTTATGGACATAAAAGAATAGGTAAGAATGGAAAAGAATTTAAAATTTTAAAATTTAGATCTATGCTTCAAGATGATAGACCACTTGAAGAGATATTAACTAAAGAACAACTTGAAGAATATCATCGTGATTTTAAAGTTACTAATGATCCACGTGTCACTAAAATAGGTAATATTTTAAGAAAAACTTCACTTGATGAATTACCCCAATTATTTAATATTTTATTAGGTCAAATGTCTTTTGTTGGCTGGAGACCTATTATTCAAGAAGAATTAGATTTGTATGGTGAAAATGCTAAACTTTTAACTAAGGTAAAACCTGGATTAACAGGATTCTGGGCTTGTCATGGTAGAAGTGAGATTTCATATGAAGATAGAATAAAAATGGAATTATATGGAGTTGTTCATAGAGGACTTATTATGAATATTAGAATTATATTCCATACCTTCTTCCAAGTTCTTAAAAGAAATGGTGCTAAATAAAAAATGCTTAAGTTGTATAAACTTGAGCATTATTTTTTTAAGATATATCTTTTTAAATATATAAGAGCATTGTAATCTCTTTCGTGAATCATTTTACCTACCGTTTTTGTATTATAGGTCTTATATAATTCTATAGCTTCATCAATAGTAAACCATTCTAGGTTTGAAAATAAATCTTTCTCATAATCTAAAAGATGAGTTTCGTGTATTTTCTTGACAGTTGCATAGTAGAAATATTCTATATCTTTTCTATTGATTAGATTATATTCAATAGAAATTTTTCCAATTTCATTAATATTATCTATCTCGCATCCAGTTTCTTCACTCATCTCTCTTTTAAGAGTTTCTATATAAGATTCACCTTCCTCAACTCCACCACCTGGTGTTTCAAAGTGATCTCTATTTCCAAAATCATCTTCACCATTAATATGAATTAAGCAGAACTTGTCACCATTAAATAGAAAACAGCGTACAGCTTCTCTTTCTTTATAATTATTATTTGTTTTTCTATAATAAATATCTTTTACAACAGGATATATTTCTCTCATATAATCACCTTAAAATATTATAATTTAAAAAGTGCTCTCATTCAATTCTTATTGACATAAATATAATCAAGTATTATAGTAGTTAGAGTAAAGAGTTCACCTTGATTAACCTCTTTAACAAACAAGGAGAAAATATGAATAATAAAAAATTAAAACTAATTGTTAAATTAGCTGTTGTTTCAGCTATCTATGTAGCTCTAACACTTGCCCTATACCCACTTTCTTATGGAGCTATTCAATTTAGACTATCTGAATGTTTAATGATGTTAATATCTTATAATCCATTATATGGAATAAGTCTTACATTAGGATGTTTAATATCTAATCTTGCAAGTCCTATGGGTTTAATTGATGTCCTTTATGGTACATTAGCTACTGCAATATCAGCCATATGTATGATTAAAATAAAGAATAAATATGTATCTAGTTTAATTCCTACTATAGTAAATGCAATTATAATTGGTTTAGAATTAAGATATTATTATGACTTACCACTAATGTTATCAGCGGCCCAGGTCGCTTTAGGTGAGTTTGTAGTTGTAACACTTGTAGGAGTGCCTCTATTTAAATCTTTAGAACAAAATAGTCATGTAAGAGAAGTACTTGATTTTAAAAATCTATCAAGGGAATCAATAATTGATAAATTATTTTCTAAGAATATCTTATTTGCATTAGGATTTATGATTATTGGTTTAGTATTATATTTTAATTTAGGCTTATATAATATTGCTTTAGAAGACTCAAGTTATGATATATATTCCTTATCACGTTTAACATTTAATATTGTTAATAATAGAGAGAATAAATACCTAATCATTTTATTGTTTGTACCTATTTTAAGTTTCATATCTAAACTATGCCTTAAAAATAAGGTGTCAAATATAATTAATATTGTTTTAAATGCAATTGCAATAATAACTTTAATTATTGGACTAGTTATAATTATTCCTACATTTAAGGAAACATCAGATTTTAGATTTTATTTTTATTTTGTCTATTTTGTAATTATAATTGGATATAATGTATATCAATTATTGAAAAAAGAAGAAATAGAAGAAGTAGAACAAGCTAGTGTTTATAGCAATATTAATAATTAATTACTTATAAGTTTTGTATTTTTATATACGAAACTTATATTTTTTTGTATAATACTTACGTGTGAGGTTTCTATGGAAAAAGGATTCTTTTTTAGATTATTTAGATTTATATTAAATATAATTATTGGTTTGTGGATCATTATCGGGGCTAGGGTAAATAAAGAATTGTTACTTGAATATTTATCATATATTGTTGGAGGATCTCTATTTATTGAGTCTTTAGTTTCTATTATCCACGATATAACAAATGAAAAATATAATAATGATGAAAACCATATGGCAAGTCATATTATAGCACTCGTTATTTCTATAATGATATTGTTAATAAGACCAATATATAAGGGCCCAAATTTAGAAATCACTTGTATCTTATGGGGAATATGTGCCATAATGTCTAGTAGTTTAAATTTGAATTTTACTATTTATGAAATAGCTCATAAAGAATTTAAAACAATAGAATTTATTGAAATGTGCGAATCTCTTTTAGAAATAGGACTATCTATATTACTTATCATGGAGCCTGAAGGTCATGTTGATACTCATATTTATTTACTTGGATCAGAATATATACTTGAGTCACTACTTACAATGTTTCATTTTATTAAGAAGGATATCTTAAAAGTTCATACAAGACGTTTTAGAAAGGATATGCAAAATGATTAAAGTATATGGGGCTACAACGTGTAGATATACAAGAATGTTGCTTAATAATTTAGATATTCATAAAATTCAGTATGAATTTATCGATATTAATGCGAGTTTAGCAAATTTAAAGGAATTTGTTTTAATAAGGGATCAAGCATCTTGCTTTAATATGCAAAGACAAGTAGGTGGTATAGGTATTCCGCTTATTGTTGATGGAACACTTATTACTAACAAATGGACTAAATATTTAGAAAATATAGGTATTAATAAAATCATATCTGATAGCGAGGAATGCTTAGATAAGAACTGTTAAAAAAAGGATGTAAGTTTAAAACTTACACCCTTTTTAAATATCGCCTTCAACTTTTCCAGGTTCTACAACATAATTTGTATTAACATTTGTATCTAAAGAAACTTGTTTTTTAGAAGCTTCACTAGCTTTCTTTTCATTCATTTCTTTAATTAATTGTTCGTATCCGGCATGCTTTTCATGTTTATAAGCACTCTTTAGAATTAGTGGTACGATTATAGAAGAAGAGACAATTAATATTATTAAGAAAATCTTAATTCTTCCATCTACAAGACCAGCATCAATTCCTTTTTGAGCTGAAACTAAACATACTTCGGCTCTAACACACATTGAAGCTCCACAACATAGTGAATCTTTCCAGTTATTTCCAGTGATTTTAGCACCAACAGAAGCACCAACAAATTTACCAACGATAGCACATAATATAAATACTACACCAAATCCTGCAAATGATAAGAAACTAGGATCTGCAAATGCAGCCCAATCAGTTGAAATACCAATGTTTGCGAAGAAAACTGGTGTAAAGATCATATATGATGCAATACTTGTTCTTCTTTCTACATATTCAGTTGAACTCATACCTGCAAGAATTAAACCTGCAAAATATGCACCTGTAATATCTGCCATACCAAATAATTTTTGACTTAGGAATGCAACTATAAAACAGAATCCAATACCATAGATAGGAATTCTTCTATGATGAGGATATTTATTTTCTAGATGTTTAAATAACTTTCTAGTAAAATATGCAATTACTAATATGAATGCAAAGAATAAAATAGTTTGAAGAATAACAGTAAATATTTGAGCTACGCTTGTACTCATAATATGTGAAAACATTCCTACAAATGGTGCAGTTGTTAAAACTGAACTATCACTACCACTAGCTCCTGATAAGCTTAATACTACGGAAAGAACAATTACACCAATTACATCATCTAAGATAGCAGCTGATACAATAGTTGTACCAATCTTTGAGTTTAGTTTACCCATTTCTTTTAAAGCAGCTACAGTAACTGATACACTTGTTGCAGTAATGATTACTCCGTAGAAGAGGTTAGCCCAGAAGTCTTCAGATATTTTGAATATGGATGCGAAAATATAGCCTAAAAATAAACATAAAATAACGTCTAAGATTGTTATTACAAAGGCTGAAAAACCACAAGCTTTAACTTGTTTTAAATCGGTACCAAGACCAGCGCTGAATAGAATTAATACAACACCAAGTTCAGATATGAATGATATACCTTCTTTTGCTCCATCGGTAATAAAATTCTCATTGATCCAAGGGGATAGTGTAATAAGACCTACAGCTATACCAGTAAGTAACATTGCAAGAATTTGTGGAAGACCTAGCTTATTTGCAAGAACACCAAATAGTTTGCTTAAGACGAGAATTACACCAATAGGGAATAATACTTCATAAGCACTTATTGCTAAAACAGCATTTATCAAATTAATCTACCTTCTTTTTATTAAATTGTCCAAATAATAATATATACTTAAAAATAAAAAAATTCAATAAAAAAAGGCCTATTTTTTAATAGGTCCTTTAATTTCACTCGTAAATAAGTTAGAAGAATAGATACTGTCTATTATTTTACTTGCTAAAAGTTCAATATCAAATTCTAAATTAATATTATTTTTTATACTTGTATATATTGTAGTTTTATTTTTTATCGCATTTAAATGTTTCTTGCCATTTTCATTAAAACCAAGCACTCTAATATAATTGGAATTTAATTCTTTATTATCTTTAATATTCAATAATAAGCAAACTGAAAATCTTTGTATCTTTAATTTACTATATCTTTTAGAAGATAATAATTCTATTAAATCATTATAACAGTTAATATTTCTTAAATCATTTAACTTATTAGATAATCCTTCATTATCTTCCCTAGTATTCTTATTGAATAAAGAAGAGTAGAGAAATAGAGGAGTTAATTTATTTATATCTCTAAAACCTTTATCTAAATAGGCTTTATAGACAAAATTAGGAACATATTTTTCTAAATTTGTGTTATTTTCTCTAAGTGCAGTAGCTGATTGAATTAAAGAATCGTTTAAATTCTTATCATTATAGTCGTTATTAACTCTTTTAATTAATTCTAATTTTATAGATGGGTTAATTTTATTAATAGCTTTAAGGTAGAAAAATGCAAGCATATCATTAGATTTAAAATTAATATTAAAAGATTCAAATGATTTTAAGTAACTAGTTTTAAAAGAATTACCTTTTTCTAAATGTGATTTTAAAATATTATTGAAATTTGGATCTTTTTCAATTTCAATCATCGCATTAAGCAAAGTTATATCGGCTGATTCAGAGCCACATATTATCTTTTCTACTTTAGCATTATTAAGAAAATATACTGATGAGTAAGCAAAAGAAGAAGCGTTATTAACTGAATAGTAGATAGGATTAGACAATATTAAATCAATTCCAGCTTCTAAAGATAGTTTAGCACGAGTAAATTTATCAAAAACATTGAGTTCACCGCGGGATGTAAATTCACCTGTTTCTATTGCAATCACTAAAGAAGAAGGATACATTTCTTTTATCTTATTATATAAATATATATGTCCATTATGAAGGGGATTATATTCAACTATCATGCCTATTTTTATCATTTTATCACCACTTAAATTTAATTATATATAATTTTATAAAATTTTACAAAAAAAGGGAAGAAATTTGGGCTAAGAAATGTCAAATTATTATTGACTTGACTTTACTGTTTTTGTATAATTGATATGCTAAGGTGATTTTTAATGAAGCATACTTTTTTGGAACTTAGAAAACTTAATCTACCTTTGACTGAAAATAGTGAATTTGATTTCAGTAAAGAACTTAATGGTTTTGAAGATATTTTATCTTCATCTAAGGCAGCTGTTACAGAGACTTTAACTAGAATTGATGATACAACTTATCATTTAAAAGCTCATATTAAGATTGATTTGGTTTTAGAAAGTGCTATTACATTAGAAAAAGTTCCCTATGCAATTGATACTATTCTTAATGTTGATTATACAACTTTACAGAATGTTACTGATGAAGACGCTATTATAGTTGAAAACAATACGATTGATACTTATGATGCTATCCTTACAGAAATTCTATGTCAAAAGCCTATGACCGCAAGAAATGAAGGCGAGGAATTTGAAAGTGAATTACCTGATGAGGAAGAGGAAAAGGTTAATCCTGCTTTCGCTTCATTAGCAGACTTCTTAAAATAATAGGAGGTGTAACATATGGCAATAGTACCACAACGTCGTACTTCTAAGATGAAGAAGAGAATGAGAAGATCTCATTTAGCTTTAAATGTCCCAGGTATGATTGTTTGTCCTAATTGTGGTGAATTAACTTTATCTCACCGTGCTTGTTCTAATTGTGGATTCTACAAGGGTAAACAAGTATTAACTATTAAGAACACAAAAGAATCTGAATAGTTTATAGAAATAGATGCCTTTGAGCATCTATTTTCTATTTATGGAGGAAAAATTATGTTAGAACATATAACAGTATTAAAAGAAGAAGCTGTAGAAGCTTTAAATATCAAAGAAGATGGTATCTATGTAGACATGACTTTAGGTGGAGGAGGACATTCATCTTTAATCTTATCTAAATTAAAGACAGGACACTTGTATTCCTTTGATCAAGATGAATTTGCAATTGAAAAAGCAAGAAAACGCCTAGAGAAAGTTGGGAACAATTTCACAATAATTAAATCTAATTTTAAATATATTAAATCTAAACTAGAAGAACAAGGAATAACTAAAGTTGATGGTGTTTTATATGATTTAGGTGTTTCTAGTTTTCAATTTGATGACGCTGAAAGAGGCTTTTCTTACCGTATGGACGCGCCACTTGATATGAGAATGGATAGAAATTCAGAGCTTAGTGCTAAAACCATTGTTAATGAATGGCCTGTTAGCAAAATGATTGAAATTTTCTATAAATATGGTGAAGAAAAGTTTTCAAAACAAATTGCTTATAAAATTGAAGAAACACGTAAAGAAAAACCTATTAATACAACTTTTGAATTAGTTGATATTATTAAATCTGCTCTTCCTGCTAAAGTATTAAATCAAAAGGGACATCCTGCTAAAAAAGTATTCCAAGCTTTAAGAGTAGCTGTTAATGATGAACTTAGAGTCTTTGAATATTCCTTAAATGATGCACTTAGTATGCTTAACAAAGGTGGTAGATGTGTTGTTATTTCTTTCCAATCTTTAGAAGATAAAATTTGCAAACATACATTTAAAGAAGCTTCAACTCTAAACATACCAGCTAATTTACCTATTCAAACTAGCAATATGAAAGCTCCGTTCACACTAATTACAAGAAATGCAGTCGTACCAAGTGATGAAGAAGTTTTAAATAATAATAGAAGCCATTCGGCTAAGATGAGAGTACTTGAGAAGAATTAGCATATTTTAATTTGTAATATTTAATGTTATAATTAACTTAATGCAAGGAGAAAGTAATATGAGCGAAACTTTCAATATTATCGAAAATTTTAAGCATAAATATAATGATATTAAAAATGTTAACGATAAAATTGTCGTTTCTTTTCTTGATGAGATTTGCGATGCTTTAAAATTACCTCAAATATATGTACTAAGCGATAGTGCTGACAAGAATGTATATCTTTATTCGTATGTTTCAAGCAAAGGTGAATATGCCAAGGCTATGCATTTTAATCTTTTGTTAGTGCCTGAAGAAGCCGAAAGCAATATGACGGATTTATTTATAGGCAACGTTGCTCAAGTAATTGATGAAAACATTTCACTTAGAACAAGAGCTCTTTCTATAGGTAATTTAGTATATGGTAATGTATATCAAAATCATGTTACATCCTTTGTTTCATTTCAAGCAGATGGAAGAATTTGGAATGATAAGGAAAAAGAAATAATTAAAAGAGTATCTGAAGTCTTACTTCCGATATTAGATAGTATTTCATATAAAGATAGTACTTATTTAACTAATGCAATAAATAAATCTAATCAAGGACTTTTATATTTTTATCCTAAATTAAATTTAATTATTGTACCTGAAGAAACCAAAGATAAATTCTCAATTACTAATTTGATTTATCAAAACGCTACCGAAAGTTTTACTGAAGAATTTGTTTCTAAAAAAGATGCCAAATTAGTAAAAGAATTTATGTCTTATGACATTAATAAAACAAAAAGTGTAACTTTTAAAGGCAAAAATCATAAAGATAAATTATTTCAAATCACTTGTGTTCCTACTCGTGTTTCTGATGAAATACCTGAACAAATTTTAACTTATATAGAAATACTTAAAACTGATAAAAAAACATTAGAAGATGTTCAATATGAGCGTCTTAAAGATTATTTATCAAGAAATAGTATGGTTGAATTTACTGTAGATTTAAAGAGCGAAAATACTGTTGTCTATAAGGTAACACCTTTACTTGAAGAATTCTTTAATAAAGATTTTAAGTATTCTGACTTGATTGAATATATTTCTACAACTTTTGTGGATAAATCTAATCAATTGTATTTTAATACGATGATGGATTTAAATACTCTTCAATATAAATTAATAAATGACAATGGTTATCTTTCTTTTTCTTGTTTATATCATATTAATGGTAAACAATATAATATTGAGACTAATATCAATTCTGTAAATAGATCTATTTATAATTATTCTAAAAAGGTATTAATTCAATTTAAAAATATAACTAACATTGAATCACTAAATTTCGATAAAGATACTTGTCTTTATACTCTTCCTTATTTTGAATCTTCTTTAAGAGAAGCTATCAATAAAAAGAATGATAATTTATCAGTAGCTTGTTTTAACTTTAAAAATTTTAAAGATATACAATTTTTTAAAGGTATAGATGAAAGTCAAAATATTACACTTAAATTCTCATCACTTTTAAAAGAAATATTCTATGACACTTGTATTGCAAGAATAGTTAATGATAGGTTTATTGTATATGATAAAACTGAACATATCCTAGATAGACTTAACATTGTTCTAACAAGACTTAAAAAGGTACAGGAATACAATCTTGATTTAAGAATTGGTGTATATCATTTAGAAGAAGGTTCTCTAGCCTCTACATCAATTGAAAATGCAAGAATTGCCCGTGATGAGGCTAAGAAGGGTAATAATCACATTGTAATTTATAGTAATCAAATTAAAGAAAATGTAGTAAAGAGAAATTATATTATTGAAAATATTGATAAAGCCATAGAAAATCATTATATTAAGGTTTATTATCAACCTGTTATTGAATCTAAGACAGAACAAATAATTGGCTTTGAGGCCTTATCTCGCTGGATTGATCCTACATATGGATTCTTAAGTCCTTTTGATTTTATTAATACTCTTGAAGATAATAATTTAATTTACAAACTTGATTTATATGTCTTGGAAGAAATATGCAAAAACTTAAGAAAACAAATGGATTTAGGTTATAAGGTATGCCCTATATCATTTAATTTATCAAGAAATGATTTTACGGACGCTGCACCATTTAATAAGACAATCGAGATGTGTGATAAATATAATATTGATCATAAATATATAAAGATTGAAATTACTGAAACTATTACAATGTCTGATAGAAATACTATTAAAGAAACAGTTGATAAATATCAGAAAGCTGGTTTTGATGTATGGATGGATGATTTTGGATCTGATTACTCTTCATTAAATGTCTTGAAGGATTTTAATTTTAATGAAATTAAGATTGATATGGAATTCTTAAGAAAATTTGATGATAAATCTAAGGTTATTGTTAAACATATGATTAATATGGCTAAAGATTTAGGTATTACAACTCTTTGTGAGGGTGTGGAGACTAAAGAACACGTTTTATTCTTAACAGAATCTGGATGTCAGCGTCTTCAAGGATATTATTATTCTAAGCCATTACCTTATGAAGAAGTTATTAGCAATCTAGCTAAAAGAGAAATATTTATAAAGTAAAGTACTAGTCCTTTTTGGATTAGTATTTTCACTTATTACTTTAATTATTATTTAAATTTTTGTATAATATCTAAGTGGTGAGGCTAGAAACGTGGATTTACATAAACTTACTGGTAATACATATTATATTGATGGAACAACTAATATAGGTCTTTATAAATTAAATGACACTGATTGTGTTTTAATTGATACTGGTTTTGCAAAAGTTGGACCCAGAATATATGAAATACTTAAAGAAAATAATTTAAATTTAAAATATATTCTAAATACTCATGCACATGCAGATCACATGGGAGCTAATAAATATTTAATGAATATTTATAAGTGTCAAATGATAACATCTCAAATAGAGAGAGCTTTTGCAAGAGATGATAAACTAGATATAGGTTTTCTATATGGTGGATATCCTCTTCAATGTTTTGATACACCACTTATGCATATTGATGAGCAAAAAGATATTTTGCATTTATCATCGCTACCTAAAGGTATAACAAGTTTTAGACTTAAGGGGCATCATTATGATATGGTTGGATATAAAACAAGTGATGATGTATATTTTGTAGCGGACGCTATTGGAAATAGAGATACAATTTATACTGAGCATATCTTACTTATTTATGATGTAAAAGGATATATTGATTCACTTAATATGCTTAAAAGTTTTAATGGAAATTATATTGTTCCAAGCCACTCCTATGTTACAAAAAATATTACTGATTTAGTTAATATTAATTTAGAACAAATCAATCAAATTATTGATTTAATATTAAATAAGCTTGATACTAAGAAAACACTAGAAACTCTTGTTAAAGAAATCTTTGATTATTATAATTTAAGAATATCTAATAACAAATATTTACTAGTGACAAGCACTATACGTTCTTATTTAGCTTATTTATATTCTCTGAATAAAATAGAAACTTTATTTGAAGATAATTATTTTTATTATAGAAAGAAGGAAATACTATGAAAGGTTTAATTCATTCGTTTGAATCATTTGGTACCGTTGATGGTCCTGGTATTAGATTTGTAATATTCTTTAAAGGTTGTCCTTTAAGATGTAAATATTGTCATAACCCTGATACATGGAGCCAAACAGGTGCTAATGAATATACTGTTGATGAAATTTATAATCAAGCAATTAGATATAAAAATTATTGGGATGAAGATGGTGGTATCACTATCACTGGTGGTGAACCTCTTTTCCAAATGGATTTTGCAATCGAACTATTAAAGAAATTCCATGATAATGGCATTAAAACAGCAGTAGATACTTCAGGTTATATCTTTAATCCTGATGATCCTGAGTCTGTTAAAAAGCATGAAGAATTAATTAAGTATGCTGACCTTTTCTTACTTGATATTAAGCAAATCTATTCGGATGCTCATAAAGAATTAACTGGTGTAGGTAATGAACATACTCTTGCATTTGCAAAATGGCTTTCAGATCATGACAAGCATATGTGGATTAGACACGTACTTGTTCCTGGTATTACAACTGACGAAACTGAGCTTAGGGATTTAAAGAAATTTATTGACACATTAAAGACAGTTGATAAGGTTGAAGTATTACCATACCACACTTTAGGTAAGGTAAAGTATGAAAAACTTGGTATTCCTTACCGCCTTGAAGGTGTAGAACCTCCTACAAAAGAAGAGGTAAAGCTTGCAAAAGCTATTTTAAGAGGAGAAGAATAATGTTTACTATTAATTCATTTAATAAAAAAGAAATTGATGATGTATTAAAGGGTGTTTGTGTTGTTGAGGTTTCTGGTGAATCTTGTGCAAACTGCATTACTTTAATGCCTATTCTTGATAGACTTGTCGGATTAAGAGAAGACTGCAAACTTGTACACATCGAAGCTGACAGAGATACTGTTGATTTAATTCAAAGATTTGAAGTTCGTCAAGCTCCTACTATCTTAATCACTTTAGACGGTGAAGTTAAAGAAAGAGTTGTTGGATTTCAACCTGAAGAAATACTTGAAATTTGGCTTGATGATAAATTAAGTAAATTAACAAATAAATAATGTTTTAAATTACTCTTTTAGATGAATTTCTAAGAGGGTTTTTAAAATTTGATAATATCAACATATTGAGTTATTTTACTTGAAATATTAAATCAAGTAGAATATAATTACTAATGGTAAAGATATTACCAAATAGTTTATATATTTTATATATAAAACAAGAAAGAGGTACTTTATTATGAACAAAGCATGGGAAGGATTTATCCCAGGTAAGTGGTCTAACGAAATCAATGTTAGAGACTTCATTCAAAAAAACTATACTGAATACACAGGTGATGCTAGTTTCTTAGCTGGACCTACTGAAGCTACAACTAAGCTTTGGAACGAAGTTCTTGACTTAATGAAGCAAGAACGTGAAAAGGGCGGAGTTTTAGATTGCGATATCGACAATCCAAGCCAAGTTAATTCACACAAACCAGGTTATATTGATCAAAGCCTAGAAAAGATTGTTGGTCTTCAAACAGATAAGCCATTAAAGAGAGCATTCATGCCAAATGGTGGTATCCGTATGGCTTGCCAAGCTGCAGAACAATATGGATATGTAATCGATGAAACTATTAAGAATTTCTTCTTAAAGTATCGTAAGACTCACAATGACGGTGTATTTGATGCATATACTCCAGAAATGCGTGCTGCTCGTACAGCTCACATCCTAACAGGTTTACCTGATACTTACGGTCGTGGTCGTATCGTTGGTGACTATCGTAGAGTTGCTTTATATGGTGTTAAACACTTAATTGAAGAAAAGGAATTCGACAAGTCATTAATCTGCGGTGAAATGACTGAAGAAAGAATCAGAGACAGAGAAGAAATCTCTGAACAAATCAAAGCTTTAAAAGCTTTAATTGCTATGGCTGCTCAATATGGTTGCGACATCTCAAGACCAGCTGAAAATGCTCATGAAGCTATCCAATGGTTATACTTTGGTTACCTTGGTGCTGTTAAGGATCAAAACGGTGCAGCTATGTCTATCGGTAGAAACTCTACATTCCTAGACATCTATATCGAAAGAGATTTAAAAAATGGTGTATTAACTGAAACTGAAGCTCAAGAGTTAATGGATCACTTCATTATGAAGCTTCGTATGGTTCGTTTTGCACGTATTCAATCATACAACGAATTATTCTCAGGAGACCCAACTTGGGTAACTGAATCAATCGCAGGTATGGGTACAGATGGTAGATCACTTGTAACAAAGAACTCATTCCGTGTTCTTCACACTCTAGAAAACCTAGGACCAGCTCCAGAACCAAACCTAACAGTTTTATGGTCAAAGAGACTTCCAGTTGAATTCAAGAGATACTGCGCTCATATTTCAATCTCTACTTCATCAATTCAATATGAATCAGATGAATTAATGAGACCTACTATGGGTGATGACTACTGCATTGCTTGTTGTGTATCTTCAATGAGAGAAGGTAAGGACATGCAATTCTTCGGTGCTCGTGCTAACCTTGCTAAGTGCTTATTATACGCTATCAATGGTGGTAAGGATGAATTATTACTTGATAAGGTAACTGGTAAGCATGTACAAGTTGGACCTGAATTCCAACCAATCTCTTCAAATGAACCATTAAAGTTCGAAGAAGTTATGCACAAGTATGAAATCATGATGGATTGGCTAGCTGATGTTTATGTAAACACACTTAACCTAATTCACTATATGCATGACAAGTATTCATATGAAGCATTAGAAATGGGTCTTCATGATTCTCAAGTTCACCGTTTCTTTGCAACAGGTATTGCTGGTTTATCATGCGCAGCTGACTCTCTATCAGCTATTAAGTATGCAAAGGTTACTCCAATCAGAGATGCTGAAGGTGTTGTAACAGACTTCAACGTTGAAGGAGACTTCCCTAAGTATGGTAACAACGATGACAGAGCTGATGAATTAGCTAGCTGGCTAGTTGATACATTCATGAACAAGATTCGTAAGCACCACACTTACAGAAATTCTGAACCTACTATGTCAATCTTAACTATTACTTCAAACGTAGTATATGGTAAGAAGACTGGTAACACTCCAGATGGTCGTAAAGCAGGTCAACCTCTTGCTCCAGGTGCTAACCCAATGCACGGTCGTGATACTCATGGTGCTCTTGCCTCTCTTGAATCAGTTGCTAAGTTAAACTATGATAACTCAAAAGATGGTATTTCTAACACATTCGCTATCACACCAAATGCTTTAGGTAAAGAAGACTAATTAACTTTATAGGAGGATATTATATTATGTCACAAAGAGAAGATAATTTAGTTAAAATGTTAGATGGTTATGTTTCAGACGGTGGTTACCATCTAAACGTAAATGTATTCAACAGAGATACATTACTTGATGCTCAAGCTCACCCTGAAAAGTATCCACAATTAACAATCCGTGTTTCTGGTTATGCTGTAAACTTTATTAAGTTAACTAAGGAACAACAAGATGACGTTATTTCACGTACTATTCATGAATCAATGTAATTAATTGAATCTGAAAAAGAATCTTCCCTCAAGGAAACTTGAGGGAGATTTTTTTTAATAATATTGATATTTTTACACCTATATTATAAAATAATGATAGATTATTTTACTTTTAAGGAGGGATACTATGACTTTCAATGATGAACAAGATCAATTTAATAAAACTCCAGTCATAAAAATATTTGGTGTAGGTGGATGTGGTAATAAAACTATTAACAGAATGATTGCTTATGATGTTAAAGGTGTTGAATATTACGCCGTTAATACCGATCTTCAAGATTTAAGAACTAGTAACGCTGATGTAAGAATGCAAATCGGTGTTAAATTAACTAAGGGTTATGGAGCTGGTACTAAACCTGAAATAGGTTTTAACGCTGCCTTAGAATCTGAAGAAGAATTAAGAAGTGAAATTAAAGGAGCTGACATGGTATATGTTGTAGCCGGTATGGGTGGTGGAACTGGTACTGGTGCTGCTCCTGTTGTAGCTAGAATTGCAAAGGAAGAGGGTATTCTTACTGTTGGTGTTTGTACTAAACCATTTAAACATGAAGGTGAAGTATGTGCTGAAAATGCAAGAAAAGGGTTAATTGAAATGAGAAAGTATGTTGACACCTTAATTGTTATTCCTAACCAAAAATTAATTGATATCTCAGATGTTCATACTTCATATTTACAAGCCTTAAGAGAAGCAGACGATGTACTTCGTCAAGCTATTCAAGGTCTAGCTGAAATCATTAACTTACCTCAAGTTCAAAATATCGACTTTGCGGACGTAGTAACTGTTATGCGTGACAAAGGTACTGCTTTAATGGGTATTGGTGTAGCTAAAGGACCAGACAGAGCTGTTGAAGCTGCTAGAAAAGCTATTAATTCGCGTTTACTAGAAATTAATATTGAAGGAGCTACTGATTGTATTGTAAACATTGCCGGTAGTGAAAGTCTTGGTATGCTTGAAGTTAATGCAATTGTTGAAGAAATTAGAAACAATTGTGATAAGAATTTAAATGTTATCGAAGGTATTACTATTTCTAAAGAATTAGGTGACGAACTAGTTGTAACTATTATTGCAACCGGATATGAACTTAAAGCTAATGAGGCTCAACTTCCTGATTTACTTAATGAAGTATATTCTCATACAGGTGACGATAAGATTGAGTTTACTCCTAGCCTTGAAGATGTAACTTCTAATACTAAGGTAGAAGATATTCTTCCAAACAATGAAGATGAAGAGTCAGACGATTCAGAACAACTTTATGAAACAAAAAAGAAGAGAGGATTCTTTGGATTTGGTCGTAAAAAGGAAAAAGAAAAAAAGGAAGAGGTAAAGACTCCAAGCTACTCATTACCAGATGATTGGAAATAAAATGATGGCGAAAGCCATCTTTTATTATTTATATTAGATTATGAAGAAATTTTTAAATAAATATTTTACAAATATCTTAATTTTAACAGGTCTTCTTGTTATATCTATTATTTTAACTCAACTTCAAGAAGACAGCCTTGTATTTAAGGTATTATCTTACATTTCAATAACAGCTTTATCAATTACTATTGTAGCTAATATTGTAAACATTATCTTAAGAGGAAAATATGAGGCTAAATCTATTGATATGTTTAATAATTTCATCTCTTATATTGATGAGGCTATTATTTTGTATGATAAAAAGCATAACAAATATTATATTTCTGATAAATTTAAAAAAATCTACGATTTAAATGATGATATGATCATTAATGGACCTATTTACGACTTCAATAATATTGATTTGCACAAACATTTTAAAGAAAAATTATCAAAAAATGATAATGAAATCATTGAGACTACTATTTTAAATAAAGAAAGTAATAAGACTTATTATGTAAGAATTGCCAATAAAAAAATTAAGTTTGATAATGTTTTGTTAAATTGCATTATTGTAAGTGATATCACCAAAAGTAAAAATGATGAGAATACTTTATTAACTAAAGTTGATGATATGAAAGAAGAAGTTATGCAAAGAAATAATTTCTTAAGTAGAGTTTCACATGAGATTAGAACGCCACTCAATGGTATCATTGGTATGACTGACATAGCTAAAAGCGATTTGGCTAAAAAGAAATATCAGGAAACAGGTATTGCCTTATCTAATATTGAAGATTCAAGCAAATACTTGCTAGAAATAGTAAATAATATTTTAAATATTAGAAGTATTGAATCAGGGAATATTAGATTTAATTATACTGAGTTTGATTTAAATAATGTATTATATGAAATTAAGAATGTTTTAAGTAGTCAAATTAATTCTAAGAATTTAACTTTTGAGATAAATAAAAACTTTGAACATTTATTTTTATATACAGATAGTACTAAAATCACCCAAATACTTATTAATATAATAGCTAATTCTATCAAATATACAAAAGATAATGGATTTGTTAAATTAAATATTAATTCTAGTGATATTTCTGAGAACAAATGCTTATTAGTGTTTGAAATTATTGATAATGGTGTTGGTATGAGTGAAGAATTCGCTAAAATCATGTTCGAACCATTTGCAGTTGAAAATAAGGTTGAGGGTGTTACTTCGACAGGTTTAGGTCTTCCAATTGCTAAATCATTAATAGATTTACTTGATGGTAAAGTAAACGTTCAATCTAAAGAAGGAATAGGTACAAAAACTAGTATTAGTTTAATTTGTCAAAAGTTTAAGACGATTAAGAAAAAAAATCAAGTAAATACTCATTATGATTATTCGAAGTTTAGAATACTTGTAGCTGAAGATAATAATATTAACAGACTTGTTATTAAATCTTTCCTTGAATCTTATAATTTTAAAATCGATATTACTAGTGATGGATTAGAGTGCTTTACTCGTTTTAAAGATAGTTCTTTAAAATATTATGATCTTATTTTAATGGATATACATATGCCTTTAATGGACGGATTTGAAGCTACTAAGAATATTAGATCTCTTGAAAGAAGTGACTCTAATATGCCTATTGTTGCACTTACAGCTGATGTCCTTGATAAAGATATTAATAAAGCACTCATAAATGAAATGAACAATTACATAACAAAACCTATCCTCAAAGAAGATATGATGAAGGTATTAAATAAGGAATTAAAATTAGAATAGAATTCTATTTTAGTTCCTTTATTAATATATCTACACCTTTTAAGTAATCTAGTTCAGGGGAGTAGTTAGGATAAACTCTTATACATTTTTCTTTAAAGAAGGTATAGGGAATGGATTTTCTTTCGTTATTTAATGATGTTTCATAAAACTTAAGATAATCATCTATCTTTAAAATATAATATTCATCATATTGATTAAATGAAATAATAAAGAATCCTATTCCTCCTTGTTTTTCGACATTTTTTAAATGTAAACTCTGATGAGGCTTTACATTTTTTAATGGAAATGATGTAGTGCTAGCACATTCTTTTGCATCAAAATCAATATAATATCCTTTGTAGACACCATTATAATCTGTAGTTGAAGGAAGTTTATAATAAGCTTCAGTTATTACAGCTTTATTTCTTGACGGAAAATCTACATGAACTATTTGAATGGGCGTTGGTTTCTTATGAATTACTGCAATATCATTAGCTAAATAATATTCATTAGAATTGTTTATCATATCTTCAAGACCAACACCTTTATTGGCTTTCTCATAGTTTTTTTCTTTTTTTTGAGTTGTATCTATTGTACTTAAATTATGATTTTGTCTAATACCTTGTGGAAGTTTCATTTTTATCACCTCTACTTATATATAACAAGAATTTTGGTGTTTTTCTTACAAGTTTTTAATTGACTAGATAAATATAATGTCTTATAATAGTTACAAACTTATGAAGTGGACAACATTTATATATACATTTTAAGCGAGAGTAGGATGGTGAAAGCTACTTAAATCAATTTATATAAATTACTACCATGGAAGTGACATAGAAATATGCTCCGGGTGATCCGTTAAAGCTATAATTGAGGTGCAGTGTTTTAGATACTGAACTAAGGTGGTACCGCGAGTTAATTCGTCCTTAAATTTATTTAAGGATTTTTTTTATTTTTAAAGGAGATTAATATGATTAAATTAACATTAAAAGATTCATCTGTTAAAGAAGTAGAAGAAGGTTTAAGTTACATTGAAATTGCTAAAAGTATTTCAGCTAGTTTTGCAAAAACTTGTGTAGCAGCTAAAGTTAATGGTAAACTTGCAAACTTATCTGATAAGGCTTTAGAAGATGAAAATCTAGAATTTATTACTAAGGATTCAAAAGAAGCTTTTGAAATTCTAAACCACTCATGTGCACATTTACTTGCAAATGCTGTAAATGATTTATATCCAGGAAGCCAATTTGGTGTAGGCCCTGAAATTGAAGAAGGATTCTATTATGACATTAAATTTAAAGATCCTATTCAACCTAGTGATTTAGCTAAGATTGAAAAGAGAATGGTTCAATTATCTAAGGCTAACGTTAAAATTACTCATGAAACTATGAGTAAAGAAGAAGCTCATAAATTATTTGCAAATGACAAATATAAAACTGAATTAATTGACGCTGTTGAAGGTGACAATGTTGAAATTTATACTCAAGGTGATTATAAAGAAGTATGCCGCGGACCACATGTAATGTCTACTGGTGTTATTCAACATTTCAAACTATTATCAATTGCTGGTGCTTATTGGAGAGGTGACTCAAAGAATGAGCAATTAACACGTATTTATGGTACTTGCTGGTTTACTAAAGAAGATTTAGAAAAGCAATTAGCTTTAATTGAAGATAGAAAAGAGAGAGACCATAGAAAAATTGGTAAAGACATGCAAATTTTCATGTTTGATGAACTTGTTGGTAAAGGATTACCAATGTATTTACCTAATGGATTTATTATTCGTCGTGCTTTAAGTGATTACATTATGAATAAGGAATATGCTCTAGGTTATAAGCATGTTATGACTCCATCTCTTGGTAATGTTGAATTATACAAAACTTCAGGTCACTGGGCTCACTATAAGGATGATATGTTCCCTGCCATGGAATTAGATGATGAGGCTTATGTTTTACGTCCTATGAACTGTCCACACCACATGGTAATGTTTAAGTCAAAATTACATTCATATAGAGATTTACCAGTAAGAATTGCTGAAATTGCAAATGATTTCCGTTATGAAGCAAGTGGTGCTTTAACTGGTATTGAAAGAGCAAGAGCATTCTCTCAAAATGACTCTCATATTTTCGTTCGCCCTGATCAAATTGGTCAAGAATTTAAACAAGTATTAAATTTAATTCTTGATGTTTATAATGACTTTGGATTCAAAGATTATCAATTCCGTTTATCTTTAAGAGACCCTAAGAATACTGAAAAGTATTTCGGTAATGATGACTTATGGGAAAGAAGCGAGAATGAATTAAGAAGTGTATTAAAAGAACTTAACGCTTCTTACTATGAGGCTGAAGGTGAAGCTGCTTTCTATGGACCTAAGCTTGATGTACAAGTTAAGTCTGCAATCGGACATGATGTAACACTTTCAACTATTCAACTTGATTACCAATTACCAGAACGTTTTGATTTAACTTACATTGATGAAAATGGTGCTAAGGCTCGTCCTGTAGTAATTCATAGAGCTATTCTAGGTTCTCTTGATCGTTTCATTGCTTTCTTACTAGAAGAAACAAAGGGTGTATTACCTCTATGGTTAGCTCCTGTACAAACTAAGATTATTCCTGTAAATCTTGAATATCATAAAGAATACTGCGATAAGCTTGTAAATAAGTTTATTAGATCAGGTATTAGATTTGAAACAGATTACAGAGAAGAAAAACTTGGTAAGAAGATAAGAGAAGCTCAAATTGCTAAAATTCCTTATCAACTTGTAATTGGTGATGAAGAAGTTAAAAACAATACTGTAACTTACAGAGAATATGGTAAGACAGAACAAACTACAGTTACAATTGATGAATTTATCGCTTTAATTAATGAAAGAGTATCATCACATAAATAAGGTGAATTAATGAATGATAATTATATTAAACTAAGTGAAGAATATCTTGATAATGTTGATTCATATGCAGTTTTATATAGTCATAAACAAACAAAAGCTAGGGTCGTTACAATAAAATGTGATGACCCTAATAAGGCTTTCTGCATAACATTCAAAACTGCACCAACATCAAGCAAAGGTATACCGCATATACTTGAGCATTCTGTATTATCTGGTTCTAAAAAGTATCCTTTAAAAGATCCATTTAACGTCTTAATGAAAACTAGTGTTAATACTTTTTTAAATGCTTTTACAGAAAGCGATAGAACAAGTTTTCCAGTTGCTAGTTGTAATTTAAAGGATTTTAAAAATTTAACTGATGTCTATTTAGATGCAGTATTCAATCCTTTGATTTATGATAAGGAAGAGATTTTCCTAACTGAAGGTTGGCATTATGAAATCGAAAATAAGGATGAACCAATTAAGATTAATGGTGTTGTTTATAACGAGATGAAGGGTACAAGTTCTGAAACTTCTTTCCTAATTTCTAATAAAATTAAAGAAGCTTTATTCCCTAACACATGTTACGCATTTGAATCTGGTGGAGACCCTAAAGAAATACCAAATTTATCAAGAAGTGAATTCTTAGAATTCCATAAAAATCATTATCATCCTTCTAACTCACTAATCTTCCTTTATGGTGATCTAGATATGGAGGAAAGACTTGACTATTTAGATAAGGAATATTTATCCAAATATGAATATTTAAAACCACTTGAGGCTAAACTTTTTGAAAATGAATTCAAAGAAACAAAGTTCATTGAGTCAGAATATCATGTCTCAAACTCACAAGAAGTGGAAAATGAATATATTTATTCATTAAATATAGCTTTTAATGAGAGATTAAATCCTCTTGATGACCTTGCAATGGTTATTCTTCTAACTTACCTATTTAAAACAGAAAAAAGTAAGGTTAAAAGAAGAATGGCAAGTGAAGATATTACCGTTAATTTCACTACTAGTTATTCTAATGATTTGAAACAACCATATGTATCGCTTATAGCTTTATCAGCTAAAAAGAATAAACTAAATGATTTCCTCAATATAATTAATGAAGAATTAAACAATATTGTTTCAAATGGTATTAATAAAGAAGAAATTAAATCTATTATTGATTTCCTTGAATTTGATGATAGAGAAGATAATAGAGGAACTAATAAGGGTATTGAATATTTCCTTGATATTATGCCTGGTCTAGTTTATGAGGATGAAGATCCTTTTGTATCTTTAAAGAGTTTAAAATATTATGATATTTTAAGAAACAAACTTGATACTGATTACTATATAAATTTAATTAATAAATATTTAGTTAATAATAATCATAAAGCTGTAGTTTCTTTAGTTCCAACTTTTAAAAAGGAAGAAAATAGAGAAGAAATCAAACTTTCTGAATTTAAAAGTAAATTAACTGATAAAGAGTTAGATGACTTAATTAATAAAACTTATAATTTGAAGGAATATCAAGATCAAGAAGATTCAAAAGAAGATTTAGATAAACTTCCTAAATTAACACTTTTAGATATTGAAGAAAACCCTGTTAAATATAATTTAGAAGAAACACTAGATAATGTTTACTTATCTGAATATTTTACAAAAGATATAATCTATAAGAAGTATTTCTATAAGATTAGTAATGTATCACGTGATACGCTTCAATATATTAAATTACTTGAAATGTTAATTGGTGATATTGATACTAAAAATAGTAGTTTTGAAACTATTGAACAAGAATTACTTAAATCAACAGGTGATATTAACTTCAAATTTAAACTAATAACTAAAAAGAATAGAGAGTTTGATTTATATTTTGTATGTGAATTTTCTTATTTAGCAAGTAAATCAGCTAAAGCTAATAAAATAGTTGAAGAGATATTATTTGACTCTGTATTTACTAATACTAATAGAATTAAAGAATTAATTGTTAAGCAATATAATAGAAAGAAGAAAAATATTGTATCTTCAGCTAATACATATGCCCGAGTTCGTGTGCTTTCTTATTCAAGTAAGGCTTATAGCATTGATGAAGACATTAGAGGTATTAATTTCTATTATTTCTTAAAAGATATAGTTAAAAACTTTGATGATAATAAAGAAAATATCATATCTAAGCTTGAAACTATTTTTAATAAAATATTTAAATCTAATGCTTTAATTCATTTAACTTGTTCAAAAGAAAATTATATGCTTGAGGAAAGTGCTATTTTAAATTTCAAAAATAAGTTAGGAAATCCTTGCGATTTTAATGAAAGTTACGATTTTAAACCTAACTTTTTAAATGAAGCATTTATAATCCCTTCTAATGTTAATTTTATAGCTTGTGGTAAAGAAATAAATAAGAATTTTGATATTACATCAGGCCTTGTTGACTCTTTTGTAACTAATTCTTATCTTTGGGATAATATTAGAATTAAAGGCGGAGCCTATGGAGCTTATCTTTTAAGTGGATCGTATAGTAATGCTGTTGTAGCCCAAAGTTATGATGATCCTAACATTTTTAATACTATAGTTACATTTAAGAACATAAGCAAATACCTAAAAGAATGCGAGATTAGTGAAGAAGAACTTAACAAACTTAAAATTACCATGCTTTCTATAAAACCAGAAGAAGCTAAAGAAAAGGGAAGAAATGCTATTACATCTTTCTTAAATGATACAACATACGAAGAAAAGTGTCAAAATAGAAAAAAAGTTATCAATCTTACTTTAGATGATTTAAAGACTGTCTATGATATTTATGATGAAGCTTTTAAAGATGATGCACTTTGTGTATTAGGCAGTAAAGATAGTATTCAAAAGAATAAAAAACTATTCAAAGAAATTAAAACTTTATAAAAAGAAGAGGACTTGTAAATTTTATTTATGAGTCTTTTTTTGATGAATATTAAATGTCAACTATTTAAATTAAAATTGTAATATGATAAAATATTTAAGTTAGAAAATTTATAAAATATTATTATTGTGGATGGTGAATT
Organism: uncultured Eubacteriales bacterium; assembly: GCA_963605425.1. GTDB lineage: Bacteria > Bacillota_I > Bacilli_A > Acholeplasmatales > Anaeroplasmataceae > JAEELC01. Next base: position 88,776 of record CAVCUQ010000002.1, read on the forward strand.
TATGTCAAAAATTGAAATTTCGGAAATTAGAAATTCTGCTGATTCTCTAAAAGCCTTAAATGAAGGATATAAATTATATCAAAATCATAATTATGAAGATTTTGAATTCGATATTATTAAGATTCCTACATTATCTTTTATTGGAAGAGCAGTCTTTGGTGATGAAAAAGTTGAACTTAACTATGGTATTAATAAATCTGTTAAGGGTAATTGTAATTGCAATCTAAAAGGTCTATGTGAACATGAAATATGTTTATTCTTTTTGATTAGAGATAAATTAAATACGTTATTTTCATCTAAAGAAAGTGAAGAAGAATTCTTTGATACAGCTCGTCAAGATGAGTTCATGCAAGATTTAATGGAAATTAATATCTTAAGAAACGTATTTGAATATATTTTAAGACCTATTATCTATTTCAAAAATGATAGATTACAATTAAAACTTGAATTCTATGCTAGAGATTCTAAGGTGGAAATTCATAATATCTTAGCTTTACTTTATTATTTAGATAATAAAAAGGATTTAGTTGTTGATAATAAGAAATATACTCTAGAATATAAATATTTTGATAAAGAATCTAGACAAGTAATAGATATGCTTTACTTAATTAAAGATTCTTTAAAGACTGATGAATGTAATGATTTAACACGTCTAGACCTTATGTATTGTGAAGTTCCTTTTGAAATTTTAAACTTTATGACTAATTCTAAGTTGAACCATATTTATTATTACAATGGTACTTATGAAATGAAGGAAACTGTTAAACATGAACTTCCTCAAATTAAATTATTACTAGATGCAAGTGAACTTACTGTATCTAATAATGATTTTAAAATTGTTATTACAAAATCAAATTCATTTGTATTTGAAGCAGATAGTATCTATGTTCTAGGTTCTAATGATTTAATGATGGCTACCTTACTTAAATACTTAGAAAATGGTAAACCATTAAAATTAAATAAGAATAATAGAGAAATATTTATGAATAATTTCTATCCTCTATACAAGAATTTAGTTTCTACATTTGATAATGATACAAGAGAAGAAATTATAATTAATACTTACCTAAATTATGATAAAGGTGCTTTAACACTTAAATACGATGGTGACTTTAAAGATGATATCTTCTATTTAAAGAAGAAGAATTATAAGTTACTTGTTAGAAATTTAGGATTTACTAAATCTAATGGTTATAAGATTAATGATTTTGATACTATTTGTAATATTTTAAATACTAAACTTGATTTATTTAAAGAATTTGGTGAACTATATATTTCCGATTCTATTAAGAATCAAAAATTCTATAAGATGAATTCTAGTAAATTAAAGTTCCATTTAACAGGTTCTATTATTACTCTAACATTTGATGGTATGCATTTTAATGCAAGAGAATTAAAAGATATATTAATTGCTTATAAAGAAAATAAGCATTATGCATTACTAGAAAATGGTTCTATTATATCAATTGATAAGGATACAGCTGAATTATTTACTAAATTAGTTACTGAACTTGGTGTTGAAAATATTTCTGATAATATTGAAGTGCCTCTATACCAAGCTTACTTTATTTCCTCTAGATATAAGGATTTAATTGAATCTAATCAATTACTTGATAAGTTTAGTAGTGATATTATTAACTACAATAATATTGAATATGAACTTGATGATTCTATTAAACAATACTTAAGAGATTATCAAATTCAAGGATTTAAATGGCTTAAGATATTATCAAGTTATAATCTAGGTGGTGTGCTAGCTGATGACATGGGTCTTGGTAAAACACTTGAAGTTATAGCTTTAATTGATACTTTCTATAAAGAAGGATCAAGCATTGTTGTAGCACCTACAAGTTTAATCTTTAACTGGGAGATGGAATTTAAGAAGTTTGCGCCTCAAATACCAGTAACAGTTATATATGGTTTATCTAGAAGTGCTGAAGCTATTAAAGAGGCTTATGATAGAAAATGTGTACTTATTACATCATATGAATCTTTAAGAATGGATATTGATAAATATAATGGAATGAAGTTTAAGACTATTATTGTTGATGAAGCTCAATTTATCAAGAATCCTGATGCTTTAAAGACTTTAGCTTGTAAAAAACTTAAGAGTGAATCTAGATTTGCACTTACTGGTACTCCAATTGAAAACTCTTTAATGGATTTATGGAGTATATTTGATTTCATTTTACCAGGTTATATGAAGTCTAAGAGAGAATTTGCAAAGATGTATGATAATGTCTTAGATAAGGAATTATTACAAGAATTAAATAAGAAGAGCAGTCCATTTATCTTACGTAGATTGAAATCTGATGTTCTTGACTTAAAAGAAAAGATTGAAATCTATGCTTACTCTGAAATGTCTGTTGAAGAGAGAAAACTATATGAGAAATATTTACATGAAGCTCAAAATGAACTTGTAAATGACGATTATCAAATTTCTCATGTATTAAGTTTATTAACTCGTTTAAGAGAACTTGCTTGTGAACCTAGACTTTTCCTTGATGATGTTAAATGTAAGAACTCTAAATTAGAAATGCTTATTGATATTGTTGAAGAAAAGATTGATGATGATCATAAGATGCTTATTTTCTCTCAATTCACATCAATGTTTGGATATATTGAAGCAGAACTTGAAAAGAAGGGTATCAAATACCTAGAACTAACTGGTAAGACTCAAGCTGAAGAGAGAATTGCATTAGTTAATGAATTTAATTCTAATAAAGATATTAAGGTATTCTTAATTTCTCTAAAAGCTGGTGGTACTGGTCTTACTTTAACAAGTGCCGATACTGTTATTCACTATGACCCATGGTGGAATTTAGCTGCTATGAACCAAGCAACTGACAGAGCTTATAGAATTGGTCAAGAAAGACAAGTTAATGTTATTAAATTAATTAATAAAGATACTATTGAAGATAGAATAGTTGAACTTCAAAATAAGAAACAAATGCTTACTAAAGAAGTTATTTCTGAAGATGATTTCTTTAATAAATTATCTAAAGAAGACATTAAAAATTTATTTAAATAGAGGTATTTATGAAAGTTTTATTTGCATCTGATATTCATGGTAGTTTTTACTACGCACAAAAATTAGTTGAAGAATTTAAAAATGGTTCATATGATAAATTAGTCTTACTTGGAGATATTTTATATCATGGACCTAGAAATGACCTTCCTTTAGAATATAATCCTAAGAAGGTTATCCCTCTGTTAAATGAAATTAAAAATAGTATTTTATGTATTAATGGTAATTGCGATGCGGAAGTAGATCAAATGGTACTTGAATTTCCTATTGTTAAAGAAGGTTTTATTTTAGTTAATGGTATTACTTATTATTTAACTCATGGTCATATTCATAATCCTTCAAATCCTTTAAATGTATCAAATGGAGTTGTTTTATATGGACATACTCATGTAATAAAAGATGAAGTAGTAAACGGAGTTCATTATATTAACCCAGGTAGTACATCTATTCCCAAACAAATTATGCATCACTCTTTTGGTGTTATTGAGGAAAATACTGTAAAAGTATTTGATTTAGAAACAAAAGAAGAATTACTTAAAGTGGTATTATAATGATTACTAAAGAAGAATTAACTAATTTAATTAGTAAAGATTATGATAACTATAATGAAATTATAGAAGGGCTTTTAGAAAAGAGATATTCTAGTTTTAGAGTTAATAATTTAAAAAGTAGTTATATAGAAATAGAAGAGATACTTAATAATTTAAATATTAAGTATTCTCATCCTTCATTTTCAGTTGATGCATTTATAATTGAAGATACCTTAAATTTAAGTGAACTAGATATTGTTAAAACAGGTAAAGTATATTTGCAAAGTTTATCAAGTCAAATACCTGCTTTATTCCTTGATTTAGAATCATCAAATGATATTCTTGATATGTGTGCAGCTCCTGGCGGAAAGACTTGTCAGATTGCATCTATAACAAAGGATAAGAAGAATATTATGGCTTGTGAAGCTAATAAAATAAGATCAGAAAGACTTAAATATAATCTTAATCTTCAAGGTGTAACTAAGTGTAATGTGCTTCTATGTGATTCTAAAAAGTTAGATAGTTTCTTTTCCTTTGACACTATTTTACTTGACGCACCTTGTTCTGGAAGTGGTACTATCAATTTAAGATATGATAAGGATTTAAAATCATTTTCATATCAATTAGTAGAAAACTCTTCTAAAACTCAAAAGTTATTACTTAAGAAAGCCTTAGAAATTCTTAAAAAAGGTCATACTATGGTTTATTCTACATGCTCTATCTTAAAAAAAGAGAATGAAGAAGTTTTAAGAAGCGTTCTAGGCAAGAATGTAGTTATTGAACCTATTAATATTGATATTAATGAAAAATATCTATTAAAAAGTGATATTGATGGAGTATTAACATTTAAACCAAGTAAATATTATGAAGGTTTTTTTGTGGCTAAATTAAAGAAAATAGCTTAAAAATAAAATTATATCTATAGGAGGTATTTATGAAAATTGCAATTATTGGCGGTGGAGCAGCTGGAATGTTTCTTGCAAATTATCTATCACATTTAAAACTTAATATAGATATAACTATTTTTGAACGTAACTTTTCTCTAGGTAGAAAGGTATTAGCTAGCGGAAATGGCAAATGTAATTTTTCTAATTTTAAAGCCTTACCTAGCGATTATAATAATCCTCTGTTTATGGAAGAAGTATTTAAGAAATGTCCTAAAGAAGATTTAATTAATTATTTTTCATCACTTGGATTAATGTTTTATTTTGATAATGAAGGAAGAATGTATCCTTTAAGTAATTCGAGTAAAACTATTGTTGATTTATTAGTATATGAATTTGAATGTGTAAAACTGGTTGAAAAATACGTAGTTGATAAGATTGAAATCAAGAATAATAAATATTATATTGGTGGTACTTGCTTTGATATTTTAGTTTTAGCTACTGGATCTAATGCATCTATAGATGAGACAAAGGTATCAAGTACATATTCTTATTTAGATAGTCTAAAACTTAAGATGGTTGAAACAAAACCTTCTCTTGTTGGTTATAAATCAAATTTAAAGCATATTAAGCTTCTTAAAGGTCTTAGAATGAAGGCTATTGTTAATATGTATAGAAATAAAAAGTGCATATTCAAAGAATTTGGGGAGGTTATCTTTAAAGAAGATGGTATCTCGGGAATTGTTGTGATGAATTCGAGCCACTACTACCAAAAAGGGGACGAGATAATTCTTGATCTATTACCTGATGTTGAAATATCTGAACTTAAATATAAGATGAATTTAAGAAAAAAAGAATGCACAAATTCTAATTATTTCTTAGCTTCAATTCTTCACCCTACATTAATTAAATATCTGGAAAAATTAGGTATAACTGATACTGATCAAATAATTGATCTACTTAAGAATTTTAATGCAAAAGTTTATGATACTTATTCTATGCATGAAGCACAGGTATCTAAAGGTGGCATTGATTTAAGTGAAATAAATGAAGATTTTGAACTTAAGAAGTACCCTAATTGTTATGCTTTAGGGGAAATGCTTGACATTAATGGCTTATGCGGTGGATATAACTTAATGTTTGCGTTCACAAGTGCTCTTATTGCAGGAAGGAAGATTGAAAAATTATATGAAGATAAAAATAACTAATTTTAAAGTCTCTTTAAACAATAAGAATATAGAACTTTCAAGCTTAATTGAAAGAGAATATAAGTTTAAAAAAGAATATATTAATTATATTTATATTGAAAAAGAAGCAGTAGATGCTAGACATAAGAATAAAATAATGATTTCTTATAATTTAATTGTAGATATTAAAGAAGACAAATATTATTTACTTGATGGTAAGAACAATATTTCAATTTATAATGATGAAACAGTTAAATTAACATACCCTAATTATACATATAATGATAGACCTATTATTGTTGGATTCGGACCTTCTAGCATCTTTGCAGCTCTATATTTATCAAGATGTAATGCAAAACCTATTATTATTGAAAGAGGTTCTAAAATTGATGAAAGAGTTAAGGATGTAGAAGATTTTATTAATAATAGAAAGTTAAATACATCTAGTAATATTCAATTTGGTGAAGGTGGAGCTGGTACATTTTCTGATGGTAAACTTACAACAAATGTTAAAGATAAATTATTAAAATTCATTATCGAAGAATTTGTTCACTATGGTGCACCTAAAGAAATAATGTATGCATCACTGCCTCACATAGGTACTGATTATTTAAGAAAAGTAATCAAGGCTATGAGAGAAGATATGGAGAGTATGGGAGCTACTTTCTATTTTAATACTAAGTTCGAAACTTTTAAGGAAGAAGAGGGAGAACTTAGTGTGTTTACAAGTGGATGTAATACTCTTACATTAAAAACTAAACATTTAATCTTAGGTTTAGGACATTCTGCTCGTGATACTATTAAAGAATTATATAATAAAGGTATCAAAATGGAAGCTAAAGCTTTCTCTATGGGAGTTAGAATAGAACACAAGAGAGAGAAGATTAATGAGATTCAATATGGCAAAGCTGCTAAGTTATTACCACCTGCAAGTTACAAACTTGTAGCTCATTTAGATAATAATAGATCAGTATATTCTTTCTGTATGTGCCCTGGCGGAACAGTCATGGCCTCATCTAGTGAAGAAAATACGATTGTAACAAATGGTATGAGCTATTATGCACGTGATTTAGAAAATTCTAATGCAGCATTACTTGTAAATGTTGATCCTAGCGATTATATGAAAACTAGTGTTCTTGATGGTCTTGATTATCAAGAATATTATGAGAAAAAGGCATTTGAAATTTCATCTGATTATAGAGCTCCTATTAATCTAGTTAAGGAATTCTTAAAAGGTGAGGTGGCAGATAATATTCGTTCAGTTAAGCCAAGTTATCCTCTAGGATATAAGTTTGCAGAGCTAGATGAATGTTTACCTAAATATGTAACTGAATCACTCAGAAAAGCTATCCCTTTATTTGATTTAAAAATGAAGGGTTATAATGATCCTGATGCGGTATTAACAGGTATTGAAAGCCGCTCTAGTTGCCCGGTAAGAATCTTAAGAGATGAGTTAAGAGTTTCAAATAACAAGATGATTTATCCTATCGGTGAGGGTGCTGGGTATGCTGGCGGTATATCTAGTGCCGCTTTAGACGGACTAAAAACAGCTCTTACTATAATGGGTTTAGATAAGGAAAGTGTATAATTATGACAACATTTATTTTTATTCTTGATATTATAGGAGCTATTGCTTTTGCTTATTCAGGTGTTGTTGTAGCTATAAGGCACAAGATGGATTTGCTTGGTGTTGTTTTACTTGGATGCATCACTGCTTGTGGTGGCGGATTTTTCCGTGATATCGTCCTAGGATCATATCCTGTAAGTTTATTTAATACTCCAAATTATGAACTCATAGCTGCTTTTCTTACTTCACTCATTTTATTTATTGTGTTTTATTTTATTAAAGACTTATCATTCTTTGAGAAGCATTGGTTTAAAACAAGTGTAACAATAGCTGATGCCTTGGGTCTTGGTGTCTTTGTAATAATGGGAGCTAATGTAGCTTTAAAAGAAACTTCTAATTATTTTATGGTAGTATTTTTAGCTACTTTAACAGCTACAGGTGGAGGAATACTTAGAGATTTACTTGCGATGCGTATTCCAGTAATTTTTTCTCGTCATATTTATGCTATAGCTGCTATCATGGCTTCTCTTTTATATTACACATTATATTTAAATGGTTGTAATTTATATTTTGCGACTCTCATTACGATTATATTTATTGTAGTAATTAGAACTTTAGCTTATAAATTTGAAATTAATCTTCCTTCTGTAGATTTATCTAACAAAAAACATGATAAGCAAGCAAAAGAGGAAGAATATATCAATTAATATTTAAACTAAATTTATTAAGTGGTATAATTTAAATGTCATTTGGAGGAATTTAAAAATGAAAGATTGTAATTGTGCATATTGCATGAAAGATGAAAATCCTAGCCTTTATCAAGCATTTGGATATTTCTGTGTAGAATTAGAACATTCAAACGTTTATGTTTTTAGAGAACAAAGCCATAAAGGTAGATGTATTGTAGCCTATAAGGATCATGTATCTGAAATGGTAGATATTTCTGATGAGGAAAGAAATGCTTTCTTTAAAGAAGTTAATACTGTAGCTAAGGCAATACATGAAGTATATTCACCTAACAAATTAAATTATGGTATGTATGGTGATACAGGAAAACATCTTCATGTTCATTTATGTCCTAAATATAAGGATGAATATGAATGGGGTGGAGTATTCCTTATGAATCCACATCTTCATGATTTAACTGATGAAGAATTAAAACCTATTTCTGATAAACTTAAGGAAGCAATTTTACGTTTAAATAAATAGTTTAAGATTTAAGAGTGCATAAAAATGCATTCTTTTATTTTGTTTGTGTTTCCCCATTTTTTAAAACGTACTAAATTTGTAAAAAAATCCATGACCT
>CAVCUQ010000003.1:0-94955 GCA_963605425.1 uncultured Eubacteriales bacterium
TTGCTCAATTGATGTTAATTTCTTAATTAGAATTAACTGTTTAATAATTTCGTTTGTTTATTGTCATATGTTCAGTTTTCAAAGACCTTAACACATTAACTTTAAATGTCAAAGTGCTAAAATAGTATATCACAAACTTAGTTAAGAAGTCAACAATAATTTTAATTATTTTTAATCAACTTATTTAAGTTTTAGATGAATACTAGCTTTATATACAAAGCCTTTATTAGTATACTCTTCACTCAATCTGATGTCAATAATAATTTTAAAATTCTTTAGAGGACTAGAACTAGAATATCAAATATAAAAAATCTTAGGAAATCAATCCTAAGACTTCTTATATTATTTAATTATTTTCTTAACTTCAGTATAAGCTAAAATAAGTGGTCCAATACCTTTAGCATCATTTTCAACTACAGGTTCTGAAATATAATATTCGTAAGTTCCATCTCTTCTAGGATTATTTTCAGGTCCAAGTCCAGCTACTAAACAGATTCCACCAACATTTAGATCTCCATTCTTTTCAGTAACGTACTTTTTGCAAATACCATTGAAAATATCTAAACCAATTTGTCTATATCTTTCTGGTAACACATTTAATCTTACACCTTTTAATATTGCATATGCAATCATAGATGAACCACTAGTTTCAAGGTAGTTTCCTTCTCTTCCTGCTTGATCTACAACTTGCCAAAACATTTTAGAATCCTTATCCTGATATTTTAATATTCCATCAATATCTTCTTTAAGTAATCTCTTATAGTAATCGTAGTCCTCATATATAGCTTCATTAATATATCCTAAGATATCAACTAAAGCTACAGTATACCAACCTATTGCACGAAGCCAGAAATTCTTTGAAAGACCAGTTTCTTTATCAGCCCAAAATGCAGTTTTACTTGCATCATATCCATGATAGTATAAACCTTTTTCTTCGTTAAACATTCTCTTTCTAACTATTTCAAATTGATGTTTAATATCTTGATATCCTTTACATCCATCATACTGAGTTTCATATCTCATATAGAACACTTGAGCCATAAACAATCCATCAAGCCATACCTGGTTTGGATATATATCTTTATGCCAAAATGAACCTTCATAAGTTCTAGGTTGATTCTTAATATGATTATAAGTAAGATCTATAGCTTTCTTATATTTTTCATCTTTAGTAATATCATATAAATCAAATAATACTCTTGATTCACAAATATCATCTAAAACATGTTTATTAGGATTATATCCTTTAATAGTACCATCTTCAGAAACATAGTAAGAAACAAAGCTTACAACAAAATCTAAATATTTCTTATCTCCTGTTTCATGGTATAACTCAAGAAGAGAAGTCATCATACATCCATCGATGTAATTCCACTTAGGTTCCTTTCCACTTCTAATGAATTCAATGTTCCACAATGGTTTTAAAGGTGTGGATCCATTAATTAATTTATCAATATATTTATCAATAATCTCGTACATATAAATTTCCTTTCTAAATATATGCCCTTATTATACCAAATTTAATTAAATCTTAACATAGAAAAAAAGAAGTTTACTATTTTTGTAAACATTCTTTAATCATTTTTGCTGTTATAGCTCCTTCTCTAAGTATTTTAATATCATTTTCTTTAATTAATACTACTGTAGATGCTAAACTTGATGTTGCGCAATTAGATGGCTTATATATAGCATCAACTAATTTAGAATAGTCTATAACTATTTCATTATAATTATTAATAGATGGCATACCTGATTCATTAACACTAGTTGTAGCCATAGGTCCATTTTCTTTTAGTATTTCTAGTGCTACATCATAATTTGGAATTCTAACGCCTACAGTTTCGCCTTTAAATGTATCTTTAATTGAATCCTTAGACTTTAATATGACTGTTAAAGGACCAGGTAAAAATTTATTAATTAATTTTCTTGCCTCATCCGTTACATAAGCAATCTCTTCAATTTGATCTATATCAGCACATAATACTGCAAGTGGTTTAGACTTATCTCTATGTTTTATCTCATAGATTTTATCCATACCTTTAGTATCATAAACAGAAGCACCTATTCCATAAACTGTATCAGTAGGAAATATTATAACCTTACTTTGAGTCATGAGTATATCCTCTAAGGACAAATGTCATTCTGTCTAATCCTTGATAATCTTTTAATGTATATACTAAAGCATCAGGATAATATAATCTTGCAAGATCTTCTATTTCTTTTGATTTATCATATCCATGTTCAAATCCCATAAGGAATTTATCTTTCATAATACTTCTAGATTTATCTAATATAATATGATAGAACTTAAGTCCATCTTCTCCACCAAACAAAGCAACATTAGGTTCATTATCTTTTACTAAAGGATCAACAACTTCAGTTGTAGGTATATAAGGAGGATTAGATACTAAAATATCAAATTTCATATTCATTACTGGTTCTAGCATATCACCTTGTAAAAAGTTAACCTCAGCACCTAACTTTTTAGCATTTTCTTTTGCTTTATTTAATGCATCTTCTGAAATATCGCAAGCAGTTACATTCATATTAGCTTCTTCTTTTGCAAGAGTAATAGAAATACATCCTGAACCTGTTCCGATATCTACAACATCTACTTTTTGTCCTTTCATATTTCTATCATATAAAAGTAACATATTTTCAACTAGTTGTTCTGTTTCACATCTAGGAATTAAGCAGTCACTTGATACATTAAATTCATATCCATAAAAATATGCTTTACCAGTTAAGTATTGAACAGGAATATTTTGATTAATATATTTATCAAACATTTCATCATATTTTTCTTCTTGTTTTTTTGGCATTTCATCTTCTTGATGAAAATACAATTCACTTGATGAATAACCTGAAACATCAGACATTAAGAATAAGCAGGCACTATCTTCTTTACTATTATCTAAAGCAATTTGACATGTCTCTTTTAATTTATCTCCATAAGTCATAAAAACAACCTCTTATAAAAAAGTAGAAGTCTCCTTCTACTTAAATTCATTAAGCTTCACTAGCTTCTAATTTTCTCTTTTGATCTTCATTAATTAATTCTTGAATTACTAAATCAAGTTTACCATCAATGATAGCGTCAAGTCTATTAATTGTAAAACCAATTCTATGATCAGTTACACGATTTTGAGGATAGTTATAAGTACGAATCTTTTCACTACGTTCACCATGACCGATTAAAGATTGTCTTGTAGCACCATTTTTCTCATCTTCTTCTGCTTTCATTCTTTGATAGATTCTTGTACGTAAGATTTCCATGGCCATAGCCTTATTTTCATGTTGGCTACGAGCAACTTGACAAGCAACGAAGTCACCAGTTGGAATATAAGTAACACGAACTGCAGAATAAGTAGTGTTTACACCTTGTCCTCCTGGACCTGAAGCACACATTGTATCAATTCTTAAATCTTTTTCATCTAATTGGAAATCAATTTCTTCAGCTTCTGGCATTACTAAAACAGTAGCTATTGAAGTTTGTATTCTACCATTAGCTTCTGTAACAGGGATTCTTTGAACTCTGTGTCCACCAGATTCAAATTTTAATTGAGAATATACATTTTCTCCTGAAATCTTAGCTTGAATAGATGAATATCCACCCATAGCTGATGGCATAGCATCCATAATTTGAACTTTCCATCCTTTAGATTCAGCATACTTAGAATACATTCTAAATAAGTCACCAGCAAAGATATTTGCTTCATCTCCACCTACAGCTCCTCTGATTTCCATAATTACATTCTTTTCATCATTAGGATCTTTAGGCATTAATAATACTACCATCTCTTCATCAATTTCTTGCATACGAGCTTTAGCATTACTTAATTCTTCTTCGGCCATTAAAGCCATTTCAGCGTCTTCACCTTTAGTCATTTCTTTTAAATCATCTAAACTAGATTCAAGAGATTTATATTCATGAAATAACTCTACAGGCTTTTGTAAAGAACTTTGTTCTTTTGATAAAGACTTAAGTTTTTCAATATCACTTGCAATAGAAGGATCAGATAATAATTCAGTTATTTCGTTATATCTTTTTTCCATTGCTTCAAGTCTATCAACAACCATTGTTATTCGTTTTCCTCCATCTTACCATTATCAGTAAATTTTTGAATCTTACCATCAAATAAATACTTCAATGTAACATTTTGACCTTGTCTATTTTTTCTTATAATTAAATCACACTCACCAGGTCTTTTATGAGTATAATACTCTTCTCTATATAAAAATGCAATAATATCCGCATCTTGCTCGATACTACCAGAATCACGTAAGTCAGATTGAAGAGGTCTCTTATCATCACGTTCTTCAACTTTTCTTGATAACTGAGCAAGGGCTATAACAGGAACCTCAAGTTCACGGGCAAGTTGTTTTAATCCTTTTGAAATTAAGCCAATACCTTCATTTAAACTGTTATATTGACCACTTAATTGAATAAGTTGTAAGTAGTCAATTACAATCATATCTAGTCCCTTTTGTTCCTTTAGTTTCCTACACTTAGACTTGATATCTCCTACAGTGTTACTTGAAGAATCATCAAAATAAATCTTAGTAGCTTCAAATCTATGTTGAGCTTGAGTCATGCTCTTCCAATCTTGTTCATTTAAATTACCTTTAATGATATTACCAAGTTCAATACCAGATTGAGAAGCATATAATCTTTGAACCAGTTGTTCAGCAGGCATTTCAAGTGAGAATAAAGCTACAGTTGCATTATTTGTAAGTGCAACATTTAAAGCTAAATTTAATGCAAAAGCACTCTTACCCATTGCAGGACGAGCTGCAAGTATTACAAGTGCACCCTTTTGAAGACCTAGAGTAGCTTTATTTAAATTATCAAAACCAGTATTTAAACCGGTAATTTCTCTATCATTTCTAGCCGCGTCTGATGAGTTCTCACTAACCTTTTGAGCAACAGATGAAAAGGATCTAAAATCATTAGTTCTTCTTGTTTGAGAAAGTGAAAAAACTTCTTGTTCAACTAAATCAAGGTATTCAGATATAGATTTACTTGAATCATATCCTTCTTTTGATAATTCAGCTAGTTTTCTAATAGTATTTCTTCTTATAGAAGCATCTTTTACAACATTTATGTAACTATCTAAGTTACTAGTAGAATAGTTATAATTTAAGATTGAGTTAATATAATCAATTCCACCAACACTTTGATATTTACCTTCTTTATTTAATTCTGAAATTAAAACTTCAACATCACATTTAAGTCCAGCTTTATGTATATCAACTAAAGCGGAATATATATCTTGATTTTTAGTATCATAGAAATCATTTACTTCGATTTGATCAATACATTCATTAATAGTAATAGGATCGATGAAAATACAGTTAAGTATTCCCATCTCTCCTTCTAAATTAAATGGTATTTGTCTTGTTTGATTAATCCCTTTTTCCATAAAAACCCCATTTACTTTTGTTCAACAACGTTAATATCAAAACTAGCTACAATCTTTTCTCCAAGATCATATTTAGCCTTAAAAATACCTACAAAGTTAATATCATTTTCTAATGATATCTTCTTCTTATCCATTACAATATTGTAAACTTTAGTAAATTCTTCTGCAATTTGTTTAGTAGTAATGTGTCCAAATGATTTACCATCTGCACCTAATTTAATTGCAAGAGTAATGGCTTTTCCATCAATTTCAGCTTTTTCTTTTTCAAGAAGTTTAAGGTGATTTTCATGGTCAACTTTTTCTTGGGCTTTTCTAGCTTCTAAAGCCTTTAGATTTTCACTATTAGCTTCCACAGCTAGTCCATTATTGAATAGATAAGTTGCATAACCATTAGCTACATCAATCTTATCATCCTTTTTACCTTTTCCCTTTACATCTTTAAGTAATATAACTTTCATTCTCTCTTCCTCCGTCCTATCTAAGTGTTCCCTTTCAAGAATACCTTTTAATTTAATCAATGTATCATCAATTGTTGTATTTTGAATTTGAGCAGCAGCCATGTTAAAGTGACCACCACCACCCATTTCTTGCATGATTATTTGAACATTATAAGTTCTAAAATCATATTTATTATCATCGCTTTCTTCGTTCTTTTCCATAGAACGAGCTGAGATACATACTGCACCAGTATTAGATTTAGCAATAGTAAATGAAGCTTTTACATCATTAGCGGAAAGTAATCTATTTGAAATCTTAGCTAATATTGTTCTATCACTAATAACTTTATCTTCAAGTTTAGCAATAATAAAGTCATCAAGATATATTTCCGAATTCATAACTGCATTTGCAATAGTCTTTTCAGTTTCAAGTTCTTCTCTCATTAAATCACTAACGATTTCAGTCTCAGCTTGATAATCCTTTAATATAGCTGCAGCTTCAAATGTAGATGAACTAGTTCTAAAAGTAAAGTTCATTGAATCTACAACCATACCAGTAAGCATAACTGTAGCTTCAACATTTGAAATTTTTAATTCATTACTATAGAAAGTAGACATTTGGGCAACAAGTTCAACAGCACTAGAAGCATCTTGCTTACTAATAACTGTCTTAGCCTTAGGATAACCTTCATCTTCAGGTCTATGATGATCAATAACAAAGATATTATCAAACTTTTCATATAATTCCTTATAACACATAATAGATACTTTTGTAGTATCACAAATAATAAGTAAATCATTATCATCATATTTTACATCTTCAACAGGTATAATAGTATTATATAGATTAATAGCTTCTTCTTTTAAATAATTAAGTATTTTACTAGTAGTATAGTCAACTTTATTAATATCCATTACGATATTAGCATTCTTTCCACTACATTGTGCCATCTTTAAAACACCAATCATCGAACCGATACAGTCAGCATCAGGCATAAAATGACCAGTAATATAAACATGTGAACTAGCCTCTATAGCTTCTCTTAAACTTTCAGCATTCTTTCTAGCATAAATTAAAGATTGCTTTTCAATAGAGTTAGTATTACCACCAGCATACTTAATAGCTTCACCTTCGATATTAATAACCGCTTGGTCTCCACCTCTACGCTCAGCTAAATCAACTGCGTTTTGAGCAATTTGAGCAAGTTCATTAGCACTCTTTTCATAACAGGCTACACCAATTGAAATACTTGTTCTAAGGTGATTCTTTCCACCAACTTCTCTTACTTTATTAAGTACATCAAACTTATTTTCAATCATCTTTAATAAGTTCTCTTTATCAAGTACTATAATAATATTATCTCCATCAACACTTCTAATATAAGCATTATAGATAGCACAGTAATCTGAAATAGCACCTAAGAATTCACCACGGATTTGAGATGCTTCTTGAACAGGATAATTTTTAAGAGATTCTTCAAGATTATCAATATTAATAAATCCAATACATGTAATCTTATTGTTATATTTAATATCTAGTTTTTCTCTATCAGTTTCATCAAATAAATAAATACTACGAATATCCTTTTTATGGTATACATCATAATACTTATCTTCATAAAACCAAGTAAATCTTTCTAATGCATCTTCACCAAATAATTTATCATATAAAACTTTGTTAATGTTTTCTAAGTTATTATGAATAAAATTAGACTTAGTAGAAGCAGAAAATACCTTCTTAGCTTCAGGGTTACCAAAGAATACATTTTTATTTTCATCATAAGTAATAATAGAAACAGGTAATTCATTTACAGCCTCATCACCGGCTTCTGTAATATGAATAGATTGTTCATTATAAACATTAATTTGACTTTTTAATTCTTTAATCTTACTAGTTGTATTTCTAAATAAGTAAAGTGTAAACATTACGCATGAAAAAGCAAATGATACACCTGCAATATATATTAAATATAATTGATTATTAAAATAGTAATATGAACAAATGAGTACAACTGATACCGCTAAAGCAATTAACGATATTATGAGTTTATTCAATTTTTTCAAGTTATACACCTCGCTTTATAAACCATTATAACATACTTTCATATATAATGAAAATAAAAAAGGTTAAGATAAAATCCTAACCCTTTACTAAACTAGTCGTTTACGAATGGTAATAAAGCCATATGTCTAGCACGCTTAATAGCGATAGCAAGCTTTCTTTGATGTTTAGCACAAGTACCAGTTACACGACGTGGTAAAATTTTACCTCTATCAGTAACGAATTTCTTTAATAATTCAACATCTTTGAAATCGATATGGTCTAATTTATTAGCATCAAAGTAACAAACTTTTTTACGACGGAATCCGCCTCTATTGATTTGAGCCATAGTATTTCCTCCTTAGAATGGTAATTCATCATCTGCAATATCTTCTTCAAAAACATTATTATTGTTTTGATAGTTATTATTATTTGCAGGTTGATTAGAATAATTGTTATTAGAATTTCCGGCAGTACCTCTTGGGGTTAAATTTTGAACTCTATTTGCTAAAACCTCAGTAACATAAACAGTTTGTCCACTTTGGTTTTGATAAGAACGAGTTGTAATTCTACCTTCAACACCAACCACATTACCCTTCTTAACATATTGAGATAAGAAGTTTGCTTGAGCGTTCCAACAAACACAATTAATAAAATCAGCTTGTCTTTCACCGTTTCCTTGGTTTGGAGTATAAGGTCTGTCGATTGCTAATGTAAATGAAACTGTTGTAGATCCACTAGAAATAGTACGTAGTTCAGGATCTTTAGTGATTCTTCCTACAAGTACAACGTTATTAATCATAATTAACTCCTAATTAGTCTTCAACAACAACGATATCACGTAAGATATTTTCATCATATCCAACGATACGCTTGAATTCATTTACAGCAGTTGTATTAGCTTCAACTTCACACCAAACATAGAATCCTTTACGGTTTCCTTGGATTTCATAAGCTAATTCCTTTAATCCTAATTCCTTTACTTGAAGAACCTTAGAACCGTTGTTAGTGAAAATAGCGTTAACACTAGCGATTTGCTTCTTAGTTGCTTCTTCATTTAAAGATGGATTTACGATGTACATTACTTCATATTTTTTCATCTTTGACACCTCCTTATGGTCATTAGGTCTAGCAACTGGCTAGACAAGGAGCATTTTCATAAATTAAATGCTTTAATAATATATCATATTACTTTATTTATTACAAGTATTTTTTTAATTTAGTTTATTTTTTAATTTGTCATAAGCAAGGTCTATTGCATATTCTGATGCGGCTTTCCTTACTTCATTTCTGCTTCCTTTAAATATCTTAGTAGTTGTATAAACATTTTCATTAATACATACACCAAAACAAACAGTACCAACAGGAGTTTTATCGCTTCCACCTGTAGGTCCTGCAACACCAGTAGAGGAAATAGAAACATTAGAATAAGCCTTATTTAAACTCTTTAAAGCCATCTCTTTTGCAACCTCTTCAGATACAACACCATACTTATCAATAATATCTCTATCTACTCCAACAAGTGACACCTTACTATCTATAGCATATGTTATATAAGCTTCATTAAGAACACTACTAGAACCACTAATATCTACTATATTGCTTGCTATAAGTCCACCTGTACAAGATTCGCATGTAGTAATTGTATAATTTAATTTCTTTAATAATTCAACTAATTCTAAATTTTTCATTTTATCTCGGCCATTCCATTTACTTCTTTTAATAATCCATAAATATTAGATGATATTTCTATTGTAGTTAAATCCTTAAGTTCTATTGTGATAGTAGAATATTTAACACTATCATAAGAGTTTGTTTCTATATTTTTATTTTCTTCAATAGTTCCATTTAATTTAAACGATTTAATCTCAGTAATCAAAAAGTTATAACAAATATTATTTTCTAAATTAATATCATCAAGTACTTTAAGTTCTTTATTATCTTTAAAAGAGTATCCTGAAGTATTAAACACATCTTCAATGATTATAATTCTATAATTATTAGTAAATAAAAGACTTGTATTCTTAGTTAACTTGTTTAAGCCGTTTGGTTGAACACCAACTAAATAGCATTTGTAATCAATATATTTTTCTTTAATTTGATTATATTTTGATTTTACTTTAACTAAATACTTATCTTCTCTTTTCTTATACTTCTTAGTAATAGATAATAAGAAATATAAGATAACAGTTAAAATAACAGGGATTAAATAAAGATAATAATGATTACCTATATCAAATAAAACTATTATAACTTCAAGTAACACGAAAAATATAAAACTAAGAATAAGGTTAAATCTTAATACTAATTTCTTATTTAAATTTAAATAGATACTTAAGTATTTTATATCTAAGTCATTATAAGAAATATTCTTATCTATCATATATAAAAATCTATTAATAGTAACACCTACTTTAATACTAATCTATATTCAATTTCAGTATTTACCTCATTTAAACAAGTAAGTTTAACTTGGTCGCCTTTATTCTTTCTTGCCATGTAATAATTTAAATCACTTAATCTAGAAATAGAGTGTCCATCTATTTTAGTAATATAATAACCGGCTCTAATATTAGCTTTATCAGCTGCAGAACCTTCTGATACTGCAATAATTGTTACATATGGTGTATCTGATGGATTTATAATATCTGAATAAGCTACTTCAGCATTTTCATAATTAGTTACAGTAACACCCATCATTCCTCTTGAGACATCAGAATTTGCAGATATAATGTCATTTGCAATACCATTTAATAATTCATAACTTGTTGCTTGATTTAGTCCTGTTACATGATTCTTAATTAGTTCATCTAAGCTTGAAGCAGTTTGACTTGTAGAAATTATTGATGTGGTAATACCTAATAATTTTCCATCAGTATTATATATAGGAGCTCCTATTTCAGAAAAACATAATTCTACTGAGGTACCAAATATACCAAGTCCAGTGTTAGATATAATACCTGTTTTTACAGTATTAAGTGTATCTGTATCAGAAACTAAAGGTGTTGATATACTCATAATATTCATGCCTTTTTCTAATGTTTCAGTATACCCTTTAGCTACTTCTAAATCAGCAGATAATTTTAATACTTCATAAACAGCAATATTATTTTTAATATCTGTACCAACATAAGATACATTTACAGTTGAGCCATCATATATTGTAGCTTTTGTAAGTTTAATATTGCTTGAATTAGCTTGTGCACCGTAAGTTGCAATATAATATGAGAATACACTTTCTTTAATAACTACACCTGAGAAAAAGTAAGTCGCATTACTATCAGATAGTGACACTGTTGATTTAAGTGCTTTGTTCATATTAGTTTCTGAAATAGAAAACGTATCATAACTAACATTTCTTATAGTAGATACTTTAATAACTTTATTAGAACAAGATGCAAGTATTAAAAGGGGGATAATGAATAAAATATATTTAATCTTCTTCATACTTATCACCTATATTAAGCTTTGTCCACCTAAAAATGTTTTAACCTCAGATAAAGCTATTGCATAATTGATTGCGTCTACAACTATCTTTTCACTGCCTTCATAAGTATATGTACTCTTTTTAAAGTTAATACCAATAAGTTCACCATTTAAATTAAATAATCCGCCACCAGAATTACCTGGGTTAATTGGAGCACTGTGTTGAATAACATTTTCATATCCATTATTGTTAGTAGTACTGTATTCAGCTTTAGACACTACTCCTGTTGTAACAGTATTATAGTAATTTAAAGAAATAGGACAACCTATCGCAATAACTGTTTCACCAACACTTGTAATAGGTGAATAATCCTTTGAGATAGAAATAACTGTAAAGTCTTCGCTTGATGTAAATGTAAGGACAGCTAAATCTTTTTGAGAATTATAATAGCTTGTAAGAGTAGCTTTATGCTTTTGCATAGATTTACCTGCATATATTAAATATTCAGCATCACTTACTGAAACAAAATCTTCTACACAATGGTAATTAGTTAATACATAGTAAGTAGTATCTTCTTTTTTAAATATAACCCCACTACCGATAGAAGCTGAAGATTCTGTTTTAGACTGACTATAAACAGCTACGCATCCTGTTTCAACTTTGTTTACAACTTCAGTAATTGTAGTAGAAACTTTAACTACAGTAGCACTTGAATCATCATAAGTATATGAACTAAATAATGAACATGATGCAAGTGAAATTGTTAATAATAAACATAAAAATAATTTAATTAACTTTTTCATACTTTCTCCTTTATATTAAATATTCTATAAGCATTCTCGCTTGTTATTTGTGTAAATTCTTCATAACTCATATTTCTCAGATTTGCTATATATTCTGCTGTATATTTTACATAAGAACTTTCATTTCTCTTTCCTCTAAAAGGTTCAGGAGCTAGGAAAGGGCAATCTGTTTCAACAAGTAAATGATTGATATCGATGTTACTAGCAATCCTCTTTGGTTCTTTAGCATTCTTAAAAGTTACTGGTCCACCTAAAGAGATATAAAATCCTATCTTAATATATTCTAAAGCAAGTTCTAAACTACCTGAATAACAATGCATTATGCCTTTGAGTTTTCCACTATATTTATTAATCAAATCAAACGTGTCTTGATGAGCATCTCTCGAATGGACTATAATTGGCAATTCATATTTAATAGCTAGTTTGATTTGAGCCTCAAATAGTTTCTTTTGTCTATCAATATTATCCTTTACCCAATGATAATCAAGACCACATTCACCGATAGCATAAACTTTATGAGTATTTATAAACTCTTCAAGTAGTATTAAATTTTGATCAATATCTTCATCAGCTGTATCAGGATGTAAACCAGCAGATGAATACATGTTATATTCTTTAGCTAAATTGTAAGCTTCTAAATTGTTTTTAGTGTTAAATCCTACAAGCATTACTTTACCATCAATAGCTTTTAAATTTTCAAAGCATTTATCTCTATCAGAATCGAAGTCTTCTTCGAATAAATGTGAATGAGTATCAAAAATCACTATAATCACCTACTTAATATAGATTATATCACAAAGATTAAAAAAAGAGACCTCAAATGAGATCTCCCTTTATAAAGTTTAGTTTAAACTATTCAATTTCAGTGATTGAACCAGCACCAACTGTGTGACCACCTTCACGAATTGAGAACTTAGTTCCCTTTTCGATAGCTACTGGGTGAATTAATTCAACAGTCATAACTGTGTTATCACCAGGCATTACCATTTCTACACCTGGTTCTAGAGTAATAGTACCAGTTACGTCAGTAGTGTGGAAATAGAATTGTGGACGGTAGTTAGAGAAGAATGCAGTGTGACGACCACCTTCTTCTTTAGTTAATACGTAAACTTGAGCCTTGAACTTAGTGTATGGCTTAATTGTTCCTGGTTTAGCAAGAACTTGACCACGTTCGATTTGTGTACGGTCTACACCACGAAGTAATACACCAACGTTGTCTCCAGCTTCAGCATAGTCTAGAGTCTTACGGAACATTTCAAGACCTGTAGCAACTGAAGTGATAGTATCTTTAATACCAACGATTTCAACTTGTTCATTGATCTTGATAACACCACGGTCAACACGACCTGTAGCAACTGTACCACGACCAGTGATTGTGAATACGTCTTCAACTGGCATTAAGAATGGCTTATCAGTATCACGTTGTGGAGTTGGGATGTATGTATCAACAGCATCCATTAATTCCATTAACTTTTCAACCCATTGTGGTTCATCATTTAATGCACCAAGAGCTGATCCACGGATAACTGGAACTTCATCACCTGGATATTCATATTCAGATAATAGAGAACGGATGTCCATTTCAACTAAGTCGATGAATTCTGGATCATCAACCATGTCGCACTTATTTAAGAATACAACGATTTTTGGAACACCAACTTGACGAGAAAGAAGGATGTGTTCACGAGTTTGAGGCATAGCACCATCAGTTGCAGCTACTACTAGAATAGCTCCATCCATTTGTGCAGCACCAGTGATCATGTTCTTTACATAGTCAGCGTGTCCTGGGCAGTCTACGTGTGCGTAGTGTCTGTTAGCTGTTTCGTACTCAACGTGAGCTGAGTTAATAGTTATACCACGAGCTTTTTCTTCTGGAGCAGCGTCAATACCTGAATAACCAAGGTCCTTAGCGAATCCTTGCTTAGATAGAACGTGACAGATTGCAGCTGTTAAAGTTGTTTTACCGTGGTCAATGTGACCGATAGTACCAACGTTAACATGTGGTTTTGAACGGTTAAATTTTTCCTTTGCCATATTAATGGTCCTCCTAAAATTTTACTTATTTCAAATTATTTTTAGAAAATAACTTTTCTAACGTCTTAACGTCAATAATATTTTACTATAACTCATTTTATAAATCAAGAAAATATTATTGATTAACAAGAGAGTAACTAGAAACTAGTTACGGCTCTTGATAATGTCTTCTTGTACATTACGTGGGCAAGCAGCGTAATGAGACATTTGCATCATGAATGTTCCTCTACCTTGAGTGTTAGATCTTAATGCAGTTGCATAACCTGACATTTCAGATAATGGTACATTAGCACGAATATTGATAGCGTTACCTCTTGGCTCTTGAGATTCAAGAGTACCACGACGGCTTGTTAAGTCACCGATAACGTTACCTACATAATCTTCTGGAACGATAACATCTACATCCATGATAGGTTCAAGAATAACTGGAGCACACTTATCCTTAGTTGCCTTAACTGCGAAAGATGCAGCAACTTTGAATGCAGCTTCTGAAGAGTCTACTTCATGGTATGATCCATCAAATAATGTACACTTTACATCGATCATTGGGTAACCAGCAAGAACACCATTACCTAATGCTTCTTGTAATCCCTTGTCTACAACTGGGATATATTCTCTTGGAACAGTTCCACCAACAACAGCGTCAACGAATTCGTATCCTTTACCTGGATTTGGTTCGAACTTAACCCAACAGTGTCCGTATTGTCCACGTCCACCTGATTGGTGAACATACTTACCTTCGCAATCAGCTGCTTTAGTAATAGTTTCACGGTAAGAAACTTGTGGAGCACCAACGTTACAAGAAACGTTAAATTCACGTCTCATACGGTCAACGATGATGTCAAGGTGTAATTCACCCATACCAGCAATGATTGTTTGGCTAGTTTCATGGTCAGTGTATGTTTTGAATGTAGGGTCTTCTTCGGCTAACTTAATTAATGCGTTAGTCATCTTTTCTTGGTCACCCTTAGTCTTTGGTTCTACAGCAACTGAGATAACTGGTTCAGGGAACTTCATTTGTTCAAGAACGTAGTCATTCTTTTCTTCAGTTAAAGTATTACCTGTTGTAGTGTTCTTGAAACCGATAGCTGCAGCAATGTCTCCTGCATAAACTTCTTCGATTTCTTGTCTATGGTTAGCATGCATTTGCACGATACGACCTAGACGTTCCTTAACACCCTTAGAAGTGTTAACGATATAAGAACCTGAAGTGATATGACCTGAGTAAACACGGAAGAATGTTAAACGTCCTACGAATGGGTCAGTCATAACTTTGAATGCTAAAGCCATGAACTTTTCGTCATCAGCAGGTCTGAAATCCTTTTCGTTACCTTCAGAATCATAACCTTTTACATTACCAATATCAAGAGGGTTTGGTAAGTAGTCAATAACAGCATCAAGCATTAACTTAACACCGATATTGTGATAAGCAGAACCACATAATACTGGGAAGAATTCAGCTTTTAATACTTCAGTACGGATAACTTCTTTAATCTTTTCGATTGAAATTTCCTTACCTTCTAAGTAGTCAGCCATCAATTCTTCATCGAATTCTGCGATAGTTTCGATTAAGATGCCTCTCTTTTCTTCAACGATGTCTGCTAAATCAGCTGGGATTTCAATTTCCTTGTAGTTTTCTTCAGCATCACCAGAGAATTCATATGCTTTTCTTTCAATAAGGTCAATAACACCTCTGAATTGATCTTCAGCACCTATTGGCCATTGAATAGCAGCAGCATTTGCACCTAAACGAGAATGAATAGTACCAACTGAATATTCGAAGTCAGCTCCTACCTTATCCATTTTGTTAACGAATACGATACGAGGAACTTTATATTCAGAAGCTTGACGCCATACAGTTTCAGTTTGAGGTTCAACACCTGCTTGACCGTCTAGAACTGTAACAGCACCATCTAGTACACGTAGAGAACGTTGAACTTCAACTGTAAAGTCTACGTGACCTGGAGTATCAATGATATTTAAACGATATCCCTTCCAATAAGCTGTTGTAGCAGCAGAAGTAATAGTGATACCACGTTCCTTCTCTTGCTCCATCCAGTCCATTTGAGAAGCACCATCATGTGTTTCACCGATGGCATGAATCTTCTTAGTGTGGAATAGGATACGTTCAGTAGTTGTTGTCTTACCGGCATCAATGTGAGCCATGATACCAAAATTACGGTAAGTGTCTAATGAATGTTCTCTTGCCATTTTGTTTGTTCTCCTTTTAAATGATTAGAAACGATAGTGAGCGAACATCTTGTTTGCTTCAGCCATCTTATGAACATCATCACGCTTCTTAACAGCAGCACCTTGGCCATTAGCAGCATCCATGATTTCCTTAGCTAGTCTATCTTCCATAGACTTGTCATTTCTTTGACGAGAATAGTTAACTAACCATCTTAATCCTAAAGTTTCTCTTCTTTCAGGTCTAACTTCAGTTGGAACTTGGTAATTTTGTCCACCGATACGACGGCTCTTAACTTCGATAACTGGCATGATATTATTCATAGCTGTATTGAAAACTTCAACAGCTGGCTTACCAGTCTTTTCTTCAACTTGCTTTAAAGCACCATAAACGATACCTTGAGCAACACCTTTCTTACCATCTAACATAATAAAGTTGATACACTTAGTAACTAACTTTGAATTATAAATAGGATCAGCAAGAACGTCTCTTCTAATAATATGTCCCTTACGAGGCATGGCGATCCCTCCTTCTTTTCAAAAATTTATATATTAATTGATTTTATATTTAACTTAAATAAAATCTAAACCTATCTAGCAATGGATCTATTATTTGCTAGCTTTTGGTCTCTTAGCACCGTATTTAGAACGGCTTTGCTTACGATCAGCAACTCCAGTAGTATCAAGAGTACCACGGATGATGTGATAACGTACACCTGGTAAATCCTTAACACGACCACCACGAATAAGAACAGTTGAGTGCTCTTGTAATGAGTGACCTACACCTGGAATATACGCAGTTACTTCGATACCATTAGTTAATTTAACTCTGGCATATTTTCTTAAAGCTGAGTTTGGCTTCTTTGGTGTCATTGTAGTAACACGTGTACAAACTCCACGCTTTTGAGGGCATGCTAGAGAAGTTTGAGATTTCTTTAATGAGTTGTAACCAATTCCAAGACTAGGAGCCTTTGACTTCTTTTCTACAGCTTTTCTTCCATTACGAACTAATTGTGCAATTGTTGGCATTGTAATTCTCCTTTCTACCATTTAAGTTTTGGTTATTTAATTACTTGCTTTATATCTTATATATAATATATAGGACACAATTTTCACAGCGATTATGATTATATATATAAATTAGTGCCTTGTCAATTGAAAATTACAAGTTTTTTTACTTTTTTTCTTTATAAATGAAACGCCCGACTATGTGTAAAATAAAAATCCTTTATTTTAGGCATATCATATAAAATCGTATTTTATCTATTTTATAGCAATTTCATATATAATAATTTAATAACTCTAATCAAGTTTTTTTTGTTTTTTCTTTACAATATATTTTCTTTAAATATCTAAATAGAAACATTATTTTGAAAACTTGGGTATTTTAGTGTATAATACTTATACTTGTTCCCGTAGCATAGTTGGATAATGCAATAACCTCCTAAGTTATAGACCGCCTGTTCGAATCAGGTCGGGAACGCCATTTAAAATTAATCAAGGGACTGCATATGCAGCCCCTTTTTTGTTTGTATTAATTTTTATTCAAATATTAAAGCAAATAGATTCATTGTATCACCCTTTGTCACAGTATGACTTCCAGCTTCCAAAGTAATCTCTACTATACCATCGGAATCAGCTTGATATGCTTTACCATCAATCTTTATCTTTTTAGAGTATCCATCTGTTACAAGTATAACTTTTTTAGTTTCAGTTAAAGTAAATTCAACTGAAGTTTTAGTTTCCATCTTTAAACCATTAGTATAAGTGACACCATTATATGATTGACTTACACCTGTCTTTGGACTTCCATCAGTAACTGTTACAAAACCATCACCTGCAGAAGTATCACCCTTCTTAAAGTTTTCAAATGTTACGACTAATATTTGACTTTGAATTTCATTATATTGTGCTTTTGCACTAGTTAAAGTTTCATAGTTAGTAATTAAAGCTTTATTTTCATCGCTTAAATTATCATATAAATTTAAACACTCAGTAATTACAGAACCACTAGTCTTAGTAACTTCACCTATAGAATCAATTAACTTAATTAAATAAGTAACCTTAATTTCATTAACCTTAGATGTATCAACTGCTTCCTTCACATCATCATCTAAATTATTATATTTAGTTAATATATTTTTCATTGATTCAAGGCTTTCAGTATCAGTTGAGTCTAATTCAGTATTAAAATCATTAATTGAAATTAAATTGCTGTAAGCTTTCTCAGTTTGAGTTAATACTTCTTCATTAGTTACTTGAGTTTTTTGTTCAGTAGTTAATGCATCATATAAATTTCTAGCATATGTAATCTTATCTTTACTATCTAATGTAACTTCACCTATTTCATCAATAGCTTTAATTACATTAGTTACAGCATAAGAGTTATAAGCCTCTTCAGCACTAGTTAAAGTTTCTAAATTAGAAATAGTAACACTAGAATCAATATCTAATAACTTATTATATTCAAGTCTAGCATTTGCAATACTATTACCGCTGTTTTCATCTACAGTACCAATTGCATTAATTAAACCTTCTACATATGACTTACCAGCATTAATATATTCATTATATAAATCTGTAAGTCTCTTTTGATCAACTTGTGTTTTAGCTGAATCAGTCATTGCATTATATAGCGACATAGCTTTAGTAATATTAGTATAATTATCAGAATTATATTCAACTGGAGATGTAATCTTAGCTAAATAACTATTATATTCTTCAATTTGCTTATTATCTTGTTCTTCTGAATTATAAGGATTAAATACTAGAGAACTTATAGTTAAATCTTTAAATGTTAACCATGATAATTCTTTACTGTCCCCTGGTTGGAAATTATTACATTGAATAATATATCTTCCAGCCTCTAGAACTGTACTACCATTTCCAACAATGAATGCTTCTCCGGCTTCATTAATTAATGTACCTTGGCTAGAATAATCGCTTCCGCCATAAGTAACAGATACTGTCATAGGACGAGTAATTTCAAATGCATAAATTGTTTTAGAAATCTTACCAGGAGTTAAGCTAGCTCCTTCTTCGTTAATCTTAGTAACTGTATTAGATGAAGTTATATAAGATATATCAGACATAGAAACGCTATTTGCTGATACTTGTTCATCCTTATTAACACCAGTATAAGCAGCTATTACCTTTCTTGCATCAGTAACATTTGTTTGCAAATTATAATCATTTGTAGGTATATAAGATAAATTAGAATCAGTATCAAATTTTGAATAATCTATCTTTTGTGAAATGAATGAACAATTATTAGATACTATTTCACTCTTACTTGATACAAATGTAGCTTTTGTACCTTGATAAATAGCACTAGCTACTGAATCACCATATGACTTAATAGCTCCGCCATCAACTCTAAATGGATTCTTACAAGCATAGAACATATTATATTCACTAAATATATAAGCATCAGCTCTAGTATTTAAGGCATAATCAGTTTGTCCTTCAAATAAATTGTTATACATGTGTACATTGGCTCTTCTAGTTAAAGGACCACGAGCTTTACATAGTTTCCAGTAGTTGTGGTGATATGTTAAATTATATTGTAATGAATAATCAGCACTACCAACAAGGTTAGTCTTATGGCATCCTTCAAAATAGTTATAAGAAACTGTTAAATATTGTCCTCTCTTAAAGTCACAAGAACCATCACCCTCACCCTTATCACTTTCAGCAGGGTTTAATATGCTAGGTCCATAGAATTCATTATTATGAATCCAACATCTTTCAACACTAGCAGTTAGAGTACTGCTTGCATCTTTACTTGCTTGAACACCTTCCATACCAATTGCATCTTCAGGTGTATTTATAAATGTTAAATTTCTAACTTCAAAACTCTTACCAAGAGACGGAGATGAACTTTCACACATGAAATGGAATCCAAATCCATCAATAACAGCGTCACTTCCAACACCTTCAATAGTTACATCTTTTGCAGACTTCATTCTAGCCATGTGACCATTATCGCCTTCAGTTCCACCATTATCAGCACTATTATAAATAGTAAGACCATCAATCAGTGGTGTGCTAGCAGCTGAGAAGTCAGCTTTCTTATAAAGACCAGAATTTGATACACATCCAACAAATCTAACAACAAGAGGAATACCTGCATCTCCTAATTTCTTTAAGATGCCTTGATTAGTATTAGCCTTACCTCCATTTGAAGCTGAGCCATTACCTGTATCTTGTCCTACACTGTTTAAAATATTACCAATACCTTTAACTGTTGTTCCATTATATGTTAATTCTACAGTATTCTTATTTTCATCAGTTACATATAATACTATTGCATTATCTTTTAATGTACCATCATCATTATAAGCACCAACGCCATTATAATTATAATGAGCATAACCTGATCTATCATAAGCAATAACATTTAAATTAGCTATACTAGCATTAACGCCTTCTAATCCATGAGGAACAACTTTAATTGTATAACTTCCACTCTTTAATCCAAATAAATCAGCTCTACAAATAGTCTTATTTAAAATTCTTGTATAAACACTCTTTTCATCAAGTAGTTTATATTCACCATTATTATAAGATAAATAATAATCATACTCTGTTACATCACCATATTTATCAAAAGTTAAATAGGCAGCTTCACTTGTTCCAGATACACTATTAATCTTAATAGCACCTAAGCTTACTACAGTACCTGAACCACATGATTTATCAGTGATATCTGATGTATTAATCTTTTCAAATAAAGCATAAATTTTAATATTACTATTAATTATTGTATTATCAAAATCAAATACATTTGTAAACAATTGGTCTTGATACCATCCCTTAAACTTATATCCTTCTTTTACAGGATCATTAGGCTTAGTAACCTTACTTCCGCTCTTAACATCTAACACTTCATAATCTGTTCCAACAAATTCAACAGTATTAGTTTCCTCTATCCACTTAGCATACAAAGTGATATTTCCTGTAATAGGCATAATAACATCAAACTTATTAGTATAATTACTATCTAAATACCATCCTTCAAGCTTATAACCATTTTTAGTAATAGTAGGAATGTTATTTAATGCACTATTCTTTTCTACTTTAATATCAGAAAGTACAGTATCACAGTTAGTTACAAATGAAACTATGCATTCTTCTTTAACATCTTCTTTATCTCCACTAGATGTTTCAGTTTCAGTAGTACTTTCCTCAGTTGAACTTTCTGTAGTGCTTTCCTCAGTTGTTTCTTCTTCTGTTGTAGTTTCCTCACTAGTTTTATCCTCAGTTGTACTTTCTTCACCAGTAGTTGTAGAACTTTCTTTTGATTCCTTGTTTTCACTATTATCAGAATTTTCAGTTTGACTAGTCTGGCTACTCTTATCAGGATCAGTATCTACTCTTTTACATGATGTAAAAGATAAGGTTGCTAGTGATAATAAAAGTGCAGAACCAATTATTTTTCTCTTCTTTTTCATAGGTTATCTCCTTTACAAAATCTAAATAGAGTATAACACTAAATTTATATTTTCGAAAGCGTTTTCTTTAAAATATCGGTGATATATTAAAAAGGTTACAATAGCGTAACCTTAATTATTTTTTGTTCTCATTTTATTAATTCTAATTGCTTTCTTATAAAGACATCTATTAACTTCAACTCTATCAGTTAGTACTTGAGTTGCACATTCTTTTAATTTATCTGAAGCTGCGGATGTAGTGTATGATACATCAGTTGATTTAAATAACAACGAATCATTATCATCAACGCCAAATCCGTATAATTTCCTAGTTATATTTAAGTTTTCTCTAAATTTATTAATATTCTTAGAATATACCTTTAAATAAGAATAATCATCATTACTTGAATAGCTATCATATGATTTATAAACTTGGAATACTAAATCTTTAAATTCTTTTTCAAGTTCTTCTTTAAGTTTAAGAATATGTTCAGTTTTATCTACAACTACATAACTTACAATATTTGATGTAGGAATATCCTTATTAACATCAAGCACTACATAATTATGATCACGCTTAATGGAAACATATGATATTTGTCCATTATTAGTTAATTTTTCAATACTCACATGAATTATATTATCATTAATTGTCAACACAAAAGGATTAATGTTTAATTCATTTAATTTAGAAGAAAATTTATTTGAAATATTATCATCAATATATTCTATACTTGTATATTTCTTATTTTGAAAATCATATATACAAGCACCGCACATACATACAACAGGATTCTTTATCTCTGTTTCAGTTAAAAGAGATGAAAGAACTCTAGGAGATCTTGTTGTATATAAATATAAATCCATCTTATGTTCTATCATATGAGAGATACTATATTTGGTAAATCCTGATAACTTTTGATTAGAATCAATTAATCCATCAAGTGAAAAGATAAAGGAAGCATTCTTATTCTTCTTATAAGGTAATCTAAAACTATTAACTAAAAGAGCTACTATAATACCAATCATTGTTGATAATATTCTATTAGGTCCATAGATAATAGGATTAGTACCTAGACTTGCAGTTACAGCTGTAAGTGTTAATACAGCAATAAAACAACATTCACTCTTTTTAATCTTATTACAGAACCAAATGATAGCTATAACAGATAAAGCAATTAAAAGACATGGTATAGTAAAACTTGTTAAGAATTCAAAATTAATATCTTCTTCTGTAAACTTGTTTCCTGCAAGCCAACCTGTTTCAAAGAATCCAGTTTTATCATAAGTTGCATTTCCTGTTGAAGAAATATGTTGGAATGGCCATTCATGTCCTGTAAGTTGATATAAAGCAACAATAATAAGACCAAATACACCACCAATAAAACTAGATACAAGTCTTAGTCGACCTTGAGCATTAGACTTTTCTCTATTGGTAGATATAGAGTACGCAGTAGCAAGGCAAGCAAAGAAAGGTGTATAAAGCTGAGTAGCCTTTCTAAAACTTGATGCATAGTTATGATTAATACTATAAGCTATAAAAATAATAATAAAATAAATTGCTAAACAAATAAAAACCGAAATTGCAGTTTTAATATTACGCATTCCTATTTTGAACATAAAATCACCCTAACATATTTAGTATAGCAAAAATAAATTTTATTTAAAATAGAAAAATGGAAGTAATTAATACTACTTCCATCCAAATAATGATTTAGTGGCTTTATCATAGGTTATATTTTCAATAATATAACCACTATTTAATAAACATTTATCAAGTTCTTCTTTTGTATATTCACTTTCACATATAATAATTGTTTCATTTTTAGAGTGACTTGATTTAATACTCTTAAATTTAATATTTTTTCTAAACAAATCATTTACATGTGCTTCACACATACCGCATTTCATACCATTAATTTTCAATATTATTTTATTCATAATTAACCTAATGTAATATCTAATATCATCATTAATATAAATCCTATTACAAGTCCTATTGTAGATAAGTATGACTTATTTCCTTCCGCAGCCTCAGGTAAAAGTTCATCAGCTACAACATATATCATAGCTCCTGCAGAAAATGCTAAACAGAACGGTAAAACCTCTGTAACATTTGCACAAAAGGCAATTGCAATAAGGGCAGCTAGAGGTTCTACTATACTTGAAAGCATACCAAGAACAAAAGCTTTAGTCTTAGATATACCCGTTTCTTTAAGTGGCATAGAACATATAGTTCCTTCAGGAAAGTTTTGAATTGCTATACCTATAGATAAAATTAAAGCTGAATTAATTAAACTAGAGTTACCCATAGCACTAGCTATTACTAGTCCAACCGCAAGTCCTTCAGGAATGTTGTGGATTGTAACTGCTAAAACAAGTTTAAAAGTTTTACTAATGCGTGTATTAGATTTTCCTTCTTCCTTTTTATTAGTATGCATA
The DNA here is from genome assembly GCA_963605425.1 of uncultured Eubacteriales bacterium. Classification (GTDB taxonomy): domain Bacteria; phylum Bacillota_I; class Bacilli_A; order Acholeplasmatales; family Anaeroplasmataceae; genus JAEELC01. The sequence goes on from CAVCUQ010000003.1 coordinate 24,227, forward strand.
TGAGGAATGAAAATGTCAAGCAACAGTAAGAAGATTATACCAATAATAAATCCAAGAGATGGAATAAACCATCTTTGATAACTTGATGAAGAATAAGAATTAATAGCTGGAAGTAACAGACTCCATATAGCTGAGGCTATCATGATACCTGATGCAAAGCCTAAGAGAAGTTTTAATACTTTAGAATTTAATTCTTTTCTTAAAAGATAAACCATTGCACTTCCTAATGTAGTTCCTATAAAAGGTATAAAAAGTGCAAGTATAAGTTTATAATCCATAATTAAGCTTTTATTGTATTAATAAACTTCTCATATACTGAAGGGTCTAAATCAGATGAATCAGAATTAGATATTAAACCTTCACATGCAAGATTTAAACCAGCATCTTTAACTTCTTCTTCCCAGTTTCTCATCCATTCTCCGCCTCCCCAGCCAAATGATCCAAATAAGAATAATCTTTGACTAGTAAGTTTTCCTTTAAGTTCATCAAAGAATGGTCTAAATTCATCTTCTTCAAGTTCCTCAGCACCCATAGCTGGGCATCCAAGAATTAATGTATCATACTTAATTGCCTCATCTGCAGTAATTTCGGATACTCTAACATATTTTATATTGATATCCTCTGATATCTTCTTTGCAATATCCTCTGTATTTCCTGTTGCACTCCAGTAAATAATAATTGCGTTCATATTGTCCTCCTAATTCATAAAGCAATCTATTTTAAATCCCTTATCTAATAATTTACAGACAGTGTTTCTACACTTAGTATAACTATTAAATAATTTTAGTTTTTCATCTAAATTAGAATAAACTTTCCAGTAACCCGAATAAAGACAAGCTAGTCCATTAATATAACCCTTAATATCTTCAATATCATATCCTAGAAAGATTCCAATTTCATGAGGGAAAGATTCTTTGTTATTTAATCTTTCCTTTAAGAATTCGAGTAAAACATCTATATCACTTGAGACTGGATAACCTAAGGATTTAAGAAATTTATAATTTTCTTTAATATGCAAACATGATTCTAGTACTTTTTGCCTATAAATAAGTATAAGCAAACGATTATTTTTCTTTTGAAGGATTTTAATATATACCTTAGGATTGAACTTTAAATTAAATTCATTAATCTCTTCATAGATATCATCTAATTCTTCAAGTGATATATTAATTAGGTTACTAGCTTTTATTCCGCAAATGGCAGGAGCTGAATGAAAAGCTAGTAGATGTGTAAATGTTTCGCTCATATGTTCTCCAACTGTTAGTTATAACTAACTATCTATATAATATATCATTTTGTTAGTCTTGTCAAACACAATACATAAAAAAAGATCTACTTTTTATAAGTAGACCTTTATAAGAATTACTTCTTTAAGAATTGAAGAACTGTGTAAGTTCCTGATGTGCAAGCACCAAGTCCAGCACAAACTAATGCAAGAATTGATCCTACACCTAACTTGTAATCACCGAAGTGAGCAGTTGATGAACTAGAAACATATCCTGAAGTAGCAACTTCATATGTAGCCATATTCTTTGTGCAAGCAATTAAAATAATTGAAACTACGAAGCAAGCGAATGCAACACATCCAAATACGAATGATAAACCTTTAGATTTACCAAATACTACAAGGCAAATAAGAACAGCAGCTACAACAGGTAAGAAATAACCTAGTAATAGACCGAAGCAGAATAAAATCTTTACACTACCGCTTTGTCCAAAAAAGCTACCAGCACTTAAAGTTTTACCAAAAATTAAATTGAATCCTGAGTAAGAAGTTTTACTGTCTCCTTCTCCATAAGTTACAGCTGCAAATGAAGCCATTACTAGAACTAAGATTCCTAGTACGATACTTGCAATTCCAACGATTTTTTTTAATGTTTTTGTATTCATAATAATATACTCCTCTCTTGATTAAATTATATACCATTAAAAATTTTTATCAATTATAAAATTTGAATTATCATACTTTCAAAGAATATTAGTTCAAATTTTACCAAATATTTTTAACAATTCTTTATATTTGTATAATTTTAGTTTATAATAAATTGTGTTTTGAGGTGAAAGTTATGAGAATAGCAATATCTGCGGAAAGTACAATCGATCTGCCTAAAAATATATTAAATGAATATGATATACATACACTTCCTTTTACTTTAATTATGGGAGATAGTAGTGCACTTGATGGTGAAATTCTACCTGAAAAGTTATTTGAATTTACTGATAAAACCGGAATTCTTCCTAAAACTAGTGCTGTAAATGAATATCAATATTTTGAACATTTTAAAGCATTAAAAGAAGCTGGTTATGATGCAATTATCCATTTTGCATTATCTAGTGCCATTTCTAGTGCTTATTCAAATGCTGTAAAAGCAAGCCAAAATTTCGAGAATACTTATATTATTGATACAAAGTCTTTATCTACTGGTATAGCCTTACTTGCAATAAATGCTAGAGAACTTGCAAATTGCAACTTAAGTGCTGAAGAAGTTTATAACAAAAGTTTAGAGAGAGTAAAGAGTGTTCAAGCTTCTTTCTCACTTGAAAGTGTTAATTACTTATACAAAGGTGGTAGATGCTCAATGCTAGCAATGCTTGGGGCTAACATCTTACATTTAAAACCTGAAATTTTAGTAAACACTGAAACAGGAGCTATGAGTGCAGGTAAGAAATATCGTGGTTCAATGATGAAAGTGGTTCTTGATTATGTTGATAATACTCTTGCAAAATTCAATACTCCTGATTTAAAAAGAGTATTTATTACTTACTCAACTGCACCTGATGATGTAGTAGAGGCTGTTAAGACTAAATTGTTAAATTATGGCTTTAAAGAAGTTATTCCAACTCATGCTGGCGGTACTATATCTTGTCACTGCGGTCCACATTGTCTTGGTATTTTATATATCAATGATGCAAAATAAATTTATTAATGTGTTAGATTTTTATCTAGCACATTTTTTTGTGTTTTTATAGCGTTAAAAAAGGCCTTTAAGGAAACCCCTTAAAAGCCTTTAATAATTATTCTTCGATTTCAACTTGATCATCTTGAGTGAAAGCTTCTGAATCATCAATTTCTTCTGTAGCAACAGAATCATTTGATAAATTCTTTAAATTTTCACTGATTAAGCTGTCAACTTTCTCTGTAGATTCACTAGCAACTGTTGATTGAACAGCGTTAGTTTCTTCTAATAGAGATTCAAATCTAGGACCAACTGATTGATATTCCTCTTCTTCAAGGATACCAGTACCAGCAGGGATTAAACCACCAATGATAACATTTTCTTTTAATCCTGTTAAGTAGTCCTTCTTACCACGGATAACTGCATCAGTTAATGCCTTATTAGTTTCTTGGAATGAAGCTGCAGATAAGAATGAATCTGAACCTGAAGCTGCCTTAGCAATACCTAATAAGATTGGTTTAGCAACTGGAAGTTTTGGTGAAACACCAGTTTCAATACCTTCTTTAACTAATTCAGTAACATTCTTAGAGAATTCAGTTACTGAATATTGTAAACCTGGGATAAGTTTAGAACTTCCTTCGTTTACAACAACTAACTTACGTAACATTTGACGTACAACAATTTCGATATGTTTGTCAGAAATTGATACACCTTGAGTAATGTAAGGTTTTTGAACTTCATCAATAATATATCTTTGAACTGCTTCTTTGTCTTTGATACGTAATAATTCTTTTGGAGAAATACGACCCTTGTTTAGAGTGTCTCCACGTTTAACCTTACTACCTTCACTTACAAGTAATTCATAAGTTGAATCAATTGTATATGTTTGGATAATATTGTTTCCGTCTTTATCTACTTCAGTACCTTCGATAGTTACATCATTACCACGCTTTGTCTTAGCAATGCTAATAACCGTACCATCAATTTCACTTAATGTAGCTTTCCACTTTGGCTTACGAGCTTCGAATAATTCAACTACACGAGGTAAACCTTGTGTGATGTCTCCACCTGAAGCAACACCACCGTTATGGAATGTACGCATTGTTAACTGAGTACCTGGTTCACCAATTGATTGAGCGGCAATAACACCTACCGCTTCTCCTACTTCAACTACTTGTTTAGTTGATAGGTTTAGACCATAACACTTAGTACATACACCACTTGGAGCGCAGCATGTTAAGTTAGATCTAATATAAGCTTGTTTAATACCAGCAGCGTCAATTTGGTCTCCCATTTCATCTGTTACAAGAACATTTCTTGGAACGATAACTTCACCAGTTGTTGGATTAATAATATCCTTAGATGGATATCTACCAATACAACGCTTACCTAAAGATAATTGCATCTTACCGTCATCATCAATTAATTCAGAAACTAAAGTACCACTTGTAGTACCACAGTCTTCCATAGTAACGATAACTTCTTGAGAAGCATCAACTAGACGACGAGTTAAGTAACCTGAGTCAGCTGTCTTTAAGGCTGTATCTGTAGAACCTTTACGAGAACCGTGTGAAGAAATGAAGAATTCAGATACTGTTAAACCTTCATAGAAGTTTGAAGTAACTGGAACTTCGATAGCTTGTCCGTTAGTATTAGCCATTAGACCTCTCATACCAGCGATTTGGGCGAAGTTAGATGAACTACCACGTGAACCTGAGTGAGCCATCATGTAAATAGCGTTATCTTTACGCTTTTCCATTTCGCTCCATAGACCTTTTTCAACGTCGTCACGAACATCATGCCAAATTTGACAAACCTTTTTATATCTTTCGCTATCAGTTAATAAACCATAGTTATAGTAATTCTTGATTTCATCAACTCTAGCGTTAGCATCAGCAAGAACTTCTTCCTTACGAGAGTAGTTGTCAATGTCAGCAATAGAGATTGTTAAACCTGCAATTGTAGAATATTGGAAACCTAAGTTCTTTAACTTGTCTAGCATAATAGATGTAGCAGTTAACTTACTTCTCTTAAATACTTCAGCAATGATAGCATTTAAGAATTTCTTTCTAAATGGTTCATCTTCAGGACGAGATAGGAAGTCTTCAATCTTATCTTTCTTTGGATCAAAGAAAATTGAAGTATCAGTTAAACCACTTAACTTAGCATTACCTGAATTTACATATGGGAATTCAATGTCAAGGATATTGTTGAAAATCATCTTACCTACAGTTGTAAATAAGTATTTACCATTAATATCTATATCATGGAATCTTTCAGTACATAAATTACCATAATCTAAATGTCTAGGATCAACGAAAATACGAGTGTGTAAAGTAATTTCATTATTCTTATAAGCTAAATAAGCTTCTTGGAATGTTGAATAGAATGTACCTTCTTGGTATTCAGCTGGTCTGTATAAATCATAACCAGTTGAATCATTACCTACAGCTACAAGCTCAACTTGATCATAACGAGATGAAGATAATACATCATCAAAGTCATATGTTGAAATATCATCTACTAAGATAGCATTCTTTGGTAATACATTAGAATGTCCTTGCTTAAATGAACGTTCAATAGATAGATAGTAGTTACCTAGAATCATGTCTTGAGATGGAGTAGCTACTGGGGCACCATCTTTAGCATTTAAGATATTGTTAGATGCTAGCATTAATAATCTAGCTTCAGCTTGTGCTTCTAGAGATAGAGGAACATGCACAGCCATTTGGTCACCGTCGAAGTCAGCGTTGAATGCTGGACAAACAAGTGGGTGAAGACGAATAGCCTTACCTTCAATTAAAATTGGTTCAAATGCTTGAATACCAAGTCTGTGAAGAGTAGGTGCACGGTTTAATAGAACCGGATGTTCTCTAATTACATTTTCAAGAATTGGCCATACTTGGTCATCTTGCTTTTCGCATAATCTCTTAGCTGCGTTAATAGTATGTCCATTGATCTTCATTAAATCTCTAATTACAAATGGTTTGAATAGATTTAATGCCATTTCTTTTGGAAGACCACATTGATACATTTCAAGAGATGGACCTACAACGATAACTGAACGACCTGAGTAGTCTACACGCTTACCAAGTAAGTTTTGTCTGAATCTACCTTGTTTACCTTTTAATAAATCAGATAGAGACTTAAGGCTCTTAGATCTATCGTTAGCACCACTGCTCTTACGTTTAGAATTGTCGATTAAAGCATCAACAGCTTCTTGTAATAAACGTTTTTCATTCTTAGTAATTAAGTATGGAGCACGATTATTGTAGTTTTGTTTTAAACGATTATTACGGTTAATAATAGTTATATATAAGTTATTTAAGTCAGTAGTTGCAAATCTACCACCATCAAGTTGAACCATAGGTCTTAGATCTGGTGGAATAACTGGAAGTGCATGGATAATCATCCATTCTGGCTTGTTATCTGATTCAAGGAATGCTTCACAAACACTTAATCTCTTGATAGTCTTATCACGATTTTGTTTGTTAGAACTCTTTAATTCATTACGAAGTTTTTCAACTTCTTTCTTAAGGTTAAGTTCTTTTAATAACTTTTCTACAGCTTCACCACCTGATAAAGCTTCGAATCTCTTACCATAAGTTTCGTATAATTGTGAATATTGCTCTTCTGATAGAATTTGCTTCTTATGTAATTCAGCTACATTACCAGCATCAGTAACAATATATGAAGATAAATAAACAATGTCCTCAAGATCTTTTGCTTTAATATCAAGTAATAGAGCAATTCTAGATGGACTATTCTTTAAGAACCAAGTGTGAACAACTGGAGCTGCAAGTTCGATATGACCAAAACGTTCACGTCTAACTTTAGCTTCAGTGATTTCAACACCACAATTTGAACAGATTTTACCTTTTTCAGTAGTTCTCTTAGACTTACCACAAGCACATTGATAGTCTTTAGAAGGTCCGAAAATCTTTTCACAGAATAATCCACCTTCTTCAGGCTTTAATGTACGGTAATTAATTGTTTCATGATTTTTAACTTCACCATAACTCCAACTACGGATTTCATCTGGAGAAGCTAATCTAATACGCATGTATTGATATTTTTTACTCATTTTCTAATCACCCCTACTAATTAAAATCTATTTTTCTTTAAGAAATCATCATTGTCTAAATCAACTAATGACTTTTCAACTTCGTTTTCACCTGTGTTAGAAATTAATTCAACATGAATTCCTAATGCTTTGAATTCACGAGTTAATACTCTGAATGATTCAGGAATGCTTGGTTCTGGTAATGGATTACCATCAACGATATTTCTGAATAATTTGTTACGACCAACAATGTCATCACTCTTAAGAGTAAGCATTTCTTGTAATAAGTGAGCAGCACCATAACCTTCAAGTGCCCAAACTTCCATTTCACCGAAACGTTGACCACCGTTTTGAGCTTTACCACCCATTGGTTGTTGTGTAACTAATGTATAAGGACCAACTGATCTAGCATGTAACTTATCGTCAACCATGTGGTTTAACTTAATGAAGTACATGATACCAACGTTAATCTTATTTTCGAATGGTTCACCAGTTCTTCCATCATATAGAGTAATTTTACCATCTGTTGGAACATCTGCTTCAACCATTAGATCTTTTAATTCTTCTTGTGATACACCATCAAATACTGGAGTTGCAATCTTAATTCCTAATTTCTTAGCAGCAAGACCTGCGTGTAATTCCATGATTTGACCGATATTCATACGTGAAGGAACACCTTGTGGGTTAAGCATGATGTCAATTGGTTGACCATCAGCTGAATAAGGCATGTCTTCTACTGGTAATACATTTGAAATAACACCTTTGTTACCATGTCTACCAGACATCTTATCACCAACACCGATTTTACGTTTTTGGATAATATAAATTCTAACTGTTTCATTTACACCAGCAGGAAGTTCATCACCATTTTCCTTCTTGAAGTGTTGAACAGATTGAACAACACCATCACAACCATGAGGAACACGTAATGAAGTGTCTCTAACTTCACGGCTATTCTTTTCAGAGAAGATAGCGAATAATAACTTTTCTTCTGGGCTTGGGTCTGTTTGTCCCTTAGGAGTTAACTTACCAACAAGGATATCTCCTTCATGAACTTCAGTTCCTGGGATAACAATACCATTTTCATCTAGATACTTAACAGCATCTGGACCTACGTTTGGAATATCTCTTGTGAATTCTTCTTTACCAAGTTTAGTACTTCTGCATTCAACAGAGTGAACATCCATATGTACAGATGTATAAACATCGTTCTTAACTAATTCTTCGCTCATGATAACAGCGTCTTCATAGTTATAACCTTGCCAAGTCATGAATGCTACACGAACATTACGTCCTAGAGCAAGTTCACCATGATCCATTGATTGACCATCAGCTAGAATGTCACCACGTTCAACAACTTCTCCTTCTTTAACGATAGGACGTTGCCAAATTGTAGTAGCAGCATTTGATCTTAAGAATGAAACAAGCTTATATGTATGCATGTTTCCGCCAGCTTCTTTTACAACAATCTTCTTAGCGTCAACATATTCAACAACACCATCAAGTTGACATACAACAGCAGAACCACCATCTTTAGCAGCTCTGTATTCCATACCAGTACCAACAAGTGGAGCTTCAGGAGCAATTACTGGAACGGCTTGACGTTGCATGTTAGAACCCATTAGGGCACGAGTAGCGTCGTCATGTTCAAGGAATGGGATACAAGCAGTAGCTGCAGATACAACTTGCTTACTTGATACGTCCATGTATTCTACTTCTTCTTTCTTGAAGATCTTAGTTTCACCATTTAAACGACCGATAACAGTGTCTGAAGTGATGTAACCATCCTTATCAAGAGGAGTTGAAGCAGATGCAATGATATGACCTTCTTCTTGAATAGCAGTCATATAAATAAACTTATCGCTTGGATAATTACCTGTCTCATCTTTAACGATTTCAGGAATATACTTTTTGCCATTTTCATCAACAGCAAACTTTAAATATGGAGTTTGAATAAATCCATACTCATCAGCTCTTGCATAGTTAGCAAGAGAAGTAATTAAACCGATAGAACCACCTTCTGGAGTTTCAATAGGGCACATTCTACCATAGTGAGTATCATGTACGTCACGAACTTCAGTACCAGCTCTGTCTCTTGAAATACCACCAGTACCTAGGGCAGAAACTCTTCTCTTTTGAGTTAATTCTGCAAGTGGGTTAATTTGATCCATGAATTGTGATAATTGAGATGAACCAAAGAATTGATTTAAAGCGCTTGTAAGTGACTTAATATTAATTAAGTTTGCTGGAGTAGCTTCATGAATATCTACTGTAGACATTCTATATTGAATGTTCTTTTGTAAATTACCGAAACCAATTCTAAATTGGTTAACTAATAATTCACCGATTAAACGTAATCTACGATTACCTAAATGATCGATGTCATCAATATAACCTACACCATCATATAAATTGAAGTAGTAGCTTGCTGAAGCAAAAATGTCTGATAAAGTGACGTGTAAAGAATCTTCAGTAGAATCGTTACCGATAATCTTAACTTCTTTATCTGTTCCTTCAACTTTAACTCTAAGAACTTCAACCATAGTAGGCTTTTGACCCATATCAACAGTTAATTCGATTTCTTCTCTTAATGCAGCTCTAGCCTTGTCTAATGCAGTATAAACTTCGCCTTCGATTTTAGCACCCTTAGAAGCGATTACACTACCTTCTTCGAATAAGATTTCACCTGTTTCTTCATCAAAGATGTCTTCTTTAGCGATAACATCTTGAGCAAGATAATGACCTTTAGCACGAGATAATACATCAAGTTTTAAGTTAAATTTATAACGACCAACTTTTTGTAAATCATATCTCTTAGCGTCAAACCAGTGATCAACGATGAAAGTTCTAGCACCATCAACTGGTACAACTTCACCTTGTTTCATCTTAGCATATACTTCAATAACAGCTTCATCAGCATTCTTTGCAGTATCTTTCTTATATGTTTCCTCTAAGAATTCTTTATTTTCATATACCTTTTCGATAGCTTCATTAGAACCAAGACCGAATGCACGTAATAAAGTAGTTACAGGGAATTTCTTAGAACGGTCTAACTTAGCGTAACAAATTTCCTTAGATCCTTTTTCAAATTCAATCCATCCTCCACGAGTAGGGATAACTTGTCCACTATATCTATCATTACCAGTCTTTTTATCAATTTCATGATTGTAATAAATACCAGCAGAACGAACGATTTGGGAAATAACTACACGTTCAGCACCATTAATAATAAATGTACCAACTGGTGTCATATATGGCATGTCACCAAAGTATAATTCTTGTTCAATTTGTTCGCCAGTTTCTAGATTGTTTAGACGAACCTTGCACTTTAATGGTTTAGAATAGTTAGTTTCTCTGTATTTGCATTCGATAATATCATATTTAGAATCTTCAAAATGATAATCACCAAAATATAATTCTAGTTTTTGATCGAATGATTTAATTGGAGAAACGTAGTCGAAAACTTCTCTAAGTCCTTGATTTACAAACCAATCGAAAGATTCAGTTTGAATTGAAATTAGGTTAGGAACTTCAATCTCTGTACGGATTTTAGAATAGTCTCTTCTAACTGACTTCTTACCAAAATTTTTAATTTTGTAACTCATTACAGCCACCTCTCACATGTTTCTTTTCTTTGTATTAAAATATGTACAAAACGCTATTATTAGCATTTTATAATTTTAGTATATAAGTGTCAAATTGTCAATAGACTAACGGACACTTTTTATAATATAGTATCCAGACTCTTTTCCAACAATTTCCGCATTACCGAACAATTCTTCTAAATGTTTCTTTGTTGAAGGAGCACCTTGTTTCTTTTGAATAACAACCCATAATTCTCCGCCTATAGCTAAATGTTCATAAGCGCCATCATAAATTGAAAAAACAACGCTCTTACCAGCTCTTATAGGTGGATTTGTAACTATTTGTGAAAATTTTTGATTTGCATCAACATTTGAATAGATATCACTTTTAAAAATTTTAACGTTTTGTACATCGTTTAATTTAAGATTTTCATTTGCAAGATTTACTGCACGTTCGTTGATGTCTACACCAATAACTTCTTTGTTATAAAGTTTATTAATAATGATTGAAATAGGACCATATCCACAACCTACATCTAGTATAGGTAAATCTATATCGTTTGGTACAAAGTAATTTAAAAGAGTAAATGTACCAAAATCCAAATAGTTTTTGCAAAATACACCATTATCAGTCTTGAATGTAAATTTATGGTTCTTGAAATAATATGTGTATGCTTTAGGATCGCTCTTTAGTCCATCTTCATTTTCTGAATAATAATGATAATTTGCCATAATTTCTAATAAAAACACTAAAAACCTGAGTATTTGCTCAGGTTTTATAGCGGACTTTTATTTATTACTTAACTTCAACAGTAGCTCCAGCTTCTTCTAACTTAGCCTTTAAATCATCAGCTTCAGCCTTAGAAACCTTTTCCTTAACGTTAGCAGGAGTAGCAGCTAATAACTTGTTAGCTTCCATTAAACCAAGACCTGTTACGTCCTTAATTACTTTGATAACCTTAATCTTTTGAGCTCCAACTTCTTTTAATACAACTGTGAATTCAGTTTGTTCAGCAGCTTGAGCAGCACCTTGAGCAGGAGCAGCAGCAACTGCAGTTGGGTCGATACCGAATTCTTCCTTCATTGCGTCAACTAATTCCTTAATTTCAAGGATTGACATTTCCTTTAATGATTCAATAAATGTTACTTTATCTAACTTTGCCATGATATTTTTCCTCCAATAATATTTTTTAGATAATTTATAGTTTTTTTAATTTATTTAATTACTCAGCGTCTTTTTCAACAAGCATATTTAAACCGATTGCTAATTGAGATAGAGTACCAAGCATACCAGCAGCTACTTGAGTTAATAATGTTTCTCTTGATGGCAATGCAGCGATAGCGCTAATTTCAGCTTCTGTGCATTCTTTACCGTCAACAACACCAGCACCTAAAATAACTTGCTTGTTGTCTTTTCCGAATGTTGCTAATTCTCTAGCAGCAGCTACTTCATCTTCATAAGAGAAAGCGATAGCTTTTGGTCCCTTTAAAGATTCAGCGAAAGTATTGTAACCTTGCTTACTAGCAGCACGACGAGAAATATTGTTCTTTAAAACGATAATTTCGCAACCATTCTTTAAAAGATTACGACGTAATTGCATAAATGCTTCAACAGATAAACCTTGGTAATCGAATGCAACAACACTCTTAGCCTTAGCAATCTTTTCAGCAACAGCATTTACTTCTTGTTCTTTTTGAAGTATTACTTCTTTTGCCATAGTATTTCCTCCGTTAAAATTTTTCAAAAATAAAAGTCTTTTCTACAAAAAGACGTAGAAAAGACTTAACATTTCGTTTTTAGCTTTTATACGCCTCGGTAGAAATTAAGTGCATTTTCTGCACGCCTACTTTCTTAGGCTATATTATTCATTAATGAATAATCAAGTTAAAATTCTCAAAAATTAGTTTTGAGATGATGGGTCTACCTTAACACCAGGTCCCATTGTTGATGAAACACTGATACCGTTAACGTATTCACCCTTAACAGTAGATGGACGGCTCTTTACTAGAACTGAGTAGATAGCTTTGAAGTTTTCAGCTAACTTTTCAGCACCGAATGAAACCTTACCGAATGGAACTTGAATGTTACCTGACTTATCGCAACGGTATTCAACTTTACCATTCTTAATATCTTTAACTGCACCAGCAACGTCCATTGTTACAGTACCAGTCTTAGGGTTTGGCATTAATCCCTTAGGTCCTAAAACACGACCTAGACGACCAAGTTGACCCATCATATCTGGAGTAGCAACGATTACATCAAAATCAAACCAACCTTGAGCGATTTTGTTGATGTATTCAGCTTCACCAGCATATTCAGCACCAGCATTTAAAGCTTCTTGAATCTTAGCACCACGAGTGATAACTAAAACTTTTCTAGTCTTACCTGTACCATTTGGAAGAACGATAGCACCACGTAGGTTTTGTTCTGCCTTAGTTGGGTCTAGGTTTAGACGGAATGAAGCTTCAACTGTAGCATCAAACTTAGCTGTAGATGTTTTGCAAGCTAAATCACAAGCATCAACGATGCTATATAATTTCTTACGATCTACAAGCTTAGCAGCTTCGATATATTTTTTTCCTTTCTTCATATTATTTCCTCCTAAAAATGTGGTTTAAACGGGAGATCCTCCCACAAGTTTTTAGTTCTTATTCTTATCTATAAAAGTAGAACCAAGAACTTAATCCTTAATTTCGATACCCATGTTGCGAGCACTACCAGCAATGATATTCATCGCAGCATCAACATCGTTTGCATTTAAGTCTGGCATCTTCATTTCAGCAATTTCTTTTAATTGTGCCTTAGAGATAGTACCAACCTTTGTAGTCTTTGCATTTGAAGAACCCTTTTCTACCTTTGCAGCCTTCTTAAGTAAATCAGAAGCTGGTGGAGTCTTTACAACGAATGTAAATGAACGGTCATCATAAACAGAGATTACTACTGGTAACACATAACCCATTTTATCCTTAGTTCTGTCATTGAATTGTTGGCAGAATCCTGGAATATTAACACCTGCTTGACCTAGAGCTGGTCCTACTGGTGGAGCTGGATTAGCTTTACCGGCTTGAATTTGAAGTTTAACTAACTTAACAACTTTCTTAGCCATAAGATTTCCTCCTTACCTTTGTGGTATATAGCGGACTTTAGATCCTTCCACTATCACGTATTGCATACACGTGCTTATACATTATATATATTCTTAAACATGTTGTCAACACAAATTTATTATTTTTTGTAAAATTTATTTAAAAAAAGACTAACCAGCAATAAAGGCCAATTAGTCAGCGTCATTTTTAAAGAAATAGATGAAAAATGTAATTAAAGAAACCAAAATCAAAAAAGATAAAGAAAGGCTTAATATAACATTGCCATTATCGAATTTAGTGACAATACCATAAAATTTAGATATCTTATCTTTTTCAATAAATAAAGAATTGATATATACGCATATATCATCAGTTAAGCATAATATAAATATAATAAGAATAAATCTTTTTAATTTAGTCATCTTAAATCACATCCTTTATAAATATTATACATTTAAGGCATAAAAAAAGGCAACAAAATGTTGCCATATAATTATATTTTCTTAACGTCAGTTACAACTAAATCATTTGGAGTAAGTCTACCAAACATAGGAAGTAAAACAGTTACAACTTCTTTAGCTTCGTTAACCTTAGAAATTTCACCAATTTGACCTGCAAATGGTCCGGTAACAACTTCAACCTTATCTCCAACCTTGAATTCGAATTCTTTCTTTTCTTTTTTACCAATACTAATTAAGATTTGATCCATTTCGCTTTGTCTTACTGGATTTGGTTTAGTACCTTTACCGCTAGAACCTAAGAAACCTGTAACACCTGGTGTATTACGAATCATGAACCAAGCTTCATCATCAACAACATATTTTTTAACCTTAGTTGCTGGATCAATTTGTTCTTCAACTTCAATTTCAACAAATAGGTATGAAGGATAAATTTTTCTGCTCTTTTCAACTTTAGTAACTATACCTTTTTTATTTGTCTTAGTTTCTTCATACTTTACTTCAGGAGCTATAATTTGAAATATTGTATTTTCAAATCCTCTTGATTTAACTTGCTTTTCAAGGTCATCCTTAACAGAATTTTCTTGACCTGAATAAGTTTGAACGATATACCATTTTTTCATAATAATTTATCTCCTATCTTGTTGTAAAATTAAATAATCTAGATAATGTTTCACCGATTATTATATCAAACACGAAATATACTAAAGTTAAGACAATTAAGAATAAGAATGTCTTAGCCGCATTACCTAAGAACAAACTCCACTTAGGCCAAGTAACCTTTTTAACTTCAGGGAAAGCTTGTCTAATAAATGGGAATAATGCATAAACTAAACTTAAAGCACCAATTACTACAATAATAATTGCAAAAGCTGTTGGATAAGTACCAAGTAGAGGAACTGTATCTTTGAATTGAATAACACTATTTAAAATAAGTGCACCAATTTCGATTAAGAATAATGAGATAAATATGTAAACATAAGTTTCCCATTTATAATCTTTACTTAAAACTTCAAGAATTCTTGATTTTCTATCAAGTACATCTTGTTTCTTTTTAACTGCCATAAAAATTCCTCCTATTATCTAGTTTCTTTATGTATTGTATATTTATTACATTTAGGACAAAACTTCTTAAATTCTAAACGTTCAGTTGTAGTTTGCTTGTTCTTTGTAGTTGTATAGTTTCTTGATAAACATTCTTCACAAACTAATATAACTTTTTCTCTCATATAAAAAAACCACTCCTTTAAAAGTGCTAATCCTATTGTATTATACAAAAGACAATTAGTCAAGAAAGGCACTAATTAAATTTAATTGATTTCTTTAATTTACTTTTTAATCTGTATACTAAATTATATACTTGTTTAACTTCCATATTATGTTTCTTTGCAAAAAGATCTGCAGAGATACCTTCGATAAGCATTTCTTGCATTGCGGCCTCTTCTATCTTGTTAAGTTCTAGACCTTCAAAATCATAATATCTCGCATTATCAGATAGAAGCAATCTATCATCATACAAAAAATTATCATCATATTCTAGAAATTGATTTTGAATATCTTTAATCTTACACCTTATACACATTCTTTTTAAGCTGATTAAAAAATATGCCAGAAAAGGGCTTTTGCTTGTCATGTCATATTTTGCAACACAATGGTTTAATGTTATAAGACTAAGTTGAAACACATCTTCACTAATTTCTAATAATCTATATTCATAAATAAGACTCTTTATTAAATTTTCATACTTTTTTGCAAGTAAATTAAAAGCTTTTTGGTTATAATCATTTTTATATAAATAAATTAATTCATATTCATTATAAACCACACGTATTTTCTAACTATTTTAGTAATGCTAATATAATACCGCAAGATACTGAAGCATTTAAACTGTTTACATGACCTGTCATAGGAATTTGAATATAATAATCACATTCATTCTTAACAGTCTTAGATATACCAAATCCTTCAGAACCAATTACAACAGCTATATTTAATGACTTATCAATATCAGCTGCTGTTTGTTTAGCAGATGCATCAGTTCCAACAACCCAAACATTATTATCTTTTAAAGTTTTTAATGCTTGTGCTAAATTATTAACCATACAGATAGGAACATATTCAATAGCACCTGTTGATACATGGGCTACAGTTTCAGTAATAGATACTGATCTATTCTTAGGTATAATAATACCATCAATAGAAAAAGCATCACAGCTTCTTATCATAGCTCCTAGGTTATGAGGATCTTCAATTCCATCAAGCACTAAGAAGATTTTTCTTGAATCTTTTTTTATCTTAATTAAATCTTCTAATTTAGTATATTTATACTCAGATACTATAGCACCAAAGCCTTGATGATTTGTACCATATTTTTTATCCATACTCTTCTTAGGAAGAATATTATATTTAATATGTTTATCTGTAAGCATCTTCTTAAATTCAGGATTCTTTTTATCAGCTAATTCTTCAATATCTAGAATTTCAATTTCATGATGTGAGCGTATCGCTTCATTTACGCAGTTTTTACCATAAATTTTGAACATATAATCACCTATTTCACTCTTACATTATACAATGAAATCTTTTCAAAAAAAAGAGATACTTAATTTCTTAAGTACCTCTCGAGTTTTATAATGAGTTAATCTTATCCATTACAACTCCAGTCCATTTTCTAACAAACGGAACAAAACCTCTTACAACTGCCATTAAAGGATTAGCTAGTAAGAATAATAAGAATAATAACACAATACAGTTAGGAGCTAATGCAGGAACATTTCCACCATAAGAAGTATATACTTCCTTCTTAATATTAGTTTCGATTCCATCTAGAATTAAATATCCTGAGCTTGAAACTTCTTGTTTAATTTCATTTGCAGTAGTCTTGCATTCATATTCTGTTAAATAACCATCAACAATGTAATAGTTACTTGGAGTAGTTGTAATAGTTGGCTTATAGTTAATGCCAGACTTTAATCCTTTAATATAGAATTCTTGTCCTTCAACAGTTATATCTGCATCAAAACCATCAGTTTGATTAAATTCAACATTAGTACGTGAAATATTAACAACTAAATGATTCTCTTCATCACAACCATAAGCAAATCCATCTTTAAAGAATACATAAGGTTCATCACCTGTTGCTGTAGAAACCTTTAATACTTCTCCATCAACTATGATATTATAATCGTCATTAATCTTTACATTATTAATAACCTTATATTGACCCTTATATGGAGTAATAGTTGTAACATTACCAACAACATAATAATTATCAGAATTTATTGTAACAGTTGGTAACACATTATAACCAGTATATTCTTCGTAAATTACACCACCTGTTGAATTAAGAGTTTGATAATAAACATCACCATTATCCTTAATAACACATTTATCATTTTCAGAATATATAATATTTGTAACATAACCATTAAATCCATAATAAGCTGTTCCGTCTTTTTTAGTCTTATATAAAGAAGGAAGATGATCTAGATAATTATAATCATTTTTAGATATAGTAGTTTGGTCAATAACAAGTTTACCATCACTATTAATTGTATAAGAGTGGCTTGAACCAGTACCAGATGATATATAATACTTATTTTGATTAGAATCTACATCATTCTTATATAATACATAACCATCTACAACATAAGCATCCTTTTGGCTCTTTGCAACTTCGCTTGTCTTCCATCTAAGTACTTCAAGTTTATCAGAATAATAAGTACCAAATGAACCAAGTGGCGAGAAATCAAAGAAACGAGGAGTTACAAGTGTAAGGAATATAAACATACCAAACATTGAGTAGAATAATATTTTATGTATTGAAGTAAATGTAGGTTTACTACATACATCAAATAATACCATTTCGCATGTAAATGTAGCAGCTAATACAATGATTGTTGATAAGCTTGTTTGTGATATTGCAAGTGTTTGTTGAAGTAAGAATACAATAAGTGATTCTACAACGATTGCAATAGCACCAGGCAATGCCGATTTAATAACATTCGATAGGAAATGTCCTTCAAATCTATCATTATTCTTTTCAAGCACTAGTACAACAGATGGAATACCAATGCAGAATAAGTCAATCATAAATAATTGGTTTGTAGAAATAGGATAATATCCTTTAATTAAAGCTACAACAGCAAGTAATAAACTAAATATAGTCTTAGTTAAGTATAGTCTAGCTACCTTAGTAATATTATTGATAACTCTCTTTCCTTCACCTACAACGCTAGGCATAGCACTGAAGTTAGAATCAAGTAATACTAAGTGAGAAACATTACGGGCAGCTTCACTACCAGAAGCCATAGCTATAGAACAATCTGCTTCTTTTAAAGCAAGAATATCGTTAACACCATCACCAGTCATAGCTACAGTCTTACCATTTTCTTTTAATGTCTTAACAAGTAATCTCTTTTGAGCAGGAGTAACACGACCAAATACAGTATATTTAGTAGCAGCTCTAACAACTTCTTTTTCACTCATACCATCAAGGGAAACATAGTTGTTAGCATTCTCAATACCAGCTCTTTCTGCAATCTTACATACAGTAACAGCATTATCACCAGATATTACCTTAACTTCTACACCACGTTCTTTAAACGATTTAATAGTTTCAACAGCGTCAGGTCTAATATTGTCTTCAATTAATACTAAAGACATAGGTGTGATTTCACCCTTAGGTAATTCATTGTTTTCAATAGCACCTGCAATTTGTGCAAGTAATAAAACTCTATAACCTTCTTCTGCATACTTAGATACATCTGGTTTAATAGAATCATAATTAGTTTTTAAAATGAATTCAGGAGCACCAAGTACAAATGTACCTTTCTTATCGAATGTAGCGGCTTGATACTTTCTCTTAGATGAGAAAGGAATAGTAGCTACTGACTTCAATACTTTAGATCTGCCAAAATATTTTTCAAGTGCAATACTTGTCATATTACGATCATTTAAAGCATTAAGAAGAGCACTAATTGCATACTTAGTGTTTAATCCACCAGCATTCTTATATTCAACAGTAGACTTAACATTCATTGAACCATCAGTGATAGTACCTGTTTTGTCAAGACATAATACATTGATTCTTGCAAGCATTTCAATACAGTAAAGTTCTTGTACTAATACATTCTTTTTACCAAGACGAGAAACACCTACTGCAAGTGTCATTGAAGTACATAAGAATAATCCCGATGGAATCATACCAATCATTGCACCAGCAGCTTTTCTGATTGATTCAGCATAAGTCATACCAGACTTATATTGAATAAGGAATAAAGATAAACCAATAGGAATGATAATTACAGCCATTACATAAATAATTATCTTTAAAGATCTAAGCAATTCACTCTTAGGCTTCATATATTTCTTAGCACTAGTAGTTAATTGTTCAATATAATTATCTTTACCAACTTTTTCAACCTTAGCTTTACATGAACCAGATACAACAAAGGATCCAGAATATAAAGAATCCCCAGGCTTTTTGATAATTGAATCAGATTCACCTGTTAAAAGTGATTCATTAACTTCAATCATTCCTTCTACAACTATAGAGTCTGAACAAATTTGTTTTCCACCTTCTAGTACCATGATATCATCAAGTACTACTTCAGAAACACCAATTTCAGATTGTCTTCCGTTTCTAATAGCTGTAACACTAGGAGCTGAAATAAGTGATAGTTTATCAATAGTCTTTTTAGCTCTAATTTCTTGAATAACACCAATAATAATATTTAAAGAAATAATAAGTACAAAGATACAGTCTTTAATTGCATTTACGCTAATTAAGAAACCAGCAATAGTAAATGTTAAAATATTAAAGAATGTAAATATATTTTGGAATAAGATTTGAGGAATAGATTTACTTGTTGATTTTGGTTTATAGTTAACAAAACCCTCAAGAATTCTTTGATTAACCTCTTCATCATTTAAACCTTTAGAAGGATCTACATCAAATCTATCAACATATTTTGAACCAACACTTCTCTTTCTAGATTTCTTTTTTGCAATCTTTTGACTCTTTAAGGCTTGACGTTCTTTTTGTTTTGCCTTATTATCATTTTCCTTCTTAAGACGAGCCTCAGTTTTACTAGCCTCACTCATCTTTTTATCAAGTTCTTCTTTTTTCTTTCTTTGTTTTTCCTTTAAATCACGATCTTTGATTCTTTCAATCTCTTTATCGTTCAATTTGTTTCCATTTTTATCTAAGAAACGAGGATCTATATTTTCATTATTTTCTGAAGTTTTAATTTCTTCATTCACATTTTCATTATTTTGTTCCATTTCTAATCCTCCTTCATGTTATTAATAACATCAATAGCACTATTAATTAGTTCGTCCATTCTTTCAAGGTTTCCTGAAAGATAAAGAAAACCTACAAGTGATTCAAAACCAGTACCTTCTAGATAATCAGCTCTAGATATATTCTTTCTAATCTTGGCTACACTAGAATTTCTACCTCTTTTAAACATTTGTATTTCTTCTTCGCTTAACATATTGTTATCTAAAAAATAATGCATTGCATAAGATTGACTCTTACCTTGAGTATATTTAATAGCTGTTTTATGTAATTCATTAACCTTAGTTAAACCAGTTTTAAGTAAATATGATCTGATTCTAAGTTCATAAATTGCATCTCCCATATAAGCTAAAGTTAACCCATTATATTGAATAGCGTCCATTAAATAATACCTCTTTGGGTAAGTATATTTCTATATTTGTCCGCATTTTCAAAATCTTTATTTTTCTTAGATGTATTCCATTTATTATAAATATCAATATCATCTTCAGTTAAAGATATACTATTTAACTTAACACCTAATACATCAAAGATAACCTTTAGTGTGTTAGCCTCAACTATAGCAGTGTTTAAATCATTTTGTCTAACACTAACATTAATTTTCTTTAAAATATCATTTGCAAGTGATAATACATTTTGAGTATTTAAATCATTATCCATAAATTCTTCAAATGATTTAAGTTCATCTTTATTAGTATCATTATTTTCTATTTTATTCACTTGTCTTAAGACACTCACTTGTTTGTAAGCTCTATTAAATTTATCATAAATCTTCTTATATTGATCAAATAGTTCACTAGTAAAGTCTATAGAATTACGATAAGGTGTAGTAATAACTAGTAATCTATATGGCATAAATTCATCTTCTTTAAAGTCTTTAACCCATATAACATTACCAAGTGATTTACTCATCTTTTCCTTGCCTAAATTAACACGACCAACATGCATCCAGTATTTAGCTAAATGATGATGATATATTGCATTAGCTTGAGCAATCTCATTTTCATGATGTGGGAATTTTAAATCCATTCCACCACCGTGAATATCAATTTCCTTATGATTAAATATCTTATCAATCATACATACACATTCAGTATGCCAACCTGGTCTACCTTTTCCAAACGGAGAATCCCATTGAATACCTTTTTCAGTTTTTTTCCATAAAGTAAAATCTAGTGGATTTTCTTTTTTATCTGATACATCAATTCTTACACCATTTTCAAGTTCAGCTTGATTTTGATTAGATAAAATGCCATATTCTTTTAATTTATTAATTCTAAAGTATACGTCACCATCTACATTATAGGCATAACCTTCTTTAAGCATTTCTTCAATTAAAGAAATCATTTCTTTAATGTATTCAGTAGCATGTGGTACATAATTAGGTCTATTTGAACCTAGTCTTGAACAATCAACAAAGTATGCTTTTTCATATTCATTTGTAATTTCTTTTTCTGATACATTCTTATCAATTGCTTTATTAATAATCTTATCATCTACATCAGTAATGTTAGAGGCATAATTTACTTTGTATCCTTTATATGTTAAATAATTTTTTAAAGTGTCAAAGAAAATAACAGGTCTGGCGTTACCTATATGGATATAGTTATAAACAGTAGGACCGCACACATACATATTTACTGTATCTTTTTCACTTGGAATAAACTCTTCCACTCTATTAGTTAATGAATTATATATTCTTAAGCTCATAAAATCACCCTTTTATAATACTAATCATAATACACTAATTATATATAATTTTTAAGATTTATTCAATTGATATCGGCATAAATGAAATATCCTTAAATATAAAATTGATAATTCTTTTAACAATATGACTTTGTACGTATCAAATTTAAATTATGTTTATATAGTGAAAATTGAAAAAAAGTAGTTAAGAAAATCCATGTAATTCATTCATTTAATTCTCAACTACTTTTATATTAAATTTTAAATTAAACTATACAAATACAATAGGATAATAATATCAAATCTGGATATTATGTTACTTACAAAGAATTATATATAAATTAACTATTTAGTTTCATAGTCATATAAAGTTATTACATAAGGAAAATTCAGATTCTTGTCTACGCAGTATTCATAATATTGACCTCTTTCATCCACTAAAATTGTTAATGTATACTTATATTCTCGATTTTTGATTTTACTAAGATCAGCATTACTATAATTTCCCCACAAAAAATTCTCTATGTTCTCCATAAAAGTAAATTGCCTTATCATTTAATGGATTATATAATGTTACTCCAAAAAAAATTTTTAATATGAATTTCACAAGAATATTTTACATTTTAAACTGTTATGTTTGAATAATAATCATCGTCATTATAAATATCACGATTATTACCTTGATTTTGAAATTGAGGTGAAGTAGATACTATATTAAAATACTCATTTTTCCATATTACATTATTGATATCAATTATTCTTATATCATTACGTGAGCAAACCAAAATTGATACAATTATAAGATAAAGCAATAACAAATAAATCTTCTTCACTTTGTTACACCTCTATTTTGAAACAAAATAAGCACAAATAAATGTATTAGTGATTTGTAATTTTTTACTTATATTCATCTAGTATATAATTTACAGGTATTGCATATGCAAATCCTTGTTCAACATTGCCTGATAATCTTTTTGTCCTAAATGTTACCATACCTATAACTTCATTATTTTCATTGAATATGGGGGATCCACTGTCACCTTGCCCAATGCTTAACTGACATTGAATGAAAAAACTAGAATGGTTGTTATAATTTAATTCAATGCAAGCCAAACTTATATACCCTTCCTTATAGGACAGACCATAATTAGAAAAGTTACCTATGTTATAACATTTTTCTGATGTGTATATATGACTTTGAGTTTTAAAAGTAGAATGTTTATGATTTCCATTATATTGTAAGAATGCAATATCTTTCGTCTCATCAAATTTCATCAACGAAACTTCTTCATATTCTTCACTATCGTAAAATCTAATGTTGATTGTCTCAAAGCATTCACGCTCACCTGATATTAAATAACTAATCACATGATAATTTGTTACCACTGTTGTACCGTCTAAGAACCAACCACTGCCATAGTTTTTATTTTCGGTATCATCATAGCTTTCGACCTCTACCACTTTAAGGACATTTTCATCATAGTAATTATTATTACTTGAATATTTAAATATTTGAAATGTAATTAAGCTTGATGTAATACTACAAATAAGCATCAAGACTACTGATAAAATAATAAATTTCTTATTTGTTCTCATAGCCATAAAAAATAATATTATTAGGATATTTAATATTATTATCCATACAGTACTCATAATATTGACACTCATCTGTTAATTCTACTTTCAATGTATACCGATATTTTTTTTCTTTAACAAGGTCATAATTTCCCCATAGAAATTCTTGACTATCACCATAGAAAGAGATTAAAGCATCATTTAAAGGATCATATAAAGTCACAATAAAATCATTATTAACAAGATAAATTTTACAAGAATAACTTGCGCCACAAATTTGAATAATAGAATAGTAATTATTGTCGCCTACTGTGTGTTCCCCATAATATTGTTTTTGTAATTGTTCTGATGTAGTCTCAATACAGAAGTCTTCGTTTTTCCAAATTACATTATCAATATCAATTACTCTAGTATCAGCACACGAACAAAGAAGAATGGATATAGCCACCACAAAAACTGTTAAAACTCTTTTCTTCATTTAGTTCCTCCATCTATTTATCAACAAAATAAGCACATATATATGTGTTGGATATAGAGCCGTCAAAATATTTTAGATAATTATTTTTATTACTAGTAATCATTCCGTCACTTTTATAATTATATGCATGAAATTTTTCAGTATATGTTTTATCTTTGTCAATCATAAAAGTATGAATCATATCACCTTGATTTTCTCCATTCCATCTAGATAAAATAACATAATAATCTTTATCATCTTCCATATACTTTTGGAAAGTTTTATAATTTAAGACCCTTTTATAAAAAATTCCTGAAGCTACTAAGAAATAAGATATTTGATACGGATTAGAACCTAACTTTCCTTGTGCAAGTCCAATCTCAATTCCTAGGTTCTCATATAAGAATATAGTGTCGGCTAATGTAAAATCTTTGCCTAAAGCATGTGCTAAATTGTAACCAGCAATCACCTCACACCCAGCATGAGCTATATTACTGAATCCAAAGTTCCAATCTTTATATGCCTTTTGACCATATACATATCCTATTGGTTGACTCTTCTTAGAATTCAATTCATAGTTCACAAGATAGCTAGTATTCTTAACAGAAGTATAAAGTGTTGTTTTAAGACTTGCACTTGAATAAACTAAAATTTTAATAGCCGGTT
Source organism: uncultured Eubacteriales bacterium (assembly GCA_963605425.1). Lineage (GTDB taxonomy): Bacteria > Bacillota_I > Bacilli_A > Acholeplasmatales > Anaeroplasmataceae > JAEELC01. Next base: position 49,004 of record CAVCUQ010000003.1, read on the forward strand.
CTATATAAGATAAGGCTAGCATATTTGCATTTAAAACTCTATGCATTATATTGCCAAACCTAGTACATTGTTCCAGTCCACTTAAAGAATTTAATTCTGATAAAAATATATGACTATCGTCTATAGTAAACAATATATCTTCCTCATCATTATAGTTTGTCATAGGTATCCCAGTGAAATTCTCTATTATACTTTCATTTGTCTTATCAAAGTAAACATTTAATGTCATCCTTCCCTCTTCTAGCTTTGTAGTAACCTCATATGTTATCAAATATTCATCATCAAGATATGATACAGATTCAAAATCACTTAATGCTTTCCCTGATATTTTCTTCTTTGCAATAGTTTTGTATTCAATCTCATTATTAGATTCTTCGATTGAATCAAAGTAGTTAGTTTTTTCGGAAACAATATTACCCTTTCTAATCACTGCACTTTGTTGTTCAGTGTCACATGATCCTAAAGAAGTAAGGCCTAATATACATACTCCTCCATATAAAACCATTTTAATAACTTTCTTTAACATTTAATGCTCTCCCTTTCTAAAATTAAAATTATAATAAAATACTTTCTCATTTCAATAATAATCTTTTTAATATTTTAACATCTTATTTTTTTGTAAACAAGATAAAATCTATATAAGACAAATTAAAAAAGTTGCAAGTAAAAACTACTTACAACTTAATTAGATAATTTATATATTAGAACATCTTAAGATATCTCTTAATTTCCCATTCAGTTACAGCTGTACGGAATGAATCCCATTCAATTTGCTTAGCTTCAATTAACTTCTTAGTTAAATGGGCACCAATGGCTTCTTGCATTAATGGGTCCTTCTTAAATTCAGCAATAGCTTCTTTTAAATTTTCAGGAAGTGAATCAACTCCAAGAGCTTCTCTTTCAGCTTGTGTACAAGCAAATAGGTTAGTATGAATTTCTTCGAAATGTTTAGCTTTTCCTTCAATACCATCTAAACCAGCTCTAAGTAATACGCTAGCAGCTAAATATGGGTTTGTAGTTGGGTCTACACTTCTAACTTCAGTTCTTGTCTTATTTCCTCTAGCTGAAGGAATACGGATCATTGTAGAACGGTTAGCTTCTGACCATGAAATATAACATGGAGCTTCAAAACCAGGAACGATTCTCTTGTAAGAATTTACTGTAGGGTTAGTTACAAGACAGAATCCCTTTGCATGAGTTAATATACCATCAATCCAAGCTTTTGCAGTAGCACTTAATCCATCTGCACTAGTTGAATCAAAGAAAATATTCTTTCCTTCTTTATCAGTTAGAGAGCAGTTACAATGCATACCACTTCCGTTAATACCATAGATAGGCTTAGCCATAAATGTTGCATGGTATCCATGACGCTTAGCTACATTCTTAACAATAATCTTAAAAGTTTGAACGTTATCACAAGCTTCAAGTGAGTTATCAAATCTAAAGTCAATTTCATGTTGACCAACACTTACTTCATGGTGAGCAGCTTCAACTACAAATCCAACCTTTTGAAGTTCAAGAACGATATCTCTTCTGCAGTCTACATCATTATCAATAGGAGCTACATCAAAGTATCCACCTTCATCGTTTGGAGTAAGAGTAGGTTCACCTGTAGTCTTGTCAATCTTAAATAAGAAGAATTCAGGTTCAACACCAATATTAAATTTAGAGAATCCCATCTTTCTCATTACTTCAATATTCTTCTTTAATTGACCTCTAGGATCACCAGGGAATGGTACTAATTCACCAGCTTTATTTCTTTGACAAACATCACAAATAAATCTAGCTACTTTACCATATTGGTTATCTTCCCAAGAACAAATAAGGAATGTATCAATATCAGGTACCATGTACATATCAGCTTCTTCAGTTCTAACAAATCCTTCAATAGAAGAACCATCGAACATGATTTCATTGTTTAATGCATCATCTAATCTATCTACTGGTACTTCAACGTTCTTCATACAACCAAGTAAGTCAGTAAACATCATACGGATGTACTTGATATTTTCCTCCTTACAGATTTTTCTTACTTCATCTTTAGTATATTTACTCATAATTTTCCTTTCCTTTTAAAACACAAAATAAAAAAAGAGAACCTAATGATTCTCTTTCAAGGGATAGCAAAAAAGCATCATAGCCCCATTGCTTTAAGTTTCGTATGTGTTTCAAAAATAAGCCCCATTGCTTACGATGATATTGTAAAATATATTCTATTTACTTTCAAGAGAAAATGTAATGAAAACGCTTATTATCAAAATTAATCCTTTAATATTTTAATAGCTATTTCCTTCTTTGTTATACGCTCTTTCATAGCTTCTTTAACTATATATTTATAAGCATCATTTTCATTATATCCTTTATCCATAAGATATAGTTTAGCTTTCTTTACAAGTCTTTCCTCTTCTTCTTTTTCTTTATATGAATTAATCTTATTATTTAATTCTTTAATAGTCTCATAATTCTTAATAACTAAATTAATATAATCAATATTTAGATTATTTTTACTAATAGAATTAAAATTATAACAATTTTCAAGTGATAATGTTTCAATAATAGAATTTTTAATATATAGAACTAAAACATTACTAGATATTAAACGAGATAAAAATAAATAATCAAGTTCATTGTGATAATCGACTATAATTAAACTAGTTCTATATTGATTTATAATTTTAAGATAATTATATTCATCAATATAAGTATTAATAAGATTATAATTACTAGTTAGTTCTCGCTTTATTTTATTATCTAATTCCAAATTATTAATATAAAGTAATATATTTTTCATGATTATCACCTTTTTTATTATATCAATTTAATTTATATAAAACTAGATAATTTAAAAAGGCAGGACCTATAAAAAGCCTTGCCTAACATTTTATTTCTTATCTTCTTTAATAGTTTCAACTGCAGATACAACTTTAGTTAAATCTTGAAGATTAGATGGGATGATAATCTTAGTTGCGTTACCATTAGAAATATTTCTTAAAGCCTCTAAACTCTTAAGTTGGATAACTCTATCATCAGCACCAGCAGCCTTAATAGCCTTGATAGCTTCAGCTTCCGCTAAAGCAGCCTTTTCAACACTAGCAGCCTCTGCTTCAGCCTTTAGAATTTGAGCCTGTTTATCAGCCTCTGCTTGAAGAATACGAGCTTGTTTATCAGCTTCTGCTAAATTAACTCTAGACTCTTTTTCACCTTCAGCACGAGTAATCATAGCTTGTTTATCGCCTTCAGCTAGTAATATAGCTTGTCTCTTTTCTCTTTCAGCCTTCATTTGTTTTTCCATTGCAGACTTAATATCTTGAGGAAGGTCAATGTTCTTAAGTTCTAGACGTACAATCTTAATACCCCATGCATCAGTAGCTAGGTCAACTGGTTCTTGAATTTTAGAATTAATATAATCTCTTGAAGTTAAAGTTTCATCAAGTGTTAAGTTACCAATGATTTGACGAAGTGTAGTCATTGTTAACTTATTAATAGCCTCAATAGGTTTTGATACACCATAAGCATACTTCTTTGAATCGGTAACTCTAAAGAAAGCTACTGTATCGACTAATATTGATACATTATCTTTAGTAATAACTGATTGTGGTTCAAAGTCAGCTACTTGTTCCTTCAAACTAATCTTTACTGTAACTCTATCGATAAATGGTGCAATTAAATGTGGACCAGATGATAAAGTTCTAGAATATTTACCAAGACGCTCAATTACAAATTCTTCACTTTGTGATACAACCTTAACACTAGATGTAAGAATAATAACTAATACAAATAAAATTAAAACAATTGCAATAATAACTCCAATCATACTATTTCTCCTTTTCTACTTTAAGTGTAATATTATCTTCTTGAGTAACTATTACACTATCTCCTTCATTTATATCTTCATCAGATATAGCTTGCCAACTAGTACCGTTAACTGATACAGTTCCGCCTTTAGAATTAATGTTCGTTAAGGCTTTACCCTTATAACCCACCATTGTGTTAATATTATCAACTTCGCTTTTCTTTTTTCCAAACTTTTTTGAAAGCCAAGGTCTAAAAATAACAAGTGAAAGCACAGTAACTGCAATAAAGGTTACACCTTGAGCAACATAATTTGTAGGTACAAAAGCCGAAACAAGCATACTTGCAAAAGCACCAATTATAAACCAGACTGAGACAAGTTCAATGGTATTAATTTCAATAATTAAAGCTGCAATACCTATCGCAAACCATAGTAATATAATCAAATATTCCACTTTAAAGTCCTCCTTATTTGCATTATATCACATAACGTAATAAAAAAAAGAGTTCTTTCGAACTCCTTAATTATTATTCTTCATCTTCATCAATGTCAGCATTGTGATAGATAGCTTGAACATCTTCGCATTCATGTAAAATGTCTAACATATGCATGAACTTTTCTTTTTGTTCATCAGTTAATTCAGCCTTAGATGAAGGAACCATAGCAACTTCATTAGAATCATATTCTAATTCTTTACCACAAGCTTCAAGTGCAGCAGAAATTTCATTAAATGCACTAGCATCTCCTGTAACTACTGTGTAACCATCTTCAGTTGAAACTTCAGCATCAACACCAGCGTTGATTAAAGCTTCTAAAGCTTCATCTTCAGACATACCTTCAAACTTGATATATGTCTTTCTTTCAAACATATAGCTTGCAGATGCACCAAATGTACCACCTGTCTTAGTGAAAGCAGAACGAACAGATGTAACTGTACGGTTAACGTTGTCTGTTAAGCATTCAACGATAACTGCAACATTACCATTACCCATACCTTCGTATGTAGTTTCTTTCATTGCACCACTAGTTAAACCTTGTGCCTTTTCAATTGCACGTTTAATAACATCAGCAGGACATTGATCCTTTTTAGCTCTAGCAATAGTATTCTTTAAAGATTGGTTCATTTCAGGATCAGGAACACCAGACTTAGCAGCAGTGAAAATTTCCTTTCCCCATTTTGAATATTTTTTAGACTTCATTAATGCAGTCTTTGCCATAGATGCGGCACGAACTTCATGAGCTCTTCCCATAATATATTGTCCTTTCATTATATGGATATAAAAATTCCATAAATTTTACTTTATAATTATATATTTATTGTTTTTACTTTTCAACTAGAAATTTTAAAATTAAACACTAATTTTTATGCTTATAATATAAATAACAGCCTAAATAGATGAATAATTCCCCAAAGAAGGTTAAAAGTAAGGCTAAAAATACCTTTGCATCAAAACATCCACCAATACTTGTGCAAATACCTAAGATATATAAACTTAGTTTCATAGCTACAGCATTAGCTTGAGTCATAATGTGTTCTAGTCTTTCATCATGAGTCTTAATAAAATACTTCTTTGCAAATTCTTCACTAGTTTCAACTCTAATATAACAAACAAGTTTACATGCTAGTATTCCTTCAATTAAGAATACTAATACTAAAGCAGATGCCTGAGCAACTCTATCAACTTGTTCATTTATTTTATTTAATTGTTCTTCAAGTTGAGAAAAGACATTAATATAGTATGGAATAATAATACCAGCTAAAATAATAGGTACAATAATCATAACCACAGTTATAATTAATTTAATTAATGTAACTTTTCTATATTTAATTAAATCAAATTCCATATTAATCACCTTTCTCTAGTCCAAATATATCTTCAACTTTTACATTAAATATTAAAGCCATCTTAAGTGCCAGTTGAAGGGATGCAACATATTTACCTTTTTCAATAGATATGATGGTTTGTCTTGTGACACCAAGTTTACTAGCTAAGTCATCTTGTGTCATCTTATTTAATTTTCTTAGTTCATAAACTTTATTAGTCACTTTATACACCCTTTCTAAAGACTATTATATACTACTTTTTAAATATTTCAAAACCAAAATAAAAGAAGTCTTGAAAACAAGACCTCTTAACAAGATTATTTATTTAATTCTAGCGCCTTTTTAATAGCCTTAGGGAATTGATATTTACTAGCACTATTTAATAATCTATTTAAATGATTTTCACAATTAAAGCTATTTAATATTACCATTAAAGTATATAGATTTCTCTTTTTATAATTATGACATTCAAGTACTTTATATAAATCATCTTCTTTATAATATTCTATAAATTCAGTTAAATAATCATATAAAGCTTTAACATTAACATCTTCATAATCATCAATAATCTCAATAGTCTCAAGCATCTCTACAATCTTTGAAATAGATATACTCTTAAAATCTAGATTTAGATATTTAACTGCAAGATTAGACATGTATCTGCAAGTCTTAATCTCAATTAAATTAGTATATATTTCAAATGTATCAGACATAGTACTTAATATATTATATTTATATAACATATTAGCACCGATTATGAGACCATTTTTATTTTTGTTTATGAAAAAGTTTAGAAGTTTATCTTCTTTAGGAAGTCTATCAAAGTCATCTTTAAATGGTTTATAATATAATCCTTTAGATATCTTACCAATATACTTTTCTTGATTTAGTCTAGCAAGAAGCTGATAGAATGTAGCTTCCTTCATATTTAAAAAGTGTTCTAAGTAAGCTGTTTTAGCAAGAATTATTTCACCATCTTTTAATGATAATATCCATTGCTTGATATCCTTAGTAAACAATATCTCACCTCACACACGAAGAGTATTATAATAAAAGATTAAAAATAAGTAAAGATATTTTAAAAAATATTTATAACTAAAATAAAAAGTAGGCATAAACCTACTTAATATTATTTGATTTTTTATTAACTTTCTCTTTATGTCTAATATAAAATACTAACGTTAGAATTCCAACAATTACAATAAGTAAAGAACATGTAATGCCTAGACCTATACGAAGTCCTTTGTCTAAATTTTTTGTTTCAACATAAACAAGTGAACCATAGACAAGTGCAAGGCAAAAAGTATATATAGAAATTATCTTAGTTTCATAAAAATATTTAGATAACATGTTTTTCATTTAAATCACCTAAAGTGATTATAACACAATAGTTTACTTAATTCCAACTCTCTTGTAAATAAAGTCTACATTCTTCATGTAATAATCTAATGTGAAACAGTCATCAATCTCTTCATTTGTTAAAAGACTAGATACCTTTTGATCTTCTTTTAATAAATCTTGATAGTTTTTCTTTTCTTCAAGAGCACGCATTGCAATAGGTTGTACTGTATCGTATGCTTCTTCACGAACTAAACCTTTATCAATAAGCTTATATAATACTCTTTGAGCAAAGATAACGCCGCGAGTTAGATAAATATCTTCAATCATCTTATCAGGATATACAACTAGATTTTCAAGAATTGATTTAAATCTAACTAACATATAATCAAGTAAGGCAGTTGAATCTGGTAAGATAATACGTTCAGTTGAAGAGTGAGATATATCACGTTCGTGCCATAAAGCAATATTTTCAAAGCTTGTAAGCATATATCCTCTCATTACACGAGCACATCCACATATATTTTCACTTGAAATAGGATTTCTCTTATGAGGCATAGCGCTTGATCCCTTTTGTCCTTTAGAGAAAGCTTCTTCTGCTTCTTTAACTTCTTGACGAGCTAAATGTCTAACTTCTAAAGCCATCTTTTCAAGTTCGGATGCAATAAGGGATAAAACTGACATATATTGAGCATGTCTATCACGTTGAATTACTTGAGTTGAAATATTTGCATAACTAATTCCAAGGTCAGCACATACTGATTCTTCAATTTGTGGTGGAATATTTGCAAAATTACCAACAGCTCCAGATAATTTACCAACCTCAACATTCTTTCTAGCAGCAAGGAATTCTTCTTTAATACGAGTTAAATCAGAATACCATAAAGCCCACTTTAAACCAAAAGAAGTAATATCTGCGTGCATACCATGAGTACGACCGATACATGGAGTATATTCAAACTCTAACGCTCTCTTTTTAATAACGTTCATAATATCGCATAAATCTTTTTCGATTATATCATTAGCACACTTAAGTAAATATCCGTTAGCTGTATCAACAACATCAGTTGAAGTAAGACCATAATGGATCCACTTCTTTTCTTCGCCTAATGACTCTCCTACAGCTCTTGTGAAAGCTACAACATCGTGTTTAGTAATAACTTCAATTTCTTTTACTCTATCAATTGAATAAGTAGCCTTATCAAGCTTAGGTAAATCTTCCTCTGGTACAACACCTAATTTAGACCAAGCCTTTGCATTTAAGAGTTCAACTTTTAAATAAGTATCAAATTTATTTTTTTCACTCCAAATATCTCTCATTTGTTTTCTTGAATAACGTTCAATCATATAAACTCCTAATAACTTAAATGTCCTATATCTGTTCTGTAGAATAGATTTTCACATTCGATTTTCTTAACATCTTCCATTGCTTTTGCTTTAGCTTCTAGCACACTATCACCTTTAGCTACAACAATTAAGACTCTTCCGCCATTTGTAACAATCTTATTATCTTTTAAAGCAACACCCATATAATAAACTTTTGATGATACTTTATCAAGATTATTAATTACAAATCCTTTTTTATAATCTGAAGGGTAACCACGTGAAGCCATTACTACTCCAAGACAATATGATTTATCCCAAGTAAGTAGTGGTTCTTTATGGTCTATCAAATCAAGGAAGGCTTTACATAAATCACTTGATAATCTAGGTAATACTACCTCAGTTTCTGGGTCTCCAAAACGGCTGTTAAATTCAATGACCTTAACCCCGTTTTTTGTCTTCATTAGACCACCATAAAGTACACCCGTAAAAGGACATCCTTCTTTAACTAGGGCTTTAGCTACAGGCTTCATGATATTTTCTAAAGAATACTCTACATCATTACTCTTTATAACAGGAACAGGACTATAAGCCCCCATACCACCTGTATTAGGACCTAGATCATTATCATAGGCTCTCTTATGGTCTTGAGAGATATCTAAAGGATATACATTTTCGCCATCTACAAAGCACATAAATGAAAATTCGATACCTTCTAAATATTCTTCAATAACAACTTTTCCTTCTCCAAACTTATCATCAAGAAGCATATCTTTTAATGCTGAAGTAGCCTCTTCTAAAGTTTTAGCTACAACTACACCTTTACCAGCAGCTAGTCCATCATATTTAATAACAGTTGGAATTTTATGAGAACTAACATAGGCAATTGCTTTATCATAATCAGTAAAGGTTTCATATTGTGCAGTAGGGATATTATATTTTTTCATTAAGTCTTTTGCAAATTCCTTGCTAGTTTCAATTCTAGCACTAGCTTTAGAAGGACCAAATATCTTTAAATTATTTTCTCTAAATAAATCAACAATTCCAGTCTCAAGAATTACTTCAGGACCTACTACGGTTAATTCAATGTTATTCTTTAATGCAAAATCAAGTAAGGCTTCTTTATCAGTTTCACTAATATTAACACGCTCCGCTAGACTTAGCATTCCGTCATTTCCTTTTGCAACATAGATTTTATCTACTAAAGGTGATTCGCTTAATTTATCTATAATAGCATGTTCTCTTCCGCCACTACCAATTACAAGTACTCTCATAATAATTCCTCTTTTTTAAAAATTAATGTTTAAAATGTCTCATTCCAGTGAAGACCATTGCAATACCAAGCTCATCAGCTTTCTTAATAGAATCTTCATCACGAATAGATCCACCTGGTTGAATAACAGCTGTTACACCATATTTGCTTGCAAGTGTAATAGTATCATCAAATGGGAAGAAGGCATCAGATGCAAGAACTAATGTGGTTTTGCCAGCTTCTTTAGCTTGTTCTAAGGCAATCTTAGCTGCACCTACTCTATTCATTTGACCAGCACCAACACCACAAGTAGTTAAATCTTTAGCTACTAAGATAGCATTTGATTTAACATGTTTTACGCACTTCATTGCAAAGACTAAATCTTTCATTTCTTCTTCAGTTGGTGCTTTCTTTGTTACAACTTTTAAATCTTCTTCATTAAAAATTTCTAAATCTAAATCTTGATATAAAAGTCCGCCATTTACAGTAAGAGCCATTTTCTTATCTTTAAATGGAGTAGACATATCAATAATCATAACACGGCAGTTCTTCTTTTTTGCAAGAAGCTTTAAAGCCTCATCAGAATAAGATGGAGCCATAATTATTTCAAGGAATACTTTCTTTGCAATAATATCAGCAGCTAATTCTTCACTTACTTCTCTATTGAAAGCTACAATACCACCATAAATAGATACGCTATCAGCGTTATAGCATTTATCCCAAGCAGATACGATATCAGTGCTTACAGCTACACCACATGGATTCATATGCTTAAGACCTACAGCACATGGCTCATTAAATTCTTTTAAAATATTTAAACAAGCATTACCATCTTGAATATTATTATAAGATAATTCTTTACCTTGTAGTTGTTTTCCATGAACTAGTGAATAACTTGTATAAGGTCCCTTATATAAACAAGCATTTTGATGAGGATTTTCACCATATCTTAAATCACTTGCTTTTTCATAAGTTAATGTTAATGTCTCATTAAATTCTTCATTATTTAAATTTGCAAAATAAGAAGCTATCATTGCATCATAATTAGCTGTAGTTCTATATACTTTACCAGCTAGACGGCATCTTGTTTCAAGTGTAGTATCACCATGTTCTTTAATTTCTTCAATTACCTTTGCATAGTCTGAGCTATCTACTACAACAGTTACAGCGTTATAGTTCTTAGCTGCACTTCTAAGCATAGAAGGTCCACCAATATCAATGTTTTCAATAGTTTCTTCTAATGAAGCACCTTTTTCAACAGTCTTCTTGAAAGGATATAAATTAACACATACTAAATCAATAGGCTTAATATTATGTTCTTTAATTGTAGCCATATGTTCTTCTTTATCTCTTCTTGCAAGAAGACCACCATGAACATTAGGGTGAAGCGTCTTAACTCTACCATCAAGTATTTCAGGGAATCCTGTTACATCTTCAATACCAATAGTTTTAACACCATATTCATCTAGGGCTTTCTTAGTACCACCAGTTGAAATAATTTCATATCCTAAATTAGATAATTCTTTTGCAAATTCTAAAACGCCAGTCTTATCACTAACGCTAATTAAAGCTCTTTTCATTTTATTCTCCTTCGAGTAATTTATTAATAGTTAAAGGATAAAGAACATGTTCTATTTCATGAATCTTTTCCTCAAGTTCATCTAAATTGTTTCCATAATATTCAAAAGCCTTTTGACTGATAATTTTACCACCATCAAGTTCTTTTGATACATAATGAATAGTTACGCCAAATACTTTACATCCATAATTAAATGCATCTTGAATACCATGAGCACCTTTAAATGATGGAAGCAGGGCAGGATGAATATTAATTATTTTATTTGGGTAAGTTTCAAGTAATACATTTGTAATAATCTTCATATAACCAGCTAGAGCGATTAAATCAATATTATATTCTTTTAAAATAGAAACAATATGTTTTTCATAATCTTCTCTTGTTTCAAATTTTAATGCATTTACATAAATACAAGGAATATTATGATTTTTAGCACGCTCTCTTACATAAGCCTTAGCTCTATCACAAATAACTACTTTAACATTTCCATTCTTAATTGTTTTATTCTCACAAGCCTGTGCAATAGCTTCAAAATTAGAACCATTACCACTTGCAAATACAGCAATATTCTTCATAATTATTTTTCTAGTTCAATATCAACTTGACCAGCTTTATCAGTAACACTACCGATAATATAAGCTTTTCTATTATGGTTAGCTAAAATATCAAGTACTTTATTAGCACTATTAGCGTCAACTGCAATAACCATACCAATACCCATGTTATAAATATTAAACATTTCTCTATGGTCGATATTACCCTTCTTTTCTAGGAATTTGAAAACAGGAAGAATAGGCCAAGTACCTTCTTTAACGTATATTCCTTCTCCTTCTTTTAAAATACGAGGAATATTTTCATCAAATCCACCACCAGTGATATGAGCTACACCGTGAACATCAACGCTTCTAATAACTTCTAGTACTTCTTTTACATAAATATTTGTAGGAGTAAGTAATACTTCACCTAAAGTCTTATTAGGATCTAGTTCTTCATATACTTTATGTAAATCTAGGTTTGCATCACGAACAATCTTTCTTACAAGTGAGAAACCATTAGAATGTACACCTGATGATTCAATACCAATTAAAACATCATTAACTTCTACTTTAGTACCATCAATTAATTTACTCTTTTCAACAACACCTGTAGTAAATCCGGCAATATCATATTCACCATTTTCATACATACCAGGCATTTCAGCTGTTTCTCCTCCAACAAGAGCACATCCTGCTTGTCTACATCCTTCAGCTATACCAGAAACGATAGCTTCAACCTTTGCAGGAATAGTCTTTCCTTGAGCTACATAGTCAAGGAAGATTAGAGGTTCTGCACCTTGAGCAAGTACATCATTAACGCACATTGCAACTGCATCAATACCGATAGTATCATGCTTATCCATTTCAAATGCAATCTTAAGCTTAGTACCTACACCATCAGTACCACTAACTAAAATAGGTTCTTTAATGTTTAATTTAGTTAAATCAAACATTCCACCGAAAGAACCAATATTACCAACACTACCAACACGATTAGTGCTTGATACATGTTTTTTAATTCTTTTTACAACATCATAACCAGCTTCAAGTGAAACACCGGATTTTTCATAATCTATAGCCATAATTTACCTCAACTAAAATTTATTATCTTTATTAGCATCATATATTGAAGAATATAATTCTGTCGGATATTTTCCTGTAAAACATGCAGTGCATAATTCATATCTCTTAGATACATCAAATAAAGCTTTTTCCGAAATGAAAGCAAGAGAATCAGCACCAATTATCTTACATACTTCATCAAGTGAATGACGAGCAGAAATAAGTTCACCATATGTAGAAATATCTACACCATAAAAACATGGAGAAATAATTTGAGGAGATGCAATACGAACATGAATTTCTTTTGCACCAAACTCTCTTAATTGTTTAATAATCTTTTTACTAGTAGTACCTCTAACAATAGAATCATCAATAAGCACTACTCTTTTGCCTGAAACAATACTTCTAACTGGAGATAGTTTCATCATAACAGCACGCTCTCTAAGTGATTGGCTAGGAGCGATAAATGATCTACCTACATATTTATTCTTAACAAGTCCCATTTCATAAGGAATATGGCTCTCTTCAGAATAACCTATAGCAGCTGATAAACTTGAATCAGGAACACCTACTACAATGTCAGCCTCAACTGGAGCTTCTCTATAAAGGATTCTTCCTGTTTCTTTTCTAAACGCATGGACATTTACTCCCTCAATATCGCTATCAGGACGAGAGAAATAAATGAATTCCATAGCACACATATAATGATGTTTATATTTAGAATAGTCGTAACTTGTTAAACCATTTCTATCTATTACAACTACTTCTCCTGGTTTTACATCACGTAAGAACTTAGCACCAACAATATCTAGTGCACAAGTTTCACTAGCTACCACATATCCGTTTCCTAACATACCAATTGAAAGAGGTCTTAAACCATACTTGTCACGAGTTGCATATAATCTATCTTTAGTAATGATTAAGAAAGCAAAAGCTCCTTCAAGCATATTTAAAGCATGGATAATAACATCAACTCTATTAGTATCAGGTGAATCCTTTTTAATTAAATGAGCTAAAACTTCACTATCTGATGTTGATTGGAATATAGAACCTTTATCTTCAAGAAAACGTCTAAGTTCATTAGAATTTACTAAATTACCATTATGTGCAAGAGCAAAATCACCACCATGGTGACGGAATAAGAAAGGTTGAACATTCTCAATACCTCCGCCACCTGATGTTGCATATCTTACATGACCAATTCCAGAAGTACCAGGAAGTTTAGCAAGTGATGCATTATCAAATATTTCACTTACTAATCCTTCCCCTTTTTTTCTATTCAGTTTTCCTGCATTATCTACAACAACGATACCGCAACCTTCTTGACCACGGTGTTGAAGAGAATGGAGTCCATAGTATATATTTTCACTAGCATTTTCTACATTATATACACCAAAGACACCGCATTCTTCATGTAGACCTCTGAAAGCATCATCTTCTGTCATTTTTAAAATTCCTATCTAGTATTTAATCTTCTTAAAATTTCTTCGTAAGCTTCAATAACCTTACCTAAATCTCTTCTAAATCTATCCTTATCTAACTTGTCTTGAGTATTAGAATCCCATAGACGGCAAGTATCAGGAGAGATTTCATCAGCTAATACAATTTGACCATCACTAGTTTTACCAAATTCAATTTTGAAATCAACTAGAGTAATGTTAATAGATTCGAATAACTTCTTTAAGATTTCATTAATCTTTAAAGTAAGAGAACGAATAGTATCAAGTTCAGCGTATGTAGCTGCACCTAAAGCAACTGCATGGTCATTATTAATAAGTGGATCACCAAGCTTATCATTCTTGTAACATAATTCAAAAATAGTATTATCAATCTTAGTACCTTCTTTGATGTCTAAACGCTTAGCCATAGAACCAGCTACAATATTTCTTACAATAACTTCAAGAGGGAAAATTGTAACCTTCTTGCATAATTGATCTCTATCATTTAATTTTTCAACAAAATGAGTAGGAATACCATTCTTAATTAATTCATTGAAAATGATAGTTGTAATTTCGTTATTTAAAACACCCTTATCTTTAATTTGAGCCTTTTTAATACCGTTGAATGCAGTAGCATCATCCTTATAGTGCATAACGATTAAATTTTCATCATCAGTTCTAAATACTTGTTTAGCTTTTCCTTCATATAACATTTCTAATTGTTTCATAATAATCACCTTTTTGTTTCCTTTTATTTATTGTTTTTTAAAATAATTTACTGCATTAAGAAAGATATTTTGTTCCTTATTTCCGTAGATGTTTTTAAAGTTATATTTCTCATATCTTTCTGAATGTCCCATCTTACCTAGAATTAGACCATCTCTAGAAGTAATACCTTCAATTGAATATGTACTACCATTAGGGTTGTATGGAGTCTCTTCTTTGATATTTCCATCATTATCACAGTATTGGAAGGCTACAAGACCTTGATCAAATAACGCCTTTGCCATCTCACTAGAACATACAAACTTACCTTCACCGTGGGAGATAGCTACATTGTGTACTTCTCCTACTTCAAAGCCTTTAAGCCATGGAGAATTTGTATTACATACTCTAGTAGTTGAAATATGTGATATATGTCTATTTAAATCATTTCTAAATAATGTTGGGGACTGTAAAGTTAGTGAATCGAATTTTCCATATGGAAGTAATCCAGATTTGATTAAAGCTTGGAAACCATTACAAATACCAAGTATTAATCCTTTTCTTTCAAGAAGACCTTCGATAGCTTCTTTTATATCTTTATTATTTAAGATATTTGCAATAAACTTACCACTACCATCAGGTTCATCAGCTGCACTGAATCCTCCTGCTAGCATTAAGATATTACATTTATCGATATTCTTCTTCATTTCCTTAATAGACTTAAGTACATCAGAAGCAGTTAAGTTCTTAAATACTGTAGTCTTTACCTTAGCACCAGCTTTAACAAAGGCTTTTTCTGAGTCATAGTCACAGTTAGTACCTGGGAAGATAGGAATATATACAAGTGGCTTATCGATAGGATCGAATGGATAAGTTGATACTGGTTTTTTTACTTCCTTAGTAAATGGAGTTTGATTATTTACCGTATCAATCCTATATACCTTTGCATATTCTTCAAAGTTTGCATTGTATAATTCTTCAAATGTAAAATCAGTATCATTTAATTTGTAAGTATCAGCCTTAGTTTTACCTAAATAGATTGCATTCTTATATTCAAGTTTTACTTTAGATTCAACAAGTATTGAACCATAGTCTTTATCTAATGGATTAGGATATGTAACATTAAATCCAATCTTAGAACCTAAACTCATCTTTGTTAAAGCTTCAACAACTCCACCAAATCCGATTGCAAAACCTGATACAATATTCTTATTTAAGATATTTTCTCTAACATATTTAAAGTTATCAGTTAAAGTTTCGATATTAGGCATGTAATTTTTATTTGGAGTATGTTTAATTAGATAAATATAATTACCACTCTTCTTAAAATCAGTTGAGATAACGTCTTTAGCATCAACAAGTGTAATACCAAAAGCCATTAACATAGGAGGTACATGTAAAGAATCAAATGAACCTGACATTGAATCCTTACCACCAATTGATGGAAGGTGAAGATCATTTTGAATCTTGATTGCACCTAGTAATGATTCAAATGGTTTACCAAATGTTTCTTTACTTGTCATCTTTTCAAAATATTCTTGATAACTAAATCTCATTTTCTCGAAACTTGCACCTGCTGATACAACCTTAGCACAAGCATCGATAACTGCATATTGGCTACCTAAGAATGGACTTGATTCAGTTAAATAAGGATCATAACCATAAGCCATGATAGATGATGTAGTTGTAAATTTATTACCTACAGGAAGTTTTTGAACTGATACTTGAGTTTCAGATAATTGATATTTACCACCATAAGGCATTAGTACTGTAGAACGTCCGATTGTTGAGTCAAACATTTCAACCAAACCCTTTTGGCTAGCAACATTCTTATCTTTTAATAAATTTAGAGTATCATCATGTAAGTTATTAACTTCTCTTTTGAAGAAATCCTTATATTCATTCTTAGTAACATGAACATGAGTTAAATGTTTAGCACCATCAGTATCAAGGAAGCTTCTCTTTAAATTTACATAAAGAGTATTGTTATAATACATCTTTAAGTTTTCTTCTTCTGTTACATCAGCTACATGAGTTACTTCAATGTTTTCTTCATGACAATATTTAACGAATTTTTTAACATCATTCTTATCAACTACAACAGCCATTCTCTCTTGAGATTCGCTGATTGCAAGTTCTGTAGCATTAAGACCAGTATATTTAACAGGTACTCTATCTAGATAAATAGTTAATCCTTTTGCAAGTTCACCGATAGCTACGCTTACACCACCAGCACCAAAGTCATTTGACTTCTTAATTAACTTGCATACTTCTTCTCTTCTAAATAAATGTTCAATCTTTCTTTCTTCAGGTGCATTACCTTTTTGAACTTCACTTGAACATGTATCAATAGAGTGTACATCATGTTTCTTAGATGAACCAGTAGCTCCTCCAATACCATCACGACCTGTTCTACCTCCTAATAGAAGTACAACATCGCCTGGGATAGGAGATTCTCTGCGAATTGCATCAGCTCTAACGGCACCAACTACAGCACCAACTTCAAGTCTTTTTGCAACATAACCATCATGATAAATTTCTTTAACATGAGTAGTAGCTAAACCGATTTGGTTACCATATGAAGAATATCCGGCTGCAGCTCTAGTTGAAATAACTTTTTGAGGTAATTTACCGCTTAAAGTATCTTCTACTTTTTGGAAAATATCACCACTACCAGTTACACGCATAGCTTGATATACATAAGCTCTACCAGAAAGAGGGTCTCTAATAGCTCCACCTAAGCATGTAGAAGCTCCTCCAAATGGTTCTATTTCAGTTGGGTGGTTATGAGTTTCATTCTTAAATTGTAATAACCACTTTTCTTCACTAGTATTAACTTTTACATTTACATAAATAGAACATGCGTTGTTTTCTTCAGACTCTTCTAAATCATCTAAATATCCTTTTTTCTTTAGGTATCTAGCAGCTATACAAGCCATATCCATTAAACAGATATCTTTAGACTCTCTGCCTAAGTCTTCACGCATTTTTAAATATAATTCATATGCTTCATTAATTTCTTTAGAAATAAATGATTCATCAATAGTAATTTCACAAATCTTAGTATTAAATGTAGTATGTCTACAATGATCTGACCAATATGTATCTAGGATTTTAATTTCAGTGATATAAGGATCTCTTTTTTCTTCTTTAAAATATTCAACAACAGTCTTTAAATCATCTTTGTTCATCGCAAGACTATATTCATCGATAAATCCTTGAAGTTCATCATCAGTTAAATTTCTAAATCCAGTTAAAATCTTAACATTCTTAACTTCAGCCTTATTTAAATCTCTAAGTTTCTTTAAATCTTTAACACGAGATTCAACTTGGTTTACGTAATATTTAGTGATACGTTCAATTTCTTCTTTCGTAACTTCATCATTAAATATTAAAAGTGTAGCTGATTTAATATGAGCAGAACATTTAGGATCAATAAGTTTTAAACAAGCAACTGCTTGGCTAGCTCTTTGGTCATATTGACCTGGTAAGTATTCGACAGCTAAATACTTCTTTCTCTTTAAATCGATATCATAAAATACATCATCAGTTACAAGTTCACCAAATACTGAATATTTAGCTTTTTCAAGTAATTCTTCTGATATATTAAATACATCATAGACATTAATGAATCTTAAACTCTTAATATCTAAATTTAAATTAGAGTTTAATTCATTTAGCAAAGATTCAGCTTCTACTCTAAATCCTTCCTTCTTTTCTACAAATATACGTTTTTTCATTTTGTTTCCTCTTATTTTAAATAATTTTTGTATTCTTCTAATGTAATATCACAAAAAGTTATATGCCCCATTTTTCTAAGCGGTCTAACATCAACTTTTTTGTAATCATGATAATATGCGTTTGGTATTGTTTTTAGTTTCTCCAAATTTGGCATATCACGGCCTAATATATTTTTCATTATTGTTTTATGTAATAATTTTGGTTCTTCAAGTTCTAGGCCTAGAACAAATTTATCTAATTCTTTAAATTGATTTGTTGAGCATCCCTCTATTGTATAGTGACCTGAGTTGTGAGGTCTTGGTGCCATTTCATTAAAGTAATAAGTATCACCTTTAATAAAGAATTCAATAGTAAGTATTCCAAAGTATCCGGCTTTTTCCATAAAGGATATACTTTCTTTAATAATCTTATCTTCTAATTCGCTCTTTATATTACTAGGTACTACAGTTAAATCAAGAATTGAATCTTTATGAATATTTAAACCCATAGGGAAATGAATAGTTTTATTTTTATCACGAACAAGGATTAAACTTGTTTCAAAGTCAAAGTCTATCATCTCTTCACAAATACCTTGTGTATGATCTAAATAAGGTTTAACTTTTTCTATATCATTTTCACTTCTTAAAACAGCTTGTCCATGGCCATCGTATCCTTCACGCCTTGTTTTATAAATTAAAGGATAACCTAATTTATTTATAGCCTCTTTTAAGTCTTCTAAGTTATCACACTTTAAATATTTACAAGTTTTAAGACCATATTTATTTGCATTGTTCTTTTCAACTAGTCTATCCTGGCTATCAAGTAAGGTATTTATTCCTTGAGGTATTTTATATTTATTATTTAAATGTTCTAAGGCTTCTCCTCTTACATTTTCGAATTCATAAGAAAGCACCTCAGTAATAGATCCTAATTCATTTAACTTATCTAAATCATTAAAATCTCCGGTAATGACTTTATCAGCCACGAAACTTGCCGGGCAATTTGGTGTAGGGTCTAAGACTGCAACTGTATAGCCCATCTTATGAGCTTCGATAGCCATCATAGCCCCAAGTTGTCCTCCGCCTATAATTCCTATATTATATTTCACTTTCAAGTACTTCCTTTGTTTGTTTTTCTCTAAATAAAGTATATTTTTCATCAAGAGCAGAATCAGATAAAGCTAAAATTGATACAGCATATAAAGCAGCGTTCTTAGCTCCATTAATAGCCATTGTAGCTACAGGAACTCCGCCAGGCATTTGCACTATTGAAAGAAGTGAATCAAGACCAGATAGATTGCTAGACTTAACTGGAACTGCAACAACAGGTAAAGATGTAAGTGCAGCTGTCATACCAGGTAAGTGAGCAGCTCCTCCAGCTCCTGCAATAATTACTTTAATTCCTCTTTCTTTAGCACTTTTAGCATATTCATACATTAAATCAGGAGTTCTATGTGCAGATACGATTTTAACTTCATATTCAACACCAAACTCATCTAAAGTTTCACAAGCTTTACTCATAACTGAGTAGTCACTCTTAGATCCCATTATAATTCCAACTCTTACCATACTTATTCTCCTTTATGCACAAAAAAGGAACGGACCTAAAAAATCCATTCCTTGCGAAAAACACTTGTATCATAATACAAATTTGATAATTTATTGAATTGATAAATACGCTTTTTCATACACATTACCATCCATATCAAATTAGATAGTAAGCAAAATAAGTCATTAATATTCTAATAACCTAAAAAATTATCTCATAGTCCTCAGATTTACGGTTAGAGGGTAGAAACTTGCTTACCAATTAAAGCCATTATATAAGATATAAGCTATTTAATTACAATTTGATTCTATCATAATATTTAAATAAAATATATATAAAATTTTATGAAATCGGTTTCTTTTATGCTAATTATATTCATAAACATATATTAGTTTGCAAACCCTTTCGAATGATATTTTTAAATACATTATATTTGTAAATAAAATTTGCTTAATAGTGATATTTGTGTGTATTATTTATAATTTTGTTTAAATTTAAAATAATATAAAAAGAAGGACATAAAGCCCTTCTAATTAAATTTATTCCCATTTAGCATATACATCAAAGGTATGAACCAAAGTATCATATATAACACCAAAGTCAAATTCTGTATCCGAACCCTCTAAATACCAACCCTTAAATTTCTTATTTTTATAAGAATCAATTACTTCATCATTTTCATCTAAATATGAAGGAATGAATATATCTTTAAGCATTTGGTTATTAATATCAAAATAGTTTAGAGTATATGTTAATTCATTATTCTCACCATAATGATAATTAACAGTTTTTAGCTGTTCATAGTAAGAAGCTATATTTGTAGTAAATGCCATATTGATTGAAATATTATTAGAAATCAAACCATCAAAACAGTCCGCATCCCAACCTTCAATCCAGAATGTAAATGTAGCCTTCTTAACATCATCTTTATTATCTAATGTTAATAAATTAGCAGATTCAAAAGTATCAAATGCCTTATAAGTTAGTGGCATACCTGCAAAACTTGAAGCTGAGTCGAAATAATTGATGTCATCTAAGCTAGTAGACTTAGAATTAATTCTATAAGTTTCCTGTGCATTCTTAGAGGCGTCTAATTGTGAAGCCTGTAAATAATATGAATCATAATAACTAGAATCAAGTTTAGTTGCATAACTTCCAAGACCCATATTTATTTCATATATCTTAGAACTATCTTGATATACTATATTTCCAGCAATATCAGTAGTCTTTTCATATTTTTCAACATAACTTGAAAAACGCATCGCATCAGCAGGGCTAAATGTTAAATCACTAGAACCTGCACTTACTACTAAAGCATTACCAGCTGAATCTATAGTTGTAAGATTACTATGTAAATAAGCCTGGTTTCTCTCATTAGTTGATGTAGTTATCTTTTCACCTGTAATAGAAAACTTAGAAACCTTATTTCCTGTATCATCATAGTTATAATTACTTGCACTATAGAATACATTAACTTTATTATCTAGGGCTTTAAAATATAAATCAAAAGATACATATCTACCGTCCGTTTCATCACAAGTTCTATAATTAGTATTTCCATTATTAAAAGGATACTTATCATAGTAGAATGTCTTTGCATCGCTAGTTGTTACAGGTTTTAATATTATTTCCGCAAACTTTTCATCAATATAATCTTTAGAAAAATCAGAAACAATTTCTCCTGCTTTATCGACTACAACACCTTCGTTTGAATATGAATAACCTAAGTACTTAACAACAATAGCTTCTCTAATTTGAGCTTCAGTTAAACTAGAACCATAACTTAAACCATTAGAACTAATAGAAATACCATCTGCAATTTCAACATTAATCTCCATACCAGTTACATAAGCTGACAAGTTGATAGTTAAAAATGCATAAGTTGTACTAATAATAGTAAGAAGTAAGAAAAATAATGATCCTGATAAATAAATGATTTTCTTTTTCATTACTTATCATCCTCAGATTCAAGCATGAACTCTAAGTTATAGTTAATTTGACCATTAATAATATTATCAGTACAGTCAGGATCTTCTAGTTCTGTCCATAATATTATTGTAAACTTTTTAACTTCACCTGGTTTTAGATTAGTATAACTTCTCTCAAATACTGTATCTCCTTCGTATTGAGTTCTAGAAGCATAATTTTCATATCTATTTGGACGTTCTTTGATTTGGTCATCAGTTAAAGTTTCAGCCTTTTGGAAAATAGTACCATTTTCATCAGATTCATCAAAAAACCAAACCCATGAACATTCATCTAAGTCTTGAGTAGAACGAGCAACACTAAGTTTAGTCTTTACTGATACAGATTCAGTTGAAGACATATTCTTAAGCCAAAATGTATAACCTATATAAGTATTATCACTAGACTTATAAGTTCCTCTATTATTTCTAATATAATTAGATTTAATAATAGGTTGAATTGTTGGTGAACTAGCTTTCATAGGTTCACATATTAAACGTGGAGACCATGATTCAAATTCATCATCAGAAATATAAATAGCGTAATCTGTAGCCTTTTGAGAAACTGAAACAGTGAAACAACCTACATTTTGACCGTAGTAAGTAATAACTGCAGTTGTTACGAATAGAATAAAGAAGATTGCAATTAAAGTATTAAGTATTCTCTTTTTAGTCCATAACTTTTTAACTGTTACAACACCATAATCTTTCATAGCACAACCTCCTTAAAAATAAATAAGCACATCAATTAGATGTGCTTATATAATAACTATAATAGGACATGAAATTGATAATCTCGCAACTGGCTGTCATTTTAAAGACCCTATAGCTTTGCGTCATATGATTTCTCATATTTTGCCTATATAATTAAAACTATTTTTATCTATCCTAATTATAGCACTTAAAAATATTTATTGTCAAGTTTAAGTGCTTTTTACTTACTTTTCTAAACTATCTAACACTTCGTGTGCAAGCTTAGCAGTTTCTGTTTTATTTTCTTTATATTCTTTAATAGCCTTATTTAAGAAGTTATAACTATCTAAATCATTGCATTCTTTAACAAAATAGAATGCAAATGCCATAAGGTCAGCAAAATAGTTGATTACATTTTTATCTCTTCTCTTTTGACCTAAGCTATTTATTTCGTATAAAGCATGATTTAGTTTAGCTACTCTCTCTTCAAATCCATTACCACTAAATGGTTCATAGACTATACCATATTGTTCTTGAACAAAACAAGATTCTTGGAAATATGTATTTTGCATATTGTGAAGTAGTTCTTTTCCAAGCCCTTCTTCAGGAAGTCCAAATCCAACATAAGCATCTAGTAAAACGAATGTAAAATCAAATACTCTTTGATATATTACATCAGTAATTGATTTAATAGGAATTAATTTTTCTTTCAATCCTTTTTCAAATGATTTAATTCTTGATGGAATACATTCTAAACCTTTATAAAAAAGGGAAGAATTATTGTCCCAGAAAGCAGCCGCATTAATTCCTTGATTTAATGTAGAAGTTTGATCTCCATTGTTTTCTTTAGTAGCCATGTAGTAATGATATAACACCTTAGATGTAGTAGCTATTCTCTTTATCTTAAGCATACACTTGCAGAAGAATGCTTCATCTTCAGCAAAGCTTAAATTTTCATCAAAGGAAATTCCTTCAAGTACTTCTCTTTTATATAATTTACTCCATGGAAGTGTAGGCGCGAACGTATGTTGATAGAATTCAAAGAAATCTTTTTTATTTGTCATATCATAAATTCTATCAGTAAAGTAAGTATAGAAGAAAGGATGAACATTATTACAGATAACACAATCACTCTTAGTTGAAAGTAATAAATCTAATTGTAATTCAAAGTAGTTAAGTTCAAGTTCGTCATCAGCGTCAACAAATTGAATATAATCTCCACTTGCATGTTTTAATCCTACATTTCTTGCATGAGATACTCCGCTCTTTTCAAGATTTATTAGAATAATTCTATCATCTTGTTTTTGAAATTCTTCTATAGCTTCTTTTGTACCATCGCTAGAACCATCATTAACACAAATAATTTCAAGATTTTTATATGTTTGATTCAATATAGTAACAAAACTTCTATTAAGATGTTTTTTAGCATTATACATTGGTATAATTACAGATATTTTCTTTTGCATAATATATTACCTCTATTTTCAATTTTCTATATATTACACTATTCAAAATGTAAAGTCAACTTTACATTTTAATTTTTTTAAATATCTTCTGTATAAAATAAAAGCTGTAAGTAATAGTCATTTTGGTATCTACACTTACAGCATTGTAATTAATTTAAGCTCTCTAAAACTTCATGAGCAAGTTTACTAGTAGCGCTCTTGTTTTCATTGTATTCCTTAATACACATATTAAGTACATTATAGCTATTGATATCACTGTATTCCTTAACAAAGAAGTGAGCAAATACCATTAATTGAGCATAGTAAACAATAATATTATTATCTTTTCTTTCATGAACTAAATTACATGTTTTAACTAAAGCTTCTGCTAATGCAAAAGTTCTATCTTTAGCCTTAGAGTCAATGAATGATTCAAACTTTAAACCAAATTCTTCTTGAATTTCACAAGATGATTGGAAGAATGTATGACTAAAGTTGTGATATAGTTCTGTTTGAATACCAATAAGTGGTAAACCTAGTCCAGCATAAGCTTCAACAAGATAGAATGTATAGTCAAATACTCTTTGATAGATTACTTCAGTAATAGAATCAAGTGGAATAGACTTAGTTATAATTCCTTGTTCAAATGTTTTAATTCTTGAAGGAACACATTCTAATGCCTTATAGAATAATGATGAATTATTGTCCCAGAAAGCAGCCTTATTTAATCCTTGATTTAATGTAGAGTCTTGATCACCATTATTTTCTTTTGTAGCCATATAGTAATGATATAATGTTCTATGAGTTGTAACAATTCTCTTAACTTTAAGCATACACTTGCAGAAGAAAGCCTCGTCTTCAGCAAATGTTAAATTCTCATCAAACTCTAAACCTTTTAGGCTTGATGCCTTACAAAGCTTATTCCATGGAAGGGTTGGAGCGTAAGTATGTTGATAGAATTCAAGGAAGTCTTGTTTTTTTGTCAAATCATAAACTCTATCATCTAAGTGGGTATAGAAGAATGGGTGATCATTATTACATACAGCACAATCACTATTAGATTCTTCTAAAATCTTAACCATATATTCAAAATAATCAGGTTCAATTTCATCATCTGCGTCTACAAATTGAACATATTCACCAGTAACGTGCTTTAAACCATTGTTTCTTGCATGTGATACACCAGCTTTTTCTTGATTGATTAAGATGATTCTCTTATCATGAGCCATAAATTCTTCTACAGCTTCTTTAGTACCATCTGTAGAACCATCATTTACACAAATAATTTCAAGATTTTTGTAAGTTTGATTTAATACTGTTACAAAACTTCTATTTAAGTGTTTTTTAGCGTTATACATAGGTATAACTACTGATATTTTCTTTTCCATATTATTTCCTCTTTTCAAAAAAACTACCTATATATTACAATAACATAAATGTAAAGTCAACTATACATTACACATAGTATATTAGTTTCAATCAATTTATTAAAAGAAGAAAAGTGTTAAATTTAAAACAATATTTTTAAAATCTAAATAGATCTTCTAGAACAATTGAATTTGAAAATGAATAATAATATTCGTTTTTATATATACCATAAGTAGATATTAAAGTATTAATTACTGAATATTTTTTGCCAATCTTTTCTTTTACAAGATTTGTTCTTCTGTTTATCTTTAAAGCATATTCTTTAGTAACTTTAAATTCATCAGAATAAAATTTAAGTTCACATAGATTAATAACATTATCTTTTCTTTCAATTACCATATCAATTTGATATCCATCATCTTTATTGAAAAATCCACTTACATTACTTGAAACACCTGAGATACCTAGAGCAAATTTGATTTGATCTATATGATTAAAACAAACATTTTCAAATGCATATCCACGCCATGTGGAAATTCTTTGACTTGAACACTCTTCTTCCCAGGAACTAATACTTGATTTATCTAAAACAAATTTTATATAAAATATACAAAATGGATCTACGAGTTTATAGTGAATTTCTCTTTTGGAAAAGCCAAAAGGTACATATTTAATAATAAAATTAGAAGCTATTAATGAATTTAAATATTTGCTTAATACACCACCATCACTTATCTTTAACTTATTAGATATTTCTTCTCTTGTATATCCAACACTATTGCTAGAAAGAAATTTTATAATAGTTTTAGCTTTTTCACTAAAACTAAATATTGAATCAAATAATCTATCATATTCTAATGTTAATAATCCACCATTCTTTAAAAATAAATTATCAATATTTTGAGCAAGCAAATATTTATTATCTATATAATTTAAATAATAGGGTATTCCACCAAATGTCATATAAGCTTCAGTAATATCATATAGAGAGTAATGGCACTTTTTTGATTCTAAGAATTCCTTTGTTTCATTTAAATTGAAAGGAATTAACTTTATCTCATAAGTAACTCTTCCATAAAGACCACCTGTGTTGTTAATTAAATTATTCTCAATCCATGACGTAGCACTACCACACACTATAACAAGCAAATCATCTCTAGAACAGGCAAAGCCATTCCAAAATCCTTCAAAAGCACTAATGAAATTAGAACCCTTAGTATCTAACCATGGTAGTTCATCAATAAATATTACTTTTTTAGATGTATCACTGGTATTCATTAAATGTTTAGTCAAATTAAAAAAAGCATCAAACCAATCGTTTATTTCTCTTTCTAATTTTATACCAAATAAATTAAGTGAGTCTTTAAAATGTTCCAATTGTGCTTTAGTTTTATTATTATTATTTTCATTTAATGCAAGACCAGTATGTCTAAAATAAAATCTATTTTTAAATACTTCATTAACCAAAAAAGTTTTACCTATTCTTCTTCTACCATAGACAGCTACCAATTCTGCTTTTTTTGATTCATATAAATTTTCTAATTGTTCAATTTCTCTTTTTCTACCTACCATATTACTCATCCTAGCGGTGAAGCGCATTTTTCAGCGTTCGTCGCTACCTTTCTTATTTAAATTATATCATATTTAAGTAGAATTTCTAGTGAAGTTAGCGGTGAAACCATTTTTTTCGCGTTCGTCGCTACTTTTATAAAGATATTATGCTTTAAAATCATATATTTCATACTAAATTTACATATTTATCACTATTATAGTCCCATCTTAGCGGTGAAACGATATTTTTGCTTTTCATCGCTACTTTGCTAAGAATTCAAGTCCATATAAAAAGGCAAAGCCATAAAGCCTTGCCCATATGTTATTTATTTGAA
This sequence comes from uncultured Eubacteriales bacterium, assembly GCA_963605425.1. GTDB lineage: Bacteria > Bacillota_I > Bacilli_A > Acholeplasmatales > Anaeroplasmataceae > JAEELC01. The sequence continues at coordinate 76,477 of CAVCUQ010000003.1, forward strand.
TTATCTTCTTCTGTGCTTGTATTTTCTTCTTGAGTAACGTGTTCTTGTTTGTCCTCCGAAACTGTCTCTTCTTTAACTTCATTATTATCTAATGTAGTTTCATCGCTAGTAGTTTCACTATCATCAATTAATTTAGTCCAGCTAGAAGAATAAATATAATCTCTCATATTCTCGCTTGCAAAAGGTTTTTCAAAATAATAACCTTGAACATATTCAATATTTTGTTTTTGAACATATTCTAATTGTTCCTTAGTTTCAACACCTTCACTGATTAAGACTTTATTAGTCTTATCACAGAATTCTTCAAGCATTTGAACATAACGCTCTTGCATTTGATTTTCATTAATATCTTTAATAAAATCTCTATCAAGTTTAAGCATATCAATAGGTTTATTTTCAATTTGAGTAATTGAATTATAATCTAAACCAAGACCATCAGTTGAGATAAGGAATCCTACATCTCTTAAACGAAGAATGTTAAGTTTAACTTGATTCATCTTTTCAAACATTGCATATTGTTCAACTTCAAGAACGATCTTTTTAGCGTCTGCGTTATATTTTCTAATAATCTTCTTAAAATCTTCAACAAGTGTATCACTCATCATTTGCTTAACTGATAAGTTTAAAGTAAATTTAAATTCTTTTGTAGGGAATTGTTCTTTAATTTCTTGTTGCTTAATAACGATCTCTTCAAGAGCCCATTTAGAAACAGAGATTATGTCACCTGATTGTTCCAAAATAGGAATAAACTTAGCTGGAGATATTACACCATGAACAGGATGATTCCATCTAAGTAAAGCTTCAAATCCATAAATAGACTTATTCTTTATATCAATAATAGGTTGATAGTATAAAGTAAGTTCCTTCTTTTCCATGGCTGCCTTAACTTCATTAAAGTATTCCATGTTACTAGATTCTTCAGTCTTTAATTCTTCATAGTAAATAACGAACTTATTACCACCTTGACGATGAGCAATATAAGCTGCTAGTTCTAGGTTTTGATATAATTCCTTAAATGAGTTACCACATGTAGGGTAAATTGCAACACCGATAGATGCAGTTAGGGAAATATTTTCTCTCTTTAATACACCTTGTTCACCACTAATTAAATCAAGTAAACTTTCGCTTGCATATTCTAGATCTTCATAGTTATATTCTTTTTTATCAAAGATTATAAATGTATCTTTATCAAATTGAGAAATATTAGCTTCACCTTTATAAGTACGAACTAATCTTTCAGCTATATTTCTTATAACTTGATTACATGCATCTTCTCCAACTACATTTAATAATGACTCATAATCATCAATTTTAATGTAGAACAAAGAGAATGTCCCATAATTACCTAAACGAGTTGCATAATTATTGATAGCTTCTCTCATTCTAGGCTTAGAAAGCATAGTTTCAAGTAATACAGATCTATCTTCTTCAAGAATAAAGGTTTGTCTTTTAACTCCTTTAATAAGTAAAAATATTAATACACCCGATACAATTAGAGCTACAATTGAAAGCACTATAGCACCAGTTGTAGTAATCGTACTCTCTTCTAAAATCATATTAATCATCGAAGCTACCACCTTTCTCTTTTAATCCCTCAATGTGTACACCATTCTTAACTAATTCCATAGCCTTATCAAATGGTACAGCACGAGAAACATAATATCCTTGTAAGAAATCAGCACCAAAGTCTTGTAATAAACCAACTTGTTCCTTTGTTTCAACACCTTCAACAATAGTTTCAAGTCCAAGTTCACTAGCCATTGTTATAATTGTCTTTTCAATTACACGGCTTGAATCATCACTTACTAAATTATCAATAAATCCTTTATCTGTCTTAATACAGTTAATAGGTAATTGTTTTAAATAAAGCATTGAAGAATAACCTGTACCAAAGTCATCTAAGTGAATACTGATACCAGCATTCTTTAAAATGTTTAACTTTTGAATCATTTCTGAGAAATTCTTCATAATGTATGTTTCGGTAATTTCCACACAAATAGAACCGGGTTTTAATTCGTTCTTCTTAACTTCAGCTAGTAATTCATCAATAAAACCAGCTTGCATAAGTTGGGCAGGAGATACGTTAATAGATAAATGAACACCATATGGCTCAAACTGTTTTGCAGCCTTACATACTTGTTCATTAATAATTCTACCAATTTGAACAATATCACCATTACGTTCAGCTATTTCAATATAAACTTGAGGAGAAACATTTGCATATTTGTCACTCTTCCATCTGATAAGAGATTCAAATCCCTCAATTCTATTTCTCTTAATATTATATTGAGGTTGATAGAACATTACAAACTCATCATTTTCAAGAGCGTAATGCATATCTTTTTCCATAACTTCTCTATAAGCTAGGTAAGTAGATAAGTTTAAATCATACTTAACATAGAATACAGATACTTGTTCTAAGGCTCTATTTAAAGCAGCTGTTGCTTTATTTAAAGCATCATCAATATTAAAGTCTTTATTCATTACATCTTTTAATTCATAAGAACCAATTCTTACATGAACATTAGATGTTGATTGATTAGTTATTTCAATAGGTTTAGTAAATGATCTTGTAATCTTTTCTAAGATATCATCATTTGTGCTATAATTACCCTTAAGTAAGATTAAGAACGTATCATTGTTATCTTGGAATAAATCATAATCCTTTAAACAACCTTTAATAATTTCTAAAGAATTTTTAATAATCTCGTCTCCAGCTTTAAATCCAAATTGTCTATTAACATCTTGGAATTCCATAATTCTAACAAATGCTAGAGTAACTTGCTCACCAATAAGTTTCTTCTTATTTTCTTCAAACTTTTGAAGGAAAGCATTACGGTTTGGTAAATGTGTAATAGCATTTTGTTCAATTAAGTTCTTAACTTGAAGTTGTCTCTTATATTCACTAGTTACAACATTACCTATAATCATGTAACCAGAACTTTGAGGAACAGAAATGAATTCTGCATAACCTTGAACATTAGGCTCTAGATCATATTCACACACAAAACGGCTTTCATGCTTAATAGCATCTGCAAAACTCTTTCCATCAACAGGTCTAAACACAGAAAAGTCTGCTACCTCAACACCAAAGGCATCTCTACCTCTACCATAATATTTAACTTTACCTTTTTTATTAATCTTAATAATTGCTATACCTTTTTTAGCAGCTGTTCTTCTATTCATTGTAAATATTCTATTACTTCTAAAAATAGTAAGAGACATGTCGGTAATGATTAGAATAAAGGTAATAATAATTATTAATCTATAGAATAAAGTTAAATTATTAGTTTGACTTATTTGAGCATTAAAATGTTCTTGATTAAATAATACAAACATATATAGATTATGTAATGTCGTTTGTTCAGTAGTTGTATCATAAGTATACACTTTAGTAGCTGTTTTATTGTTATTAGATGTAAGCGTACCTAAACGAGATACAGATGAATAATAACTATGACTCTTATAATCACATAATGTAGAATATGTTTCCTCAGAATTTACCATTACTGATTTAATTTTTTCTTTTTCTGTTTCAGTAGTAGATAGTGATTCATTTAAAATTTCAAATGGTTTACTATAACCTAAACCACTAGAGCCATAAACAGCACCAGTTTCATCAATAATTGCAAAACCTAATGCATATTCATTTTGAGCGACATCACTAATCATTTCTGTACAAGGAACTTTAAAATAAGTAGAGATTGTAGCACCTGGGTTTACTACTTCTTCAGTAATAATATAAACATAGTAAACTGTATCACTACCATCACCTTCGATAGCCTTTTCAGATCCAAAGAAATAATCAAATTCATTATGTTCAAAATTAGAGTCTCTTAAAGTTACAGTAGTGTAAAGAGTACTATCATTTAGATAATCTCTTTTCTTTTTACTAACTAAATTATGAAAATAAGTAGCTTGCTTATTACATTCGCCAGATACATTAGAGTAAATAGAATTTCTCAAGGTATCATTTACAATCGATGTATACACAAAAGATGCAAATATCATAAAGACGAACATGATAAATAGTGCGATTAAATATGGTAAGAATTCCTTAAGTCTAAGTTTCATTCTACTCTCTCCTTTCTGGCTATATAAACAATAATAGCCAGTTACAATATTAGGTGTAACTGGCTACCATTTCAATATCTTTAGGCCCTATAGCTTTGCGTCATACAATTTCTCATACTTTGCCATTTTTATTTTATCAAAATAATGTATTATTGTCAATTTTAGACTCTAATCTTCTTTTCCTAAATAAGTAGCCTTATAAGTAAAGATACTTCCTTGCTTAACAGCCCATATTTGAGACTTGTTTGTATCTTTCTTTACATAGAAGTTAAGTTTAATAGTTCTAGTAATGATTGATGTATAAGGTAAGAATGTACCTTCTTCCGTTTTTCCAGGATCTTTAGAAGTATCAATTTGGTTTGCATCAGATGTAGTTGCATAGACACTATATCCATTTTCTAAATCCAAATAGAAACTGAAATAACCTTTAGGAAGAATAGATAAATTATACCTTAACGTATATTTATACTTATACGTTGTACTATCAGTCTTATCAGTATTATAAGTTAAAGTCTTATCATATTCTGTCTTTTGAGTAAAATGACCTGATATTTGTTTAGAACCAGTCTTTGTTCCATTTGTTGAATAGATGTTTTCAGCAATAGTCATATAAATATTATCACCTAAATCAACTTCAGAATAAAGAGTAGTTTCAAAGTAAATATTATTTGTAGTATCAATAATAGATACATGATAATATCTAACATTTCCAGCTATACTAGTTCTACCTGCTAAAGCAGCTTCAGATAATACCATATATGATACATACCAGAAGTGTTCAGCAAGAGGAGATCCTATATAGTCCATATATAGAGATACATTATCTTTAGCTTTACCAGCCATATCAGATACAGTATAAGTTATACCATTATAAGTAAAGCTTGCTTTAGTAGAATCGGTAGCTTCTTTTGTTGTAGTAGACATAGTAGCTATCTTCTTTGTACTATCAGTAGGATCACTTGTAGTTTCATAGACATTAGTCCAATTATAGTCTTTATCAAGTTCAACAAAGAATACTTGTGTCTTAGTTTCACCATTATTACTATATGTAAATGGAACATATAGATATACAGTATTGCTTTCTGTATGGTCACCTAAGATATTAGCGTCACTATATTTATCTCCTGTTAAAGTAGAATTACCATATTCTTGTAACTTTCTCTTTGTAGTATATTGATACATTTGAGCATATTCATCTACTCCAAAGATAGGAGAGTAGTAAGAAAGTTCAGCTTCATTTACTGTACCTATAGTGTAGTAATCAGAAATGTTAGAATCAGTTGTACTAGTTCCGCCTGCAAGGCTTCCATATTTAATATTAACATTAGCGTCATCAGAGTTATTATCAATATTAATGTATTTAGTAGTAGAAGCTGAAAGAGCGCTATAAGTCGTTTCGTTACCATCTGTATTAGCTACACTTTCTGTACTTACATAAATACTAGATGTTTTAGTAGTTTCACTTGTTTTTCTAGTATCAGCTTGAATAACAGTTAAAGTATCACCTATTACCTTTGTTGAATCAAGGAAAGTAATACGTTTTAATAATGCATCTGTTGATTCCCTCTTGATTATAAATAATGTAGGGAAAGTATAAGTTCTTGTAATAGTTACATCATCACTATACTTAACACTTCTTGTATATTGATAATTGAAATAATATACACCAGTATCTAGTGTTGAACCTACAACCACAGTCATACCACCAGAAGGAAGAGATATAGAACATCCACTAGATGATGTGACATTACTGAATGTAGCATCATCCAAATAGAAATTATTTAATACATACTTAATTCTGTATTCATATTCATTTCCTCTTTCAAAGGCTACAGATGCAAAATTAGTTTTATCTTTATCATAAGTTAAACTAGTAGTATTGTTTGTAGTATTATATGTTACATTTTGAGATTCAAATTCATTAGTATATAAATCTGTAACATTATTACCATCTTGATAGATATTTGCATAAGATGAATCAAAGTAATCCATTTCATTTAAATAATGAACATATGTAGTTGTGCTAGTTTTATCTTCACTTGTAACTGTAATAGTTACCACATATTGGTATCTTTCATTACCAAGTACATCATTATTATAAGATACTGAAACACTATATGTAGCGTTATCTGCTAATGTGTAACTAGTTAGATATGAAAGATTAGAAAGCTCACTATAAGTAAATATTCTACCTACTTTTATACTACTTTCACCTTTATATTCAGATGTAGTACTTGAATTAAATTTAACGCTTGATCCTTCAAACTCAGCTTCAAATGTAGAACTTGAGGCTTTAGTTTTAGTAATGGTTACACTAGCTCCACTTCCGTATACTGACACCTTAAACGTAATGTTTCCACCAGTGTGGCTAGACTTAATATATAACTTTATAGTTGCAGTATTATTTGAAACTATACCATTATTATAATAAGTTTCATCTAAATAGAATTGTTTATCTAAAGATGATAACTTAACATCATTAACAGTTAAATAACTAGTTAAATCAAAGTTATCAGGGGCACCTGTAGTAGTTACAGTTAATGTCACTAATTCTCCGGTAGCTGCAATACTACTCTTATCACTAGTAATAGAATTAACGGTTATAGTTTGAGCCACAAGTACTATATCATAATTAGTTGAAACACTTGTATCTTCAGCAGTAACTAAGATAGCATCTTCTACAACCCATTGTTTTAAATCATTATATGAACCTTTAGTAAAGTCTATTGTTGTAGTTGAGCATTTAGCGCTAGTAGCGTGTGTTTCGCTTAAGCTAGCATCACTAATTATTTTAAAGTAATCAATATAACTTTGAGGAACATAGTAGTATATCTTACCCTTAGTACTATCGATAGTTGATTCAGTTGCATAAATAGTATAAGTACCTGAAGTGATATCTGCAGTTAGTAATTCAGTTGAAATACTTAACTTTAATTGTTTCATTTCTTTTCTAAACTTATAGTTTACACTAGTTGTATTAGTAACATCATAAGTTTCAGTAGTACTTGTTTGTCCATCTCTCCAATAACTAGATGTATTAGATTCATCTATTGTAAGTCCGTTATCACTTGTCTTGTAGTTAGCATCCATACTAGTTAAATCAAAGTTATCAGGAATGAAAATACCATTCTTTTGACCTAATGAACTAGATAATGCATAAATACCATAACCAGTCATTGAACTTTTTACATTTAAATGTACAAGGAAAGCATCAAATTTATCATAATCGATCGTAGAGTCACCAGTAATAAATTGATATTTACCATTTTCATAATCCTTTAATAAAGTATATAGCTTAGATGAAGTAAGGGAGTTTGCATTAGAATAATTTAAATAATCATTTCCAATGAAAGTAGCTATTATATTATCTTGAGTTTTAGGGTAATTATTACCAGTAGTATCTGCATTCTTTATTTCTATTATCTTATTTAAAATATTAACCTTAGCTTCATAAGACTCGACATTTTCAAGTATAGTTTGATAGTGATTCTTAGCACTGGCTATTAATTTATAAAGTGCACTAGTAGTATTATTATCGTCATCAGCGTATGCTAACTTTTTAATTAATTTTTTAAGTTCTTCTTCACTAAAATTATTAAATATTGAGTAGTTACCACTAGTATCCTTAATAGTAGGATATATTACTTTAAGAGTTTCTAATAATTCTTGTGATACATTTAATTGATAACTAGATAAATCAGTATAATTTGAAATACCTGATAAGATATCTGTACCATTATATTTTACATGTAATAAACTATTAGTATCTGTTGATGTAGTAAACGTTGAATCCTGTTTCACAAGTAATATTTCACTTATACAATCACTTGTAGCAGAAATTGTATATGTTGTCTTACTATCACAACCGAGATAGAATGCTGTATATTTATCAGCGACCTTTGAATTAATAGTTACACTATTGACTGTCACATCTTCGTTCGATGAGTTTTTATATGTAGTATTACCACTAACTGTTATTGGCACGTCAGCAGTACTTGTTTTAACTAGCATAATAGTAGGCTCGCTAACAGTTATGCTGCTTGGTTCAGTACCAATTAACGTTGTTGAGTTACTATATTTAACATTAATCATATCCTTTGCAAGAATAGTCTTTGCAAATGTAGATAAAGATGAGTAATAGGTATTGTAATTAGATTCGATAGTTGATAAATCAGGGTACTCGCTAGATAAGCTTGCGCTATCGCCTAAATCAATATATGCAAAATATGGAGCTGTATCTGTGCTTTCGCACACAATGGCATACTCATAACCCGCATCAATATCAGTTGTTGTTACTTCATATTCAAAGTAATAAGCTTTATCAGGTAATAAGTTGTTATAAGTTTGAGCGTTCTCATAATTGGTAAAGTAAGTCGAATAGTCTCCTTTTGTAGATCTAGTTAATCGTTTAATAGAGAAAGACATATTTGTATTTTCAGCATTATATAAAACAAACTTAAATGTACCAGCTTTAATAGGTGCTAGCCATATACATCTACTAGGAACTAATGCTGTACCTGTCCATGAACCAACTTGAGCATTATCAATCAAGTAATAACTATTTGCATTTGTTGGACCATTTTTTGCAATATTTGATTGAGAACTCATTCTCAATAAATAACCATCACTATTTGATAGATAATTTTTTATATCCTGAGATGGTTCATTATAAGTCTTTCCGTCAATAGTAGATGGTAACTTTATAGAGCTACTATCTGTATCAGGATAATAAAATTCAGTGTAGTTAACTTGTGATTTCTTATTATTACTAGCTTTTAAATCCGATCCAACAAAATAACCAATGTTATTACCATTTGTACTAGCTTCAAGAGTGGTTGCTACATAGTTAACACTGTCATTGTTAGTATTATAATATCTAACAGATTTATTACTAGTATCGTTTGTCACTTTAGTAGTACTTCCCCATTTAAATGGATACGCTTGAAGTTTTGTAATATCGCCACCTGAAACATTTGCTAAAGCTTTAATATCGGTACTTGTACCATAATCAGAACCACCATGAGTAATAGATGAATTTTCAACATAACCAGTATATTTCAAATCATCAAGTTTCATTAAATAGTCTAAATCAGTATTATTTACACTATTAATAATGGATACTATTGAGCTTTCTGAAATAGTTGAATCTTGTTTCTTCAAATACTCTATATAATTATATAAATGATATGTAAAGTCGCTACTAGTTATTTTATTTGTGCCACTATCATTATCATACTCACTAAAATCAGTTAAACAATACTTAAGAAGTTTAATAAAACCATCTTTATTTTCACTAGCATAGAATGTAAGTTTCTGCTTTGTAGAACCATAGTCTTTGGTTAACTCCTCAAGTTTTGCATATACAGTTGTAGTTGTATCATATTTTAAGCTACTTAAATTAGTAGTGCTTTCAAGTGCTATTTGTTCAGAGGCGATTGTTGTTGCTACTGAAGTTGAAGCAACACTTGAAGCTAAAAGTTTAATAGAAGCTCCTTGTGATGTAGTGAAATCAGTTGTGCTTGCGTAAGAAGCTAAAGCCTTAAGTACAGTTTTTTGTCCATTAACATCGCCTAATACTTTAGTCATTATAGCACTAATAATTGCAACTTCATCGGAATCTGAACCGCTAGTTGACTTACCTCTAGTACGAATACCATCTAGTTTAACTAAATCATCAATAGTGTAATAAGTATATTGTGTAGTGAAGATACCTTTATAAGTATTTTTCTCAAAAGTTTGACCATCTTGAGCTGTTAAGTATACACCAATTACCTTACTATCATACCATATAGAAACTGGGTACCAAATACCTGTATATACTTGAGAAGTACCATAACCCGTTACATATTTATCATATTTAATATTAGATTTATGTCCACTAGTTGTATTAGTGTATACTGTTGTATCATTAGTTCCACTTAAAGCTGAATAGTCATATCCATTTCTTATATATTCTCCACTATTAGTAGTCTTTTGAAGGAAATACTTACAGTTACTTGGGCTATTTGTAATAATATAATCAGATACCCATTGGTTCCATGCATTATTATCTGATTGAGCATCATTCCAATAATAAGTACCGATAGAATTCGTGTTAGATGTAGTATTTGACGCGTTAATATAACTAGTTCTTGTAGCTTCATCTAATGACATGAAGAATGGAGCATAGTAGTTCGAATTAGATGTGACATTAACAGCATTATAAATATCTTGATCTATTTTTCCTGATTCCCAACTATTTGCTACGTTTAATAGAACACCACTTTCATTAAATGGCCCATAATAATATGTACTATCGTTAACTAAATCATCAGGCATATAGATATAACGCTCTTCCCAACCATTTGTTGAAGAACTACTTCTCATTACACCTTGAGTTGTACTTGTAGCTTTTGTTTTACCACTTTGTGTTTGATAAGTAGAATTATATTCAGTTGCTTTGGCAATAACTGCATTATACTTAATACCACTAGTTGGATCAGTAACTTCTTTTATTAAACCACTATTTTTTGATAAATAAGTAGTAAAGATTGAATCATTTTTAATAATATTCCAAAGTTCTGTGTAATCTTTACTATATGAAACACTTGCACCATTAATATATGTGCTTCCTGATGAAGAAGTGTAAGTGTCAGTTAAAGTAAATGATTCCGCATTATCTATGGCACTTGTAATACCAGTTGAATAAACCTTAAATGATTTATTTAATAAATCTGATAGAGTTGTATTACTTGAACTAATACTGTTTTGTGTAAGTATAGCTGAATAGATATCTTTTGCATTATCAGGATAATTCTTTAAATATTCATAATATTTTAAAGAATTATTTGAAGACGTATTATCGCCAACAATATTGTTTACTAAAAGTTCTAATGTCTCATCAGAATAACCTTCAACTAGAGTATTAACAAGATTATATTTAGCTAAAGCATAGTAGCTATTATAATTAGTAGTACCATCAAATAATTTATCAAGTTCAGCATTGTCATCAATATTATTTAAATAATTAGTAATTATAGTGCGTAATTCAGATTCACTGATAGTACCTAATAATTCATTAATCTTAGTTTGAACTTCCTGGTAGTTAGCATCTTCTCCCTTTATAACCTTAGCTAAAACTTCATCATATAATAGAGTTTGAAGTAATTCACTATATTTAGTATTATCATTATCAAGAGAAGCTAAAATAGATTCAATAATATTATTTTTAATCTCTTTGTATACAGTAGATGTATAATCTGATTCTAATACAAAGTAATTAATAATATCTTGATACTTTTCAGTTAATTCTTTGTTATTAATAATTTCAGTTATTGCATTATTAAGTAAAGTAGAGTCTATATTACTTGTCCATGAAGTGCTTTCTAAACTTGTACTTATATCCTTTGTATAGTTTCCCTTAGATACAAATGTACTCATAGCTTCAACATTTCTAGCTAGTTCTTCTGCAGCTGTTAGGTAGGCATAATTTCTCCAACCTATCTTTTCAATTAAATAAGTATTTACCTTATCATATACTACAAAACTAAAATAGTCTGAAATATATTTATCAGTAATATGATTAGTATAATCTACTGCTGTAGTATCACCTTTGATTGCTTTTCTAAAGATAAAGTCGCTAGAGAATACACCAACGTTACCAGCACTATCAGAGATAGTAGATAGAGGTGCAAATGCTACCTTACTAGATCCAAATGTTTCGTTTGCATCCTTACATGTAATAAATGTATCAGTATCAATTGCAGTTGTTGGATTATTCAATTGGTTATCAGTTTGAGTGATAGATTGGCTTTGATAGAAATTAATAACATATCTTATATTAAGCTTAGCACCGCTTCCACTTGCAAAGTTAACTAGCCCAAACATAGCACCAACATAGTTATAACCATAATCGTCTTTAGTAGTATATGTACCTACAGTTACATATATACTTTCTAAACTAGTTATATCAGTAAATTTTGCATTAGTTCTTGTAGTACCATTAACATTATAATGAGCAAGTAATTTAACATTACCATAGTTAATTGTATTAGATAGGTAGAATGTAGTGCTTGATGTATTTAAATCGAATCCCGCAACCATTGAACCTACTACTTCTGATCCATAGATATTACCATAATTTAATACGTTAACAATATTACAAGCTCCATAAGCAAGGATTCCTGCAACATATGAATGTTGGCTAGATACAGTACTTCTTGCAGTATTGATATAACCTGCATAACCTTTAATAGTACCATAGTTAATAGTAAATGATATGATTTCATTAATATTTGTATTACTAGAGTTATTCTTACCAGCAATACCTGATACATATTCAGAATATAAACTTGCTGTTCCACTACTAGTTGTCATATTAGCCATATTAACAACACTAATATCACCATTGTTTGCACTATTCTTTATACCTGCATATTCTCCGTCTAAATAACATGCAATTCCTGATGCATTATAAGTTACTGCACTTAAGGCAAACACTTCTAAGTTAACATCACCTAAATTAAATGTATTAGAAATAATACCATTGTTAGTAATAGTTACACCTGATGCATTAATATTACCATTTAAATAAGTTGAACTAGTTAGAACTGGGAATGTAATAGTTGAAACATCAGTTCCACTTGCGCTTGCCATATCCTTATCTATCTTAGTTGAAGTAACTAAGATATTACCATTGTTAATAGCGTTATCTAGTGTTCCGATAGCTTCTTTATCAAAGTCATTAGATGTGACTCTTTGGCTTGATGATGAATCAACTGATTTGTTATTTAAAACGATACCAGCAATATTTAAGTCAAGTTTTAATGTACTAGTTGCACTATCAGTAAAGCTTATATCGGCTCCATTAAATATATAACGAGCACTATAACCATTACTTAATTCTTCAAATACACCAGATACGTTTAAAGTTTTAGTTGTTGATACACTTTTAGAAATAGTAAATGTTAATTTTCCTTCATTATAAACTTTAGAATAGTTGACCTTAGCTCCTCTAACACAACCAGCGTAATATAAATCGCTTGAAATACTAGCTGAGTCACTAAAAGTAATATCTCTTAAGTTATAAGAATCACTTAGATAAAGAGTACTTGAAGTATCAGATGTAATATTATTTAAAAGTCCTGCATAGTTTTGGGCAATACTTACATCAATCGCTTGTGCTCCAAGTTTTGAAGTATATTTACCACTAGTATTATTAGCTTGATATAATTCATTATTAGGTAAATTATATAAATTAGATATTTGAGATATAAATCCATTATTACTTAATACATTTATTCCACTAGTATAATTTAAATTATTACCACTAGATTTAATATTTACATTTGCTCTATTAGCTAAACTAGATGCATAGAATAATCTTTGATTTGCATTATTTACAAATTCACTTTGAGTTAAACTATTAGAGGCAGTTACAACTATATCAGCATTTAATATACCAGCTACATATGAAGTAGATGAAGTGTTACTTGATAGATATGCCTCAATACTACCTTGATTAGTTAATTCAAAAATTTGATTTCTAATTCCTAATACTCTTCCTATAACACCAGATACATAAAGATTAGTATAAGCAGTTGATGTATTAATAGTTATAGTTCCTTTATTTTCAAGTTTACTAGTATTAGTAAAATATCCAGCACCAACTACACCTGATATTGCATAGTCTCCTGAAACTCCTGGGGTATATGTAATGTTCATTGCATTTAATGAATTTTTAACTGATGAATAAGTATTTTCACTAAATCCCGCAATACCACCAATAGAAACACCTTGCATATAAGTTGTACTAGATGTATAAGCGTTAGGACTTGCAAGCTCAATTGAACCATTTGCAGTGATTCCTTCTAGACTAGATTCACCAATAATACCAACTACACCACCAATATAGTTTTCTTTTAATTTATTACTAGTTGTAGTTTTAATATTTGCATAAGTATTAACATTAGTAATACTACCATTTTCTAGGTATCCTACTACAGAACCAAAGGAAATAAGGTTACTAGACTCTAATGTATCTAAATTAATATCAGTTGAATAATAGAAATTTAAGTTAGACATTGTACCAGTATAGTAAGGAATAAATCCATAGGCATCAACACCAAGGTTAGTTACTTTTCTAGAAGAATCAATAATATTTGCATTATAGATTGTAGGATAATTATTTTTTTCACCAGTAATAAGAGATACACTAACATCTCCATTATAGTTTTTACCTGTAATTGTAGCTCCTATACCTCTCTTATAATAAATTGCAAGAGGGGAAACATAAGATAAATCAATATCTGCTTCAATACTATATGTAAATACACTAGATGCAAATACAGGGTTTAAATTCATAAGTTCAAATAACATTACAAAGTCATTTGCACTAGTAATTGTAAATTGATTAGCAGTAAGTGTAATATTTCTCTTTACTGGAGTAGTATAAGTATAGATATTACTTCCTGTACCTACAGTTGTAGTCCATGATGAAAACTTATTTCTTAAATCATCTATAGTCTTAACCCAATCACCAGGGTAATTAGATCCACTCTTACCTTTATAGTTATTTAAATCACTATCATAAACAAACGAATAATCTCCGCCTTTAGTGTAAGTAGATTTATATTGATCAATAGAATTATTATAAAAAAATACATCACTAATAGTACCTGTATTAGATAAAGCTATATCAGCAAATTCAATGATATCAGTACAAGTTCTGTTATATAAGGAATTAGTTGCTAAATAAGAATTGCTAATAGTACCACTATTATCAATTACAAAACCAGAGACTCTGTATCCACCTAAGGCAGTAATACCACATTCATTAGTTAATGTTTTATTTAACTGTCTTACAAAACAAGAATCAATAGTACCTGTATTTTTACCGCAGAAATTAGCTACACCATTATTTGAAAGTGAATCCATAAATTCACTAATTGCAATAAACGGTTCTACAAGGCCTAAGTTCTTAATAGTACCTGAATTTTCAGCTACAAATGCAAAATATTCGTTACCTTTATAAGTTTCGATGTTACTTGCATTAATTTGAATGAAATTTAAATTAGTAATGTCATATCCATTACCATTAAATGTACCTGTAAATGGAACTGTAGTTTTACTTGATTGCCAACCAAGCGGAATAAACTGTGTATTTGATGAATAAGTAATATTATTAATTAATTCATAATTACACTTTAGATACTCACTATTAGAATAACATTTAGTTGATAATGTAACTAAGTCATCACTAGTAGATAAAGCTATTACATAAGTAGAATTATCTCCCTCGTAGGATGACATACTATTTTCATTTACATTTGAAATTGATACATATTTAGTTTCTGATGTATGAGTTGTACTTGTAATTTCCTTATTATCTGTACTATATACTTTATTGATATTGATAAAATTAGGGTTGGAAGAATTATTCTTATTTAATACGAATACAGTTACACAAGTAACTATAAGTGCAAAAAAAGATAATAATATACTTACTTTTGCAATAGCTCTTAACTTCTTATTCCGAGTCATAATTATCCCTCCTTAATTTAAATTGCTAGGGTCTAAACCCCAAACCTCATTCACTCTATTAGCTTGGACAATATCAACATTGTAAGCTAATTCAACCTTGATAAAGTCTTCATAAACACCATTATTTACTGAATTGTAATAATATCCTTCATTAACATTAAAAATAAAACTTAAAGTTTCAAATGTTCCATCTTCTTTTAACTTTGGTTTTATAGCATTTTTTAAATAAATAATATTTGTTTGACTATCATAGTAATAATCATTACCAGATTGTTTAAATGGAGACTCTCCATCTATTTGGTCTTTGGTAATATATTTAATCTGATTGTTAGTCGCATATTTTCTTGTACGGATCCATGCGTCTTGAATATTGATTCTAACATAACAAGCTATTTCTGTTGTAATATCCACTTTAATACCTAATTGATTTAAATGGATATTATTTTCACCATCAAATTGTTTTTCAGTAGCCGTCGCAATAACGTTAGTAGCGTTCTTAGTCACATCATCGCTAGTTTTAATAACACTATAAGGATTTTCTACTGTAGTATCTAATACAATTACTGACATGAAGCTAGCATCTATTACAAGCTTATATTTTTCATCACTAGATTCAATACTATTAATTCCACTATCATCACAAGTAATAGTACTTAGCGTTAATGTATTCTCGCTTGATACTTTAATAGAAACTGAAGTAATTAATTCATTTTCTTTTTCTACGCTATAATCCTTAGCATTATCTAGAGTAGTACTCTTAGTAATAATACTATCAACACTTGTGCATCCTACATATGTTTGACTTTTTTCATATAAAGTATCTGTAATATCATTTCCTATAGTGTATGTAGAAGCAGATACAATTTCATAAGTATAGCCACTTTTACTATAATAAGTTTTATTAGCCACATAAGTTGAATCCTCAGTTTGGCTATATTTTTCACCTGTTTTTAAAGTAAATGTAACTTTATAGGCCATATCAGTTCTGTAATCTGAATATGTGCTATCCTGATAACTTATAAAACTAGATTCATATTTTACGTTAGCACTCTTCCCATTAAAAGTCATTGTTTCATAGAATTTAAAGGCACCGAATACAACTGCAGTGGAAAGAATAATTACAATCAAAAAACTAAAAAATATTTTCTTCTTCATATTTATCCTCCTTATTCAGCTGTATATTTGATACTAAATGAATGTTCTTTACTTAAGAAATCATCATTAGATGTTGTTATAGTTTGAATTCCATAAACATAGATATAAAAACTTTCAGTACTATCTTTAGCTAAAGCAATTTTTTTAGTGTGTCTAGATGTATCTGCATAATAATCTTTTAATGTGACTGTACTACTAATCTGGCTATCTAAGATAATACCATCAACATAGGAATTAGAAACAAGAGCTTCTACTGCTCCACTATCACTTTTTTCATATAAACCGTCTATTAGACTAGCACCCTGGTAAAGATATGCAGTTTTGTTTATGTCATCATATACATAATATTCTTTAGCGTTATCTAAAGATTTATCGTTAGTTGGAGTTAGATTTACTGTTTCTTTTAATTCAACATAAGAAAATTCAACTGTAACACTTACATCTCTTGTTGATTTATTAGTTAAATCAAGTTTAATTAAGAAAGCCATTGAATCTAGATAACCCTCTTCAAAAGCTTTATCCTCATTTAAATCAAAGAATGCTAAATGATTTATTGTATAACTATCTAAATCATTAGTACCTAAATTCAAGTCATTAGATACAACAATTTTCTCCGTATTTGCATCTATCTTTTGAGTATTTCTATCTACAAATGTATACCAGGCACTAACATAAGTTGTAAGTACTATAACTACAAGAGTTGTAAATAACAATATTAGAGAATTTATTAATTGTTTCTTCATATTACATCACCCTCTTTATTGTTATCGCATCGATATCTAGTTTTTGAAATTCATAGGCGTTACTTGACACTACACCATTGTCGGTTACAAGTGATAATGTTTCGTTAAATTCTAATGTAAAATAGAAATAATAATTACCTTTCTCATTAGCAATGTAATTATCATCATCTTTATATGTAGATAATACTTCAGTTAATAAAGTGCCATCACCAAGATCATCACCATTTTTAACATTAGGGTATACTTTGAATGTATCTTCAATCTCATACTCCCCAAGTTTAATAGTTGAATCTGAGATATTATATAAAGTCTTTTCACCAAATGTTACTTTATTATCTGATACAGAATATAATTTAACACTATCATATGTGATAATGCTCTTATCACTATCATATGTTAACGTATTTTCTTGCAAACTAGATGCAAAACTAGTAAATGTGATATCAAACTTCAATGTACTAACATCTAAGGTTTTATCATGAGGAGCTATTTTAAATCTAAAGTAAAAAGTATCTCCCAGTTTAATATTACTAAAAGACATTGTATTAGTGTCCGAATAACTAGTACTAGTAGAATCATATGCTTCTAGAGTGTAATCGATATTTGGGTCATTTGTTGAACCAATAATACCACTTGCAGTAGCCTCTTTATTAGTTGTATACCATCCAAATATAGAGGTGATAAATGTAATTAAAGTAATAGAAAGCATAACAATAGATGTTAATAGTTTAATATTTCTTTTCATTTAATCACCTCCTATAAATAAAAACAGTTGCAAAAAATCCTTTGCAACTGGCTATCCTAGAAAAGAGGACCCTTTAGCTTTCCGTCACAAGATTACTCTTGTTTTGGCAATTGGTTTTGATATATATAAATATATCACTCTTTTTATTTATTAATATTTTATCATTTATAACATTAGTTGTCAAATAGATACTGTCAAGAATGTTGTGTAAATTCTAGAAACCAATTTATAGAATCTAACTA
>CAVCUQ010000004.1:0-65331 GCA_963605425.1 uncultured Eubacteriales bacterium
GATATATATTATTACTAATGGTTATATTCCTCTCATTATTTATATTTAAGATAAATAAAAAGAGTTCTATATCCTCAAATAAAATAGAGGTAGTAATTAAAGACAGAGATGAGAGTGAAACTAGAGTTAAATATATAGGAAAAATTAATAATGAATTTATTATTATCTATGATTATAATTTAACTAATTATATACCAGGAGATGTTGTAGAATTTAGCGGAGAGCTTAGTGATATAGCTAACTTTAGTGATTTTGATTATGAAACTTATTGCAGGTCACAGAAGATATATAAACAGATGAGTGCTAAGAGTAGTAATTATATTAAACACTCAAATAATTTATATTATTTAAGATATTTAATAGAAGAAAGATATAAGAACAATTTAAGCAAGGCAGAATATACGTATTTTAATTCTTTAGTTCTAGCTAAAAGTATATCAGATGATACCTTAAAGGATAACATTAATAAACTAGGTATTTCTTACATGTTTGTAGTATCGGGTTTTCATATTTCTTTAATGATGTTACTGATTGAAAAGATATTAAGATTATTTATTAAAAGAAATGATTTGCTAGTAGATATAATAAGTATAAGCATAGTATCTATATATTCGCTTATAGCTTTATTTCCAATAGGTATACTTAGAGCTTTTCTTATGAGTTTACTTAAGAAAATTAATAATAAGAAGAAATTATTACTTACTAGTTTAGATATTGTAAGTATTACTTTTCTATTATGTTTATTAATAAATCCTTTATTTATATTCCAAGCAGCTTTTAAATATTCATTTATATCTACATTATTTATTATTTTAGGTTCTAATTTAATTAAAACTAAAAATAAAGTCTTAAATACTTACTTAATTTCCATACTATGTTTCTTATCATGTCTTCCATTAACTATTAATTTTAATTATCAAATTAATTTATTATCTTTATTAGTATCTCCTATTTTATTATTCTTTTTAACATATATTATTATGCCTATAAGTTATATATTATTGCTTATTCCTGATAGTATATCTATATTTGAAAGTGTATTATCATTATTTAGTGATTTAATAAATGTATTAGCTAATTATGATAATTTAATAATAAGTGTTAGAAAATTAAATCCTATCTTTATTTGTATTTATTATTTTATATTCTTCTTTGTATTTGTATCTATTGAAGAGAAAAAGAATTATAAAAATGTTTTCTTCTATGCTTTATATTTATTAATAATTATTAATTTAAAAAATGTTAATCTATGTACCACTCTTACAATGATCAATGTAGGTCAAGGAGACTCATTATTACTCAGTGATAATAATAAGTATTTATGTATAGATTCTTACTTTTCAAATATATCTTATCTTAAATCACGGGGGATTGAAAAGGTTGACACTTTAATTATTACCCATTCTGATGATGACCATATGGGTTCGGCAGAGGAACTTATAAAAACATTTAATGTGTCTAATTTATATTTATCTAAATATGATGTAAATGAAAAGACTCTAAAACTATCTAAATTAGTTAAGAATACATATTATGTTTCTAAGGGGGATAGTTTTTATTTTGATAATATTTATTTTTCTTTTATAGGACCTGTTAAAGAGAATAAAGATATAAATAACAATTCACTTGTATTTATTGCAAATATTAATAATAAAAAGGTTCTATTTACAGGTGATATGGAAAAAGAAGAGGAAGAGGAAATATTTACTCAAAATATTAATGTAGATATTTTAAAAGTACCTCATCATGGTTCTAATTCAAGTTTATCTGATACCTTTATGAATAATGTTAAATTTGATACTGCTTTAATATCTGTAGGTAAAAACAATAAATACGGACACCCTGCAAAGGAGACTTTAGAAAAGTTAAGCGGAGCAAACGTATATAAAACATCAGATTGCTCATCGATAACTCTTTATTTTTCATCTTCAAAATATTATACTTATATTAATAGTTTTGAAAGATATTTTCTAAATGTGATTACTTTTTAAAGGTGTTTTATGGAAAAAATATATACATTTGTAGGTCTTGATGAAGGTTATAATTTAATTAATATTCAAAATAAGATTAAGGAATTAAATATAGAAGAAGCTGAACTGATTAAGGTAGATTTATCTGAATCAAGTGTTTCTTATTTAATAGAGGTTTTAAATACTCCTTCATTCTTCTTTTTAAATAAAATAGTAATTTTATATGGTATAGATGAAGATTTTTCAGATGATGATTTAATTAAATATCTAGACTCTCCAAGTAATAATGTAATTTTGTTTATATCTATTAAGGATAAGAAATATAAATTATATAATGCTTTATTAAAGAAGAGTTTAATAATAGAAAGTACTCCTTTAACAGAGGAAAACTTATCTAGTTATATTAAAGCTAAACTAAATGAGCTAGGATATAAGGCAGATGATAAGGCTATAGAATTACTTAAGGAAAGATCACTTAATGATTATGCTTTATTAAATAATAATCTAGATAAACTTATATGCTATAAAGCTGAAGAGAAGGTTATAAGTCAGTCTGATGTAGAAATGCTTGTAACAAGAAACATTGATGATAATGTCTATGATTTGATTAAAGAATTAATTAAGAGAAATAAGGGTAAAGCCTATGATATTTATCTTGATTTAAAAAATAATAATACTCAGGACAGTGCTATACTTGCAAGTCTTATTTATAAATTTAAAGAAATGTATATAACAAAAAAATTGAGTCTAGCTAAAACAAGTTATGATGAAATGGCTGAGATTCATAATCTTAAGAATCCTAAGCAGATGTATTATTTAGCTAAAGATGTTCAAAATATTGATTTAAAAACTATTGAAACTAAATTAAATGAATTACTTGATATGGATTATAGATCTAAGATAGGACTTATAAATATAAAAGAAAGCCTTGAACTATTTATTTTAAAATAGCTTAGGGCTTTTTTATAGCAAAATAAAAAGGTGCTTTTAAAGCACCATTTATTTAAACAATTATAAACTGTTTACATGAGAAGCTAATTGGCTCTTTTTTCTAGCTACAAAATTCTTTTGAACGAATCCCTTAGCTAAAGCCTTGTCTAACTTCTTGTATGCAACTGCAAGTAAGGAAGTAGCTTCTTCTTTGTTTGTAGAATTTAAAACAGCCTTGATTGATGTTTTCATACCAGACTTAAATGAAGCGTTAGCTAATCTAGCTTTTTCATTTGTACCTACACGCTTAATTTGTTGTTTAATGTTTGCCATTATTTCACCTCCGCTTGTAATATAATGCTATACTATTATAACAAAATAAAAAATATTTTGCAACAAGAAAAAGTATAAAACTATAGGTTAGAAAAATCAAGATGTATTTTGAATTTATTTGAGTAAATAATTAGTATTTTATATCTTTTAAAACTTTAAAGGGTAATTATAGATTAAATGTGATATAATACTTAAGTATTAAAAAAGGAGATATATCAAATGACTTTACCTAATAAATTAACGCTTATGCGTGTAATACTAGTTCCTGTAATGATTATCATTTCTGTTATCCCAGCTTTAAATGATAACTATATCAGTAATACTAGTTTATCTTATTCAAATTTAATTAATCTAATTATCTTTGTAGTTGCCAGCCTTACTGACTTTTTAGATGGACATTTAGCAAGAAAATATAACCAAGTTACAACGTTTGGAAAATTTGCTGACCCACTAGCTGATAAGATGCTTGTTATTTCTAGCTTAATTATTTTACTTTCTGATTACCTTCAAAATCCAGATAGTTTTGACTACAGAGCTCCTGTTGAGGCTTGGGTTGTATGTGTTATTGTAATTAGAGAATTAATGGTATCTGGTATTCGTTTAGTAGCTGCCGAACATGGAGAAGTTTTAGCTGCTGGATGGAGTGGTAAGATTAAGACTGCATTCACAATGATTACTATTATCTTTTGTTTCTTAAATGGTGCTTTCTCAAATGAGGTTATGACTATCGTTTGCAGAACTATGATTTATATTTCAGCTGTTCTTACGATCTACTCTGGAATGGAATATTTAATAAAAAATAGAAAAATTGTATTTTCTTCAATTTAATAAAAGTAAAATTAAAAAATTTTACATATATTATATTGGAGGATAATATTATGGACTCAAGAGAAGAAGCTTTAAGTCAAGCCCTAAAGCAAATTGAAAAACAATATGGTAAGGGCTCTGTCATGCGTTTAGGGGATGAAGCTGACAGACAAATCGATGTCATCCCTACTGGTTCTATTAGTTTAGATGCGGCACTTGGTGTAGGTGGATATCCTAAAGGAAGAATTATTGAAATCTATGGACCTGAATCAAGTGGTAAAACAACATTTGCTCTTCATGCAATTGCAAGTTGTCAAAAACAAGGAGGATTTGCAGCCTTCATTGACGCTGAACACGCACTAGATGCAAAATATGCAAGAGCGCTTGGCGTAGATATTGATAATTTAATCTTATCTCAACCTGATAGTGGTGAACAAGCACTAGAAATAGCAGAGGCACTTATTAGATCAGGATCTATTGATATTTTAGTTGTAGATAGTGTTGCGGCTTTAGTGCCTGAAGCTGAATTAAACGGTGATATGGGAGACAATCATGTTGGTCTTCACGCTCGTTTAATGTCACAGGCAATGAGAAAACTTGCAGGTATAATTGATAAAACTAAGTGTGTAGCTATTTTTATTAACCAAATTAGAGAAAAGGTTGGAGTAATGTTCGGTAATCCTGAAACCACAACTGGAGGTAGAGCTTTAAAATTCTATGCTTCAGTTCGTCTTGAAATAAGACGCGGTGAACAATTAAAGGATGGAACAAACGCTGTTGGTAATATGACTAGTGTTAAGGTTGTAAAGAACAAGGTAGCTCCTCCATTTAAGACATGCCAAGTAGAAGTAATCTATGGTAAGGGTATTTCTTATCTAGGAGAGGTTGTAGATTTAGCAGTACAATATGATATCATTGAAAAGAGTGGTGCGTGGTACTCTTACAATGGTGAAAAAATTGGACAGGGAAGAGATAAGACAAAACAATTCTTAGCTGATAATCCTGAAATTGCAAATGAAATTGAATCTAAAATAAGAGAAGAACTAAATAAATAAAAAAAGATGTCTGCCATATGGCAGACATTTATTCATTTATAGTACCTTTGAATATATCATCAAATTTATATTTGACTATATAAGACTTGTTTGAAACTTTATTATTTTCATCTTCAAATTTATAATTAAAATAAATATAGATTTCAGGCTTTTGTGATACCTTTTTAGTTAGACCCCAACCGTTTTGATTAGTATAAGCAATACTAGAAACACTACCTGTTTTTGTTGAGCCACTTGCTGTAGGAGTAAAACTTGAAATGCTTGTAGCGCTTGATGCATAATGTGTCCAGTAGTCAGCTACTAAAACTTTCATAGTCATATCACTTGGAGTTGTGTTTGAATTCTTTGTTACTACGATTGAATATCTAACAGTACCAGTTGAATCTTCTTTAGCTTTAGTATATTCAGTCAATTTTACTGATAATACAAAATCATTGATATCAGAGGCCTTTTTATAATTTAACTCTGTGATACTAAATTTATCTTTGATTAGAGAATCTAAATTATTACCAACAAATCCAGAAATGCACCAAATAATTAAACCTACAATAGGTATTAAAATTACAATCCCTAAATATAATAATTTTCTTGAAATATTAAATTTTTCTTTATTTTCTTTCATATAATCACCTTAACTATAAAATATTTTACTATAGTAAAGTATTCTTTTCAAGATAGAAGAGATAAGCCAGTCTTGAGTTAATATAAATCTTTAATTGACTATAAATATTATAAAATGTATAATTGAAATGTAGTTGAAAAATTACATATAGGTATTTTATAAGATATTATATGTGGGTAATATTCTTTAAATATATTTTAAGCAGAGGTGAATAAAGTGGTTAAAATTATATTATTTATCCTTCTTGCTTTGATATGTCTTGTTTCAGGTTTGTTATTAGGTTCTCTATATGGAAAGAAAAAAGTTGAGAAAGAAAATGCGAAAGCAAACTTTGATGCAACACAAATAATTGGAAATGCTAAAAAAGAAGCTTCTAAAATTAAAGAAGAGGCTGATGCTTTAAAAGAAAAAACAATTTCTGAAGGAAAAGCTGAGGCTGACGTTTTAAAAGAAAAAGCAATTTCAGATGGAAAAGTCGAAGTTGATAATTACCGTCTTCAACAAGAAGGTAAGTTAAAACAAGTTCAAGATGAACTAATTCAAACTGAAAATGATATTAGAGAAAGAAAAAATAATTGTAATGAACTTGAAGAAAAACTTAATTTAAGAGAAGATACTTTAGACAGAAGAAGTACAAATCTTGATAGAAGAGAAGAATTATTAAACGATAAAGAAACTAAACTTGATGAAAAGAAAACAGAGATAGAAAATTTAAATATCAAAGCTGAAGAATTAGTAGCGGAACAAGAAAAGAAATTAATTCAAATTTCTAATCTTTCTAAAGAAGAAGCTAGTAACATTATTATGAATAAGGTTAAGGAAGATATGTCTTTAGAAATAGCTACTTATATAAAAGATGAAGAAGAAAAAGCTCACAATGAAGCTAAGGCTAATGCGAGAAATATCCTAAGTCTTGCAATTCAAAAATATGCAGGTGAAACTGTATCTGAAACAACTGCAACTACAGTATCATTACCACAAGATGATACTAAAGGTAGAATTATTGGTAGAGAAGGTAGAAATATCCGTACTATCGAGTCTTTAACAGGTGTTGATTTAATCGTTGATGATACTCCTGATGCAGTAGTTATTTCATCTTTTGATCCTATTAGAAGAGAAATAGCTAAGAAGAGTCTTGAAATTTTAGTTAGTGATGGTAGAATTCATCCAGCTAGAATTGAAGAAGTTGTTGAAAGAAGTAGAACTGAAATTGAAATGACAATCAGAGAAAAAGGTGAAGAAGCTTGCTTTAAAGCTGGAATTGGTAAAATTCACCCAGATCTAGTTAAATTAATTGGTAGATTATACTTCCGTACTAGTTATGGTCAAAATGTGCTTGAACATTCACTTGAAACTTGTTTCCTTGCTGGAAAACTTGCAAGTGAAATTGGTGAAAATGAAACTCTTGCTCGACGTGCAGGACTTCTTCATGACATAGGTAAAGCAGTTGACCATGAAATCGAAGGATCACATGTTGAAATTGGTGTATCACTTGCAAAGAAATATCATGAACCAAAAGAAGTAATTGATGCAATTGCATCTCACCATGAAGATGTAGCACCTAAATCAGTTATTGCAGTGCTTGTAGCTGCAGCTGACGCCTTATCTAGTGCAAGACCAGGAGCTAGAAGTGACTCTCTTGAAAATTACACAAAGAGACTTGAAAATCTTGAAGAGATTGCAAATGGAGTTAAAGGTGTTCAATCAAGTTATGCCATTCAAGCAGGTAGAGAAATTAGAGTTATTGTTAACCCTGATTTAGTAGATGATATGTCAACATTTAAGGTTGCACATGAAATCAAGGAACAAATTGAAGCTAAATTACAATTCCCTGGTACAATAAAAGTTACTGTTATTAGAGAAACAAGAGCTTCTGATGTTGCAAAATAATAAATTAAGAGTATGAAAAACATACTCTTTTTTTAAGACCTATGATATAATCTTACTTATTAGAAAAGAGAATAAAATATATGAATATATTATTTATCGGTGATTTGTTTGGAGTAGAAGCTATAACTTTCCTTGAAAACAATTTAGAAAGAATTAAAAAAGAGAATAAAATTAATTTAGTTATAGCCAATGCAGAAAATGTAACTAATGGTAAAGGTCTTTCATTAAAACATTATAAAAGACTTCAAAAACTTGGTATTGCTTGTTTTACTATGGGTAATCATACTTTCTCAAATAGTGAAATATTAAGTTATATAGATGGCTCTAATATAGTTCGTCCTGCTAATTTAAATATTAATATAGGTGAAGGATATAAAATAATTAATTACAATTCAAAATCAATTTGTGTTATTAATTTACTTGGAAGGGTTTATATGACTCAATCTCTTGATTGTCCTTTTAGGTCCCTTGATAATATATTAAAAGAGGTAAAAGCAGATTATTATATAGTTGATATGCACGCTGAAGCTACAAGTGAAAAGATTGCTTTAGGACTTGATTTTGATGGAAAAGTAGACGCTATTGTCGGAACACATACCCATGTTCAAACAGCTGATGATAGAAAACTTCCTAAAGGAACTCTTTACATATCTGATATTGGTATGACAGGACCTTTAGATGGAGTTATTGGATCCGATCCAGAACCTATAATTGAGCGCTTTAGAACTGGTATGTTTACCAAAGCTCTTCCTGCTAGTGGTAAAACTCAATTTAATGCAGTTGTACTTACTATTGGTAATAATCAAAGTAATTCTATAAGAAGACTTCATATTGAAGGTTAATGATTATTGTAAAATTTATAAAAATATTGTATATTCAAAAAAGGTGATTGTATGAAAAGTATAAAAATAGCTCTTCCTGATTTAAAAGAAGCTAGAAATAGACGTAAGGAAGACACAAAAACAGTTGAATTTGAAATGAAAGATGAGTATAAAACATTAGGTCTTGGTAAAACTTACCATATTTTTACTTATGGATGTCAAGGTAACGAGGCTGATAGTGAAGTTATATCAGGTATCCTTGAAGAAATGGGATATGTTAAGTCTAGCGAGCCAATGAAAAGTGACGTTGTAATTCTTAACACTTGTGCTATTAGAGCTAATGCGGAAAATAGAATTTGGGGAGTTTTAGGACAACTTAAGGGTGCTAAGAGAGAAAAGAAAGATATGACTATTGGTATTTGTGGTTGTATGCCTCAAGAAGAGAATGCTACTGAAAAGTTCTTAACTACTTATCCTCATGTTGATATTATATTTGGTACTCACAATATTAATGATTTACCTCTTTTAATTTATAAGAAGTATGAAACAAGCAAGAAGGTTGTTGAAGTATTATCTAAACAAGGTGGAATACTTGAAAATGCTCCTAAAATTAGAGTTTCTAAACATAAAGCTTGGGTTAATATTATGTATGGTTGTGATGAATTCTGTACATATTGTATTGTTCCATATACAAGAGGTAAAGAAAGATCTAGAGCTAAAGAAGATATCATTAGTGAAGTAGAACTTCTTGTTAAAGAAGGATATAAGGAAGTAACACTGTTAGGTCAAAATGTAAATGCTTATGGTAAGGATAAATATACTGATTATTCATTTGGTAATTTATTGTTTGATCTAGATAAGACAGGTATTGAACGTATTAGATATACCACAAGCCACCCTAGAGATTTCGATGATTTAACTATTAGAGCACATGCTGAATGTAAATCAGTTATGCCAAATCTACATCTTCCAGTTCAATCTGGTGATAATACTGTTTTAAAGAGAATGAACAGAAAATATACTAGAGAAGAATATCTAGATAAGGTTAATAAATTAAAGAAGGCTCGTCCTGATATTGCGATAACAACAGATATTATTGTCGCTTTCCCAGGTGAAACTGAAGAACAATTTGAGAACACTTTAAGTCTTGTTGATGAGGTTAAATATGACGGAGCTTATACATTTATCTTCTCACCAAGAGAAGGTACTCCAGCTTTCAATTATGAGAATACTTTAACTGAAGAAGAAAAAAATGCTCGTCTTCAAACATTAATTAATAAAGTTAATGATTATTATTTAGAAGGTAATAAGAGATTTGTTGGCACAGTTCAAAAGGTTTTAGTAGATGGTGTAAGTAAAAATGGCGAAGGTATGCTTTGTGGATACACTGAATACAATAAACTATGCCACTTCGAATCAAATGATTTATCTTTGGTAGGAAAGATTGTTAATGTAAAGATCACTGAAGCTAAAACTTGGTTTATCATCGGAGAACTTTGTGATTAATTTAGACAATTTATTTAATGTGTTAGCTCTTGATCCTTATCTTGAGCGCTTAAAAAAATTGGAAAAAGCTATGGACTCAAATCCTGAAATAATAGATTTGATTAAACAAAAACAACAAATATCACAAAATATGATTAATTCTAAGGTTATAGGCTTAACTAATAATTATCTTGCTTTAAAAGAAGAATATAATCAAATAGAAGATAAAATTAAAGATATACCTTTTCTAGATGAATATTTAGATTTGTTAAATTACTATAATACTTATCTAAAGACAATTATGTCTTACTTAGAAGATAAGATTAATAACTAAAGGTTAAATTAAACTCTTCATGAGTATTTTTAAATTTAAAGTTTTATAATATAATAATTTTAAATTAATTTAAAAGGAGTATCTTATGAAAAAACAAATCCTTACAATCTTAACTTTAAGCTTAGTATTTTTATTTTCATCTTGTAATAATAATTCTAGTGAAGAATCGAGTTATATAGAATATTCATATAACTCATCTAAAAAGGAAGCCTCAGTTACTGGTATTAATAATATAAATATTACAAATGTTGTAATACCTTCAACTGTAACTCATGATAATGTAACATATACTGTTACTAAGATTTCAACAGATGCGTTTAAAGCTACCAGTTCAACTGCAGCACCTTTAGAATCTATTGTAATGAGTGATACTATTACTAAAATAGAAGATGAAGCTTTCTATAATTGTGCTAATTTAAAATATGTTAAATTTTCAAATAGTTTAACTACCTTAGGTGCTAGTGTATTCTCAGGTTGTTCTAAACTAGTAAATGTTGAACTTCCTACAAGCCTATCTACTATTGGAATGAGATGCTTTAAGAACTGCACTAGTTTATATTCTATCTATTTACCTAAGAATGTATCACGTCTTTCAGGTGAAACTTTCTCAGGTGATAGTAGTTTAAAATATATGTATATCCAAGATTTAAAGACAATTTCTAATAATGATTTTTATAATTGTAAATCATTAAAGACAATTTATTTTAATCAAGAAACATTACCAACAGCAAGTGGAACTAATACGTATTATGATAGTGCAACAAAATATATGTCTCAAGATTTAAATATGGATATTGATGATACTTACTATTATGTTATAGATCATGAGAGCGATACAGCAATGATTAGTGGTGTTAAGGATTTAAATACTAAAGATGTAGTAGTTAAATCTTCTATAGAATTTATGAACCATGTTTATACAGTTAATGGTATCTACGATTATGCATTCTATAACAAGAGTTTAAATAGCATTAGTTTATCTGAAAATTGTTCAACTATTTCTAAATATGCATTTTATAATTCAGGTTTATCTAGTATTAATTTAAATAATGTTAAGACAATAGGAGAATATGGTCTTGCATTCAATTCATTTGAAAGTGTATCATTCAATGAAGATGCAACTCTAGCAGAAGGAGCTTTATCTAGTTGTACTAATTTAAAAAAATGTGTACTACCTATTAATAGTACTTATATATCTAAATATTTATTTAGATATGATACTTTAGACTATATAGTAATTTCTGACAAGGTTACATTAATTAATGTAAGTGCACTTGAAAATGCAATTATTGAAACTATATATTATACATCTAGTAAAGAAAATTTTGAAAATATTACTAATAATGATAAAACAAATACAGCTAAATCTAAAATAGAATATAACTATGTTATTAAATAAATTTGAGATTGCAATTAAAAAACATTAATAATTATATTTATAAAAAGCAGGTATTGAGTGATTGGAATTCTAATTGCTTAGTGCCTGCTTGTTTTAGTTGTTAATTAATCTTTATTAAATTTCCTGTACCTAATAACCTGTTTTAAAGTATAGTCATTATATATTGCATTATTTATGGACATTTATAAAAGAATCATGATAAAATATATTTAAGATAGAAGGTGATAGGTATGTCTTATTTTCTAAATAGAGATAATAGTAAATTTAAAGAATATGAGAGTTCAAGAATTTTTGTAGATAAATCAGAAATAATCAGAATATGTAATATGAATTTAGGAAATACTGAAAAATATATGTGTGTAACCCGTCCACGTCGTTTTGGTAAAACTATGGCTTTATCTATGCTTAATGCCTATTATTCTAAAGGATCTAATTCTAAAGATATATTTGATAAATTAAATATATCTAAAGATGAATCGTATTTAAATCATTTGAATAAACATAATGTTATATTTATAGATATGGCTAGTGTTTATACCGATTTAAAAAATAAAAATAAATTTGTAGGCGAGGTTCAAAAAGAAATTCTAGAAGATTTGAACGAAAAATATCCTAATGTTCTTAAAAGAAGTGATAACACTGTAAGAAAAGCAATTACAAAGATTTATTCTGAATTAAATGAAACCTTCATCTTTTTAATTGATGAATGGGATGTTATTTATAGGGAACAAGAAAAAAACACTAAGCTATGTAATGAATATACAGATTTTTTAAGAAGTTTATTTAAGTCTAATGATGCATCAAGTTGTATCGATTTGGTTTATATGACCGGTATTCTTCCTATAAAAAGATATAGAAGCGAATCTGCTTTAAATATGTTTAGAGAATATAACATGATAGAACCTTGTGGTCTTGAATCATATTTTGGATTTACAGAAGAAGAAACTAAAACACTATGTACTAAATATAATATGAATTTTGATCAGATCAAAACATGGTACGATGGTTATAAATTAAATGGTATAGAAATATATAATCCTAAATCAGTAGTAGAAGCTATTATTACTCGAAAATGTAAAGATCATTGGGTTAACACATCAGCTAGAGAATCTGTTATGGAATATATGAATTACGATAATGGTGCTTTAAAAGATTTAATTGTAAAAATGCTTTCAGGTGAAGAAATTCCAGTGGACCCTTCGATGTTTACGAATGATTTGACTAATATTAATTCTTCTGACGCCGCTTTAACTGTATTAATTCATTTAGGATACTTAGCTTATGATGAGTATAAAGGCAAATGCTATATTCCAAATCACGAAATTAAAGAAGAGTTTGAAAGAACTATTAGAGATTTGAAATGGAAGGATATTTGTAATCCAATATCAAGTTCTGAAGAATTACTTGAAAGGACCTTATCAGGCGATACTGAGTATATCAATGAGACTCTAGATAATAATCATAATGAACTAGCTACAATCTTTAATAAAAATAAAGAAGATGTTTTAGGTATAATAGTTTATATATCCTATTATCATGCAAAAAAGTATTATGAAATTATTAAAGAAGCAAATACTACTAAAGGTAGAGCAGATTTAGTATTTAAACCAAAAGATAATTGCCATATACCATTTATTATTGAACTAAAGGCTGATGATAGTGCCGAAAATGCTATAGAACAAATAAAGAGTAAAGAATATTTTGATGTTTTAGGTAGTTATCATGGTAAAGTAATGCTTATAGGTATAAACTATGACTCTAAATTACTTAAACATGATACTAAGATAGAAATAGTAGAAATTTAATTAATAGTTTGATAGTTAATTTTCATATTAAATAAAGTTACAATTAAGGCAAGGTATATAAGCTTTGTCTTTTTAATTTCTTGTAAATAATATGCATTTTTGATAAAATATTTATAAATTTTCTATAATTTTAGGAGTTATTTATGAGACTTAGTGAAGTTAAAAAAGAATACTTTACACCAATGATACAACAATATATAGAAGTTAAAGAAAATCATATGGATTCTATTGTTTTTTATCGTATTGGTGATTTCTATGAAATGTTTTTTGATGATGCCTATATTGCATCTCGTGAACTTGAGTTACAATTAACAGGAAAAGATGCTGGTTACACTGAAAGAGTGCCTATGTGTGGTATTCCTCATCACGCTTATTTAGATTATGCTAAAACATTAGTATCTAAAGGATATAAGGTTGTAATTGTAGAACAAGTTGAAGACCCAAGCGAAAGTAAAGGATTAGTAAAAAGGGATGTTGTTAAGATTATTACTCCAGGAACTTTAGTTGAGTCAGGTTTAAATGATAGAGAAAATAATTATATTACATCACTATCAATTGTAGATAAAGAATATGTACTATCTTATGCAGATATATCTACAGGAGAAATATATTTAACTGTTCTTAAAGATTTAAATCAAGCTTTAAATGAAATAATGAATTTATCTAGTAAAGAAATAGTAATAGGTAAGAATTTTAATGCTAACTTACTTAATAATTTGACAAATAATTATCAAATATTGATTTCAGTGTCTGAAAATAATAAATTAGCCGATAGTGATAAATATGTAGTTTACGGTTTAGAAGATAAATATATCTCATCAGTTGCTTTACTTGTTAATTATTTAAATGAAACTCAAAAACAATATATTAAACATCTTCAAATAGTTAAATTCTATTCAAAAGATAATTATCTTCGTCTTGACTCCTTTACAAAGCGTAATCTAGAACTTACTAGTAACTTAAGACTTCATGAAAAACAAGGATCATTACTTGATTTACTTGATAAATGCGAAACAGCTGCTGGTTCTCGTATGATGCGTAAATGGATTGATAGACCATTAAAGGATTTAGATGAAATTAATTCGAGACTTGATTTTGTCGAGGCTCTAGCAAATAACTATTTAGTCAGAGAAGATATTAAAGATAATTTAAGTACTATTTATGATTTTGAAAGAATCATAGGTAGAATTTCTTGTGGAAATGCAAATGCCAAAGATTTAGTACAACTTAGGAAATCTTTATCTAATATACCTTTATTAAAAGAAAACTTGCTTAAACTTGATTTAACATCAGCAAATAATTTATCTAATTTAATTGATCCACATACTTCTTTATATGAAATACTTGAAAAAGCTTTAGTTGAAGAGGCACCTTTTACTATTAAAGATGGCGGTATGATCAAAGAAGGATATAATAAAGAATTAGATGATTTAAAAGAATTATCTTTAAATTCTAATTCCTATTTAGCTAAGTATGAAGAAGATTTAAAAAACGAAACTGGCATTAAAACTATGCATATTGGCTATAATAGAGTATTTGGTTATTATGTAGAAGTTTCAAAAGGTCAATTAGATATCTTAGAACAATTTAATCAAGATTCTCGTTTTGTACGTAAACAAACACTTGCAAATGCAGAACGTTATATTACTGCAGAATTAAAAGAATTTGAACAAACTATATTAGGAGCTAATGAAAAGATTGTAAATCTTGAGTATGAATTATTTAAAGAACTTAGGGATTTATGCCAGGATAATGCTAAATCTCTTCAAACTCTAGCTAATATTGTTTCAACTGTCGATTGCTTGTTATCCTTAGCTAAACTAGCATCAAGTCAAAACTATGTGCGTCCTACCTTTAATACTAATAGAACAGTTCATATCATTGAAGGAAGACATCCTGTCGTTGAAACAACTTTAAAAGAAAAATATGTATCTAATGATATTGAATTAAATAGTTATAATGAAGTTTTAATAACAGGTCCTAATATGTCTGGTAAATCTACTTATATGAGACAGCTAGCCTTAATAGCTATTATGGCTCAAATGGGTTCTTTTGTACCAGCTAAGGTATGTGATATTATGGTTTTTGACCAAATATTTACTCGTATAGGTGCAAGTGATAATCTATTAGGTGGAGAATCTACATTCATGGTTGAAATGCTTGAGGCTAACTATGCAATATCACATGCAACTAAAGATAGTTTAATTTTATTTGATGAACTTGGTCGCGGTACAGCTACATATGATGGTATGGCAATTGCTCAAGCAATTATTGAATATGTACATCAAAAGATTGGTTGTGCTATGTTATTTTCTACTCACTACCATGAACTTTGTGATTTAACGGATACATTAAAACATTTAAAGAATGTACACGTAGAAGCCCGTGAAGCACAAGGTAAAATAGTATTTCTTCATAAAGTTTTAGATGGTCCTAGTGATAAATCATATGGTGTTAACGTAGCTAGTCTTGCTGGTCTTCCTAGATCACTATTAAAAAGAGCAGATAACATTTTACTTGAACTTGAAAATAATTCTTCAAGAGGTAAATCCAATTTAAATTTATTTAATTTTGAAGAATATGAAGAAACTAAAGAACATAAGGAAGAAGAAAAAGCAGTTAAGATGATGCATGAGATAAATGAACTAGATTTAGATTCAATGTCAGCTAAAGACGCACTTAACTATTTATATGAATTAAAAAATAGAGGTGAGTGATTTAAATGAGTAAAATTATAAAACTTGATAATCATCTTGCAAATATGATAGCTGCGGGAGAAGTTGTAGAAAGACCTTCTTCAGTTGTAAAAGAATTAGTAGAAAACTCAATAGATGCAGGCTCTACATCAATTACTGTTAATTTAATTGAATCTGGTACTAAACTGATAGAAGTTATTGATAATGGATCTGGTATGTCTAAAGAAGACGCACTTATGTGCTTTGAAAGACACGCTACTAGTAAAATTAAAAATCAATATGATCTATTTAGAATTGCAACTCTAGGTTTTAGAGGAGAAGCTATTCCGTCTATTGCATCTGTATCTAAATTTAGTTTATATACATCAGACTCTATTGACTCTACTTATATTGAATATATTGCTGGCACTAAAACTAAAGAAGAACCTTGTGCAATGAATCAAGGGACTAGAATTTGTGTAGCTAATTTATTCTTTAATGTTCCTGCAAGACTTAAATATTTAAAGAGTCTTAAAAGTGAACTAGCAAGTGTATCATTTTTAATTAGTAAATTTATTATTGCAAATCCTAGCATTTCTTTTAAATTAACAAATGATTCTAAGGTTATATATCAATCTAGTGGAAATGGTAATTTAACTGAAGTATTTGGTTCTCTATACGGAGTTGAGGTCGCAAGAAATCTTGTAACTACATCTTTTCGTGATGAGGGATATAGTGTATTCATTTTGTCAGCTAAAAATATGATATCTCGTTCTAACAAACTTGAAATTACAACTATAGTAAATAATAGATTTGTTAAGAGTAATGTAATAAATGATGCGGTTATAGCTGCTTATAAAACATTAATACCTGAAGGAAGATATCCTATTTCTTTAATTAAAATAGATATTGATCCACTTTTAATTGATGTAAATGTACACCCTTCTAAAATGCAAATTAAAATAGCTCAAGAAAACTTTATAGCCTCTAAAATCACTGAAGAACTTAGAAAAGTACTGATTGCCCTTAATTTAATACCTGACGCTATTCCTAGCGAAGCAGGATATAAAAAGCCTACATTACTTGATGAGACAAATGAAGCTTTAGATTATGATAAAATAGAAGCTGGTTATAAGGTTAAGGGCGAAGATATAGTATCTAATATAGAGAATAAAACGAATGAAACTTTAATTAATGAGGATTTTAAAGATGAAGTACAAGAAGAAATTAAACCTTTTAAGTTTGAAGTAAATGAAGATACTAGTTTTTCTTTAAAAGATTTAAATAAAGCAAGTGAAGAAAATGTTAAGGTTGTTGATTCTAATTTAGAAACTATTCCTCTTTCTATGAGAAGAAGTGAAAAAAGAATACCAAGTCTTAATTACATAGGTCAAATACATGGTACATATCTTATTTATGAAGGATTTGACGGAATGTATATAGCTGACCAACATGCAGCAGCTGAAAGAATCAATTATGAATATTATTATAATATTTTATCTAACCCTGCCTTTGAAAGACAAAGCTTAATAGTACCTATAGATGTCGAACTTACTCAAGGTGAGGTTTTAAAGATTGATGGACTTTTAGAAGATTTTGATGATTTAGGATTTACTCTTATAAAGTCAAGCGACAATATTTATAAAGTTACACAAATACCTACCTGGGTTAAAATAGATGATGTATCTAGCTTTTTACACACATTAATTTCTGATTTTAAAAATAATTTTAATTTAAACGTAATGTCTTATAGAGATAATATTTCTAAACAAATAGCTTGTAAGGCTAGTATTAAAGCTAATCATAAGATTACTGCTCAAGAAGCTAATGTTTTAATATCACGTCTTAGAGATTGTAATAATCCATTTACTTGTCCACATGGAAGACCTACAATAATTAGGTATAGTAAAACGGATTTAGAAAAAATGTTTGGAAGGATAATGTAAAATGAAAAAAGTTATTGCAATTGTTGGTCCTACGGCCATAGGTAAGACAAAAATATCTATCGAACTTGCTAAAAAACTTAATCTAGATATTATTTCAAGTGATAGTGTAGCTGTATATAAAAGACTTGATATTGGTTCTGCTAAACCAACAAAAGAAGAAATGGACGGAGTTAAACATTATTTAATTGATGAACTTGAACCAACTGAACAATATTCTGTTTCTGAATTTCAAGAAAAGGCTAGATCCATTATTGATAAAAACAATCCTATAATTATGTCTGGTGGTACAGGACTTTATGTTCAATCAGTTTTGTTTGATTATTCTTTTGAAGCAAGTAAAAGAGATGTAAGCTTTGAAGATAAGTTTAAACATTTATCAAATGAAGAATTATATGATATGCTTATTAATAAAGATCCTAAAGTTAAAGAAAGAATCCATCCTAATAATAGAAAAAGAGTACTTAGAGCACTTGAAATACTAGAATCTACGAATAAATCTATAGAAGAATTTGATGGACGTAAAAAGCCTTATTATGATTCATATATAGTATATTTAAATGTTGAAGACAGAGATGTATTATATGATAGAATTAATAAAAGAGTAGATAAAATGGTTAAAGATGGTCTTATAGTGGAAGCAAAAAACTTATATCAAGATGGTATTTGTCCTAATGCAATAGGTTATAAAGAACTTATTCCTTATTTTGAGGGAGAAATTACTTTAGAGTCTGCTATAGATAATATTAAACAAAATTCTAGACATTTAGCTAAGAGACAAATGACATGGTTTAAGAATCAAATGGATACTCATTTTTATTTAGTTAATTTAAAGAATATAGATGAAACTATTGAACTTATTTATAAAGATTTAGTTAAGTTCCTTGAGGTATAATAATGAATATATATTTAATAGGACTTCCTGCTAGTGGTAAAACAACCTGTGGTAAAGAAGTTTCAAAAATAAGTAAATATTGCTTTATTGATTTAGATAAAGAAATAGTTAATAAATATAATATGAGTATTCCTGAGATGTTTAATATATCTGAGGATTATTTTAGACAAAGGGAAACAGAAACATTAGAAGAAGTATCTAAACTTGATAATAAGGTTATATCTTGTGGTGGCGGTATTGTTGAGAGAAAAATAAATAAAAGTTTCATGAAAGGACTTGTTGTCTATTTAGAATGTCCTTTAAACGAAATAGATTTTAGATTAAAGCGTGATTCTACAATAAGGCCTGTATCTAATAAAGTTGATATTTATTCACTTTATGAAAAAAGAAAAGACAAATATGATTATTTTAAGGATGTAACTATTAAGAGTCAAATAGTATCTAATACAGTTAAAGAGATACTTAAGGAGGCTATGAAATATGAAAAAAATTTTAGTAATTAATGGTCCTAATTTAAATATGTTAGGTAAAAGAAAGAAAGAACATTACGGTGTTAAAACTCTTGATGAAATTAATCAAATGATTAAAGATTTTGATAAAACTATCGATTTTGATTTTTTTCAATCTAACTATGAAGGAGCTATAATTGATAGAATTCAAAAGTTAGATTTTGATGCAATTATTATTAATCCAGGTGCTTATACTCATACATCTGTAGCTATCCGCGATGCCCTTGAGATAGCAACATGCCCTAAGGTTGAGGTTCACTTATCTGATGTATTTAATAGAGAAGATTTTAGAAAGATTGATTACATTAAAGATGTATGTGATAAAACTATCACTAATTTAAAAGAAGAAAGTTATATAGAAGCTGTGAAATATTTACAAAAGATTTTGTAAGTGATATAATGTTAAAGTCAAAAATTAACATACGGAGGAAATTATATGATTAATGTTAATGATTTAAAGAATGGCGTTGTAATCGAATACGATGGCAACTTAATGAAAATCATGGAATTCCAACATGTTTTACAAAATAAAGTAGCATATGTTAGAGTTAAAATGAAAAATGTTAGAACTGGTTCTATCATGGAAACAGCTTTAAAGGGCTCAGATTCTAAGTTTAAATTATGCTTTATCGATCGTAAGCCTATGCAATACATTTATTCTACAGGTGATGCATATGCATTCATGGATAATGAAACTTATGAACAAATCGAAATTCCTGCAGCTCGTCTTGAATGGGAAAAGAACTTCCTTCAAGAAGGTATGGAAGTGTCAGTAGAATTCTATGGTGAAGAAATTTTAACTGTAGACCTACCTGATAAGGTTACTTGCAAGGTTTCTCAATGTGACCCAGCAGTTAAGGGTGACACTAAGACTAACGCTATGAAGGATGCTTATCTTGAAAGCGGATTCTTAGTAAAAGTTCCTATGTTTATTAACCAAGAAGAATCTATCATTGTTTCTACAATTGATGGAAAATATGTTTCAAGAGCTTAATATTTTATTAAAAGTCAAATCAAAAAGTTTTTAGAGGAGTTGAATTTCTATAACTGATTAGATATCGTATATGACTTGTTTGAAAAGCGATA
The DNA here is from genome assembly GCA_963605425.1 of uncultured Eubacteriales bacterium. GTDB lineage: Bacteria > Bacillota_I > Bacilli_A > Acholeplasmatales > Anaeroplasmataceae > JAEELC01. The sequence goes on from CAVCUQ010000004.1 coordinate 20,560, forward strand.
TTGATTCAGTTTATGACTATATTTTGGATCATGGTTCGATTAGCCTGACCTTAACCGTACTCTCGAGTGTTAATGTCGGCATATTATCAATTTTAATTATTTGTACTATTTTATCTGCGTTTTTCTCAATGTCAGAAACAGCTATTTCAGCTGTATCTGAGGCTAAGATTAAAACTCTTGTTGAAGATAGAGTGGCTGGAAGTAAAAAAGCACTTTATTGTATTGAACATTATGATAAAACCTTAACAACTCTTGTTGTTGGTAACAATATTGTTAATACTTTAATGTCTGTTCTAGCTGTAACTTTCTTTGCAAGTATATTTACTACTTTAGATGATAATGCAATATCTATTTTAGCTACTATCATTATCACAGTAGTTTTACTTATCTTTGGTGAAATCTTGCCTAAAACTATTGGTAAGAAATTTAATGAGAAAATTGTTTTAGTTGTTTGTCCTATCGTTTGGGCATTAAGCTATGTTATGTTTATTATTGTTATTCCTTTTATGGGTCTTCAAAAACTTGTAACAGGTAAGAGCAGTGCTGAACATAACGTTGATGAGGATGAATTGGGTTCTATTCTTGATACTATGGAAGAAGAGGGTCAAATAGAATCTGATGAACGTGAAATGATAAAAAATGTCTTTGATTTAAACGATCAAACCGTAGAAGATATTATGGTTCCTCGTGTTGATATGGTAGCTATCTCAGTTGACTCAACAGCTGAAGAAGCTAAGGAATTATTCCTTGAAAATCATTTCTCACGTATTCCTGTTTATAAAGAGGATAAGGACCATATTGTAGGTATTTTATATGAAAGAGATTTCTATGAAAAATTACTTACTGATCCTGAGCACGCCTCTATTGAAAATTCAATGCGTAAGCCTAAGTTTGTAAATAAGACTATGACAGTTGATAGGCTTATCAATGAACTTCAAGTTTCTAAGACTCATATAGCTATTGTATCAGGTGAATATAACGATACTCTTGGTATTGTAACTATGGAAGACGCTCTAGAAGAACTTGTTGGTGAAATATATGACGAACATGATGAAGGTTCTGTTAAATATTCAATGATTCATAAAATTAATGATAATCAATATATCATTGATGGAGATTGTGAAGTCGATGAATTATTTGATACCTTAGATATTGGGGACGAACCTGATGAATCTAAAGTTTCTAGTTGGATTTTTGAATCTCAAGAAGAGTTACCTAAAACAGGTGACAAAATGACTTATATTGCTTGTTATACTCAACCTGGAGAAGACGGAGAATATAAGGATTATGCTAAAAAACTTGAATTTGAAATTGTAAAAGTTCAAGAAAGAAGAATTGAAAAAGTTCGTCTTACTGTAAGTGACGCTACTGACGAAGAAGTAGAAGAAAAACAAAATAATGAGGATTTGGACTAACCAAGTCCTCTTTTTATAAAAAGGAGTTACTATGAACAAAATATGCCCTGTATGTAAAAAAAGTAATATTCTAGAATTAGATCCTATTGAAACTAGAAATAAATTAAGAGAATTATTTAAAGGTATCTCTGCTGACTTAGTTCCTGAAGAAATTTTAAACATGGTTAAAGAACTTGGACTTGATCAAGAAGTCAGTGAAAGCGAAAAAACATTCTATTCTGTACATGGTAAACGTAATATTTGCCAAAATTGTAGTTTTGCATTTTCTGACAATGATGACTACTCAGAATATTTAAAAGAAGTATTTACACCTGTAAGTCAAAGTGAATATTTTGATTATATTAAATCTAAGGTTAATGAAGAAAGTTATAATTTTATTTGTAAAAAATCAACTCCTCAAAAAGAATATTATCTTCAAGTAGCTGATCAATTAATTGAAGAATTTGAAGAAGTTGGACTTACTGATGTTAATGAAGATTTAATTAATTAAGTAAAATTAAACATTTCCTGTTATTTATATATAGGAGATGTTTTTTTATGACTAAATATGAAGTGTTAAAAAATTATTTTGGATTTTCTAAGTTTAGAGATGGACAAGAAGAAATTATTGATTCTATCTTGAGAAAAGAAAATGTATTATGCATTTTACCTACTGGCGGTGGAAAGAGTTTGTGTTTCCAAGTTCCAGGTCTTGTTTTAGATGGTCTTACAATTGTAATTTCCCCTTTAATCAGTTTAATGTCAGACCAAGTTAGAAGTCTTAGAGAAAAGCGAATTAATGCAAGATACATTAACTCGAGCATGTCGTATTCAGAAATACAAAATGTACTTGATGAAATTAATGATAATAGGCTTAAATTTTTATATGTTTCACCCGAAAGATTTAATAATTTAGAATTTGTTTCCGTAATTAAGAATACTAAAATAGGTCAAATCGTCTTAGATGAGGCTCATTCAATATCGATTTATGGACATGATTTTAGGGCTGAATATTCAAAGATATATAAAATATTTGATTTGTTTAAGCCTCTTCCTGTTATTTCAGCTTTTACAGCTACAGCCTCAAGTAAGGTAATAGAAGATATTAGAGAAAGTTCACGTATTAATTTTAAGGTATTTAAGTTTGGTTTTGATAGAAAGAACTTATATTATGAAACAAGGGAATCTTTTGATAAGATAGGTGATTTAAAGAAAATCATTGAGAAGCATAAAAATGAATGTATGATTATCTATACTCTAACAAGAAGGAAAGCAGAAGAATATTATAAGATATTTAAAAATTTAAATTATAATATAGCTTTATATCATGGTGCTTTAGAGCCTGAAGAAAAGAAGGCTAGTGAACTTGCTTTTATGAAGGATAAATGTAATATAATGTTTTCAACTAGTGCTTTTGGAACTGGAATTGATAAGCCAAATATAAGACTTGTTGTAAATGTTGGCTTTCCAATGTCTATTGAAGATTTATCTCAACAACAGGGACGTGCAGGAAGAGATGGAAAAAAAAGCGAATGCATATTACTTTATTCTATGAATGATATAAAAGAAAATGAATATTTTATTGATGCTTTAGATGATTCTAATTTACCAAGAGATGAGATTAAAATATTAAAAAAAGTAAAAAAAGAAAAACTTGAAGAAGTTATAGGTTATGCAAGAACTAAAAAGTGTCTTCATGAATATCTAGTTTCTTCCTTTGGTGAACTTTTTAAATCAAGATGTAATAATTGTTCTAATTGTCTTAAAGAAACAAAAGAAGTAGATGTTATTGATGATGCTAAACTTATTATAAATACTATTAAGTTAACTAATGAATCTTATGGAACTAATATGATTTCAAAGATAGTTACTGGTAGTAAAGATAAAGATATTAAAACAAGATTGTTATATAAATTAAAAACATATAACAAATCTTATAAATCTGTTAATATGGTTAAAGAAATAATATCTAATATGCTTTCAGACGGATATCTTAAGCGTACTTATGATGAGTATCCAACCTTGAAACTTACAGAAAATAGTAAGTATCTAGAAGATCAAGATGACTATAAAATAAAATTATAATACTTAAAGGCTATGAAACTTATAAAATAGTTTTATAGCTAATTTTAAAAATTTATAATTTAATAGTTGACTAACTATTCAACTAATGATATTATAAAGATGTAATAAGGATGTGATCTAATGGATTTATTAAAAATTAAAGAGAGTATGCCTTCAAAAGAGGAAATAGATGATGTATCTAACTTATTTAAAGTTTTAGGAGATCCTACTAGATCAAAGATCCTCTATACTTTAGAAGAAGCTGAACTTAATGTTTCGGAAATATGTGAGTGTGTAGATATGAATAAATCTGCTGTATCACATCAGCTAAGAATATTAAGGGATGCTAAACTTGTTAAATCAAGAAAAGATGGGAAAGAAGTTTATTATTCATTTGATGATGAACATATTAGTACAATCTTTAAATTTGGTTTAGAACATATAAATGAAAGGAAATAGAAAAATGAAAAAAGTATTTAATATTGATGTAGATTGTGCTCAATGTGCACTTAAATGCCAGGAGGCTATCAAAACTGTTGAAGGGGTTACTGATTGTCAAATTAATTTCATGACTCTAAAGATGACTTTAGAAGCTGATGATGTTGATAAGGTTTTAAAGAAATGCCTTAAGGCAGCTAAAAAGGTTGAACCTGATTTTGAAATTTTAGATTAATTATATAAATAGCACTAAATTAGTGCTATTTAATTTAAAGATAATAGTTGAATGATTATTCAACTATAGGAGGATTTATGAGTAAGAAATTAAAGAAAAAACTTAAAAGAATAATTATTGCTTTATGTATGTTTTTTATTGTATTAATTACTAATTTAATACTTGAAAAGGGCTTTAGTGATAGATTTCCTAATGGACTTGCAAGTATTGCAAACAATAGATATGGCTTCTTTATTCCTTTTGCATTATATTTTGCAATCTATATTTATATAGGACATGATGTATTAAGAAAAAGTGCTATAAATATAAGTCATGGACAAGTTTTTGATGAAAACTTCTTAATGGCAGTAGCTACTCTTGGTGCTTTTGGTCTTGGACTTTATACAGGATTTAAAGATGGTAAACCAGAAGGATTCGACGAAGCTTGTGCTGTTTTACTTTTCTATCAAGTTGGTGAGTGGTTTCAAGCATTTGCGGCCGGAAAGTCAAGAAAGTCTATTAAGGAACTTATGGATATAAGACCAGATTATGCAAATATCTATCAAGATGGAGTTTTAACAAAAATCGATCCTGCAAATGTTACTATTGGTACAATTATTGTTGTAAAGCCAGGCGAAAAAATTCCACTTGATGGTGTTATTGTAAAAGGTTCTACAACTTTAGATACGAAGGCATTAACTGGTGAATCTATGCCGCAAAATGTTACAATTGGAGATAATGTAATTTCAGGTACAGTTAATTTATCTAGTATAATAGAAATAGAAACTCAAAAAGAATTTGGAGATTCTACTGTAAGTAAGATTTTAGATTTAGTCGAAAATGCATCTAATGAAAAATCAAAATCTGAAGCTTTTATTACTGTATTTGCTAAATACTATACACCAATAGTTGTAACATTAGCTCTAGTTTTAGCTTTTATTCCACCACTTATTAATGGTTTTATGGGGAACTGGAATACTTTCTCAGACTGGATTTATAGAGCTTTAAGTTTCCTTGTTGTATCTTGCCCATGTGCACTAGTTATATCAGTTCCATTATCTTTCTTCTCAGGACTTGGAGGAGCTAGTAAGAATGGTATTTTAATTAAGGGTTCTATTCATCTTGAAAGATTTAATAAAGCTAATATCTTTGTCTTTGATAAGACAGGTACTCTAACTAAGGGTAACTTTAATGTTGAAGAAGTAGAACCTATTAATTTAAAGGATGAAATTTTAAGACTAGCCGCTACAGCTGAGGCTAATTCTAACCACCCTATTGCAAAATCAATTGTTTCAGCTTATGCCAAAGATATAGACAGAAGCTATGAAATAACCGACATCCAAGGTAAAGGTGTTGTGGCTAAAAAGAATGATGATGTAATAATATGCGGAAATCACAAACTTATGGAATTATATCATATTGAATTTGCAAGGCCTCAAAAATATGGTACAGTAGTATATGTAGCTCATAATGATACTTATTTAGGTTATATTTTAATTAAAGATGAAATTAAAGAAGAAGCTAAAGACACTATTTCTTATTTAAATAGTATTAATGCTAAAACAGTAATGCTCACAGGTGATAACAAAGAAATAGCTAGTGAAGTTTCGGAAAAATTAGGATTATCAGATTATAAATGTTCACTTCTTCCTCAAAATAAAGTAGAAGAGGTAGATAAACTTTTAAGTAATAAGAATAAAGATGAAATGCTTGTCTTTGTCGGAGATGGTATTAATGACGCTCCTGTAATCATGAAGTCTGATATTGGACTTGCAATGGGCGGAGTTGGAAGTGACGCTGCTATCGAAGCTAGTGATATAGTTTTAATGAAAGATGATTTATCTAGTATTATTACTTGTAAGAAGATAGCTAAAAAGACTATGAGAATAGTTTATGAAAATATTATATTTGCACTACTTGTTAAAGTCATAATCTTAATTCTATCAGCTTGTGGCATAACTAATATGTGGTTTGCAGTATTTGGTGATGTTGGTGTAGCCTTTATTGCCATATTAAATGCAATGCGTGCTAATAGTAAAAAATATTAATTTTGTTAAAGACTGCATAAAATATTGTGCAGTTTTTATTTTTAATTCACAAATTAAATATAATTGTGATATAATATTAATTATTATGTAGAGAGGTGGCTTATGAAATTAAATAAGAAAATATTTATCAAAATTTCATATTTCATAATCTTAATAACCACTTTTATTATTTGTAGCGGTTTTTCTATTGAAGCTGCCCCTCAAGTTAGAGAGACAGGAGTTGTGACTGACGCTAAGGTTGCTTACTTTACTGAATCAAATTTCTTTGAAGAAATAAAAGACGATAAAGGAAATATCACCCGTCGTTTAGGCTATGGTTATGACTTTCTTCAAACTATAGGTCAATATGAAAATATAAATTATACATATGATAAGTGTAATAGAGCAGAAGGAATAGAAAAACTAAAAAATGGTGAAGTTGATTTAATGCTTGGTATCTCTAAAACTGATGAGAGAGCTAAAAGTGGTATATTATTCCCTCAACTTCCTATGGGTACTGAGACTTATTATCTATATACAACTGAAGAACATCAAAATGATTATATAGATTATTCTAATATTGAAGGTAAAACGATAGCTGTTGAAAAGTCATCAATACTTGCAAGTGAACTAGATAGTTGGAATACAGAAAATGATCTTAATTTAAATATAGTAGAATTTGATACTCAACTTAATAATAACTTTGAACAAATTTTAGAAGACACAAATGCAGATCTTATTGCTTATTGTGATATATATTTAACAATGTCTTCTGGCCTATACCCAGTATGTGAATTTGGTGCTAGCGAAATATATCTTGCTGTATCTTCAAATAGAAAAGATTTACTAGAATTAATTAATTCAGGTCAAACAAGTATCTTACTTGATAATCAAGCTTATTTAACTGATTTAGCAAGTAAATATTTTAATGATACACCAACAAGAAGAATGCTTTCTAGTTTGGAAAAGACTTGGATACTTCAAAACAAAGTTCTTGATATTGGATATTATGATTATTTTCCTTTTGTAACTGATGTAAATGATAGTGCTGAAGGTGTATTTGTTGAAGTACTTAAATCCATATTTGAAAAGTTTAATATTGAAGTGGAATTTAAATATCATAAATATAGTGAATATTCAAAAATGATTAATGACCTTAGAAATGGAACTTTAGATTTAATTATGCCTTCTTATGGTTCTATATATAAGGCTGAAAATGAAAATGTTTTAGTTACTCAAAGTGTTATAGCTTCTAAAATTAAAATTATATATTCTAATGAAAAGTTTGATAATGTCTTTGATGATGATATTACTTCAGGATATACTATTGCAATCCTAGAAGATTCGCCTCTTCAAAAGAATTTTGTGAATGAATATTTACCAAAGTGTAATGTATTAATTTGTGCTGATTTAGCAGATTGTTTAAAGAATGTTAAGAATGGTAAAGCTGATTTTACTATAATTTCAAACTATAGACAAAGTTCTTGGCTTAGTGAAAAAGATAATTACTATGTCAAAGATACTAATTATATAGTTAACTATAAATATGCTATATCTAATGAATCAAATAGTGTGCTCACTATTATTAATAGAGGTTTAAATATTATTGGTAGTGAAAATATTCAAAACTATATGGTTAGTTATATTGAAAAAAATCAAACTGTTCCTTTTAGTTTTGGTGATTTTATAAAGAATCATATTGGTATGGTTATTGTAATTGTTATCATTTTAGTAGTTGTAATTATGATAGCCTTATATTGGTGTATAACAAGGACTAAGGTAAGACATAATCTAGAGCGTCTTGTAACTCACGATCCTCTAACAGGGATATTAAATAGAAGAGCTTATAATCATGCCCTTCAAAGTTTAAAGAAAACTCAAATCTCACATGATTTTGTTGTCTATGTTTCAGATATTGATAATCTAAAACAAACAAATGATACAATAGGTCATGATGCAGGAGATGAATTAATTAAAACTTATGCAGAAATAGTTAATAGATATTTCTCGCAAATTGGTACACTTTATAAAACAGGTGGAGATGAATTTATTGGCTTGTTATATACTGATAAAGAGACTCTTTTAGATGTAATGGATGAAATTAAAAATATTTGTTCTTATTATAAAGGGGAATTGATTGATAAGGTTGATTTCTCTTATGGAATAGCTTTTGCATCTGATTTTGAAAATCCAAGTATTGATAAATTATTACATGTGGCTGAAAATTCAATGTATAAATTGAAAGAATCAAAGAAAGACTATGAGCCTGAAACTAAAAAGGTAAGTAAGGCACACAAGGGATGGCATGATTCATTAACTAATTTATATACAATGGAAGAATTCTATAGAATCTATAATGATCAAACAAATGATGTTTATAATCTAAGTAATGAACCGGTTATTATTTGTTTTAATATTAATTCATTTAAACGTTATAATAAGAGATATGGTTTTGATGAAGGTTCAAGATTACTTAAAGATTTGGGAGATGTACTTGCTAAAGTATTTGGAAGTAAGAGATGTTCTCGTTTTTCGGAAGATAGATTCTTCTGTATTACTCCAAACTATAAGATAGATGAAAAGATTAAACAAGTATTTAAAGATTTTGATCAAGAACATAGTGATAGATTTGTTACACTAAGGGCTGGTGTATGTACAATTGATGGTACAGCCTTAATTGAAACTTATTGTGATGAAGCACGTTTAGCTTGTGATAGTGATAAATCTGAATATGAATCTCATTATGTTAAATATACTAGAAAAATTGGTAAAAACTATGAGATTAGACAGTATGTTTTGGAAAATATTGATAATGCGATAAAGAATGGTGAAATTGTTGCATTCTATCAACCTAAAGTTAACCCTCATAACAATAAACTTGTAGGTTTTGAGGCTCTTGCAAGATGGAATAGTAAAGAAAAGGGTATGATATCTCCAGGTGACTTTATACCAGTACTTGATGAATATAATGTTACATATAAGGTTGATTTTGAAATATTAAAACAAACTGCTAAACATATGCATAATATGCTTAAGAAGGGACTTAAACCTTATCCAGTTTCATTTAATATATCAAGAATTGATTTCAATGTCTTAGATATTTGTAGTGAAATTAATAATATTCTCGATATGTACGAATTACCACACAGATTATTTCAAATAGAAATAACTGAAACAACTATTTTATCTAATCTTGAATTTATTAAAAAAGAAGTATCAAGATTTAAAGAGAATGGTTATGATGTACTTATGGATGATTTTGGTTCAGCTTATTCATCTTTAGGAACTCTTAGAGAAATTGATTTTGATGAAATTAAAATTGACGGTTCCTTTATGTTTAATTTCTCCCAAAAGAGTAGAACTATACTTGATTCCACTTTGAATTTATGTAAGGAACTTAAAATTAAAGCTTGTGTTGAAGGTGTTGAAACATTTGAACAAGTTCAATACCTTAAAAAACTTAAAGTTGATGAAATTCAAGGATATTATTATGGTAAGCCTTTAGACTTTGAATCAACAATTGAAAAATGGTTTAACAAAAATGAATAATTAAATGACTCGTTTTATTATATATAAGGCGAGTTATTAATTTCTATATCACTTTATGATATAATTATTTTGCTTTAGAAGGTGATATTATGTTTGGAAAAAATAAAGACAAAGAAGAAAAAAAGAAAAGAGGACCTATATTTAAATTAATTAGATTTATTATAGGATTATTCTTTATATGTTTAATAGCCTCAATTGCCCTCTTAATCTATCTTGGAGTTAATGTTGTTTCAACTGAAAACTTTAATGGAAATGAGACTGTTGAAAAAATCAAATCTGAAAATAAATCTTTAAATGTTATCGGTGATGATATAATATATGATTCTTTAACTGATCTTAGTAGTACTAATTCTTATACTATAAGTTTAGATGAGACTGAGATGAATTACTTGTTACATGGATTATCAAAAAAGTTAAATAGTAATGTTGATAATATTTATATGTATTATAATGATGATAATACATATTCACTTTATATGCCAATAGAATGGTTATTCTTTAAGACATGTCTTGTAATGGATACTACTTTAGTTTATTCAAGTGATACTGATACAATCAAAATGCATATTTCCAATTTATCATTAGGTAAATTTGGTGTTAGTAATTTTATTGTAAAGACATTTATACTACCTAATATTAATGAACAATATATCAATTCATTATTTGAAAAGATTGATCTTAGAGTACAGACTAAAATTGAAAGTACTTATATTGACATAAGTATTAATAGCGATGATTTTATTAATTTAATTTTAAATAAGGTTGATGATAATGGTTTGTTTAATGTTGTATATTCCACATTAAAGGAAAGTAATAATATTAGTTATACATTTACTAAAGAAGAGATAGGACTATCTGCAAATTTGACTGATGCAATAAGTGAAAATAATAAAAATAGTATAGAATCTAATTTATCTACTACTAAGTCTAAGATGAATACACTAATTAGTAATAAAGTTGTTAACACTAATAATTCAAATTTAATCTTTAATTATCTTATTAATGGTTATAATTATCTAAGTGATGAAGAAAAAGCAAAAATCAAAAAGGTTGATTTATCAAGTATTAGCATTGATTCATCAAATGTTGAAACATATTCAGGTGTTATTAAAAGAGATGATAGTACTATAGCTAGCAAATTCCTAATTGATAATTTTCATAATCAAGAACCTTGTGTTGTAATTGGAGAAGATGAAATTAATAATGAATTATCTTTAGGTAATATAGTCGGTACTTCTTATGCAAAACTTGATAGTAATAATTCAAACTTTGCCTATATTATTATTGAATCTTTATATTGTACTATCACAAGTGATGAGATTTCCTTTAATATCTTACTTGATTTAAATGGTAAGGAAACAGTTATTACTTTAAACTTTGAAAAAGAAAACGGTGAGGGATTACTAGAACTTAAATTAAAAGATTCTAAGATCGGAAAACTTAATGTTTCTTCTGAAAACAGTTCTATTATTATGGAATTTATTGATAAGAAGAATGATAAAAAATTTGTTTATGTTAATGATAATAATAATCTTGTTATAGATTTAAGTGTTTATGAATCTGACGAATTTAAAGGTGTAGTAAAATTCTTTAAAGCAACTAGTAGCTATGATTTAGATATAGAAAAAGTAAAGATTAGCTATAAGAAACATATTGTTTAGTAAAGGGATAAGTATATATGGATTTAAATTATGAAATGAAGATATCTTTAAGAAATTCTGATTTTTCTTATTTAGATATTATTAAACCCCAAAGTATTCTGCAAATATTTGAAGAGATTGCAGGTCATCATGCAAAACTTCTCGGTAATGGATATGAAGCCTTAAAAGAGAAGAATTTAGCTTGGGTATGTGTTAGAACTAAGGTGGAAATATTAGAAGACCTTGTAAATGGGGAAGATGCAGTTACAGAGACTTTCCCTATTAAACCAGGCCGAATTGATATGGATAGAAACTATATCATCAAAGATTTAGATGGTAATAAGAAGATTATAGGTACTACTAAATGGATATTAATTGATTATAATACTAGAAGAATAGTTCGGTCTAATGTGATTGAATATCCTTACTTAGATGGTACTAACCTTATTAGTAATATGTCTAAAGTAGTTCAAGAAGATGTGGTATTAAATAATAGAGTTGATTTTCAAATTAAAATTAATGATTTAGATCATAATCTTCATGTCAATAATACTAGATATGTAGAATATGTATTTAATACTTTTGATATAAGCTTAAAAAAACAAATCAAATCATTTGAAGTTGAATATGTAAAAGAATTAAAATATGGATGTAATGCTTATTTAATGTATGATGATACTTGCAAGCATTATAAGATATTTAATGAAAATGATGAATTATCATTTATCATGAATATAGAATGGAGATAATTATGGAAAATGTTTCTAAATTTATAAAATTTTTAAAGACATCAACTAATCCTTATGAAGCAACAGCTTCTTTAAGTAATTTATTAGTTAATACTGGTTATCAAAGATTGAATGAATATCAAGAATTTAAACTAGCAAAGGGTGGAAAGTATTTTGTAACTAGAAATAATTCTAGTATTATAGCTTTCCAAATCCCAACTGACTTATCTGATTTATCATTTAACATTTCAGCTAGTCACACTGATTCACCTACTTTTAAGATTAAGCCTAATAATAATATTGTTATTCAAGATAAATATCATATGCTTAATACTGAAGTTTATGGAGGTCCTATTTATTCTAGTTTCTTTGATAGACCACTTTCTATAAGCGGAAGATTATTTGTAAAAGATAATAATTCTATTAAAGAAGTATTAATTAATTTTGATAGAGATTTACTTGTTATTCCTAATGAATGTATTCATTTTAACAGAGCGGTAAATGATGGAAAGAGTTATAATCCGCAAATTGATTTACTTCCATTACTAGGTGCTAATAAATCATTAAATGATTTAATTGAAAAAGAATATAATATTAAAACAAGCGACATATTATCTTCTGATTTAACATTATATTCTCGCTTTAGAGGTACAGTTATAGGAGCTGATAGTGAATATTTTATGGCTCCTCAAATAGATGACCTTGAATCAGACTATGGATGTTTTAAGGGATTCATCAATGCAAAACCTAATAAATCTATAAATATTTGTGTGGCATTTGATAATGAAGAAGTAGGAAGTAACACTAAACAAGGTGCTGAATCTACATTCTTAATTGATGTAATTAATAGAATTAAAGATTCTCTAGGTTTAAGTGATGAACAAATTAAGATTGCTTTATCTAAATCATTAATGGTATCTTGTGATAATGCTCATGCAGTTCATCCTAATGATGTAGGTAAAACTGATGCCTTAAATAAGGTATTTATGAATAATGGGATTGTTATTAAACATAATGCTAATCAACATTATGCAACTGACGGTGCTAGTGATGCTATATTCAAGTTTATTTTAGATAAAGCAGAAGTTGCTCATCAAGATTTTACTAATAGATCAGATGTAAGAGGCGGAGGTACTTTAGGTGCTATTTCAACAAGTCAAGTATCTATTAAAACTGTAGATATTGGACTTGCTCAACTTGCAATGCATTCATGTGTAGAAACTGCAGGTTGTCTTGATTTAGATTATCTAATCAAAGGTATGGAAGCTTTCTACAACAGTCATATAACTATTAAGAAGGATTCAATTGTAATAGAATAATGTATATTAAGGAAAGTATTTGGAGAGAGTATTTAGATAATAATTCTAATTTGTTTATAATTGTATCAAAAAGTTTTTTAGAAGATTTTAAAAATTTCGATGATAATTTAAATGTATTAATTAAAGAAAAAGAAATTAAAAAAATCCATGAATTACTTCATGAATTAAAGGGTGTAGTTCTTAATATCGGCGCTGATATACTATATGACAGTATTGAAGAGGCATTAGTATTTATTAGAAAAGAAGAACTTGACTTAAAATCTTTGAATAATGTTTGTAAGGTTTTTGATTTAACATATAATGAATTAGAAGAGATAGTAAATAATTTTAATCAATAAGTGTTTAATATTTGATGTATTGATCAAAATGATTACATGATTATAAAAGCCTTTATTACTATAGTGGTTTTAGTTAACTGTTATAGCGATAAAGGTTTTTTTTAATGCCAATGAATATATTTTCATTTATACTTCTGATATTCATTCAAATTAATGTAAATTGAGGCTAAAAAATAACACTAAAACGAAGGAATGTTTTGTAAAGAATAGCTCAAATGATTCATATAAAAAATGACATTATTTCTAATGTCATAATTTAATAAAGTTTATTTTATTGTAGCTTTGAATCCTTCATACTTTTTAGATTCATACATTGCATCATCAGCTTTTTTATAAAGTTTTGAGAAAGAATCAGAAATGCCTGTGTAGAATGTTCCTCCTAAAGATAATACAAAATCATTATTAATTCCATCAATTTTGATTTTCTTAATATGTTCAATTATCTTATTAAATAATCTTGAAACAGCTTCCTCATCTTTAATATTAGGAGAATATATAGCAAATTCATCTCCACCAAGTCTAAAGACTATATCATTGTCTTTTGCAACATTTTCCAAGGCTCTTGCAATAGAGATAATTACTTTATCACCAACTTGATGTCCATATCTATCATTTATTGATTTGAAATGGTCACAGTCTAAGATTGCAAAGAAACCAAAGTCAGACTTTTTAATTGCTTCTTCAACACAAGCTTCACCGTATCCTCTGTTATATATACCAGTTAACATATCAGTATGTGCAGATTCAGCTAAAGCATTTTCTCTTTGTTTATTTAATTCAATAATTTCAATTGCAAAGATAAATGATGTAATTTTATTATCTATTGACTCTTCCTTCATGATTATACCTTTACACCAACCATGATTTTTAGAAATAAATTCTATAGATATATTAGATTTTCCATTAAGTCTTTGATCTAGAGTGTCTGCATCAAGAAAATCAAAAAGCATTTTCTTAAAAGGAGTAGAACATGTTTCATCAATAACTTTAGGCATATCAAGTAAATAGTTACCAATTTGTTTGGAAATTGAATAAGATACATCGTCAGTAGCTGTAATTACATAATAAGAATTATTAGTCAAATCAACTCTAAACATAGATGCATAAATGCTAGCTAGAGCTTTATAAGCTTTAGTTAATCCCTCAAAAAATTTTCTTTCTAAGTTTTTTACAACCTTATCAATAATTCTAAAACCACAAACTACTTTTAATGGTTCACCTTTTTCAGAACATACAGAATATGTTGCAGTATAGTGGTGAACAGAATTATCATCATCTACTACTCTATAACTAAAGTCAAAAGTCTTAACTTCGCTTAATTTTTCTTTTATATGATCTATTGATAGATAAGTAATAAAATCATGATAATCATCTTTATAAATTCTGCTTGATGCATATCTTTTAAGCATTGTTTCATAATCGAAAGCTTCTTTATCTTCTAAGATACCTTCAGTTATATAACCTTCAAGTTTAATTATCTTAGCTGTTCTAGATTCAATGTCGATTTCGTATACGTTTAAATATTTTATTGCAAGTGCATTTATAAGGCTTGAATTTTCCATGTGGCACCTCTTTTTTGATGTTAGTATTATACAATAGAAAATTTATAATGTCTATTTTTTAATTGTAAGATTGCTTAAAATTTGATTATCAGGATCGATATAAATAGTTTTTTCACCTTTAATACTTACAAAACATTTTCTTTTTCCAGGGATAGTTTTAATATTTCTTACCTTTGTATAGTTTACTGGAACAGAAGAAGAATCTTTAAGGTTAGAAAATAGTGCAGCTATATTTGCACAAAGTCTTATTTCATCTTCTGTATAATCATCACTTTTTTGAAGTACAACATGGCTTCCTGGTGCGTCTTTTACATGAAACCAAAGTGAATCTTTTCTAGCTAAATCAAAGGTTACCATTTCATTTTGAATATTATTTTTACCTACATAAATTAATGAACCATTATATTCATAAGTTAAAATCTTAGGTTTAGATTTTTTATTTGTTTTAGTTTGAATATTTAAATATTTTTCTTTAATAAGCTCATCTTGAATTTCTAATGCGTCATCAAGTGTTTCAGCTGTCTCTATTTGAGTCTTAAGTAAAGTAAAATATTCAATTTCTTCTTGTGCTATTTTTTTCTCTTTTTCTGCATAAATTATTGTATTTTTACTCTTTTTATATTTCTTAAAATAGTTATTTGCATTTTCTTTAATATATAATTTATTATCAAGAGGAATGGTTATCTCTTCATTTGTATAATAATTTAATACATTTATCTTATCTAGTTTTTTATCTATATAAGCATTAACTATTAATAATTCACCATATAATTTATAAATATTAGCTCTCTTAGCTTTATCGATATCTTCGTCAAGTTTAACTATTTTCTTTTTGTTTTTAGTTATTAGTTTATCAATAAAAGAAGAAATATTTGATGTTTTACTCTTAATTCTATCTTTAAGGGATACCTTAGAATAGAATTCATCTAAAGCCTCGGAGTAACTATCATATGTCTTTGAACCATCTGTTAAATAATAATTAACTTCTTTAAAATCGCTAGTTATATTAGGATTATTTTCGTTAATTAATTTAATAAAGTTAGTCTTAATGTCTCCATCAAATATTCTTAAAGCCGCGTTATATGATAATCCTAGTATCTTATTTGTTAATTCTTTAGGAGTTGTAACATGAGATAAAATATCATTTAATTCATCTTCGTTTAAAGTAAAAGGATTAATTTTACCTAAAGTATCAGGATATTCATAAGCACCATTTGGAAGGACTGATCTCATCTCTGATATTCCAATATGTCTTAAAGCTTCAATTATAGTATTATCTTTAACTATAATAAGGTTAGAATATCTACCCATTATTTCGATAATAAGGGATATACGCTCAAAGTCTCCTAGTTCATTATATCTTGATGTTCTTATTTCCATTATTCTATCAGTTTCGTGGCTTTGAATATAATCTACTATAGCTCCTTCAAAATATTTTCTAAGTAACATAGTAAAACTTTTAGGCTCGCGTGGAAAAGAATAAGTACCATTTGTAATATTTACTCGAGGATAATTAGGTGAAAGTGAGATTAAAAGTTTATAATTTATTCTCATCTTTCTAATTGTAAATAAAAATTCATATTCACTTACTTCTTGAATCTTATCTATTTTACCTGTAGATAAATTGTTTAATTCATTTGCTAATTTATAAAAAAATATACCGTCTAACATATTTAAACCTCATTTGATTAAAATAATTATACCACATAATTAATTTAATCTTACAAATTTTCATACCCCTTTAAATTAAAATAAAGATATGCTAAAATACATTAAGGAAATTTGAGGTATTATGATTTATGAAACTAAATGATAAAGGTTTATTAGTAGTGCTATCTGGTCCAAGTGGTGTTGGTAAAGGTACTGTAAGAAAAGCTTTATTTAATATGCCAGAACAAAATTTTGTATACTCTGTTTCTATGACTACTCGCCCTATGAGACCTGGAGAGGAAAATGGTAAAGATTACTTCTTTGTAACAAAAGAAGAATTTGAAAAGAGAATTGAAGAAGGAAAATTCCTTGAACATGCAGAATTTGTTGGTAATTATTATGGTACACCAATAGACGAAGTTAACAAACAACTAGACAATGGTAAAGAAGTTATTCTTGAAATTGAAGTTGAGGGTGCTTTGCAAGTAAGAGAAAAATGCAAAGATGCAGTATTTATATTCCTAGTTCCACCTTCTAAGGAAGCACTTTATAACAGACTTAAGAGACGTGGTACTGAAAGCGAAGAAGTAATTCAAGAGCGAATTGCTAAAGCTAATAGAGAATTTAAGCTTGCATGTAAGTATGACTATATTGTAGTTAATGATGAGGTTAATAATGCGGCCGACAGAATTATGGCTATCATTAGAGCTGAACATGCTAAAACTTGGAGATCTATACATAAATATGAAGAATTGCTTGATATCGATAAATAAGGAGAGATAAATATGGAAAATAAAAATTTAAATGGAATGCGTTATCCATCAATCGATGCACTAGTTGATAAAAAAGATGAGTTTGTCTTAGAAAACGGAGAAAATTATTCTAAGAAACACACTAAATATCAAGTTGCATACCTAGCTGCTAAAAGAGCACATGAAATCGAAATTGATGAAAAAGCAAGAAAAGCTTTAATTGCAAAGGCTGAAGATGATGAAACTATCGACATCGAATTAAAGAAAATTGAAGACGAAGAAGAACACCTTTGTGTTAAACCTGTAGGTATGGCTCTAGAAGAGTATTTACATGGTAATGTTCACTGCAGTTTCAAATCAAATGATCTTGCAGATAAGAAAAACAAATAAATTAGATGGCGATTTTTTAATCGCCTTTATTTTTTAAATTATGAATGAAATTATAAAAGAAAAGTTAAAATTATTACCTGAACAACCTGGTTGTTACATGTATAGGAATAAGGATAATAAAATTATCTATGTAGGTAAAGCTAAGGTTTTAAAAAATAGAGTTAGAAGTTATTTTACAGGTAAGCATAATGCCAAAACTTGTGCACTTGTAGCTGAAATAGCTGATGTGGAATGGATAACTGTAAATAATCCAAAGGAATGCTTAGTTCTTGAAATTAATTTAATTAAGAATCATAATCCTAAATATAATATAATGCTTACCGATGACAAGACTTATCCTTATATATTGCTTACAAATGAAACTCATCCCCGTCTTATTGTAACTCGTACTTTAAAGCGTAATAAAAAGGATGGTAAGTATTTCGGTCCTTATCCTGAAGGGTATGCGGCGAGGAAAACATGCGAACTTTTAAATAAGATTTATCCTTTGAGAAAGTGCCGTAACATACCTAAAAAAGAATGTTTATATTATTCAATGAGACAATGTTTAGGTCCATGTATTAACAAGGATAAGATAGATTATGATAATTATAAGAAAGAAATTACTAGTTTTTTAAATGGTAATACTACTTTAGTATTAGATGATTTAACTAAAAAAATGGAAGAGGCTAGTAATAATTTAGATTTTGAGAAAGCATTATATTATAGAGATTTAATCAAAGATATTAATCAAACAGTTAAAACGCAAATTATATCATCATCAGATTTAACTAGTAAGGATGTATATGGAGTGTATGCGACTGAAGATGAGATATCTATTCATATTCTTTACGTTAGAAATGGGGCTATAACTGAAAACTACCATACTATCTATTCATATATAGGAACTCTAGATGAGGCTGTCTATGATTTTGTGGAACATTTCTATTCAGATGATAAATTTAAGCCTAGTGAAATATTAATCAATGATTATGAAAATATTTTATTGCTAGAAAATGAATTAAATGTTAAAATCAAAACACCATTAAAAGGTATAAAAAAAGATTTAATAGATATGGCTGAAAGTAATGCTAAAAAGGATTTCTTACTTAATAAAGAATTGTATCAAAACAAGGTTTTAAAGAGAAGAGATACAGTTGATGAATTAGCTAAACTATTAAATATTAAATCTTGTAACTATATAGAAGCTTTTGATAATTCTAATCTATTTGGTGAGTACCCAGTAAGTGCTATGGTAGTATATCGAAATGGAGTAAAGAGTCCTAAGGAATATCGTAAGTTTCATATTAAGACAGTTGAAGGTGCTAATGATTATGCTTCTATGAAGGAAGTAGTATATAGACGTTATTTGCGTCTTTTACTTGAAAATAAAGAATTACCTGATTTAATTGTTATGGATGGTGGATTAATCCAAGTTCATGCCTGTCTCGAGACTTTAGATGAGTTAAAGGTTTCTATTCCAGTCATGGGTCTTGAAAAGGATGATAATCATACCTTTAGAGCTATTGTTTACAATGATAAAGAAATAACTTTAGATAAACATAGTGATTTATATTTATTTTTAGTAAATATATCTCAAACTGTCCACGATTTTGCAATTTCTTTCTTTAGAAGTCAAAAAGGTAAGGGAGTTTTTGCATCTAGTCTCGATGGTATTAAAGGTCTAGGACCTAAAAAGAAAGAAGCTTTGCTTAAAAAGTTTCAAAACATTGCAAATATAAAAGAAGGTAGTGTTGAAGACTTTAAAGAAGCAGGGGTAAATGAAGAATTAAGACTTAAAGTACTTGAAAAATTAGAAAATATTTAAGGAGATTATATGAAAATAAGAGGTTTAATACATAAAATTGATGATAAAGCTCAAATAATTCAAATAAAACAAAATAGAACTTTAAAAACTTTTTATTTTCAAAGATCTTTATATAAAAAGTTTAAGAGATTCTTATCAGATAATGAGGTTATTGAACTTGTAAGTTATGATTCGGAAATAATAAGAAATAAGATTTCATGTTACCAAGTTATGTATATATGTGAAATAATTCTATTATTACCTAAGAAGAATAAGGTACTATATGATAAGAGTTATTTAAATTTAAGTATGTATAATTTCTTTAAATCATTAAATTATAAATTATTTATTGATATTGAAATGACTATGCCAGATTATAACGGGGAGAAGAATTTTAGAGCTGAACTTATTCAAGCTGCTTTCTTTGTTATAAATAAGGATGGAGAAGAAGTTGAACGTTATAATTTCCACTGTATTCCTACAAAAAAGAGACATATAAATTCAAGAACTAAGAAGTTCTTACATATTGATAGTGATGGAGAAGTTAGTTATTATAAATTTTATAATAAATTTAAAGCCGTACTTAACAAATATAAACCGGCAGTTATTACGTTTGGTAAAAATGATAAATTATATCTAGAATCTAGTTATAAAACTAATAATTTACCAAGTTTAACTTTCTTAACTCGTTTTGTTAATTTGTTAAGTATTATTAGAAGCCATTATGAGCTTAAAAATGATCCAGGTCTTTTTGCATTATATGAACATTATTATGGTGTTAAGGAAGAACAAGCTCACGATGCTTTAGAGGACGCTACTGTAACCCGACTTGTATATGATGCATTTGTTAAAGAATTAGAAGATGGTATAAAACATGAAAATAGAAAGTAATGTTTTTAGATTTGATAAATATAAAGTTAAAGAAGATTTAACAATATCTAGTATACTTTATCAAGCACAAGATTCTCTAATTTTATTTAGAAATGCTAAAGGAACTGAAATAAGTGCCGAATATTATAATTATCCTAAGTTTTATTTCTTAATTAAGGGTAATTTAGAATTGATTAGTGCAAATAAAAAGATTTATTTAAATGATTTTGATATAATAGGAATAGATAAGAATACTTTAGTAGAACTTAATACTATAGAAGATTCTATCTATTTAGAATTTAATCAAGAAGGAGAAGGTATTATGAATAAAAAGATTATTGAAGATAAGTTCGAAATATCTAGTTTACTAGATTATGAAGAAGGAAGTATAGTTAATTTAAATTTATCTACTACAGATAAGACAGCGATTTCACTTATGGCTTTTGATAAGGGAGAAGGATTAACAGAACATAAAGCACCAGGTGAGGCATTGCTTACTATAGTTGATGGTACTTGTGTTTTAGGATATGAGGGAGTGGAATATACTTTAACAAAAGGTGATTCTTTTGGTTTTAAAAAAGGCGGAAGACATTATCTTAAGGCTATAGAAAAATTTAAGATGGTATTAATTCTTGAAAAAGAATAATTAATTTATGGACTTGATTGCGATGCTTTCAAGTCTTTTTATATACTATATGCAAAATTAAGATTTAACATATTATGTTCTAAATCTACGTAATAATATACGATTTGAATTTAATGTGCAAATATTTATTGCATATTGTAAAAAATAAATTTATAATTTAAGTATAAAATAAGATTTAAGAGGCTATTTATGGAAATTAAGAGAATTAAAGTGGATGGATTTAAAAATTTATATAATACAAATGTTGAATTTGGCAAAATAAGTGCTTTAGTTTCAGTTAATAATTATGGCAAATCAAATTATTTTAAAGGAATTGATTTTGGTGTAAGTTTTATTAAAGGAAATGTTGATACTAAAAGAATTATGGTTTCATCAAAAAAATGTATGCCTTTTAATAAGACTTGTTTTGGTAAAAACTATTATTTTGAAATAGAATGTCAGGTCGATTCCGATAAACAAAAATATATTGCAATATATTCATTTGAAACAAAGTGGTTATACAGTAAAGATGATAAAGGATTAATTACAAGTGAAATTTTAAAAATAAAAAAAGATGTAGAACATCAAAAATTTACAACTGTAATTGATAGAAAAGATAGCACATGCTTATATAAAAGTTCTATAATGGGGAGATGCAATTCAAATTTAAAGGTTAATGATTTAGAACTTGCAATAAACAAACTAAGTGCATATGATAATTTATATTATATTGAAATAATTAATGAACTAAATAATATTTCATTTTATATGGAGGATACTTTAGATCCAAGAAGCATGTATAATCCAGATCCATTTATTTTAAAGAAAAACAATATTTTATTTACAACTCAAAATCTTCCAAGAGTCTTATATGAACTTAAGTCGAATAATATTGATAAATATGAATTGATTGAAAATACTTTTAAAAGTTTATTTTTAAATGTAGAAGAATTAAAAGTAGAAGAAATTAAAATTAATACATTTGATGCTAAACTTCCTGATGATTCACCGCTAACCATTTCTGATAGTATTTATTTGTTATCATTTAAGGATAGAAATTTGGTAGGGCCTATAAGTTTTGAAGAAATGTCCGATGGTGCAAAACGAATTTTAGTTTTACTTACTAGGATTGTAATTGCAAGAATGAATAAAGTATCCCTAATTGCAGTAGAAGAACCGGAAAATTCAATACACCCGTCCTTGCTTAATGCTTATATCCAGGTTATTTCTGGACTTTTAGATGAATCTAAACTTATTTTTACAAGTCATTCACCATATTTAATAACTTATCTTGAAAATGAAACTATTTATGCTGGTATATGTAATAAAACTGGAGAAGCTATATTTAAAAAAATGAATATGAAATCTATACAAAAAGATGCAAATGAAACTGAAACTTTAGTTGGAGATTACTTATTATCTTTAATATGTGAAGAATCAGAATTGTTAAATGATTATGTAGAGGATTAACAATGAGTAAAAATGTGGTTATTTTTGTGGAAGGCGAGACTGAAGAAGAACTATATAAAAGGTATATTATTCCTTATTTTAGAAGTTCTCATAAAGATAATAGATTTAATTGTGAGATTCAAATTTTTAATGTCAGGGGGGCTGGTGGCTTTAAAGTAGATTCTATCATGAAGCTTAAAAGAATAATAAAAGGCAGCAATTGTAAAGAATTTGTTGCAGTTTTTTGTTATGACACAGATATATTTGAATTTAGTACAAAGCCACCTATTGATTGGGAAAAAGTCAAAAAACAATGCTTTAAATTAGGTGTTAATCAAGTTGTTCAAATAAAAGCAATCAAAAGTATTGAAGATTGGTTTTTATATGATTTAGATGGTATTTGTAAGTTTCTAAGAATACAAGTTCCCCGTACCATAAATGGTAAAAATGGCTACGATAAACTTATGAATTTATTTAAAAGAGCGAATAGAGTTTATATTAAAGGAAGACAAGTTTCAGGTTTACTTGAAAAACTAGATATAAAAACTATAATAAATCATGTATACAAAGAGATAGAACCATTAGAAGAAATATTAAAATATTAAGACTTGATTGCAATGCTTTCAAGTCTTTTTATATGCAAAAAAAGGATAGCAATAAAACTATCCTTCATAATCTCTCCATCTCATACAGTTATTAATCATATAAGCAACGCCATCTTGTTCATTGCTTAATGTTATAACTTGAGCTACCTTTTTAACTTCATCTCTAGCATTTCCCATCGCAATACCTACACTTGCAGCCTGAAGCATTGATATATCGTTTTCTTCATCTCCAAATGCTAGAGTCTCTCTATCATCTAAATGGTAATAATCTTTTAAGAATAATAATGCTTTTCCTTTAGATATTTCTTTTGAATGAAATTCAAGGAATATTTTACTTGATCTAGTTATTGCAAGAAAATTAAATTCAGGGTCAATCTTGTCTCTAATCTCATCAAGTTTTTCCTCACTTGAAACCATCATAGCTTTAATATATTGATCATCATCTTTAATTTCTTCAATATTAATTATTTCAGCTGTAATATGATTGATAGTCTCTTCAACATTTGTATAAGGGTTAGCCTCTGTTGTATATAATGTATTATCATCCTTAAAGAAGTGGAAGTTAGTTCCTAGACGAACTGATTCATAATATAATTCTTTAACAATAGAAC
Source organism: uncultured Eubacteriales bacterium (assembly GCA_963605425.1). GTDB lineage: Bacteria > Bacillota_I > Bacilli_A > Acholeplasmatales > Anaeroplasmataceae > JAEELC01. Next base: position 44,571 of record CAVCUQ010000004.1, read on the forward strand.
CTGGTATACATGTTTTTGCAAGAACTCTACCAGAAACGTTTTCCATTATTACCCCACCATTATAAGTGATTGTAGTATCATCATTTTTAGTTAAATCAAGTTCTTCAATAATACGTTTTACTCCATTTAAAGGTCTACCAGTAGCTAAAACAAAGTGACCACCATTAAATCTAAATTCTTTAATAGCTTTTTTAGTTTCCTCTGTAATTTCCTTTTTATTAGTTAAAAGAGTTCCATCAAGATCACAACAAATTAATTTAATCATATTTTCTCCTTAAATTAAAAAAACAGGTTAATCCTGTTTTTATACGTTTTTCACAATAAGATATATTAATGTAATAACAAAAGCAGCTACCATTGAAATCATTAATACCCAAATTAAGATTTTACCGAAAGTAGAATAAGCTGGGTTTTTATATTTTTGTTTTAATTCAGCTTTTTCTCTTTTTCTTTGTTCCTTAGCTAAAGCTTTTCTCTTAGCCTCACGTTCTTTAGCTTTTCTTTCATCATATTGTTCTTTTTTACTTTTTTTAGTAACTATATTCTTTTCATCTGCCATAATAAACACCTATAAAATTCAAATTTAATCTAAAATATGATATAATTATATTACAAATATAGTTAAAAATAAAGGGGGTATATCGTGTCAAGCGGAAGAGTTATATTTCATATCGATATGAATATGTTTTTTTGTTCGGTTGCAGTTATAAAGAATAGAGCCCTCAAAGGAAAACCATTTGTAATAGGAAGATCTGGTACTAATAAAGGAGTAGTATCAACAGCTAGCTATGAAGCAAGAAAATATGGTATTCATGCTGGTATGAGTTTAAATGATGCACTTAAGATTAAAAGTGATTTAATAGTAGTTGATATAGATTTTAAAACAATAAGACAATATCATAATTATTTTGTTAATTTAATATTAGATTATACTAATATAGTTGAAATAGCTTCAATTGATGAAGTTTATGCTGATATGAGTGAGATATCGAAAACAAGAAATGCTATAGAAGTGGCTAAAGAAATACAAAGAAGACTCGTTAAAGAATATAATCTTCCTTCATCAATAGGTATAGCTCCAACTCTATTTTTAGCTAAAATGGCAAGTGATATGAAAAAGCCATTAGGACTTGTAGTTATTAGAAAAAAAGATAGTTTTAATATGCTAAAAGATTTACCAGTAAGTGATATTTTTGGAATAGGTAAGAAAACATATCCTATTTTAATGGATAATGGTATTAATACTATAGGTGATTTCTTTAAAGAAGAAAATAAAGATAAAATAATATCATTAACAAGTGAAAATACCTATAATTATGTAATAAGTCATGTGTTAGGTAATTCAAATAATGTAGTAAATCAAAATAGGGTTATCAAGAATTCAAGCATATCCCTTGTAGATACCTTTGACTCACCGCTTAGAACGGACTCTGATATTTTATATGAACTTAGAAGACAAACTAAGGAATTACTGGCTAAATTAAATAAGTCTGGGGAACTAACAAAAACAATTGGTATAACTTTACGTGATTCTTCTTTTAAAACTATAACTAGAAGTAAAACAGTTGAATATACTAATAATTTTTATGATATATTTAAGGTTATATCAAATTTGTTTTATGATAATTATGATGAAACTAAACTTATAAGATTATGCGGAGTTACATTTTCTAATCTTAAGAAAATTAACGATGTAATTAAAGAAGAATATAATTTATTTACTTATGAAGAACTTGCAAAAAAAGATGAGGCTGTTAAAGAGACGATTAAAAGACTTGAGGAGAAGTATGGAACTAATTTAATAAGTATAGGAATTAAAAAAGATTAAGAAGCTAAATACTCCTTAATCTTTTCAATTACATTATTAAATACATCCTCAGGGCAGGAAGCACTAGAGGTTACGGCTATATTATTATATTTATCTATTAAATCTTTAGATATATCATTTTCTGCTTCAATTAAAATAGAATCTATATTAGATTTAGTTTTTGCAATCTTTACTAAAGATTTAGAATTGCTAGAAAGCATATCACCTACTACAATACATAGATCGTTATCTTTTAAATCATATAAAGCTTCTTGTCTTACACTAGTAGCGTTACAAATATTATTATCTAAAATAGCATTGGGATATATTTCTTTTATTTTATTATAAATATCAATGGTATCTACTGTACTTAATGTGGTTTGATTAGTGACATATATGTTTTCACTATTTACCAAAGTGTTTATATCATCTATTGTTTCAATTAATTTGATACTAGAGTTTTCTTCTAAAATACTCTCAGCTTCAGGGTGACCTTTTTTACCGATATAAAATACTGTATAGCCCTTATTTAAATATTCTTTAACTCTCTTATGAATAAGAAGAACCTTTCCGCACGATGCGTCCACTATAGTTAAACCTTTGTTTAAGGTTTTCTCTCTAACCTTATCAGATACTCCATGAGCCGAAAAGATTACTGTACCACTTTCAATATAATCAAGCAATTCAAGGCGAGATTTCCCTTTAATATCGATTGTAATAATACCTTTATCTTCTAATGATTTAGTTACTATTTTATTATGTATTAAATTACCTAATAGATAGATAGGCCCATTAGTAGTGCTATCTATTGTACTTAAAGCTACTTTAAGTGCATGACTTACACCAGCACAATAGCCATGAGGATTAATTATAGTTATTGTTTTATTATTAATTTTAATTATTTCATTCATTATAAACACCATTTTTATTTTAGCATATTTTAATTTATTTGCATATGTAAATAAAAAATGATATAATTTTTCAAGATGCAAGGAGGACTAATTATGGACTTTTTAGGTTATGAAATTAAAGATTATATTGCAAATGCATTACTTGATTTACATTTTAAGGATTTTACACCAGTACAAAAAGAGGTGTTCGATGCTTTAGAAACAACAAATAAGAATTTACTTGTTAAATCTAAGACAGGATCAGGTAAAACACATGCATTCCTTGTACCTATTTTTAATGCTTTAGATGAAGATACAAAGGAAGTTCAAGCTGTTATTATTTCACCTACTAAAGAATTAGCTGATCAAACATATAAGGTATGTCAACATATAGCATCTTTTTCTGATAAAGAAATTAAGATTAGAGTTTATTCAGGTGGACAAGATAGATTAAAAGACATATCTGATTTATCTAATCAACCTCAAATAGTTATTGGTACACCAGGTAGAATTAAAGATTTAGCTAGAGATAAAAATGTTCTTAAGATTTATACTGCTAAATATTATGTTATTGATGAAGTAGATATGGTTTTAGATGAAGGTTTCTCATCTGATATTGATAATATTACTGAAATTATTCCCAATGCTAGAAAGATGTTCTTTAGTGCTACATTAAATGAAATCTTACAACCATTTGTTAAGAAGTATTTATCTAATCCTGTATTTATTGATTTAAATAATGACAAGTCATTAAATATTAAACATATTTGGATTCCTTTAAAGTATAAAGAAAAGATTGATTTACTGGATAGTTTACTTGAAATTATCAATCCTTATTTATGTATAATTTTCTGTAATAAAAAAGATGATGTTACTATGCTTACTAATCATTTACATGATTTAGGTAAGGAAGTTACAACTATTCATGGTAACCTAACTCAAAGAGAGAGAAAACATATCTTAAAAGAAGCTAGTGATTTAAAATATCAATATATAGTAGCTAGTGATGTAGCTAGCCGTGGTATTGATTTAGATGGTGTGAGCCATGTAATAAATTATGATTTACCTAGTGATTTTGAGTTCTATTTACATAGAGCAGGAAGAACTGGTAGAATGAATTATTCTGGTGAAGTTTATTCTTTCTATAAGGATTTAGATAGTGATTATCTAGATTTCTTAAATAAGAATGGTATTGAACCAGTATATAAAGATATCAAGGGCGGACAAATTGTAGATTTTAAGGGTAGAAATACAAGAAAAAAGAGAGTTAAGCCTTTAAATGAAGAAGAAAAGAAGGCTATAGCTCATGTTGCAAAGCCTAAGAAAGTAACTCCTGGTTATAAGAAAAAGATGAAACGAGAAATCGATGAAATCACATCTAAATTATATAAAACTAAGAATTATAAGGCTAATTATCAAAGAATTAAGGCTAAAAAAGCTAGTAAAAGAGGTAAATAGTTATGGAGTATGTTATTGTAACTGATGTAACTTGTGATTTGCCACAAGATTTAATTGAAAAACACAATTTATTTGTTATGCCTATGCAATATAGTGTAGGAGATAAAAATTACACTAATTATCCTGACTTCCGTGAGCAATCTTTATCTGACTTCTATAAGGAAATGGAAGCAGGTAAGATGACTCACACTGTTCAACTTAATAGTGAAGTGTATAAAGAAACATATAAGAAATTTTTAGATGAAGGCAAAGATATTCTAGGTGTTATCTTCTCATCTGGTCTTTCTGGTTCTTATAATTCTGCCCGTATTGCAGTTGAAGAACTTAAAGAAGAATTCCCTGATAGAAAAATCTATATTGTTGATACTTTAGCAGCTTCAACAGGTGAAGGATATATCGCTCTTATGGCCTCAAAAAATAAAGAAGAAGGACTATCTATTGAAGATAATTATAAGGCTCTAGAAGAATTAAAACTTCATGTGGCTCACTGGTTTACTGTATCTAATCTTGAATATTTAAGAAGAGGCGGAAGAGTATCTAATACTGCAGCTTACGCAGCTAAGGTATTAAATATTAAGCCAGTACTTCATGTCGATAATGATGGACATTTAATTGCAGTAAGCAAAAAGATAGGTAGAAAGAATTCTATTAAGGAAATAGCTAAGAATTTTAGTGAAACATTTGATAGATCAAGTGATTTAGTTATTATTTCGCACGCTGAATGCTCAGAAGATGCTGAATACTTAAAGAGTTTAGTAGTAGAAGCAGCTAATCCTAAAAATATTATAATGTCTAATATCGGAACCGTAATCGGATCTCACTCAGGTCCTGGGACTCTTGCTTTATATTTTAAGGCAAGCAAACGATAAGTTTTAATTTTGCGCATATTGTAAAAGATTTAGATAAATGATATAATTATTTTATATTTTGTAATTTAACTTACTTGAAAGGTTGATATATATGGCAAGAGCTAAAGGTAAAAGAAGAAATAAAGTCACATTCAAATGGACTAAAGAATTAATTTTCTTTTTAATTGGTATTGTAGTTGTACTTGGTATTATGATTTTCTGCTTAATACCTACTAAAGAAAGATCATTTTATAATAAGTGGTATACATCAAGCAACAGTTTACAACTTGATAATCAATTTGAAGAAATTAAATATGATTCTTTAAAAAAGAAAATTGATAATAAAGAATTAGTTTATGTGTTCTATGGTTTAGATACTGATGATACAAGCAAAACTAATATTGGTATTTTAGATTATTATACTAATAAAAATAAATCATCAAATTCTGATACTCATTTTGATGTTGGAAAAATTTATGTTTATGATGCTACTGAAGCAGCAGAACTTGACAAAGATAACGATAAGAAGGTTGCAAAGTTTGAAGAAAAAGAAGAATATCTAAATTCTATTAAGTCTTCAAATATTAAAGAAGATATTTCACTTGAAAGTTATTCTCAATTATGGATATTTGAAAATGGTGAATTAGTATTCTCATCAGCTGATATTAAATCTGATAGCCAAGCAAGTGCTCAAGGTGCTGATTTCACATTATATACTTTTAAATTCTTAGGATTTAAATTAAGTACTAAATAACAATTAAAATAAAAGAGATAGGATGCTATCTCTTTTATGAATGTTTTAAAGGAGAAATATATGATTGATCAAATTAAACAAGAAATTAAAGAAAAACTTGAAAATTATTTATTCGAAAAGTTTGATACTAAATTAAATGTTATTGTTGAAGAACCTAAAAATCCAGCAATGGGTGATATAGCTATCCCTACTTTTACTATTTTTAAAACTTTAGGTAAACCTATGAATGAAATTGTTGATTTGGTTAAGAATTTCATTTTAGATAACTTTGAACTAGTAAAAGAAGTAAATCCTACAGGCCCATTTGTAAATGTTTTACTTGACAAAGAAAAGGTTGGAGTAGCTATTGTAAATGGTGCAGTAAACAGTGATTCTTTTGGTTCTAGTAATATAGGTGAAGGTAAAACTATAGTACTTGATTATTCTAGTCCTAATATTGCAAAAGCCTTCTCAGTAGGACATTTAAGAAGTACTATGATTGGTAATTCTTTAAAGTTAATCCTTCAAAAGTGTGGTTACAATACAGTAGCAATCAATTACCTAGGTGACTGGGGTACTCAATTTGGTATGATGATTGTAGCTATTGAAAAATGGGGTAATCTTGAAGAAATTAAGAAAGATCCTATTAATGAACTAGGTAAACTTTATGTAAGAATTAATGCCCTTGCAAAAGAAGATGAATCTGTTGCTGAAGAAGCAAGAGAAGCTTTCAGAAAGATTGAACTTGGAGAAGAAAAATATGTTTCAATGTGGAAGTGGATTAGAGAAGAATCTTTAAAAGAAAGTGAACAAATTTACAAACTATTAAATGTTACATTTGATTCTTATAATGGTGAAGCTTTCTATAATGATAAGATGCAACCAGTACTTGATATTCTTGAAGAAAAACATTTACTTAAAGAAGATGCTGGTGCTCAAATTGTTGATTTAGGTGAAGATATAGCTCCTGCTTTAATTAAGAGAAGTGATGGTGGTTCTCTATACATAACTCGTGACCTAGCAGCTGTTTTATGGAGAGAAAAAGAATACAATCCTTCTAAGATTTTATATGTTGTAGGAGGAGAACAAAAACTTCATTTTATTCAATTAAAGGCTGTTTTAAACAAGATGGAATTACCTTATGCAAACGATATTGAACATATTAATTTTGGTTTGGTATTAAAAGATGGTAAGAAGATGTCCACAAGAAAAGGTAACGTTGTAAAACTTTATGATATCCTAATGCAAGCTATAGAAGCAGCTAAGAAGCAAATTGAAGAAAAGAATCCTACTTTAGAAAATAAAGATGAGATTGCAAAGAGAGTTGGAGTTGGTGCTGTTGTATTTAATGATTTAAAAAATTATAGAGCTTTAGATTATGAATTTGATGTTAATCAAATGGTTAAATTTGAAGGACAAACAGGACCATATTTACAATATACTTCTGTTAGAATTAATTCTATTTTAAATCAAAATACATTTGATATTAATAATATTGATCCAAGTTTATTCTTAAAGAGTCATTATTTTGAACTTGTAAAAGAAATTGGTGATTTTAAGAAATATGTTGAAAAGGCAGCTAGTGAATACGCTCCAAGTGTTGTAGCTAAGTATTTATTATCACTTGCACAAAACTTCAATAAATTCTACTCTCTTGAAAGAATTGCATCAGAAGTAGAGACAACTAAGAATACTAATATGGCCTTAGCTTTATCTGTTAAGAAGGTTATTGATGAAGGTCTTAGAATTCTAGGTATTCAAACTGTTGAAAAAATGTAATTAATTATTGTTAAATTTAATAAAGTATGCTAATATTTAGTAGCATATTTTATGGGAACGTGGTGTAATGGCAGCCACGACAGACTCAAAATCTGTTTCTAGTGATAGAGTGAGGGTTCGACTCCCTTCGTTCCCACCACAAATTGTTTGATGACTTCTAGTTTTATACTAGAAGTTTTTTAAATAAAATAATGTTTATTCTTAATGGTTTACTACCTTTTTAAAATAATTTCTATAAAAGTATTAAAAATGCCTATAAGGAATAATTAAATTATGGAAAAAAATTAAAGATAATAACATCAATATATTAAGAGCAAAAACTTTAAAAAATAAAATTATCTAAGTTGATTTCGAAAACTTGTCAATATGTTTAATTTTTTGCACTTAAACTCACCAAACTAGGAGTGTACTTTGAAACGAATATCTAAATGAATTAATAAAATGAAAACATAAAAATTATTTTTTTTGAGAATAAGAAAATGTGAAGATAAGTATAAGTGACTTTTTTATCTTCACATTTTTATAAATTATTTATATTGAGGGATATTCAAGTGGTTTCATTATAATTCCTTTGTTCAATTCATTCTTGATATCATCAAGTAAGAAAGGTGTTCCATACTGAGGTATACTTGTATAAAAAGAACCTTTACCAATATTTTCTTTTATAATTTTATAACATTTTTTTGCTTTATAAGCTGTTTTTCCTTCCATAACATTTCTAGATGCAGCCATCTTCCCATTAACTGATTTTTCCTCAATAAGAATAATACCACAATTATCCTCAATTAAAAAATCTATTTCTAAATGGTCTCTTCCGTTAGAAAAGTAATATAAATCTAGGCCACATTTATTAATCATTGTAGCACATAAATTTTCATATATAGCTCCTTTTCTAGAATCTAATGTTTCATTTAAGAAGCTTTGGGTTGTTCCTATAGGATATAATGCCATGAGAAGACCTATATCAGAGATGAAGGCTTTAAAATAAGTCTTGTCAACATTTGCTTCTAGAGGTTTTTCTATTGCTTTAGTATTAAAGCATCTAAGAACAAGTCCTGCTTTATCAAGCCATACAAAAGGTTCTTCAAATTCACTTGATCTAGCACCTTTTTTAATTGCTGAATATTTGAATTTTAATGTATCAGATTCGCTAGCTAGTTGGCTAGGTATAGAATCAAAAACTTGGTTCAACTTAGTTTGTAAATTATAATCTATTTCTTCCTCATTATTTTCATTAATGAAACGTCCAAAATCTGCTCTATAATCTTGAATTAAGCCTCTTAAGTAGTCTCTGGATTCAATATAATTATTAGTTTTTAAAAATTTCAAAATTGAACCAGGCATACCACCGATTACTACATATCTTTTTAGCATTTCTTTATAATATGCACTAAGAGAAGAAGGAATTTCTATTTCTTCTTTAATATATTTTTTTAGTAATTCGATATTTTTTTCATTTAGACCATTAGCTAAAAGAAATTCTTCAAAGTCCATAGAAGTCATATGAATAATTTTTTCATAACCAGTAGGAATATCTATTTTGATTTTTCTTCTGAAATTTAAAATACCAAGTAAAGATCCAGTTCCAATTACAGTATATCGTTTATCTAAGGCAAAACTTTTAAGTGAAGTTCTAGCTAATGGACAATCACCTATTTCCTCGAAGATTAAAATTGTTTTAAATGGAATGAATTTTGCATTTGGAAAATAAGGGGAAGATTTAGAAATTATAGTATCAACATCAAGATTTCCTTCGAAAATATTTCTTAAATCTTTATTATGTCTGAAATCATAGGTTATAACATTTTCATAATTCTCATGAGCAAATTTATTTACTATATAGCTTTTACCAATTTGTCTTAAACCATCTACTATAAGTGGAACTTTATTTTCATCACGGTTCCATTCGATAAGTTCTTTATATATTTTTCTTTTAAAATCTTTTTCTTCCATATTATCACCAATATTATTATACAGACTTCTTCGTAAAATGTAAATATTACACGAAACGATTTCGCAAAATGTATTTTTTTACATAAAACGAAGATTTTTGATGTTTTTAGTACTTAGAATAAAGATATAAATAGATTTAAAATACCTAATAATAATCATTGTGAAAAAATTGTGTGAAATTAAATATAAGATATACTAATATTTATTAATTCATATATAATATAATTATAAATAGAAAGAGAGGTATTTAATATGCCAAGACCTAGAAATCAATATGCAGATATAGATAAAAAATTTGATGACATGACAATCGATGATATCAGAAGAATGCTTGAATTTAATGATAAAAATGAAATAGCTGAATATAATAAATATTTAACAAGAAAAGCTAATAAAGCAAGAGCATTATTTAATGGTGGTAAATCTAGAAAGAAAGGAAAAGATTTTACTGAACAGTATAATGCTCATTGGAAAAAATTAATTGAACAGAGAAAAAAGAAGATAGATCCTAAACTTAATGTTAAAGAAGAGGATTTAAAGAGTTCATCTTCTAAGAAGAAATTAACTAGTTTAGATGTAGATATTATTAATTTTAAAAAGAAATATTTAATTGATATTGAGAATATTGCTAAAAAGTTAGAAGCTACTTTAGCCGAACTAAATTCTAATACTCGTTTAACTAAGTATGGTGAAGGTGGAAAGAAGACTTATACTTATGTAATAGATGATTCAAAAAAAGATGTATTCTATGCTAGATATAAGGAAACTTATAAGAATAGATTTACTGAAGCATATGGACTATTCCTTAAAAAGGGAAGAGTAGAACTAAATTCTAATAATATAGATGAATTTATTAAATCATATGATAATATTATTAGAAATATAATTAATGCAGAAAAGAAATTCTATGTTCCATACTATGGTGGTATGAATAAAGATGAAATGAAGAGTTTAATGACTACTGTAGTTGACATTAAGTATTGTAATGATTCTTATTTTGATAAATATTTAACAATGTCAGTTAAAGATTGCACTAAGTTAAAAGCCAAAGATATTGAACAAATACTATCTGAAACTCATAAGAGATTTGCAGAAACTTTAAAGAATGCTCAAACTGAAGAAGACCCTAAACTTCAAGGAAAGAGAGTACTTGAAAGTATTAAAAAGAGTTATCTTGCAGTTGATAAGATTCATAGAAATCATGGATTCTTCTTTAAATTATTTAATAAACATACAGTTGAAAAAGAAGAGTCATTCCTTAATGCTATAAAGACTATCTGTGTTTCTAAATTTAAAATTTCTGATGAGCCAATGACAAATGATGAGTTTATGGACGCTATGGCTTCTCCATTTGCAGAAGGTTTTGCATTTGTTCAATCTAAGACTTCTAGTTTAGATAATATTTGTTCAAGTATTGCATTTAATTTAAAAAATGACGCTGTTATAACTGAAGAGCCTGAACTTGAAGATGAATTAGATGCTTTAAAGGAACCACTTGAAAATCAAAATCGTATTAATATAAATGTTGATATTAAAGAAGAAAATATTATTAATGAAAATGTTGATAATATAGAAATAAAAGAAGAACCTAAAGAAGAATTAAATAAATAATAAAGGATTATTCAAAAAATCAGGTATTATTCAATTGGATTTTACCTGTTTTTTTATTCAAAATCTTTTTCTAATAAAGTGTTTGAATTTTTAAAAATTCTTTAATTTATATAATGATATTAATAATTCTAATACTAATAGTCTATATTTGATTATAATAATATATTTGTGCTATAATTAGTCTAAAGGAGGATGATATATATGATTTATTATATAAAAGGTAATATGTTTGATTCTCCAGCTCAAGTATTAGTTAATACAGTTAATACAGAAGGTGTTATGGGCAAAGGTTTAGCTTTGACTTTTAAAAAAGTCTATCCTGATATGTTTATAAATTATAAGAAATTTTGTGATAATAATGATTTGACAATCGGAAAATTATATTTATATAAGACAAAAGGAAAATGGATTTTGAATTTTCCAACTAAAACTACATGGAGAAAACCATCTAAAATTGAATATATAGAAGAAGGACTTAAAAAATTTGTTTTAACTTATAAGGAAAAAAATATTAAATCTATTGCTTTTCCTATGCTTGGATGTGGTAATGGTGGTCTTGATTTTGAAAATGATGTTAAACCTTTGATGAATAAGTATCTTTCTACACTAGAAGGAATTAATATTTATGTTTATACAGAAAATATGAGTGGTTTTATTGAACATGAAAATATTAAAGAAATGAAAAAATGGTTAGACTCAAATATCCAAAATATTTCTGCTAAAGAATTTGAGGAGGATTTAATATATTATTCTGAAGGGAAAATTAGTAAATTAAAAGAAGATAATTCTATAATTATAAATAATAGGATTATTGATTATTTAGAAATATTAAGTTTTTGGGATGATTTACAAATGAATAATATTTATGATAAAGACATTATAATAAATAAGCATTTTGGAGATTTAGATTCTTTAACATTGAATATTTTAATGGATGTTATGAAAAAAATTCCTTATCTTGATTTTAATAGTATTACTGACTCTGGTAAAGCTCTTATTATGTATCAACCACAAAAAAATGTGAGAATCCTTAAAATATGATAGAATTCTTTAAGAAAACTAAAAATTATTTACCAGATAATAGAAAATATTGGGCTAACTACTTGTTTCATTTCTCAGATATTAAAAATATAATTAAAATATTGGAATCAGGTACTCTTTATTCTAGAAATAATGCAATAAAAAGAGGGTTAATGCATAACGATAATGCATCAAAAGAAGTAATAGATCAAACAATGCCTCATATACATGATTTTGTTCGTTTCTATTTTAGACCAATGACTCCGACACAATTCAATAATGAAGGATTAAAGGAAGGATGCCCTAAGGATAAGCATTGTCCTATTCCAATCTTTTTGTTATTTGATAAATCAATTGTTAATCATCATGATTCTGATTGCATATTATGCGAAAAGACATTAGCGTCACCTTCGTCGCTAGAATTAATTAAGAATAGCATTGATGATTTGAATTCTTTTCCTTATGAGAAAATTTATCATATAGGTCCGTATGATATTAACACAGATCTTGATATTAAACAATATCGTCAAGCTGAGTTTTGTATTAAAAATCAAGTTGGACTTGAAGATTTGAAGTATATTGTAACTAGATCTTTAGCTGAAAAAGAAATGTTACTATATTGGCTTAAATCTTTAAATATAAATACATATAATAACATTATAAAATGTTCTAGTGAACTTGGTTTTCAATTGATGTTTTTCAAGCATAATTTATACATTGATAATGTTGATTTAACTGATGAATATTTTAAATTTCAAGTTATGAATTATCTATCATCTTATAAAATTCAAATTGTAATTAAATACGATAACAATCCAAAAAGAGTATATAAATATGATGCTAATAATTCTAAATTTGAACTTGATATAAGTAAAGAATCATATATCAATTCTTATAAAGTTAAAGTTGTTGTAGATGGAAATTGTATGTTTATCAGCGAACATACTAAAACCAATAAAAAAGATATTATATTTTAAAAATCTAAGGGCAGGAAATTCAATTCTGCTTTTTTAACTATTTGTAGACTTAATAATGAAGTTAATTTATGAATACTAATGTAGACATATACTAATTATTTTGTTGTTTGATAACTATCTATTATGATATATAATTGAATTACTTTAATAGAAAAAGGAGGATAAAAAATGAATTTTAAAAAGATTATAAAAAAAATATTTTATCCTCATATAGCAATAATGATAACGTTAGTACCGCTTTCTATTATTCTTTTAGTTTTTTCATTATTATATAAAGATTATAAAGTGGTAGCTTATTTTTCTTATGTATTATCATTTTATACTCTTTTAATATGGTGCCTTAGAATACCTATTATTATTAAATACTTTAAATTTTTGAAAGAAAAGAATAAGTACATCAACAAACTTACAAGTGATATTGTTTTAAGAAATAATATAGTTATGTATTTTACATTCTTTTGGAATGTAACTTATGCATTATTTCAATTATCATTAGGATTTATTAATAATTCTTTTTGGTTCTTTAGTTTAGCTATTTATTATTTGTGTTTAGCTTTAATTAGATTTTATTTAGTTGATTATACAAGAAATAATAAAATAAAAGATAATCTAAAAGATGAATTTATACATTATCGTATGTGTGGGTTTATATTATTAATATTAAATATCATAATATCCATAATAATATTCTTCATGGTGTTTATGGATAAATCATTTTTGCATCATGAAATAATTACTATTGCAATTGCAACATACACTTTTGTAACCTTTGGTTATGCTATCTATAACATTATTAAATATAGAAAAGTAGGAAGCCCTGTACTGTCAGCTGGTAAAGCAGTTAGACTTGCTCAAGCACTAGTATCTATGCTAACTTTAGAAGCTACAATGCTTTCAACATTTGGAAGTGATTCTCTTGATATTACAACTAAAAGAATATTTTTAATAATTACAGGTACATTTGTATCTACATTAATAGTTTTAATAGCTATTTATATGATTATTAGAAGTAATAAGACATTAAGAATGCTTAACGAAGATGAAAATAAATAGAAGTTTATAATCAATTTATTGGAAAACCCGGTAAATATAAGCAAAAAAATATTGGAAAACCGGTAAATATAACCAAAAAAAGTATTGGAAAACCCGGTAAAGTATATTAAAATTAAATTATAAGAGAAGGAGGTATAATGATGTTTAAACGTAAGATAGAAAAAACATTAATCGATTATTATAATAATAAAGATAATAAAATAATAATTGTTGATGGTGCTAGGCAAATTGGCAAAAGTTATATTATAAGATATACAGCTTCTACTTATTTTAAGAATTATATTGAAATAGATTTGAAATCCGATTTTAATGGTGACGCACAATTTGCAAATGTTAAAACGACAAAGGCCTTTTACTTAGTTATTGGCTCTTTACATGGCGATAAATTAAATTCTGCCGATGATACTATTATTTTTTTAGATGAAATTCAATTTTATCCTCATTTGATTACCATGCTAAAGGATTTGAAAAAAGAGGGGAAATATAGATATATAGCAAGTGGCTCGCTACTTGGAGTAACATTAAAGCATTCGTTTATTCCAATGGGTTCTATTGATGAAATTAAAATGTATCCAATGGACTTTGAAGAATTTTTATGGGCTAATAATGTATCTAAAGATACCATTAGTTATTTAAAAGAATGCTATATTAAAAAAGAAGATATAGAGGATTCAATCCATAATTTAATGTTATCTTTATTTAAAGATTACTTAATAGCTGGAGGATTGCCTGATGCAGTAAGTGAATATGTAATTAATAGAAATGTTATGAAAGCAAGGAAAGTTCAACAAGACACTTTTAATTATTACAAAGATGATTGTTCTCAATATGATACCTTGCGTAAATTAAAGATATCTAAAGTTTATGATTTAATGATATCTAATATGGCTAATAAAGTTAAAAGAATAATTTTTAAAAAAATAGAAAATAAAGATGACACAAATTTAAGTGATTATGAAGATGAATTTGATTACCTATGTGCATCAGGAGTAGCCTTAAGTTGTTTTGCAGTAAGTAATCCTAATTTTCCGCTTTCTGAATCAACTAGTAAAAATTTAATAAAACTTTATTATAATGATGTTGGAATATTAACCAATCTTTTGTATAGGAATAATATTAATGCAATCCTAAACTCTGAAAGTAAGGTTAATCTAGGTTCAGTATATGAAACAGTTTGTGCTATGGAACTCAAAGCTCATGGGCATGATTTGTTTTATTTTGATAGTAAGAAAGTTGGAGAGGTTGATTTCTTAATAAATGATTATGACTCGCTTGCAATATTACCTATTGAAATTAAATCAGGTAAAGATCAAAATAATTTTAGAGCAATACCTAAATTGGTTTCTAAAGAAGGAAATTATAAATTACCTATAGGTTATGTATTTGGGAATAAAAATATAATGAAGGAAAGTAATGGACTTATAACTCTTCCAATTTACTTAATAATGTTTGTTTAATATAAGATTTTTAATTTTTCTTGACAAAATATATTATTTTTAATAAAATTTAATGGCTATATAGTGGGATAATCGAGCAGAGATGTTAGGAAAGTCCATGCTAGCACAATCTGAGATGATTGTAGTGTTTGTGCCAGCCGAATAAATAAGACTGGGTACCTTTTTAAGGTAACGGCCACAATAAGACCTAAGGATTTATCTATGGTTTTATTGCAAACGCACCACAGTGACGATTTCTTTAGAAATGAAGAAGTGAAACGAGGTAAGCCCCTCAAGCTAGAAATCCAAATTTGGTAGGAGAGTTTGTTTTGGCGAATTGAAGCTAGAAACAAGACGGCATTGCCGTAGATAGATGATTATCACTAGAAATAGTACAGAACATGGCTTATTAGCTATATAGTTATTTAATTTAAAGAGAGAAATCTCTTTTTTTTATACAATTTGCACTATATTGTATTTTTTAGTATAATAAATAGACATATAATAAAATGGAGGTATATATGACAAATGAAGAAAAACTAGAAATTTTAGCTCGTCAAAGACTAATTAGAAATTTCTCTATTATTGCCCATATAGACCATGGTAAATCAACACTAGCCGATAGAATTCTTGAAATATGTAATTCAGTATCACAAAGAGAAATGAAAGATCAAATTCTTGATTCAATGGAACTTGAAAGAGAACGTGGAATTACAATTAAACTTAATGCTGTATCTATGAAATATAAGGCTCTTGACGGAAATGAGTATATTTTTAATTTAATTGATACTCCAGGTCATGTAGATTTTACTTATGAGGTTTCAAGAAGTTTAGCTGCTTGTGAAGGTGCAATCTTAGTTGTAGACGCTACTCAAGGTATACAAGCTCAAACTCTAGCTAATGTATATTTAGCTTTAGATAATAATTTAATGGTATTGCCTTATATTAATAAAATTGATTTAGCTTCAGCTAGACCAGAGGACGCTAAAGCAGAAATAGAAGATGTTATAGGTCTTCCTTGTGATGATGTTGTACTTGGTTCTGCTAAAACAGGACTTGGTGTTAGAGAAATACTAGAACAAATAGTAGCCTATGTTCCAGCACCTGCAGGTTCTGCCTTTGATTCTCTTAGATGCTTAATATTTGATAGTGCTTACGATCCTTTTAGAGGTGTAATCTTATTATTTAGAGTGGTTGATGGAATTATTAGAGTTGGAGATAAGATTCATCTTATGGCTTCTAACTATGATTATGAAGTTGTAGAACTTGGGGTAAGAACACCAAAAGAAGAAAAAAGAGATTATCTTGTAGCTGGAGAAGTAGGATATCTTACAGCTTCAATTAAGAATATTGATACAGTAAGAGTCGGAGATACTATCACATTAAAAGACAATATGGCATCTAGTCCATTAGAAGGATATAAAAAGATGAATCCTATGGTTTACTGCGGTATGTATCCTATTGATTCTAAAAAATATCCTGAACTTAAAGATGCTTTAGAAAAATTAAAGCTTGAAGATGCTTCTTTAGTGTTTGAGGCTGAAAATAGTCAAGCTTTAGGATTTGGTTTTAGAATCGGATTCTTAGGACTTCTTCATATGGATATCATTGAAGAAAGAATAAGAAGAGAATTTGGTATTGATGTTATAGCTACTGCCCCATCTGTTGAATATCATGTTACACTTACAGATGGAACTGTAAAGGTTTTAGATAATCCTAGTGAATTACCAGATCCATCTTATATTTCTAAAATAGAAGAACCCTATGTAAATGCAACAATTATGGTACCTAGTGAATATGTAGGTTCAGTTATGGACTTATGTCAAGCTAAGCGTGGTACTTTTATTGATTTAAAATATGTAGAAGAAACTCGTGCTATTATTCATTATGAGATTCCACTACTTGAAATTGTTTATAATTTCTTTGATAAATTAAAGAGTCAAACAAGAGGTTATGCCTCACTTGACTATGAAATAGGGGACTATAAAGAATCTAAACTAGTAAAGATGGATATTATGCTTAATAAGGATATAATTGATGCTTTATCAACTATTGTTCATAAGGATTTTGCTTATGAAAGAGGTAAACAAATGGTTGAAAAACTAAAAACATTAATACCTCGTCACCAATTCGAAATTCCTGTTCAAGCAGTTATTAACCATAAGGTTATAGCTCGTAGTGATATTAAAGCAGTTAGAAAAGATGTACTTGCTAAATGTTATGGCGGAGACATATCAAGAAAGAAAAAGTTATTAGAAAAACAAAAAGAAGGAAAGAAGAGAATGAAGCAATTTGGTAATGTTGAAGTACCACCTGAAGCATTCCTTGCAATATTATCTTCTGATGATGAAAGGAAAGATTAATTATGGCAAAAAAGAAAGTTACAGTTTGTTTAATGTATGATTTTGATAAGACATTATGCGATAGAGATATGCAAGAATACGAATTTATTCCTGCATTAGGTCTTACCGCATCTGAGTTCTGGGGTCAAACTAATGAAATTGCAAACAGAGACCATATGGAACGTATCTTATCTTATATGTATTTAATGCTTAAACTTGCAAAAGAAAAAGATGTTAAAGTTACTAAAGAATTCTTAAGAAGTTGTGCTAAATCTATGAAACTATATAAAGGTGTTATAACTTGGTTTAAGAGAATTAATGAATTTGGTGATTCAATTGGTTTAAACATTGAACACTATGTATTATCAAGCGGTATTAAAGAAATTATTGAAGGTTCATCTATTGCAAATGAATTTAAAGAAATTTATGGTTGTGAATTCCATTATAATGAAGAAGGCATAGCTGACTGGCCTAAGAATAGTGTTAACTATACTTTAAAGACTCAATACATTCATAGAATTTCAAAGGGTGTTCTAGATATTACTAATGATTTAGATTTAAATAATAAATTACATCAAGATAGACACTGTGAATTTAAGAATATGATTTATATTGGTGATGGATTGACTGATGTTCCTTGTTTTAAGATGGTAGCCGAAAAAGGCGGTAAAGCTATTGCCTTATATCAAAGAGGTAAAATAGATAAAGCAAGTGATTTGTTACTAGATGGAAGAGCTAGTTTCTTAACTCAAGCTGATTATTCTGAAGGTAGTGAACTTGATGGTATTGTTAAGATTATTCTTGAAAGAATATCTCTTGAATCAGATTTAGATGATATTTATGTTAAGAATGTTAAAAAAGCTATCAAGGGTGTAAAAGATACTAAATAAATTAAGTTTTGTTTACTTTGAAAATTGAGTTAATAATAAACTGATATAAGCAGGTTTTGTTTGTGAACTTTTGGGTTACACATTACCTGCTTTTTATTATATGAATGTCGCTTTAAATAGATTTTTAGAAAATTATAAAAGTAGACAATACTTTAAAAAATATGTTAAAACAATAGAAAAAGGAGCGTGATATATATGTCGTATTATTTAAATAAAAAAATAAAGCTTTTTGTAATTCACTTAATTCGGAAATCTTTATTGATAAATCGGAATTGATTAAAGTAACTAATTCTAAAATTAATACGAATGATAGATTTATGTGTGTCACAAGACCTCGTAGATTTGGTAAAACCTTAGCTTTATCGATGCTAAATGCTTATTATTCTAAGGGATGTTATTCAAAAGATATATTTGATAATTTAAAAATATCTAAAGAAAAAACTTACCTTGATAATTTAAATAAACATAATGTAATATATATAGATATGGCTAGTTTATATGCAAATTTAAATGATAAAAACTTATTTGTTTATAAATTAAAAGACTTAATTTATGAGATCTCATTGATGCTTATCCTACATTAAACATAGATTTAGATAAAAGTGATGGAACATTTTTAGCCTGTGCTATTACAAAAATCAACTCACTAACTAATGATACATTTATCTTTTTAATTGACGAATGGGATGTTATATTTAGAGAAGAGGAAACGAATACAAATTTAACGGATGAGTATATAATGTTTTTAAGGGGATTATTTAAAGCTGGTGATGTGTCTGAATGTATTGATTTGGTTTATATGACAGGAATTCTGCCTATTAGACGTTATTCAAGCGAGGCTGCTTTAAATATGTTTAAAGAGTATAATATGTTAGATGCATATAATTTAACTGAATTTGTTGGGTTTACAGAGAGTGAAGTTAAATATTTGTGCGAAAAATATAATCGAGATTTTAGTGTAATTAAAGCTTGGTATGATGGATATAGACTAAATGGTATTGAATTATATAATCCTAAATCAGTAGTAGAAGCTGTATTAACTGGAAAATATAAAGATCACTGGGTTAATACATCAGCTAGAGAATCTGTCATGCATTACATGAATTTTGATAATGGAGTTTTAAAAGATTTAATAGTAAAAATGTTAGCAGGTGAAGAAATAGATATAGATCCAGCTATGTTTACTAATGATTTAACTAAAATTAACTCTAGTGATGCAGCTTTAACTGTATTGATTCATTTAGGATATTTAGCTTATGATGAGGAAAAGGGAAAGTGTTATATACCAAATTATGAGATTGAACAAGAATTTGAAAGAGCTATCAGGGAATTGAAATGGAATGATATTTATAATCCAATTTCAAACTCTGAAAAGCTACTTGAAAGAACATTATCATGAGATTCAAAATTTATCAATGAGATGCTAGATAAAAATCATAATGAACTAGCCACTATATTTAATAAAAATAAAGAAGATGTTCTAGGTATAATCGTTTATATATCTTATTATCATGCAAAGAAGTATTATGACATCATCAAAGAAGCTAATGCTACTAAAGGAAGAGCTGATTTAGTTTTTAAACCAAGAGATAATACTTATATTCCATTTATTATCGAACTTAAAGCAGATGACAGTGCCGAAAATGCTATCGATCAAATTAAGAAGAAAGAATATATTGATACTCTAGGTGATTATCATGGTAAAGTAATGCTTGTAGGCATAAACTATGATTCTAAATTACTTAAACATGATTCTATGATTGAAATAATAAATAGATAATATTTATTAAAAGGTTACAGTATAAAATTACATTGTAACCTTTTTGCATGGTATTAAATTGTAATTTCTAACAAATAATTAAAAGAATTTATTAAGTTAGTGATATTGTATTTAACATAAAATTTTCTCTAGAATTTAAATTTTTCTTTAATAAAGTTTAAGAGTTTTTCTGCTTTTCCAAGAT
>CAVCUQ010000004.1:65423-85809 GCA_963605425.1 uncultured Eubacteriales bacterium
ATGTTTTGTATTCAAATAGTAACATATCGAGATTTTCATTAATCTCTTCTTTTTTTATTAATTTTAAAGCTTTATTTTTAAGCTTAAATGGTTTATTTTTATTAAATACACTTAATAAATTATATTTAAAAGTAATAAAACTAGGCATAATTAAATATCTATTATATTTATTTAATGCATGTGTTAAATATTTAGTTGAGTCTAATAAATTATATTCATTAGAAAGGATTGTATTTAATGTATCTAATGAATATAAACTAAATTTATGACTTAAAGGAAATTCTTTTAAGTAAGATTTAAAATTAGAATAATATTTATCATCTTTAAGACCTAAATTATTAAAATAAGATGAATTACTTATAACTATGTATGAGGAGATAGAATAAAGGAGAACTATATCATATTTATTATATCCATTTAATTTTATATAGTTGATTAAACTAGTAATAAATTTATTTGGATCTTTAAAAAATTCTGTATATAAAGAGTAATGATTCTTAATAGGATGATATAAACTATAAAATTTAGCTATTTCAATTAGATTAGAATATAAATAAAAATAAGAATCATCAATGTCTTTAATTTGTTCTCTATATTTATCATCTAAAGTATCAATACACATTTTATTAAATTTATAAATAATATAATAAGTATTCACAAGCATCACCTAAAACAATTATATCATAATAATATTATTTCCCTTTAAAATTTTAGTAAAATTTAATATAATAACAAAGGTGATTTAAAAATGAAATATTTAGATAGTAAATATTTAACTGATATACAAGATGGAATGTATAATAGAGCATTAGATCCTGATGTAGCCTTATTCAACTATGAATTTGATGAATCAAGCGATCCTACATTCTTAGAGACTAGTCTATATCTATATGTTAATGAAGATGGTGGATTTGGTCACGCTCTTGACTTTGATAATGTGAATCCTAATTCAACAGTATTCCAAACCTATGAAGCTTTTAAGATGTTTAAGAGTGTAAATGTACTTGATATTAATCATGATGAGATATCTAAAGAACTTTTAGGCGGAGCTATGAAGTATTTATCTAAAAGAAGTAGATATAGTTTAAAAGAAAAAATTAATGATAAATTTGCTTGTGCTCTTCGTTTTAAAGGCGAAGATGATAATGAACTTTTATTTGGTGTTTTAGGTTTTATGATTATGTTTAATCCTAGTACTAGTAAATATTACAAGTCTGCTTTAGATAGTGCTAATCGCAACTTGGATTTGTTCTTAAATCAAACTTCTTATGATTATCTAACACTTGAACAATATAAGATATTCCTTCAAAGTTTAATCTTAAAAGGAGAACTTAGTGAAAAACAAGAAGAGTTAAGTAACAAATATAATGAATTACTTGAAAAGTTTCTAGATACTAGTGATTTAAAGAAAGATACTTTTGAAGTGCTTGAATTACTTGAGGATTGTGACTTAAATGAAAAAGAAGATAAGATCTTTAATGAATGTCTTGATAATCTAATCGATTTAAGAAAGAGCCATGGTATGTGGGAAAATGAACACAAGTGGGGAAATGAAAATATTTACCCTGAAGCTATGTCAGCTGAGATTAAATGGATAGGAAGAGCTACTAGAAAAGCGGTTCACTTTTTACATAAATATAATAGAATTAAATAAGGAGATAAAATTATATGAAAAAACCAGTTGTATTAATTATTATGGATGGATTTGGTATTGACGCTACTACAGACACTAACGCTGTAACTTTAGCTAAGAAGCCAAATCTTGATAGACTTTGGGCACACTACCCTCACTCATTTATCAACGCTTCAGGTAACGCTGTAGGTTTACCTGAAACTCAAATGGGTAACTCAGAAGTAGGTCACATGAATCTTGGTGCAGGAAGAATTGTTTATCAATCTTTAACTAGAATTAATAAATCTATTGAAGATGGTGAATTTAACCACAATGAAGCTATTTTAAAGGCTATTGAGAATGCAAAAGAAAATCATTCTAAGATTCATATCTTTGGTCTTGCAAGTGAAGGTGGAGTTCACTCTCATGTAAATCACATTAAGGCTATTGCAAAAGTATGTGAAGAAAATGGATTTGATAAGGTATATTACCATGCATTCCTAGACGGTAGAGATGTACCACCTACAAGTGCTTGTTCATTCCTTGATAAGATTGCAAGCCAAAAGAATATTAGTGTTTCAACTGTATCAGGTAGATATTATGCAATGGATAGAGATAAGAACTGGAACCGTATTCAAAAGGCTTATGATGCAATGATTGATGGTAAAGCTCTAGTTTATTCTAGCTATACTGACGGTATTAAAGCAAGTTATGAAAAAGGTGTAACTGATGAATTCATGGTACCATTTATTGTTGATAAGGATGGTCAAATTGAAGATAATGATTCAATCATTTTTGCAAACTTCCGTCCTGACAGAGCAATTCAAATTGCAACAGCTTTCTCTAATCCTGAAGCTTGTGCTACTCTAGTTAAGAATGAAAATGATCCTAAACTTGATGTATCACATGCACCTAAGAATATTTTCTTTGTATCTATGATGAAATATGCTGATTCAGTTAAAGGTCTTGTTGCTTTCCCTCAAGTTAAACTTTCTAACCTTTATGGTGACATTGTATCAGAACATGGTTTAACTCAACTTAGAATTGCTGAAACTGAAAAATATGCTCATGTTACATTCTTCTTTGATGGCGGAGTAGATAAACAAATTAAGGGTGCTGATAGAATTTTAGTAAATTCACCTAAGGTAGCTACTTATGATTTAAAGCCTGAAATGTCTGCTTATGAAGTAACTGATAAGGTCCTAGAAGCTATTTCTTCAAATAAATATGATACTATCATATTAAATTATGCGAACTGCGACATGGTAGGTCATACTGGTAAGATTGAAGCTGCAGTTAAAGCTGTAGAAGTAGTGGATGAATGTGTAGGTAAAGTTGTATCAAAACTTGAAGAAGTTGGCGGAGTAGCTGTTATCACTGCTGATCATGGTAACGCTGAAAAGATGGCTGATGAAAATGGAAACCCATTCACAGCTCATACTACTAACCCTGTTCCACTTATTTTAACTGATACATCTTATAAATTACGTTTATCTGGTATTTTATCTGATGTATGTCCAACTTTATTAGAGTTACTAGGAATTGAACAACCAAGTGAAATGACTAGCAAGTCTTTAATATTACATGAATAAGTAAGAGATTTAGGAAAACGGTTTTCGTTTTCCTTTCTTTCTTGTTATTAGATACAAAAAGTAATATAATGGTACATAACTGAATTTAAAGGATATTACATAAGATGGAATACTATACACTAAATAACAATGTAAAAATACCAGCCCTTGGAGTAGGTACTTTTAAACTTAAAAAAGAAGACACATATAAGACTATAACAAAAGCTATTCATTTAGGTTATAGATTGATTGACACAGCTCAAAGTTTTGAAAATGAGAGTGAAATAGCACGTGCTATAAAAGATAGTAAAGTTAAAAGAGAAGAATTCTTTTTATCTACTAAGATTTGGCCAAGTTATTATGCTGATACTAATGCAGTTGAAAATTCTTTAAAGCGTCTAAATACTAATTATATTGATTTAATGTTTTTAAATTATCCATGTGGTGATGTTGAAAAAGGGTATAGAACTTTAGAAAAGGCTTATCTAGATGGTAAGATTAAAGCTATCGGCCTTGCAAACTTCGATGAAGAAGAAATTCTTAAGGTTTTAAGTTTTGCAAAAATTAAACCACATGTAGTGCAAATCGAACTTCATCCTTTGTGTCAACAAAAGAAATTAAGAGTGTTACTTACAAAAGAAAATATTCAAATCATGAGTTTATATCCTTTAGCTCATGGAGATGAGAGACTTCTAAATAATGATGCTTTAAATTCTATGTCTGATATTTATTACCGAACTAATGCTCAACTTCTTGTAAGATGGCAAATCGAACATCGTTTTGTTTTAACACCAGGAGCTCATGAAGAAGATTTACTAGAGGCTAATTTAAATAGTTTTAATTATTCTTTAAGAGAAAAAGATTTAGAAACAATTGACTCACTAGATCAAGATTTAAAGCTTGCAAAAATTGATAAATCTTTATATGAAACTTATCTTACTTATAAGTTTGAATAAAGTAAAAAACATCCCTTGACATACAATTTATTATCACTATAATATGATAGTGCCGGAGGACATGTTTGTATAATGCACATGTTGGATAAGACTTATTTATTTAAGTCTTATTTTTTTGTTTTAGGAGGTTTTTATGAATTATAAAAAGATATATTTAAAATATTTGTTTTCTGGTATATTTTCAAGCATTATAATGACCATCTATACATTAGTAGATAGTATGTGTATTGGTCAATATGAAGGAGCTTTAGGAAGCGCAGCTATAGCCTGCGGTATACCTGTATGGACACTTATCTACTCATCAGGACTTTTATTTGGAGTAGGCGGAGCTACTCTAATGATGATCGAGCGTGGTAAGGGTGACAATAAAAGAGGAAATGAAATCTTTACCTCTAGTTTAATTTGTGCTCTTATTACTTGTTTATTGTTATGGATATTCCTTATAGTTTGTCAAAAGTGGCTTTTAATTTTCTTCGGAGCTAAAGACGCATCTGTTTTAAAACTAATTACAATTTATACTAATTATTTAAAATGGGGATTACCTTTCTTCTTTTTCTCCCAGTACTTAACGGTAATGGTAAGAAATGATGATGATCCTATTAGAGCTACTGTTGCAGTTATAGGAGGAGGAATCCTTAATGCGATTTTAGACCCTATTTTTGTATTTGCATGTAATATGGGTATCAATGGTGCAGGTCTTGCGACATTCTGCGGTATGGTATTTACTGTATTTATTTTACTTACTCATTTTATAACTAAAAAGAATACCTTAAAACTTTGCAAATCAGCTAAATTTAAAAGTGATAGTATTCACATTATCTTAACTGGTCTATCTAGTTTTACTTTAGATATTTGTATGGGTATTATAACTATTGTATTTAATAACCAAATTACAAATTTTGGTGGAGAAAATAATACAATATACCTTGCTATCTACGGTATTATAATTAATATGGTTACTTTAACACAAAGTTTAGGATATGCAGTAGGTCAAGCAAGTCAGCCCTTACTATCTGAAAATATAGGTAAACAAAATATGAAGGCTGTAAAAACATATTTAAGATATGGTATTATTTCAAGTATAATAATAGCTTTAATAGTATTTGGTATTCTCGAAGGGTTATCACCAGTCTTACTTAAAGTATTTATAAAAGCTGAAAATGGAACACTTGAGATGAATTTGGGTGTTAAAGTATTACATACATACTTTATATCATTTATATTCATAATCTTTAATGTATATTCTATTTATTACTTTAATTCTATCTTAAAAAAGAATATAGCCCTTATTATTTCTCTTCTTAGAGGCTTAATATTACCACTTTTATTTTTAATAATACTTCCTTTAATTAATTTTGATATGATATGGTATTCTTTAACATTAGCAGAAGCTATTGTAACAATTGTAAATATTATCTTAATTATTAAGGTAAAATTAACAAATAACAATAAATTAGAAACTGATAAGTCTTAGGGCTTATCTTTCTTTTTTATGTGGATTTTGATATAATAAATTAGAATTTTTTATGGGTGATTATATGAATAAAAGAAGAGACCTTTTACTAAATAAATATTTTAAAATAGATAATGCTAAAAAGCTTGCTTATTTAAATTTACATTATGAAAAAGCAAGTGATATCTTAGATTTATCTATGTCTAAAGATGAATATTTGTTTAATGTTGATATTATTAATTCGGTTAACAATTTAATCAAGATGATTCCATCTAAATATAAAATAATTATTAATTTAAATATTGATGATTATGAATCTTTTAATGAAGTAGAACTTGTTAGATCGTTTAATGATACTATTGAAATGAATTATTACCAAAGAGAAAAACTTGTTAAATATCGTAATCTAAAGGTAGGTTACCTTGTTATGATTGGTGTTTTAATTCTTTCTTTAATGGTATACATAAAGGCTAATTATCAAAGTGAGAATATATCTAAAGATATTTTAGCTGAAGTTATAGATATAACTGCTTGGGTATTTATTTGGGAAGCTGTAACTGTAGCCTTCTTATCGGAACTTGATTTAGTATTTGATTCAAGATTATTACTAGTTAGAGTTAAAAATTTAAATATTATAAGAAATGGTAATGTAACTAAAACCTATGATTTATTAAAAGAATCTACAATGTGGGATTATACATCTAAGATTAAGAAATTAGTTAATATGTTATATCTATTTACAGGTATAGTTTTCTTCGGTCTTGGTGTTGAAGGATTTATTAAACTTGTAGATAACACATATAGAGAACAACTTTTAGAAGAACCGATTTTACTTACAACACAATCGCTTCTTTGTGTATGTGAAATGTTTGCGGGTATCGGTATCAGTTTTGTATATTTAGGTATTGAAAATAAGACGTTTAAACGTTTTATATCTGTATTTAATGTTATTATTATCTTCCAAATAGTTATTTCTATTATTAATAGATCTAATTCTGATTTAGAATTAACTGAACTTGGTGAGGTATTAATGCAAGGACACTTAATTTATTTAGTTACTGTTATTATTTATATTACATCTCGCATTCTAGAACGTTTACTTGAACTTCGTGAGGCTAAAATAGAACAAAGAGAAAGACAGTTTACGACAAGATTAAGTGAGATGTTTACAAATGAAGATGAAGATAAAATAGAATTAAAGAAAACAATAGAAGAAAAGAAAAAGATTGTTAAAAAAGAAATTGATAAAAAGAAGAATACATGGAAAGATAAGTAATTATGAAGAAATTATATGATTTAGAAAAATATATAGGTACACATACTCTAGTTCATGTTAAGGTTAATGACTTTGGTTATCATAAAGATTTATTTATTGCTTGTGAACATCTATATTCACGTTTTAATGGTGAATATTTAGACTCTAAGGAAACAAGAGAACAAGTAGAAAATATTATTAGATCTTTTTATAACATTAAAGAAGATAAAATAACTGATTTTTATGCTAACCTTGAGGATTCTTATAGACCTCAGTTTACAACTAGAATTAATGATAAGATTAAGGATTATGATGTAGTTGAATTTGAAGAATATAAACTACCATATGCAGATTTAATTGAATCATTACTAACTGATGATTATATTGAAATAGATTGTAAAAAGGTAAGTCAAAAGTTAAAACTAGAAGCCTTATTTAATGATTTAAATTTAATAAATAAAGCAAGACAAATAACTAAATATCCTAAATATGTAGTTAATAATCAGTTTTATTATGACTTATATGCATCTGACTGTGGGGATGAAATTACTCATGTTTATTCATATCCTGAAATTTATGATTTAGGATTTAAAAAATATTATAATAAATAATTAAATATAAGGGGGATTATTATGGAATATATGATTTTAGGGCTTGTTTGCCTACTTGTTATTATAAATATTATATTATTAGTTAAAGTATTTAAAAAAGAAGAAAGTAGTGAACTTAAAAAGAGTGATCTAGAAAGCAATAATCAAATTATTAAGGCTTATTTAAATGAGACTAATAATTTGATTAAAGATGTTGAAAAAGTTTATTTGGAGTTTAAAGATAAGTTTAATGATAGCTTTAATTTGAATTTTGATAGAATTAATAATAAATTAAATACTGAATTCAAATCAATATCAGATAAGTTAACTTTAGAATTTAAATCAATTAACGAACTAATTAGTACTAATAACACTAATAATATTAATCAAATTAATAATAAATTATCTGAATTTGAAAAGAGAATTTCACTTGAACTTGAAACTATTAATAAGACTGTTAAAGAAAATTTAGATTCAATTAGAAATGATAATAAGGTTCAATTAGATAATATCAAGAATACTGTTGATGAAAACTTAAAGAAAACTCTTGAAGAAAGATTAAATAGTTCCTTTAAGACTGTACTTGATCAAATTAATGGTTTAAATACAACTATAGGTCAAATCCAAACTCTAGCTCTTGATGTATCTAGTTTAAAGAATGTTTTAGCAAATGTTAAGAGTAAAGGTATTATTGGAGAGGTAGTGCTTTCTAATTTAATTTCTGATGTATTAAATAAAAATCAATATGATGAGAATGTCGTAACTAAAAGAGGAAGTAAGGATAGAGTTGAATTTGCAGTTAAACTTCCAGGTTCTAGTGATGGGAACTTTATTTATCTTCCTATTGATTCGAAGTTCCCTACAACAAGTTATGCGAAAATACAGGATGCAATAGACAGTGCTGATAAAGATGCACTTGCTATAGCTAGAAAAGAATTAGTTCAAAGAATAAAGGATGAGGCTAAAGACATAAACAATAAATATATCGATGAACCTAATACTACTAGTTTTGCAATTCTATTTGTACCTATTGAAGGATTATATTCAGAAATTATTAATTTAAATATTTTCGAAGAAATTCAAAGTAAATATAAAGTTGTAATAACAGGACCTTCAACGTTTGCGGCTTTACTTAATTCACTTCAAATGGGATTTAAGACACTTGCAATTGAAAAGAAGAGCAGTGAAGTATTTAATATTTTATCTTGTGTTAAAACTGAATTTGCTAAATTTGCGGACCAACTCGCTAAAACTCAAGACAAATATGAAAATGCATCAAATGAACTTGAAAAACTTGTTGGTGTTAGAACACGTGCTATGGTACGTAGTTTAAATAAAGTAGAAGAAATACCAAATTTAGATAGTAATCAAATTCTTGGTATAGAAGAGGATAATAATTAATGATAATAGTACATGCATGTCTTGAAATATTAGACTTAAGAAGTTCTAAATATAAATATAGTAATAAAGAACTTGATTTTACTCGTGATTTAACAAATGAATATGTAAATAAGATTATTGAAAAGGTTAGTAAGAATCCTAATAAAAGAAGTGGTTCATTCAATAGTGAATCACCTCTTAAGAAAGTACTTTTAGAATATAAAAGTGAAGATTTTATTGAATCTAGCAAGAAAATAGCTGATGTTTTCTTAGATATTCTAAATAAGAATGATATTAAAACATCTCATGATTTACTTGTATGTGAATATAGAATAGAAGAGAATACATTCCTAGGTTTAATTTTACTTGAGAATTTAACTGCAATCACTCATGAAACAGTAATGGATGGTGATATAGAAGTTAACGAATTTACGAAAACTATTTCTGTCTTACCTGAATCTACAACTAGAATTTCAACATTCATGCTTGTGTCTCTTCCGGATTTAAATTTCTACTCTAGTGAAAAACTTAGAGAATCACAAGGAGAAAAAAAGAAGATATTTGAAGAAGCTATGGACGCTAACTACCATCCTTCTACTAATGATATTATTAAAGCAGTGAAAAAAGAAACTAAAAAGATAGCTGAAGATACTGGTATTGATTATTTAAAGACTATAGCTAATGTTAATGACTTTATCTTTCAAAAAGCTTCTGAAAACTCCCTTAATATTTCTGAACTAGCTGATGCATGTATGCCTGATGAGGAAACTAAAAAAGAGTTTAAAGCTAATCTAGCACTTAAAGGTGTGAATGAAGTTGAACCTATTGAATACGATTTAGTTTCTAAAAAGGTAAGAAATCAAAAGATTAAAACTGATACTGGTATTGAACTTATCATACCTGAGGAATTCTTTAGAGATAATTCTAATTTAGAGATTAAGAATAATAGTGATGGTACAATGAGTATTGAAATTAAGAATTTTACAAAGATTATAAGTAGGTAATTATGAAGAAAATAAAATATATTTTTAGTTTATTATTACTAATTCTATGTTTAGTATCTTGTAATAAAGGAAATAATAGCACTGATAATGAAACCACTCAAAGTGATGAGACAAGCAATATATCGCAAGATGAAAACCAAAAGGAACATTTAGTTAATTTGAGAGAAAATGAAGTAGATGAAACAAATAGTAAGTCCATTACTTTTGATACTTCTAACTATTTTTCTACATCTTATAATACCGGAAGTTTTGGAGAACTTGATGGGTTTGAATATTATAGATGTTATCATGAAAATTATAAAATAATGACTAAATTATTAAAGACACCAACATATTTAGAGGGTGAACTAAATTCTAGTATTTATAATGTTAATAATCTAAAGGGTATTTATGAAGTAGATATAACTTATAAATCTGAAAAAGGATTTAATTTATATTATTCTTTTGATAGATCTTACTCTAATTTCTATACTTTTGGTTCAACTAGCCAAATGTTTGATTTAACTATTAAACTTGATTACTCTGGTTTCTTTAAAATTGAAACCTTAGGAGAAGAAGTATATATTGAATCTTTAACTGTTAAATATAACAGTAGTGTTACAAATAACAATGATGGCTATTTAAGTTATTATGATACTAGAGTGGATGTTCCTTATACAAGTTTTGATCCTGAAAGCGGAGAAACAAGAACTATAGCTGATAATATTACTATAAATAGTGATAATACATATACTATTAATTCTAGCAAATCTTATACTTATTATACTATTGATGACATTATTAAAAATCCTGCATTAGCTGAAAAGGCTTGTTATACTGATCCTGTTGATGTAGCTAACTATTACACTCTATTTAATGCTTTTCCTTTAAATTATGGATATAAGAGTGATACAAGTTTGTTACAAAAATATTTTGGTGATAATGTTAGATGTGTATCTAAGTATTCTAGAACTGATGGATATGCAACTAGCGTTCCTTATTATGCAAGCAGTTATTATCCTACTTATTATGAACTTGATATAGATGAAGATGGAACTTATACTACATCAAGCAGAGGTAAAGGAAGACTTGTTATTTGGGAAGAAGGATTTAAAAATGTTTCATATTCTGGTCAAGCTGTAATAGTATACACTGATGACCATTATGCAACTTTTAGAGAATATAACAATTATGGCACATTTGGAACTAGATTTAACGCTGAAAGAAAGGTTACAGGACTAAAGTGGAGCGAGCCAGTTACTTTAAGTGCAAAACAATTGATTATATAATATAAACTTAATATAATAATATTGTTTTCAGGGATGGATGAAATTTCCTACCGGAGGTATAGCCCTCGAGCAAGTTTTTGCAGAATCCGTTTGATTCGGATGCCGACAGTTACAGTCTGGATGAAAGAAAAAATATTTTTTTCAGTATGCCTTGAAATTCAGGGCATCTTTTTTTTGAATAGGAGTTGATTATATATGAAAACACTATCTTTAAAAAAATGTATTTTAACAAGTATTTTTGCATCTATGTCAATAATACTCTATGTGATTGGACCTAAGTTTCCACTTCCTTCACTTTTTCCTGACTTCTTAAAAGTCAACTTTTCAATGTTACCAATACTTATGACTATAATATTTATAGGAAATAGATATGGTTTCTTTATCGTTTTACTAAGATTCTTACTAGGTCTTGCCTTCGGTTCTAGTACTGCAGGTATTGGGGAAACTAGTGATTTAATTATAGGTTTATTTTTAGTATTATTTTGTATTATAGGTAATAATATATATAAGAAGAATAATAAAATAATTTTTGTATTTTTGTTTGCAATATTAGGCTGGGTAATTGGAGGAGTTGTTTCAAACTTATTTGCACTACCTATGTACATGAATGTTATGGGTTGGAGTAAGGAGGCTTTTGCATCTATGCTAGCTAAAATTCATCCTTCTTGCACAGCTG
Source organism: uncultured Eubacteriales bacterium (assembly GCA_963605425.1). Lineage (GTDB taxonomy): Bacteria > Bacillota_I > Bacilli_A > Acholeplasmatales > Anaeroplasmataceae > JAEELC01. The sequence continues at coordinate 77,189 of CAVCUQ010000004.1, forward strand.
GCAATTTCTATTTTTATTATTTTGTTTTAGCTATTATTCCCTTTAATTTGCTTTTATCTTGCTTTGTATCTTTAATTTGTTATTTAGTTTATGTACCACTTTCTAAATATACAAATAATTTATAAATTCAATTATATTTCTTTATTTTTAGAGTTAAATAATATATAATAGTTTCGGTAAAAAAATATTAATTTATTAAGGAGTGTGTTTTTATGCCATATATTACTAGCGTTTACGCAAGAGAAGTATTAGACTCACGTGGTAATCCAACTGTTGAAGTTGAAATCACAACTGAAAGCGGATCATTCGGTAGAGCCTTAGTTCCATCAGGAGCTTCTACAGGTGTTCATGAAGCACTTGAATTAAGAGACGGAGACAAATCTCGTTATCTAGGTAAAGGTACATTAAGTGCTGTTAAGAATGTTAATGAAGTTATCGGACCAAAATTAATTGGTAAGGATTGCAGAGACCAAAATGCAATTGATGAATTCATGATTCAATTAGATGGTACTGAAAATAAGTCAAATTTAGGTGCTAACGCAATGCTTGGTGTTTCAATGGCTTGTGCTAGAGCTGCAGCTGATTATTCAGGTCTTCCTCTATACAAGTATCTAGGTGGAGCAAATGCAAAGCAATTACCTCTTCCTATGATGAACATCATGAATGGTGGTGCTCATGCTGATTTCGTTATTGATTTCCAAGAAATCATGATTTTACCAGCTGGTGCTCCTAACTTCCACGAAGCTCTAAGATATGGTGCTGAAGTATTCCATAACTTAAAGAAGATTTTAAAAGCTAAAGGTTATGCTACATCAGTAGGTGATGAAGGTGGTTATGCTCCTCATCTACATTCAAATGAAGAAGCATTCGAACTTGTTATCGAAGCTATTAAGGCTGCAGGATTCGTTCCTGGTAAGGATATCTTCTTAGGTATCGACGTAGCTGCTTCTGAATTCTATGATGTTGAAACTAAGAAGTATACATTAAAGGCTGATGGTGGAGTATTCACTTCAACTGAAATGGTTGACAACTACTATGTTCCACTAACTGAAAAGTTCCCTATCATCACTATCGAAGATGGTCTTGCTGAAGATGACTGGGAAGGTTGGAAGTATCTAACTGACAAGTTAGGTAAGAAGGTTCAACTTGTAGGTGATGACTTATTTGTTACAAACACAAAGAGATTATCTAAGGGTATTTCTTTAGGTGTTGCAAATGCTATCCTTATTAAGGTTAACCAAATCGGTACTTTAACTGAAACATTCGATGCTATCGAAATGGCTAAGCGTGCTGGTTACACTGCAATCGTTTCTCACAGATCTGGTGAAACAGAAGATACTACTATTGCTGACCTTGTAGTTGGTACAAATGCTGGTCAAATCAAGACTGGTTCTCTATCTCGTACAGACAGAATTGCTAAGTACAACCAATTACTACGTATTGAAGATGAATTAAACCAATATGGTGAAGCTTCAATCGCTAAGTGGGATGGAATCAAATCTTTATACCAATTAAATAAGTAGTTTTTACTAAATATAAGAAGGACATTAGAAATAATGTTCTTTTTATTTGTTTAAGCAATCTATTTAAATTTCATATTAAATTATGTTAAAATTTGATAAAGGTGATAATAATGGAAATAATTAAAGAAGGTTCTTTTACAGGTGAACGAGCTTTATATAATTTGAAAGATTCTAAAATTTATGACAGTGCTTTTTATGATGGTGAGTCTCCTTTGAAAGAGTCAAATAATATTGAAATATATAATTCTATCTTTAAATGGAAATATCCTCTATGGTATGCAAAAGACATTTATGTTAAGAATACTAGTTTTTTAGAAAGTGCAAGATCTGGTATTTGGTATACTGAAAATATTACAATAGAAGATAGTTTAATAGAGGCTCCTAAACAGTTTAGAAGAAGTAAAAATATAAAACTTATTAATTGTTCACTACCTAATGCACTTGAAACATTATGGAACTGCGAGAATATAGAACTTAATAATGTAGAAGCTAGAGGTGATTATTTAGGTCTTAATTCAAAAAATATTAAGATAAATAATTTTAAATTATCAGGAAATTATGCTTTTGATGGCGCTAGTAATATTGAAATTGATAATGCTTATATGCTATCTAAGGATTCTTTCTGGAACTCTCGAAATGTAGTTGTTAAAAATTCAACCATTATAGGTGAATATCTAGGATGGAACTCTAAAAATTTAACATTTATCAACTGTACTATCGATTCTCTTCAAGGCATGTGTTATATTGATAATATTAAACTTGTTAACTGTAAATTATTAAATACTAATTTAGCATTTGAACTATGTGAAAATATAGACGCTGATATAATCTCAAAAGTTGATAGTATTAAGAACCCTTTATCAGGTACAATAACTGCTAAAGAAATTGGTGAAATTGTAGAAGATGACATGGTTTATAAGGGAACAAAGATTGATTATAGTAAAACAACTATAAAGGAGACTAAATAATGAAATACGATTTTGAAACAATTCCAAATAGAAGAGGTACATCAAGCATAAAATGGGATGTTAAAGATAATGAACTTCCTATGTGGATAGCTGATATGGATTTTAAAACTCCAGATTTTATTCTAAACAAGATGAATGAAATAGTAAATTTTGGTAATTTTGGTTATAAAGATGTACCAGAAAAATATTTTGAAAGTTTTGCAAATTGGTTTGAAAGACGTCACAATGTCAAATGGAACAAAGATGAGATGATCTTTACAACTGGTGTAGTACCTGCAATATCTAGTATTGTTAGAAAGATTACAACAGTAGGTGAAAAAGTGTTAGTTATGGAACCTTGTTATAATATTTTCTTTAATTCTATTGTAAATAATGGTCGTTTTATTGTATCTAGTGATTTAGTATATGAAAATGGTATCTATAATATTGATTTTAAAGACTTAGAAGAAAAATTAAGTGATAATCAAGTTAATTTACTTATTTTGTGTAATCCTCAAAATCCTTGTGGTAAAATTTATACCAAAGAAGAATTAGCTAAAATAGGACAATTAGCTTATAAACATAATGTTATAGTATTATCAGATGAAATTCATTGTGATATTACTGAGGAAGGATATTGCTATACTCCATATCAATCAGTTAATGATATAAATAGATTTAATTCGATTACTTGTATATCAGCTAGTAAATGTTTTTCTCTAGCCGGTCTTCAGGGAGCAGTTGTAGTAGTTCCTAATTCTAATTTAAGACATAAGGTAAGAAGAGGATTAAATACTGATGAGGTAGCTGAACCTAATAGTTTTGTATGCGATGTATTTAGCTATGCTTTAGATAATGGTGAAGAATATATTAATGAACTTAATAAGGTGATTTCAAGAAATAAGAAATATGCTTATGATTATATATTAAATAATATTAAAGAATTAACTCCAGTCATATCTCATTCACTATATTTAATATGGGTAGATATATCTAAAGTTTCTGATGACTCTGATAAATTTACTAGCTTTTTAAGAGAAAAGACAGGACTTTATGTCGCAAGTGGTAAAGAATACGGAGAACCTGGTAAAACATTTATTAGAATTAATTTAGCTACAAACTCAAAAAATGTAAAAGACGGTATGGAAAAATTAAAACAAGGAGTTAAACTTTATGCAAGGTAATATTATATTTGTTATGCTAGTAATAGTATTTACGATTATTTTCTTATATTTATTTCATTTGGTTAAAAAAGGCTTTAAAAATAACAATACAGAAGAAACTGAAACTGAAGAAAAAGAGACTAAAAAGCCAACTTTAAGAAAAAAGAAGTAATCATGCTTATTGCATATTAAAGTTTGGTATGATAAAATATAGTGCATAAGTATTTTTATATTAATGAAGTGAGGATTTCAATATGAGACCAATTGATTTTATAATTTTAATCGTATCTATATGTTTAGTTATTGTTGTATTAATGCAACAATCAAAGGACGATATTAATGATGCATTCTCAGGTAACAAGAGTGAATTATTTAAAAATCAAAAATCTAGAGGTATTGAATTATTCTTAGAAAGATCAACTGCAGTTCTTGCAATATTATATATTGTTTTAGTTTTAGCTGCAGCTGCAATGCAAATTAATGGATAAAGATTTCTTATGAAATCTTTTTCTTTTTGTACAAAGGGGTGATATTATGACAAATAAAGAATTAGTATTAAAAGCTTTATCTAAACCATTTAATCATAATATAAATGATGTTAAGAAAACAACAAGATTAAGTGTAGAAGAAATTAAGAGTGCTATTCTAGAATTAAAAGAAGAAAATAGAATACACACTAACTCTAAAGGTGATTTATTTTATATAAAATATACAGGAACTATTGAAATTAAGGATAGTGGTTTTGGTTTTATTAAAGTTGAAGGTATTGAAAATGATTTCCATGTAAATGAAAAAGACACAAAGGGTGCTATAAATGGAGACATTGTTGAATTCTATGTATTACCTTCTAATAAGAAGACTAAACTAGATTCAGCTATTGTACTTAACATAGTAAAACATTCTAAGGAATATGTTTATGGTATGTTATGTGTTAAGAAAAATAAACATGGTACAAGTTATTATATTGAATCAGATAAATCTGATTTTAAGATTAAAGCAGAAGTTAATGAAATTCATTTAAATGGAGCTATTGAAGGTAATATTGTAGTAGCTAAAATATTAGATTATGTATCTAATAAGAAGGTTAACTGTAGTGTGGAAAGAATTGTAGGCTATAAGGATGACCCAGGTGTAGACATAGCACTTATAGCAGCTGAACATGGCTTTGTAATAGATTTTTCTCGTGAGACACAAGAAGAAATAAAAGATATACCTAATTCTATAAATATAGAAGATTATCCTAATAGAAAAGATTATACTAATTTAAATATTATCACTATTGATGGAAATGATTCTAAAGACTTTGATGATGCAGTATATGTAGAGAGATGCAAGGAAGGATATAAACTTATTGTTTGTATAGCTGATGTAGCCTATTATGTTAAAGAAGGATCTCCTTTAGATAAGGATGCTTATTCTAGAGGTACTAGTTGTTATTTAGCTAATACTGTTATCCCGATGTTACCTCAAAAATTATCAAATGGTATATGTTCTTTAAATGAAGGTGAATATAGACTTTGTAATTCATGCGAGATGATTATTGATAATAGTGGTAAACTATTAAAATATGAATTGTTTGAAGGTATAATGAAGTCTAAACATAGAATGACTTATGAAAATGTTAATAAGATATTTGAAGGTGACAATGAACTAATTGCTAAATATAGTGATATCTATGAAATGTTACTAGATATGAAGAAACTATCTAGTATTATTAGAGAAGATAGAAATAAAAAAGGTGCAATTGAGTTTGATACTCCTGAATATTCTGTTAAACTAGATGAGAGTGGATTCCCAGAGGAATTCAAACTTAGAACTAGAGGAGAAGCTGAGATGATGATTGAAGATTTCATGCTTAAGTGCAATGAAACTGTAGCTTATCATCTAAATATTTCAAATCTTCCTTGTTTATATAGAGTACATGAAACACCAGATACTGATAAGGTTATTAATGTATTTAAGATTATTAATAATTTAACTGGTCATAACATTAGAATTCCTAAAAATGATACTATTATGCCATTTGAAATCCAAAAGGTAATGGCACAAGTTAAAGATTCACCATCATATCAAGCTATTAATACATTAATGCTTAGATCTATGAAGAAAGCAAGATATTCTGATGAGTCTTTAGGTCATTACGGACTAGCTTTAACTTATTATTGTCACTTTACTTCACCTATTAGAAGATATCCTGATTTAGTAGTACATAGAATATTAAAGAAGTTAGTATTTAATACTAAAAACTTTAATGCTGAATATAATCACTTTGAAGACTTTACTCACTATGCATCTATCGATACATCAAAAAGAGAAAAAGCATCAATAGAATGTGAAAGAGAAGTATTTGATATGCTTTCAGCTAAATATATGACTCGTCATATAGGAGAAGAAGCGGAAGGTATTGTATCTAGTGTTACATCATTTGGTATGTTTGTTATGCTTGAAAATGGTATTGAAGGACTCGTTCATGTGGCTAATATGTATGGTAAATATTACTATAATGAAAATACAATGTCACTTGAATCTAAAACTAAATCATTTAAGATAGGTGATAAAGTTAATATTAGATGCCTGGCAGCAAATGTTCGTGAGCGTAATGTTGATTTTATCTTAATTGATGATTATAATAAATTCATTGAAGAGGGATATACTTATGGAGAAGAACATAGTAGAAAATAAGAAAGCTTACCATGATTATTTTATTGAACAAAAGATAGAATGTGGTATTAAGCTTACAGGTACTGAAATTAAAAGTATAAGAGAACATAAATGTAATATTAATGATTCTTATGCAATTATAAGAAATGGTAAATGTGAGATACTTAATATGCATATTGCTAAATATGACTTTGGTAATATTTATAATCATGATGAAACACGTACTAGAGAATTACTTTTACATAAACATGAAATAATTAAATTATTTAACAGAGTAAGACTTGATGGAGAAACTTTAGTTCCACTTAGAGTTTATCTTAAAGAAGGTTTATGTAAGATTGAAATTGGGGTATGTAAGGGTAAGAATCAAAGAGATAAAAGAGATGATTTAAAGAAGAAAGATGCTGAAAGGGATATTAGAAGATCTTTAAAGGATAAAAATCATTTCTAAGTATTGAATTTAATTTTAATTAATATATAATACTATACGGTTAATTAGTATAGTATTAATTATGGGGATGTTTTAGGATTCGCCAGGATTAATGAAGGTTTATAAGCATGTGAAGGTTGCTCTTCTAAAAAAGCCGAGGTTTAAATTAACCGCAAACACAAATTTATTCGCAGCTCGTTCTCAACAAGTTGCATATGCTTGCTAATATAATCGCAGGCTGGCTTAATTAAGTTTTCCTTTGACTTATTTAATGCCTCAGTTAGAAGGATATATTTTATAGTTGCTGTTCTAAATTATAAAATGAATTTAAAAGAAATAGATTAAAATTTTACTTGTTTATTCATAGATTTTAATTGAAACTTTTGAATAAAATAAACATGTAGAAAGTAAAGTGGATTTAGTTTTGTACAGGGGTTCAACTCCCCTCATCTCCACCAAAATAGTATTTCAGTCTGATACAATGTTATCAGACTTTTTTATTTTGTATGAAATTTAATGGGTGATTCAGAAAAAAATGACATAAGTAGCATTAAACATAGCTACAAGGCTTAATATCTCGGCTTGTGACCTAGATGCAAGATTAAATGGTGGAATGCAAAGAACTGCAACCGAAATAAACAAAGAAAGTGACTTGGGCAATTAAGCTTGTGAATAAAAAGCGTATAAAGTTTAACACTGCTATTACAAGACTAGTAAAGGATATTGCTTACTATTTGTTTGGTTCAAGCTACATTGATAGAATCAATGCACTCTCAATAAGTTATCCTTCAGCTGGGCTTTCTAACCCACAGGTAGCAACTCAAGTGGTGCTTTCACAATACCAAGGACACTTGCTAAGTCGTTACACTGCTATCAAGTCATTACACCCTGAATGGACAGAAACTGATATTGAGGAAGAACTAGAGCGACTAGATGAAGAAGCAATGCTTATGCCAGAGTCTAACACCTTTGATAATGAAATAAGTTAATGAGGTGTTTATGTGGCAAAAGAAAAAATCAATACAATAGTTTCAAGCCTTGAAGGTATTAAGGTAGCACTTAAAAAATTAATTCAAGAAGCTATGATTAATGGAACTTCAAGGGAAGATCTAGAAAAAGGGGCTAAAGGCTTTATTGAAAATTATTTAAAGGAACATGAAGATTTAAAGAAGTCCTATAATGAAGTCTATCAAATGTTTAAACGCTTGTTGTATGGGAACTTCCTTACAATGTATAAGATAGCGACTAAAACATTAAACAAAGAATTACTCAATGACAAGATTTCAAAGGAAGTCCAAGTAGACTTAAAGAAAGCCTATGAGAGTGACAAGGTTAAAAAGGAATCCTATGTTTTCTTTAGTGGTGATAATATTGAAGTTTCAAAGATAGATGCGACTGAGACACCAAATCTAAAGTATATCAGAACCAATGCCGAGTATGGTTATACTCAAATGCAAATAGACAACTATGTTGAAAAGGTCGAGCGAGTGATGGACAAAATATCACAAGTAACCTTTTTAGCTGTTAATTCAAGTGGTGCTAGAGTTTCACTTAGAAACAAAGCTGAGATGGAAGTTAGATACCAAGATATGCTTGAAGACCTAAAAGGGCTTAAGGATGAGAAGTTCGTTATTGTTTCACAACACAAGGACTCTTCACTTCGTTGTGCTTGTTGGCAAGGTTTAATTTATTTAAAGGACACCGATGGAACTGATGTCTCACTTTTAAACTGGCACGAGTGGAATACAATCCATAACCACATAGAGCCAAAGCCTATCGGTTATACCAAAGACAACCAACCTTATTATTCACTGCGTGATGCAATGGAACACGGACTCTTCAGTTACAATTGTAGGCATAGATTTATCAAGTATGAACCTGGTGTAAAAGTTCCAAA
>CAVCUQ010000005.1:0-73872 GCA_963605425.1 uncultured Eubacteriales bacterium
AAGCACCTCCATAGCTATATCATAAGAAAAAGTGTTGAATTTGTCCAACATTTTTTCGTTGCCACTTTTCAACACTTCTATGATACCATTTACACTCATCTACAAAAAGTGTAATAACTTGCAAAAAAAGTAGATGATTTAAAAAGTATAATGTCTAGTATAATAATTGTTTCCTTAAAAGTTGTCATTCTCTACTATCTATAAATTAGAAGAATAGTTTTATATATTAGAGTAACATTAACTAACTATTTCTAAATATACAATTTAATAAAGTCTAATTATCATTAATTTATTGTATTTTCTATAATAATGATATAATGAATTAAGTTTTAAATATGGTACTTTTGAAGGAATAAGAAATTCTAGATATTATTTGGATATGACATTAAATAATTTTAAGTTATATTTAGATAATACTAATTCAACTAAATGGTTAAATATAATACTTAAGAAGAATGAAATATAGTGGTTGCAGATATGTGACTACTTTTTTCAATTTATAATAGGAATATAGAGGGAAAAATGATAAAATAGAAGTACGTATGGATTGGAGATGGGGAAAATGAAAGAATATTACGTTAATGATGGTTATTTATATTTAAATGACCCTTTATTTGCATATTTTGAAAAAATAAGGGTAGTGAAGAATAATACAGTTTTAGGAGAAGTAAATATAGTCAATAGAAAAATTAAGGTTGGTAAAGATAATTCAAATCTTGATATTTACGGTTATGTTAATAAAATGTATTTATATATTGATACGATAAAGACAAGTGAAACTAAGATTAGTATTTCTGAAAACAAAATTATTAGTTTACTAAATAAAAGAAATAAGATGATTGAAGGTGTATTAAAGAATGAAGACTAGTATAGAAAAAATAAGAGAATTAAGTAATGATGAATTTTATGCTTTAATTAAATATTTAAATCAAAATGAATTAAAAGAACTGATAATAACTTCGGCTCAAAATTTTCCTAAGTCATCTAAATATTATTTATCTAAAGAAGCTAAGGGAGCATACTGGAGACTCTATAAAATTTATGATCTTAAGGGTGAAAAACTATTTAAAGCATATGAATCGATTATTTATTTAAATAAAGATGTACATATAGATCCGACTTTCTTTATCGATTATCTAGATGAGGCTTCAGAATCTAGTGACGAATATAAGAAAATTACTAAAATATTACTTATCTTTAAAAAGTTATTTGACGGAATTGAGATTGATGAAAGTTCTATAGAAGACACTTTCGAAGAGACTAAGCCAAGTGATGATGAGTTTAATAAGAAAATTGAAGAATTAGAAGAAAATGCTAAAAGGAAAGAAAAAGAACTTCAAGATCAAATAGATGAACTTTCTAAAGATAATAAGAGACTTGCTAAAGAACTTCAGGATCAAAAGAACAAAGAAAAAAATCAAACTATTAAAGAAAAGGCTGAAATAGCTTTTAAGGTATCTAATGAAGGATATAATAAAGGATTTTCAAGGGTTTTAGATACTAAAGCATTTAAATCTGATCAAGATATTAAAGTTTATTTAATTGAATTACTTAAGAAGAATTTAGAAGTGGTAAATAATAATGACTATACAGCTTTAAGTGAACTTGTTACGTATGAATATTTATTATCTAAAATATTGGAGGACTAATTATGGAAGATAATAAGTCACAATTAATGGATATTACACTATGTAAGTATGATTATGCTACTGACGATTTATTAATACTTAAAGTAATATCTGATAATACAATAGATGAGATTCAAATTGAAATTGATGTTCTTTTAGATTATTTAAATCATAAAAATTATAATTTAAATAGAAATAGTCCAAATTTAATAGATGAGATTGAGGAACATTTAAGTGAAAAAGTATTAATTATAAATAATTGCAATAAAGAGATATTAAACATAATAGATTTTAATCTCGCAAATGAGGATAGATTCTTTTTCATCCCAAAACTTGACTATGATAATTTTAACGCTTTCTATGATGGCGAAGAATTTGAGTTAAATACTTTTGCTGCACCGCATTATTTAGCTTATAATGATAAAATATATGTAGCTAATTTAGAAATAAAAAAAGGTAAATTTGTATCAAAAGATTCAGTTGATTATCCTTTAAATATTGAATTGTCGAAATTAAAGGAGAGGTTAGATTTAATTGAATTAGATAATATTATATTTGTTAAGAAATTAGCCTTATTTAAATCAGTAATTGAAAATAAAGATAATATTAATAATAAAGATGTTATATCTGAAGAGTTAGATAAATTCCATCTAGCAATTAGAAGTGAAGGATTAATCTATTCTAAAGAAGATATCTATAATTTCTATACATGTTTATCAGCCTCAGAACTAGTAATTCTTGCAGGTATGTCAGGTACAGGTAAAACTCAATTACCTTTATCTTTTGCAAAATATTTTAATATGTCTGAAGATAAACATACTTTGCTATTTGTTCCTATTTCACCTTCTTTCTTAGAACCTAGTGATGTAATAGGTTTCTTAAATGTTAATACTAATAAGTATATTCCTAGTGTTACTGGTATAGTAGATTTCTTATTGCACGCTGAAAAACATCCAAATAAGATGCATATGATTATCTTTGATGAGATGAATCTAGCTCAAATAGAGTATTGGTTTGCGCCATTCTTATCTATTATGGAACAAGATAATAATACAAGATTCCTAGAACTTTACTCTGAAGGTGCAGAGTGTGATAACAGTGATATTTATCCTAGTAAGATAAGAATTGGTAAGAATATAGTATTTGTCGGTACAGTTAATATTGATGAAACTACTAAGAATATATCTGATAGATTAAAGGATAGATCATTTATTATTAATTTATCTAAGGCTAGTTTTAAAGAATATCAATTAGAACAAAATAACAATGAACATGCTCTAAAGACTAATTATGAAAGAGATTTTTATAGTTTTGTTAAGAGATTAGATCATGGTTTTGATTATATTGAATCTTTATCTAGTGAATCTCTTGAATTTTTAGACGAGGTTCATGAAATGTTAAATGATGTTGATAATTCACTTGGTATTTCCTTTAGAACTGTTAAGAATATTAGTCACTATATGCATTTTAAACCTGGTAAACTTGACTCACGCCTTGCATTTGATTTAGCTTTCAAACAAACTGTTTTGAAGAAATTATCGGGAGCAGAAGACTTGATTTTAGATATTATCGGCGAAGATAATGAGAATAGTCCTTTAGTTCAAATATTCAATAAATATCCTAATGTTTCTAGCTTTTTATATTCTAAAAAAGAAATATTAATTAAGAGAAAAGAGATTAGAAGGTTCGGTTATGCAAAATAAGTTTTCTTCTATAATGATATATCGCCTGACCCCCTTGAAAAATAAATTACTTGGTGAAATACCAATTTATAAAATTGAAGAAGATGAAACATTATTTGATTTTAACGAATTTGATTCAATAGGTATTATGGTTACTGGTACTGATTATACTGTGTCTTTAGACTGTGCGGCTTATATGGAAGATGAGAAAGTAGTAAAGACAGAAGAAACAACATTAACTTTAGAACATGATAAACTATATACTATTTCTTTGAATGGCAACTTTGATTTTGGTTATAACCCGGGAATTTATAATATATGTTTTAAATATCTAAAAGGTAATGTTATAAATGCTTGTTTCGAGGTTACAACTAATTCTGATGTATCTGAAGAATCATTTATTTCAATAAGAGAAAAAATAGAAAATTTCATATCTGGTTTATCTCTTGATTTACATAAAAATGCTATAGCCCCTGACACAGACGCCGACCTTTCTAGCAAACAATATCTTTTTAAGGCTTTTTGTGATTATTCTGACAATTTTAATCTAGCTTGTCATAATATTGAAAAGTATCTTGATACTAAGCTTGAAAATAAAATAGTAAAAACAGAAAATTCTGCTAAGCAAAATCAAGCTAGTATTAAGAAAACTATTTTAAAAGGTACAAACTACGGTGTTAAAAAACAAGAAAACATAAATAAGACAGCTGGAGTTTTAAAACAATATCTATTAAGAATTGATAAGAAATTAAAACTTATAAAAGAACCGTTTGAAGTTAATATTAATCATCTTTCAGAAGAAATAGAATCTCTAGAAGCTGAAGTTGTAAAAAAGACTAATGATTTAAAGGATGAGAATCTTTCTCTAAATAAAATTAAAGGTATTAATAATAGAATTAAATGTTTAAATAGTTTTATTAAAGGTAAGAAAAATTCTTTAGATATTACAAGAGAGCACTTTGAAGCTTATAAAATAATTAAAAACTCAATGACTAAATTGTTTAGCATGAAGTCTATGAAGAAGGCGGAAGCTAAAATTACTGGGGACACTAATCTATTTACTACAGATACAAATTTTAAATTTATTAAGGAATTTACTAACTTAATTGAAGGTAAAGAAAGTAAATTAAGAGATGGATTTGAATATTATGAAAAGAAAAAGAGTAGTGAATTATTTGAAATTTATGGTTTAATATTGATAAGTCAAGCATTAAAAGAAATAGGATATGATAGCTCTGTTGATTTAAATAGTCTTACTAATATACAAAGTAATGATAGTTTTATATTTACTAGAGATAATAAAACAATCAAGGTTATTTATGATAATTATGCTAAAAATTATAAAGAAGCAGATATTGATGATGTTGTTAGTATTAACTCAAGGCACAATAGACCAGATTACACTTTAGTTTATTATGAGGATGATGAATTTAAAGAGATAGTCATTGTTGAAATGAAGTATAGATCACTAGCTAAAATATTTCATTCTTTTAAACGCGATTGTGAACTAGATTTTACTATCAATGATTACTACCAGCTTGCATATAAAGAGACAAATGAAACTTATCCTATAAGAGGAGTTTCTAAGGTTCTTCTTTTATATCCATCTGAAAGAGAAGTAGAATTTGTAAGAGGTTTTGCTCATATTATCTCTTTTACTCCTAGTATAGATGAACAAGAGAGCAAATCTTTTAAATTATTAACTCAATTATTAGATAATTAAATGAATTACTTGATTTTATAAATAATTGTGCTAGAATATTCTAGCAATTTAATAAGACAGTTCGTTTGTACCATCCTGTCTCTAAACAAAACCAGGGCTTATACTTGTATATGATGGGACTTTATTATTTTTTAATAAGGTCCCTTTTCTTTTAGTATGGCTCTTTGGGCCATATTTTTTATTTTCGGAGGATTTTATATGTATATTTTATCAAGTAAAGCAGAATTTGACGCTGCTCACTTCTTATCTAACTATAATGGTAAATGCCATAACATTCATGGTCATAGATGGGCTGTTTATGTATCTATTAAAGGTGAACTAAACAATGGAATGGTTGTGGATTTTACTGATTTAAAGCACGATATAAAAGAGATGTGCGATTATTTTGATCATAGCTTTATTGTTGAAAAGGATTCATTAGATCAAAATATCTTAACATTACTTCAAAAAGAATTCTTAATTAGAATAGTTGATTTTAGAACTACAGCTGAGAATTTTGCAAAATATTTTTATGATACTTTATCTAATAAATATGAAGTTGAAAGTGTTAAAGTTTATGAAACACCTAATAATATGGCGGAGTATAGAAAATGAAAGTAATTGAAAAATTTATATCTATTAATGGAGAGGGAATGAAACAAGGAGAACTTGCAATCTTTATTCGTCTTGCAGGTTGTAATTTAAGATGCGCGTATTGTGATACTACTTATTCATTTGTTAATCCAAAATATAGTGAAGAATCAGCCCAAGAAATATTAGATTACTGCTTAGATAGCGGTATAACTAACGTTACTTTAACAGGAGGAGAGCCTTTAATTCATGATGGTGTTTATGATTTAATTAAGGCTTTATCTTTAAATAATTTTAATATCGAAATAGAAACAAATGGTTCTGTTTCAATTAAAGATTATTTAGATTTAGATAATGTTTCTTTTACTTTAGACTATAAAACAGCTTGTTCTAAAATGAACACCTTTATGGATTTTGATAATTATAAATACTTAAGAAGAAAAGATTCAATTAAGTTTGTATGCGCAAGTATTTCTGATTTAGAAGAAAGTTTAAATATTATTAATAAATATAATTTAATTAACAAATGTAATTTAATCTTTTCACCAGTATGGGATGCAATAAAGTTTGAAGATATTGTTAATTTTATGAAGGAACATAAATTAAATAATATGCGTATGCAATTACAAATTCATAAGATTATTTGGGATAAGGATACAAAAGGAGTATAGAAATGATTGATACAGAAAAATTAGAAGAAGCCTTTAGTATGATTTTAGAGGCTTTAGGTGATGACCCTAAAAGAGAAGGTTTAATTGATACACCTAAGAGAGCATCTTTAATGTATAAAGAGATGTTTGATGGTATGAACTATACAAATAATGAACTTATTGATATGTTTAATAAGACATTTGAAGAAGATTATTTAACAGATAGTAAAAATATAGTTATTATGAAAGATATTCCTATATTCTCTTTTTGTGAACATCATTTAGCTTTAATGTATGATATGAGTGTTGATATAGCCTATATTCCAAATGGTAAGGTTATTGGTTTATCTAAACTAGCACGTATTGCAGACCTTGCAAGCAAGAGATTACAACTTCAAGAACGCATTGGAAATGATATTTTATATATAACAAAAGGTATTACTAATTCAAATGATATTATTGTTAGAATTAGGGGAAAACATTCTTGTGTTACTGCTCGTGGTATAAAGAAAGATAGCACAACTACAACTATATCTAAAATAGGAAATTTAGGAGCGGAGGTATTTATTTAATGAAAACATTAGTATTAGTTTCAGGTGGACTTGATTCATCTGTAGCACTTGCAAAAGCTGTAAGTGAAAGAGGTAGCGAAAATGTAGTAGCCTTATCTATTTCATATGGTCAAAAACATATAAAAGAGATAAAAGCTAGTAATGACATTTGTGCTTACTATCATGTAGAACATTTATATTTAGACTTAGGTGAAATATTTAAGTATTCTAACTGTTCACTATTAAGTTCATCAAGTGAAGAAGTTCCTCTTGCAAGTTATGAAGAACAATTAAAAAGTTTAAATGGAACACCTGTTTCTACATATGTGCCATTTAGAAATGGACTATTCTTATCATCAGCTGCTAGCATAGCTATATCTAAGGGTTGTGATTTGATTTATTACGGTGCTCATAAGGATGACTCAGCTGGAAATGCATATCCTGATTGTTCAAAAGAATTTAATAAAGCTATTAATGATGCAATCTACATTGGTTCAGGAAATCAAGTTAGAGTAGAAGGTCCTTTTGTAAATATTTCTAAAAAGGATATTGTAAAACTAGGTACAAGTCTAAAGGTTCCATTTAATCTTACATGGTCATGTTATGAAGGACATGATAAAGCGTGTGGTAAATGTGGTACTTGTTTAGATAGAATAGCAGCTTTTAAAGCTAATGGACTTGAAGATCCTATTGAATATGAGGAGTAATTATGAGAGAAGATAAATTAAATAATTTAGGTAATAAAAATACTAAATATGATTTTAACTATACACCAGAAGTACTTGAAAAGTTCTTAAACAAACATCCTGATAATGATTATTTTGTAAAGTTTAACTGTCCTGAGTTTACATCATTATGCCCTATTACTGGACAACCTGATTTTGGTACAGTTTATATTTCCTATATTCCAGGAAAATATATGGTTGAATCTAAATCTTTAAAATTATATTTATTTTCATTTAGAAATCATGGTGACTTCCATGAGGACTGTATGAATATAATTATGAAAGATTTAATTAAATTGATGGATCCTAAATATATTGAAGTTTGGGGTAAATTCTTACCTCGTGGTGGTATTTCTATTGATCCATATTGTAATTATGGTAAGAAAGGTACTAAGTTTGAGAAATTAGCTGAAACAAGATTATTTAATCATGACTTATATCCTGAAAAGATAGATAATAGATAATATTTAATGAATTGGCACTAGAATTAGTGTCTTTTTTATTCAAAGGTTTTAGTAAAAATTTATCTTTTTAGTTCCTTTAAAGCTTCTTCAATATCGGAATATCCTTTAGCGTTAGGATCTTTTGAAATTTCTTCAGCTTCTAAAAGAGCTAATAATGTTTCCTTATTTGGTTCATCAAGTCTTACATCAAATGGAAAACCTCCAACAGAAAGAGATTTACTAAAAATATACTAATTGCTGTTTCTAAACTAATACCAAGTTCATTATAAATAGCTTCTGACTGTTTCTTTAAATTTCTATCTAATTTAATATTTAAATTTGTTGATGACATAAATGGTACCTCTTTTCTAAATTAATTATATGTGCAAATTTGAAAGAATGCTACTGAAATATTATTAAATATTACTTTATAGAACACTAGACTATTTTAAATATTTAGTCTAGTTTTTTACATGTGTAATAGACTTTTTGTTTTTAGTATAATAAAATAATACTATAACTTTAGGAGGTATATTGTTTTGAATAAGGAAAAGATAAAAAATATAATACTAGTTATTATAGGTAGTTTAATTGTAGCTCTTGCTAATTCATTATTTCTAGTACCATTTGATATTATTAAAGGTGGTATGACATCAGTTTCAATGATGATTAACTCCCTTTTATATCCAGTAATAGGGGTTAATTTAACAGATGTAATACTTTGGATTATAAATATTATATTATGGTTTGTAGCCTTACTTATTATTGGTAAGAAGTTTGCGATGTCTACCCTAGTTGGAACATTCTTTTATTCTGTATTTATAACTATATTTGTAAGATGTGATTTAGTTACAAAATTTGGATTAATGGATTATTACAATGAAGGTGATACTACAGCTAAATTAATATTATTTGGTTTAGCAGGTGGAGTAATTGATGGCTTTGGTGCTTCCCTTTGTTTTATCGGTAAAGGTTCAACAGGCGGAAGTGACGTTTTGAGTGTATCTTGTGTTAAATATTTAAATATTAAACAAGAAGTAGCTTCTCTTTTAATTAATATTATTACTATATTACTTGGTTTTATAGTATTCCAAAGTTGGGGAAAGTTACTAGTAGGAATTCTTGCAGCTCTTGCTAGCTCACTAATGATTAAGAATGCTTATGGACGCTTTAACACTCATTACGTAGTTGAAATAATGACTGATAAAGTAGAAGAAATTCAAAAAATAATTGAAGAAGAACTAGATGAGACTTCTACTATATATTCAGTTCAAGGTGGATATTCAAAGAATGAGAAGAAACTTATTCGTACTGTTTTAATCTATAAGGAAGCTAAACTTTTAAAAGCACTAATTCCTCAAATAGATAAGAATGCCTTTGTTGTTGAATATGAGACTACAAAAGGTTTTGGTGGATCCTTAAATGATGCTTATGTTAATAAGAGAGAGACAGAAGAGATACTTAATAAGATAGAACATAAATAAATTTTATACTACTTTAAATTTTCTTTAAATTCATTATAATTTATTAAGAAGAGAGTAATAAAGGAGATTTATGAGAAAGAGATTTTTATTTTGTTTAGCACCTATTTTATTTTTAACAAGTTGTAAAATAAGTGGTAATTCTACAGTTTCTTATGCTTATGAAACATGTAGTGAGTCTAAAGACTGCAGTGTAGATATTACTTTAATAAAAGAAAAAGATAATAAGTCCTATACTTCAAATTATAGTTATCAAATTAAAGATGATAATATTCACCTTGCATCAAGTTCTAACTATTCAGATGGAACTAGTGAAGAAAAAGATATCTATAGAATTAATGGTAAACATTATAGCAAGACAAGTGATTCATATTCTGAAATTATAACATCAGAACTAGCAAATATTACTACACTAAGTTCTGTTCTTTCTAAATATTTGGTTACTCTTACATCTATTCAATATGATATGACTTATAATGAGGAGATTGCGATGTATAAGTTAGATGCACCTCATGAATATTCAAATAATGCTTCAATAAAAGACATTATTGAAGATATGTATGTAAAAATCGATGTTAAAAGTACTAGTACAGAGTCTGAATCTACAACTATAAATAACAATAATTTAAATAAAATTACTTATATTAAGTTATTTGTATCTAGATATAAAGAAGATCAACTTGACTCTAATTTAACATATATTTTTAATATTAATTACGGTATAGAATTAGAAATACCAAAGGAATTACAATAATAAAAGACATAAGCTAAATTTGATAGTTTATGTCTTGATTTATTTATTGTCTAAATATAAATATCACTACAACAAGTAATATAAGAAGAGGACCTGCTACCTCAATTATTCTTATAATGTCATCAGCGCTCATATCTATAGCCTCCCTATAACATTATTGTAATATATATATATATATATATATCAAGCAAAAATTAATTTCTTAAGCAAACTATTTGTCTTATATTATTTAAAAGGTATAGAATTTTTAAAAGGGTGATTGTATGAGTTTTAAATTAAAGAGATTAGCAAATAATATTGATATGACAGAAGGCAATTCCTTAAAAGCTATCATATTATTTACACTTCCATTACTTTTAGGAAATATATTTCAACAACTATATAATATAGCAGACAGTTCAATAGTAGGTAAATTTGTAGGAGACGAGGCTATGGCAGCTGTTTCTTCATCAGGTTCCCTAATCAATCTACTTATAGGACTAGTTCAAGGTATATCAGTAGGTGCCGGAATTGTAGTAGCCCAGTATTTTGGTGCTCGTGATAAAGAAAGACTTTCAAATACTATTCATACAACTGTATTATTTTCTTTTTGTTTAGGACTAGTACTTTCGGTAGTTGGTTTCTTTTTAGCTCCTGTACTATTAGAATTAATGAAGACAGATAGTGAAATATTACCTAATAGTATAGCTTATTTCCATACCTACTTTATTGGTGTAATATTTACTGTCATGTATAATGCTTTTGCATCTATACTTAGAGCAGTAGGAGATTCAAAAAGACCACTTTATTATTTGATAGTATCAAGTATAGCTAATATCTTACTTGATTTACTCTTTGTAGGTGCTTTTAAGTGGGGCGTTGTTGGAGCAGGGGTAGCCACTATAATAAGCCAAGGCATAAGTGCAGTATGTGCGCTTATTCAACTTACAGGTACTAAAGAAGAATATAAACTAGAATTTAAAAAGATAAGATTTCATAAAGATGAATTAATTAAAATTATTAAGTATGGTATTCCAACTGGACTTCAAAACTCAATAGTATCCTTTGCAAATACTTTTGTTCTGTCTAATGTAAATACCTTTGGTAAAGTAGCTACTTCAAGTTATGGCGCTTATAGTAAGATAGAAGGTTTTGCAACACTTGCATCAGGAAGCTTTTCTATGTCTTTATCTACTTATGTGGGTCAAAACATAGGTGCTGGTAAATATGATAGATGTAAAAAAGGTGCTTACCTAGGACTTTTAACTGATGTATTATTTACTGAATTTTTAGCTATTTTAATGATTATTTTAGCTTATCCTTTAGCTAATATGTTTTCCGATACTGAAGAAGTAATTGAAGGATGTATAAAACAAATTAAACTAATAGCCCCATTCTATTTCTTACTAGCTTATTCTCATGGTATAAGCGGTATACTAAGAGGAGCTGGTTTTTCTAAGACACCAATGATTACCTTAATAGTATGCTGGGTTGGTGTTAGAATCTTTGGTATACCTATTGCTTTAAATTATATTAATAATGATATAACTACAATATTCTGGTTTTATCCATTTACTTGGAGTCTTTCAACTATTGTTCTTACTGTATTTGCATACTTTTCAAAATGGAATAAAAAAAGTAGAAGTTAGAGTTTCTCTAGCTTCTATTTTGATATGAATTTAATATAAAATATCTTCCTTTAATTCATCTACTTTATCTTCACCATATAAATATTTAACTATTGCAAAAGCAAAATCTATAGCTGTACCGCAACTTCTACTAGTTATGATATTACCTGATGTTTCAACTTTAGCATTTGTAAAATATCCATTAAAATCCTTATTCATAGGTGTAAATAAAGTATAGTTAATGCCATCTAGATATCCAAGTTTACCTAGGATAGTAGGAGTTGCACAAATAGAAGCTACAGCCTTGTTTTCCTTGAAATGTTTTATAGCATTTAAATATAATTTATCATTTTGATTGTTTAAAAATTGTTTACCACCTGAAAGTACTAAAATATCATAGTTATCAAAACTGATATCCTCATAATTACAATCAGCTTTAACTATTAGACCATGACTACCTTTTACATATTCACTTCTAGATGAAAGAGTAACAGAAGCACCACATCTTTTAAGCAAATCGTATGGAGTGATTGTTTCAACCTCTTCAAATCCATCATTGATAATCATTAATACATTTTTCATTTTTCTTCACCTCAATTTATTATATCAAATTTTTTCTTACTTATTTCAATATATTAATAATTTTGTTATAATTTATTCGAGTGTGATTAACATGACTAAAAATGAAGTTTTAGATATTATTAATTCCAAATATAAAGTAATTAAGGATACAACAAGAGAAACTTTAGTTTTAATTAATGGTCACAAATTAAGATATATCAAAGATGCTCACAAATATATTGTTGATGGGTATGAAACTATATCTGTTACAGACTTAATTAAAAGAACTAATCCTAATCTTTATGATGGTGTTAATAAAAAATATTTAAATATTGGTTCACGACGTGGTAATAGTCTTCATGAGTCTATTAACTACTATGAGGCTACTGGTAACGAAGGATTTTCTGATGAATTCAAATCATATTTAAAATTAAAGGAAGAATATAAAATAGAATCTATTTTTAATGAACTTTATATTTTAATAGTAAATACTAAAGGAGAACCACTTTGTGCTGGAAGACTTGATATGCTGTTTCTAGCAGAAAATAGTCTTGGTATCTTAGAATTTAAAAGGACCTGCGAACTTTATTTAGATAATGTTACATTGCAATTAAACTTATATAGATATGGATTTATTCAAACATACGGAATTAACATCGATAATCTATTATGCTTTAGACTTCGTGACAGTTTGAAGGAGTCTACAGTAATTAAAATTGATAATGTGTTAGCCGAAAGCGCACTTTATGCTTATTTATAGGAGAAATATTATGAAATTAGAAGAATTACTTAAAAATTATACTAAAGAAGAATGTCAAATGTCTTTATCATATATAGGACTTGGATTTGAAGAAGAGGATGAAGCTGATGCCTTAAAGGATCAAATTAAAGAATATTCTTTAAATATTGATAATTTTAAGAAGATTATATCTATTTTACCTGATTATTCATACAATAAATTAGTAAATGAAAAGGTATTTGAAACAACTATAGAATCAGATATTAAATATTATAATGATTTAAAAATCTATTCTCTAGGATTTGGCATGAGCACTGTTTATGTTTGTGATGAATTCCAAAGTTTCTTATCAAGTTTAGATATTAAGGAAATTAATAAATATAGAGTAAAACAAATGTGGGTTTATAAAACTGTTACCTTTGCAAATACATTCTATGCTGCTTACCCTATGTCTATTTTAAAGGAAGTTGTATCAACAAATACTCAAATCAAAATTTCAAATACTGAACTTAAGAAGAGAGTTTTAGACTTACCTCTTTCTATTGGATGTATCTATTATGAGAAACAAGATACAATCGTAAATGAAGCTTATACTGATAGACTAGAAGAAATACTTAAAGCTCAAGAGACTAAACCATTCTATATTCCTAAGTATAAAGAAGTAGAAGAATATTTTAATAATGGTTATATTAATAATATGCAATATGATTTACTTAGAACATATAATAAATATTTAAAAGATCAATATAACTCTAATGCTCATATCTTAATTTTCAATACTATAGCTACTACCTATAGGGTTGATGAGAATGTTATTTCAGAATTCTATGATACAAAGAAGTTTGAAACAGCTGGTCAATATGATGAACTTGTATCAATCTTTAAGCGTGTAACTAATAATACAAGAAATGTTTACAATAGAGGTTACACTACATTCGAAATTCTTTCAAGAAAGGCAAAATAATGTCGGAAATCAAAGGCCTTACTCAAGAAGAAGTAAGACAAAGAACATCAGAAGGGAAAGTTAATAAAGAAAATAAGTATGTATCAAAAACCTATAAGAAAATAGCTTTTGATAATATATTTACTTTCTTTAACCTAATATTTTTAATCATTGCAATACTATTAATTATTGCAAAAGATTACAAATCATTAACATTTATTCCCCTTCTTTTAGTTAATTTATCTATTGGTATAGTTCAAGAAATTAAGAGTAAAAAGTTAATTGATAAACTAACACTTCTTAATGAATGTGAACTTGATACTATTAGAGACGGAAAGATAGAAAAGATTAAGTCTTCAACTCTAGTTAAAGATGATGTGGTTATCTATAAGGCGGGAAATCAAATTGTAGCTGATAGTGTTGTTTTAGATGGACATGCTTATGTAAATGAGTCTTTATTAACTGGTGAAGCTGTAGCTTTAGAGAAGAATAAGAATGACAATTTACTGTCTGGTTCTTTTATCGTTTCAGGTACTGTTACAGCTAGACTTACTAATGTAGGAGAAGATTCTTATGTTTCTAAATTAACTAGTAAAGCTAAAAAAACAAAAGATCAAACTGTATCTGAGATTAAAAAATCTTTAAACAAATTATTATTAATTGTAAGTATAATTATTGTACCGCTTGCTTTATTTTTAATATTTCAAGCATTAAATAGAGGAGAATCTTTTTCTAAAAGTATCTCATCTATGGCTGGTAGTATTCTAATGATGATACCTGAAGGTTTATTCTTACTTTCTAGTGTATCACTCGCACTTAGTGCTTATAGACTTGCTAAAGGCAATGTCTTAATTCAATCTATGGATTCTATTGAAACACTAGCTAGAGTAAATGTTCTTTGTTTAGATAAGACTGGTACTATTACAAATAATAAACTTAATGTAGCTAAAGATGTTCCTTATAATATTAGCGAGGATGAATTTAATACACTTGTCTCATCATTTGCTTATTATCAAGAAAATGATAATAAAACAATGGAGGCTGTTAAAGCTTATTATACTAAGGATGTTACAAAAGAATTTGTTTCTAAGACAAGTTTTTCAAGTGACTTAAAATATTCTAGTGTAACCTTTAAAGATATAAGTGTAGTTTTAGGTGCCTTAGAGTTTCTTGCAAAAGATAGATTAGATGAATTTAAGAGCCTGTCTGATAAATATGCTAAAGATGGATATAGAGTGCTTTCGGTATTTAAGACCCTTAAAAAGATAGAAGAAAATAAAATTCCTGAGGGTCTTGAACTTATTGGTTTTATTTTAATTGAAGATACAATTAGAGAAAACGCTAAAGAAGTATTTTCATATTTTGAATCTCAAGGTGTAGATATTAAGGTAATATCTGGAGATAGTGCTTTAACTGTATCTAACATAGCTTTAAGAGCAGGAGTAAAGAACGCTGATAAATACATTGATTCTAATAATCTTGATTTAGACAATTTAGAAGAAGAAGCACAAAAATATACTGTATTTGGACGCGTTACCCCGGAAATTAAACAAAAACTAGTTGTAGCACTTAAAAATGGCGGAAAGAAAGTCGCAATGACAGGTGATGGTGTTAATGACATTCTTGCCTTAAAGGAAGCGGATTGTTCGATTGCCATGAGAGAAGGAGCAGACGCAGCTATAAAGGTAAGCCAAGTTGTACTTCTTGATTCTGACTTTTCTTCAATGCCTAAGATTGTTTTTGAAGGAAGAAAAGTTGTAAATAATTTAGAAAGAAGCGGATCCTTATTCATTACTAAAAATATCTTTTCAATTCTTTTAACAATCTTCTGTATTCTATTAAATACTACCTTCCCTATTAAGCCTACTCAAACAAGTTTAATTAATACATTTGTTATCGGCCTTCCTGCCTTCCTTTTAAGCCTGCAATCTTCTAATAAATTAATTGAAGGTTCCTTTGTATCAAATATCTTAAAATGCGCTCTGCCATCAGGTCTTGTCGAAGCTCTAATGATCATGACATTTATTAAGGTAGGACCAGTTTACGGATTAACTGAGGCTGAAGTTTCAAGTGTATCGACTATGCTTATGGGCTTTATTGGTATGGTTGTTATATTTAATATTGCGCGTCCCTATTCAAGGTATAAGATTATAGTTTGTGTAGGTTGCGTTATAGGTTTAGTTTTAAATATTTTACTTGCAATAATGGTACCATTCTTTACTAATTATTATGTTTTTACAGATCTTTCAAGCAAAGCTTATTCAATGTTTTTAATCTTTATGCCGATATCAGTTGCATCTTATATATTACTATACATAATATTTATGAAAACTAATATAAAAAAACAAACTTTTAAGCTGATTAATAAATTCAAATCTAAGAATAATTGAGGATTTTAAAATCCTCTTTTATTATGCAAAAAAATATTTTTGTAAGTGCTTACACTTCTTGAATTGTTTTTAATAATTGTAGTAAAATAAACTCGAAAATAAAATGGATGTGATAGTATGTTAGTTTTAAAAGATATAAAGAAAGTATATAAAGTTGGAGACCAAAAAGTAGAAGCTTTAAAGGGTATAAATTTAGCTTTTAGAAAGAGTGAATTTGTATCTATTTTAGGTCCTTCAGGATGTGGTAAGACTACAACATTAAATATTATTGGTGGACTTGATAAATATACTAGTGGTGATTTATTTATCAATGGAAGATCAACAAAAGAATTTAAGGACAAGGATTGGGATATCTATAGAAATCATAGAATCGGATTTATATTCCAGGCTTATAATTTGATTCCTCATCAAACAATTCTTGAAAATGTTGAACTTGCTTTAACTATTGCTGGTATAAACCAAAAAGAAAGGGTTCAGAGAGCAAAGAAAGCTCTTGACCAAGTAGGTCTTAAAGATCAATATCAAAAAAAGCCTAATCAATTATCAGGTGGACAATGCCAAAGAGTAGCTATCGCCCGTGCACTTGTTAATGAACCTGAAATATTGCTAGCTGATGAACCTACTGGTGCTCTTGATACACAAACAAGTGTTCAAATTATGGATTTAATTAAGGAAATCTCTAAAGAGAAACTTGTTATTATGGTTACTCATAACCCTGAACTAGCCGAAAAATATTCAACTCGTATTATTAGGCTTCTTGATGGTGAGGTTCAAAGTGATAGTAATCCTTATAACATAGAAGAAGAAAAAGCAGAATCATTCAGCGAAATTAAGAATGAAAAAGCTAAGATGAGCTGGCTTACTAGTTTTAAATTATCATTTAGAAATCTATTATCTAAAAAAGGACGTAGTATTTTAATATCTTTAGCTGGTTCTATCGGTATTATCGGTGTTTCATCAGTTATCAGTGTCTCTACTGGTGTAAATGAATATATAGCTGATATGCAAGATGATATGCTTTCAGGTAACCCTATTCAAGTAGCTGAATCAAGTTATGATTTAAATAGCTTAACAAGTTTAATGACTAAGAGCCAAAAGGCTACTATAGCTAAAGAAATAGCTAAAGGAAATGTTAATGTAGATTTCTTACTAGATCAAATACTAGATATGGTAAACGCTGGTGGTAGTGTATCAGTTAAAAACGAAATAACTGATGATTATATTAATTATGTTCTTTCAATGCCTAAAGATTACTATAGAGATATTAATTTAAAATATGGATATGATTTAGCAGATAATATCTATACTTCTTTTACAAGTAAAGATAAAACTGAATCAGGTGAAGTGACTGAAAAAACAAGAATTCAATCATTAAATTATATTATTGAAAACTATAATAGTGTTTTATCTAAGGTTGAAGGTTTTGATAAGACAAGTAGTTATATTACATCCTTAGTTAAACCTATTAGTCAGCTTAAGGCTTCAAATACCTATATTGAAACTCAATATGATATTTTAACAGGACGCCTGCCAGAAGGAGAAAACGAATTACTATTAGTACTTGATTCAGATGAAAAAGCAAGTGATGTAATTCTAGCTGAACTAGGATATTATACTCAAGATGAATTTATTAAACTTGCAAAAAACTCTATGAGTATAGCAAATAAAGAAGATGGTGCTAGCCATGATTCTGATAAGAGTGTATTTGATTATGATACTATCTTAAATCATGAATTCTATTACGCTCCTACTAGTAATATTTATACTTGGAATAATTATGGTTTTGACTATAAGTATGATATTACAGATGAAAAGACAAATTATACTAAATTAAATATCTCAGGTATTGTTAAATTAAAGAGTGGTAGAAACTATGGTTGTCTTTCAACTGGTCTTTATTATACTAGTGAATTAGCACTTAAAATGAATAAAGATGTAAGAGCAGACTTTGCAAAAACTACAACTGATAACCCAACCTTCTCAGGTTATGTATACGCTCTAGCAAGCAAGTCTTCAAGTGGTGTAGTATATAACGGATCTAGTACTCAATTAAATCCTTTCTCAGTAAAATATACCTATAATTTCTATAATTATACTGATGAAAAAGTAGAAGAAAACCAAACGGGTTATGTAGGTACAACTGATTCTACATCTACATTTATTTCAACATTTATGGGCTCTACATCTGGAAGTGCAGCTAAGTATTTATCTCTTCGTTCTATAGGATTTGAAGACAAGCCTACCGCTATTAATATTTATCCTAATAGTTTTGATGAGAAGAATAAGGTTACAGATTACTTAGATGCTTGGAATGATTTAGATCAAAGTATCACAGTTAACGAAAAAGATATAACTGATAGATCTAAAGTAACATATACAGATAGTGTTGGTACAATTATATCTATGGTTAAAACATTAATTAATGTTGTAACATATGCTTTAATTGCATTTACCGCCTTATCACTTGTAGTTTCTTGTTTCATGATCGCAATCATAACTTATGTATCAGTTATGGAACGTGTAAAAGAAATTGGTGTTATTAGAAGCTTAGGTGGAAGAAAGAGTGATGTATCTCATTTATTTAATGCGGAAACATTCATCTTAGGTCTATCTAGTGGTTTAATTGGTATTATAATTACTTATTTAATAACATTAATATTAAATCTATCATTACATGATATGGTAGGTGCTAATATAGCTTGTTTCTGGCCATACCAAGCTTTAATCATGGTATTACTATCTATTGTATTAACCCTAGTTTCTGGTGCTGTACCTTCTAGAAGTGCAGCTAAACAAGATCCTGTTAATGCCTTAAGAAGTGAATAATTAAAATAAGATTACCTAAGTCATAAATTTCAAATTACTATTGACTTAGGTAATTATTTTATTATATAATATTTAAGCAAGTTATATGGCCCTTTAGCCAAGTGGTAAGGCACGGCACTGCAACTGCCCGATCATTGGTTCGAATCCGATAGGGGCCTCCATACTTGAATATATAAGTCAACGAAAGTTGACTTTTTATTTTTATATTTTAAAATAAGTATATATTTAAAGAGGTTTATATGAAAAAATATATATTAACAATAGATCAGGGTACAACATCAACTAGAGCTATTTTATTTAATAAGTTTGGTATGCAAGTTTATAAGTACCAAATGGAATTTACTCAAATTAGAATTAAGAGTGGTTTTGTTGAACATAACGCTTTAGAAATTTATGAAACAGTTCTTGAATGTATAAAGAATGTAATGAATGGTGTTAATGCTAAAGCAGAAGAGATAGATAGCATTGCGATTACTAATCAAAGAGAAACTACAGTGTTATTTGATAAGAAAGGTAATCCACTAGCTAATGCGATTGTGTGGCAATCTAAACAAAGTGAATATATTGCAAAAGAATATATCGACAAAGGTTATTTAGATTTTATCTTTAAAAAGACAGGGCTTAGAATTAATTCTTACTTTAGCGCTACTAAAATAAAGTATTTACTTGAAAATAATGAAAATGTAAAAAGACATTATGAAGATTGTGACTGTTTGTTTGGTACAATAGATACTTATCTATTATATAGATTAACAAATGGGAAATCTTTCTATACGGACCCAACTAATGCATCAAGAACACTTTTATATAATATTAATACATTAGAGTGGGACAGTGAATTATTAGAATTATTTAATATAAAAAGAGAAATACTTCCTGAGGTACTATCTAATAATTCATGTTTTGGTTATATGAATTTAAATGGTGTTGATATTCCTATTTGTTCACTTATAGGAGATCAACAAGCATCCCTTTTCGGACATACTGCTTTTAATGTCGGTGATATTAAAAACACCTATGGTACTGGATGTTTTATGCTTATGAATATAGGAGACAAACCTATTTATTCAAAAAATGGTCTTCTTACAACTATTGCTTATATGATAGATGGTAAACCAACTTATGCACTTGAGGGTTCAGTCTTTGTTGCAGGAGCTGCAGTAACTTGGCTTCGTGATTCACTTCATATTATAAATTCAAGTAAAGAAACATATGAAAGAGCTAGTATGGTTCAAGGTCATGATTTAATAATCGTTCCGGCTTTCCAAGGACTTGGTACACCTTATTGGGATTCAGATTGTCAGGGCGCTATGTTTGGTATTACCTTTAATACCACTCAAGAAGCTATAATTAAAGCCACACTTGAGGCCATATGTTATCAAGCTAAGGATTTAATGGAAGAAATGATTAAAGAAACTAAACAAAACGGTATTACATTATCTGTTGATGGCGGTGCTAGTGAAAATGATTATTTACTTCAATTTGAATCTGATATAATGCAAGTGGTAATTAAAAGACCACGTCAAATTGAAACTACGGCTCTAGGAGCTTCCTATATTGCAGGACTATATACTGGTTTCTTTGAATCTAAAGATTATTTGAAAAAAATAAATGAGATAGATAAATATTTCTATCCTATTATAGATTCTAAAGAAGCAGATAGATTATATTCTCGCTGGCAAAAAGCGATAGAAGCTACAAGATTATTTAAATAATAACATTAAAATTTTAGTAAATATAAATTGATAAGTTTAATTACAAGTACACATAATTCTTAAAATTTAAAAGTCAATTTAAAAATCCCACTTAGTAAATAAACTAAGTGGGTAATTATTTATACTTTCAATAATTCTATCCAATTTTGTGGAAATCCTATGTGTTTTAATGAAATGTCAGGAAGATAATTATTAATTAGAGTTTCTAAATCATTTAATATAATATTATTCCATTTATTTTTGTCTGGGAAAAGATATTTTAGCATAAGGATTTGGGAAAATAATTTTCTGTCAAAAATATAGTTTGAATTTGGAGTGTTTTTGGGAATTGAAGAAAAAATCCAATAATATAATCTTGAATAATGAGCACATCGATTACGTAAATCGGTAAGACAACGTAACCAACTCTCAAGGCAATCTACGTTTGTATTAAAAGAAGTAGAAGCTATTATTTTTTTATCTTTTGTTAATAAGTCTGCATAAAAGTAAGAAAGCATGCCAATTGGGAAAAATTCGATGATAACCCATATTGGAAATTGACCGCCATATTTTTTGTTGTGATGCTTAACTACTAATGTTCTATCATTATCTAAAATACATTTACCAATTTTATCTTTAAATGCTGAATCATTGTGATGTGAATTAAAAATGGATGGATCCATATATCCTAATGCACCATAT
Source organism: uncultured Eubacteriales bacterium (assembly GCA_963605425.1). Taxonomy (GTDB): domain Bacteria; phylum Bacillota_I; class Bacilli_A; order Acholeplasmatales; family Anaeroplasmataceae; genus JAEELC01. Next base: position 21,670 of record CAVCUQ010000005.1, read on the forward strand.
TTAAATGAAATATGATAAGCAATTTGTGTTCTTATATAAAATTCAATTTGCTCAATAATTCTAGAAAGCCAACTTCTAAGATGACTGTCAAAGTCATATATTCGTTGAATCCGCTTAAAATATATTCCAGTTAAATAGTTACCATCTTTTTTCTTGAATGGCAGATAGTAGGCTAACAATCTATAATAATTAGCATGCTTTAAAAATTCTTTACATGCCTCAAAATCATCTATAATAAATCCTTTTTCTTTAATTCTTTCTACTTGTTCATCATAAGTAATAGGATTCTTTGTAAACAACACTTCGTTAGATATATCATTATGTATATCACTCATAGAGTATCCCCTTATAAAAAAAATGTCTCCCCATGGGACACATCACTTTCGTGAGAGGTGCAGGGAGTCCTGTCAATTTATTGTATAAGAATTTATAAATTAATGCAATATGTTTTAAAAAAATTAATATCTAATATTTATGAAAAAGAAAGTTCACAATGTTTTATATTTATAAATATTAAATAACTAGAGTAATAATTCTATTCGTGATAAAATAAAAATAGGTGTTAGAAATGTTTTTTATGAAGACCAGCATACAAAATTTAAAAAAATGCTAAAAGTTCTACTATAGTAAATGAAATAGTAGGATTTCTTAATACTTGTGATGGTGTTATTTATATTGGTGTTAAAGTTGATGGTGAAGTTAGGTTGATTTGTCACAGATTGTGAGAAAAAAACATATGTTTGATGAAGACACCTTTAGAAAGGCTTTAATCAATGCTGCTGTTCATAATGAATGGATAAGCGGAATTCCTCCTGCAATCTATTGAATTGATGATAGATTAGAAATTGTTTCTAACGGCACAATTCCAAATGGAATGACTAAGGATGATTTTCTTTCAAGAAAGACACACCCGGTTAATGAAGAACTTATGAAAATATTTTTGCAATGTCATATTGTAGAACAAACAGGTCATGACGTTCCTAAAGTTGTGAGTAAATATGAAGGTAGTGCATATAAATTTTTAACTTCTACAATTACAGTAACAATACCATTTGATAAATCTGGTTTTGATGATGAACCCCAAAATGAACCCCAAAAACAATCACATTTGATTTCAAATATTAATTAAAAAGTAGTATAATATATATAAATATAAAAAGGAGATATAAAAAATATGTTATTTGACGATTTAAAGAAAGCTAAAATGCAAGCTTTAAAAGAAAAAGATTTAAACAAGCGTAGTGTACTAGAAGCTGTTATTTCACGTTCTATGTTACAAGCAGTAGAACTTAAGGCTCAAGGTAAGGAATTAACTGATTCTGATACATTAACTAATATTTCTAAAGTTGTTAAGGAATTAGAAGAAGAAAAGTCTAGTTTTGCAAGTGCAGGAAGAGAAGATAAGGTATCCGATTTAAAAACACAAATCGAATATATTTCACAATTCTTACCAAAGCAATTAACAGAAGAAGAAATAAAAAAGATTATCTTATCATTACCAGATAAGTCAATCAAAGAAGTAATGAAGCACTTTAAGACTAATTACCAAGGTAAGTGTGACATGGGTTTAGTAAGTAAGGTTTCAAAGAGTTTACAATAATGATATTTGATAGTATTTTAGTACTTCAAGGAGGCGCCATGAGATCCGTTTTCACAGACGGTGTCCTTGACGCCTTTCTTCAAAATAATATTATGTTTAAAACTATCTATGGTGTATCTGCTTCATCTAAAGATATGTTTCATTATGCTTCAGGCCAGGAAGGTATTGCCTATAAAGCTAACTTAGAATGTGCTAAGGATCCTAATACGTTTAACATGTCTAATGCCCTACTTGGTAAACCTGTTATTGATAGTGCTTATTATTTTAATGAGATTAGAGATAAAAAATATCCATATCATATAGAGAAGATAATGGAAAATAATATTGATTTATATATAACTTGTTGTGATATAGATGAAATGAAGGCTGTTTATTTTAAAGCCCCATGTGATAATTTAGATAAGAAAATAGAAGCCTCATGCTCACTTCCTGTTATTCAACCTATCGTTGAAATAGATTCTAAACATTATTTAGACGGAGGAATAGTAGAAAATATTCCTTTAAACAAAGCACTTCTAGATAATAAAAAGATTATAGTTGTAACTACTAGAGAAGATGATTATAAGGCCGATGAAAATAAAACTGGCGGCCTTGAGAATACTTTTATTAATTTAAAGTATCAAGATAGACCAGAACTAGTTCAAAAGTTATTGAATAGAAATAGTGATTATAATAAAGAAATGGAAAACTTAAAGAATCTTGAAAAAGAAGGAAGAGTATTTGTTATAAGACCTACTTCAACTAAAGGCTTTGATAGACTTGAAAGAGATGAAAATAAATTAAAAGCTTTATATCTAGATGGATATAATACATCCTTAAAACAAATAGAAGCTTTATTTGAATATTTAAAATAAGGAGATTTGTATGGACTTAAAAAAAGAATATGATAAATACAAAGAAGATTTAAGTTTAGTTAGAAAATATAACTATGCTTTATATATAATAAGTTTTGATGAACAAACTGATTGTCCTAAAAATGGTAAGGAATATTCTCTAGATATTCAAAACTTTTTTTATGAGAAAATCTTAGAAATTATTACATCTAAGGATTTTACCGATAACTTAAAATATCTTTATGAAAATAGAGAATCTTTAGATGAATTAAAGAGACTCGAAATTGAAGAAGACTATAAAGACACATTAAAGTTATCTAAGATTCCTTACGATGAACTTATTAAACATAATCAAAATCTTTCTAGATCATCTGTTGAATGGGAAAAGGCTCGAACTACTTTAGATTACAGTAAGTTTTTAAAAGAATTAGAAGAATTAGTGGAATATAATTTTAAATATGCTGACTACATGAAGGTTCCTTATAAGCATAAACTTGATGTCGCTTTAGATGAGATGGAAGACTCATTTAATGTTTCAAAGTACGATGAATTCTTTGATTTGATTGAAAAAGAAATTGTACCACTAGCACAAAAGATTATTAAGATGCCTAAGAAATATAATTCTAAATTAGATACCTTAAAGTTTGATAAATATAAACAAATGAAAATTACAAAAGAAATTTGTGATATGATGGGTTATACAAATGATAAAGGTTGTGTAAGAGAAACTATTCATCCTTTTACATCTGGATTTAATAAGAATGATGTAAGAATTACTACATCTTATGATGAATCATTATTACTTTCTAATGTATATTCAGTAATGCATGAGACAGGGCATGCTTTATATGAACTTGGTATAGCTGAAGAATTAAATGAAACATCTCTTCAAGGTGGTACAAGTGCTGGTATGCACGAAAGCCAATCTCGTTTTATGGAAAACTATTTAGGTAGATCATATGCATTTACCTTAAAATTATATGATATCCTTAAAAAAGAATTCCCAAGCGAATTTGAAGGTATTACAGTAGATGATCTTTATTATTATGCCAATTCAGTATCTAATCAATTTAAGAGAACTGAAGCTGATGAATTAACATATCCTATTCATATTTTAATTCGCTATGAAGTTGAAAAAGCATTATTTGCAGGAGAAATCACAGTATCTCAAATAGGTGATAAATTCAATGAATTATTCACTAATTATTTGTGCGCTACACCATCTAATTTACTTGAAGGTGCTTTCCAAGATGTTCACTGGTCTAGTGGTTTTGGATATTTTCCTACTTATGCGCTAGGTAATGCTTATGCTGCACAATTTTATCATTATATGAAGAAAGAGTTAGATATTGATGCTTTAATGAGAGAAGGTAACTTTAAACCTATTAATGCATGGCTAGATGATAAGGTTCATAAATATGGTAAGAGTAAGAAGAATCTATGGATAGTAGAACACGCCACTGGTGAGAAATTTAACCCTAAGTATTATATAGATTATCTAAAAGAAAAATTTAAAACAATCTATAATTTGGACTAATATATGACAAGTGTTTACATTATTTTATACATTATAATCGCTATAGTTGTTCTTGCAATTATCTACTATATTTATAGACAGGTGCTTTGGTCTAAGATTAATAATAAATATGCTTTTTCTAAATTTAAAGAAGCTATTGAAGAAATAGATAGACTTTATAAATATGCAACTCCACTAATGAGAAAGAAGATGCTCATCTATAAAACTAGTTCAGCATTTTTAATTAATGATGATAAACTTTTTTTAGAGTGCGTAAATAAAATTAATAAGAATTCTCTAACTTATGGACAATATTATTATTACTATATGCTTGCATATTATATTAAAGCAGATGACTTTGAGAAGGCTGAACTTACTTATGGTATCTTAACTGATAAATTTAAAATATCTAAAGAATTAGACTTAGTTACTCCTCTTGCAATCCTTATGGCAAATAAAGGGGACGAGAAGGCTTTTAGAAAATTAAAAGAGTTAAAAAGAAATAAGCATATTGATACAACATTTATTTATGTTGCAAATGACTATATAAGAAAAAATAAGAAAGATAAAAATTAAGACTTATGATTTATAAAACTGATGAAGAATATTATTTAGCTTTAAATACTTATTTAGATAAAGGCTATAAGATTAAAACTAGTGACTTTCCTTGCTTAGAACTTGAAAAAAATCAAGACAAAGTAATAATAGATTTAGATAAAGATAAGAAGACTTTAAATGAAATAGTATTACCAGATTATGATAATTCATTAATTAATATAATTAACTCTATTAAACAAAATTATGGTGATACTAATAAAGCTATAGCAGATACTAATATCTTTGATAAGAAGTATAAGAATACTATTATCTTAATTTTAGATGGTATGGGTAAAAATATCTTAGATGAATTTGAAAGAAGATTTCCTTCTAATTTTTTATCTAAAAACTATTATAAGAATTTAACTGCAATCTACCCTTCAACTACAGCTTGTGCTACAACAAGTATAAAATCAGGGCTTGTACCTTATGAAACTAGTTGGACAGGATGGAGTAATTATTTTAGAGAAGTAGATAAAGATTTAGTGCTATTTATGGGATGTGATTATTATACAGAAGAAAAGTATAATATTACTGCTTACGATATCCTTCCTTATAAAATGTATTATGAAGGACTCGATGTAAAAGGTGCTTCAGTTGAACCGATATTTCCGGTTAAGGAATGTGAATTTGATTCAACTTTATCAAGGGCCTTAGATAAATTGAATCAAGGTTATCAAACATTATATGTTTATGATACTGAACCAGATGGCCTTATGCATAAATATGGTACTAAGAGTGATAAGGTATATAGTACATTAAATAAATATTCTAAAAAAATAGAAAAGTTTTATAATAAACTACCTAAAGATACTCTTCTTTTGATATCAGCTGACCATGGTCATATTGATAATATTAATATTAAATTCTATCTAGATAAATATTTGTATTCTTTACTTGAAAGAAAGCCTACTAATGATCAAAGATGTTTAACTTTTAAGGTTAAAGAAGAAAAACATAAAGAATTTAAAGAATATTTTAATTCAGTATATTCAAGTATTTATGATTTATATTCTAAAGATGAGTTTATAGGTAAAGGCTTTGTAGGACATTCTAATATTAAAGGAGTCCGTCTTGATGAGTTCCTTGGTGACTATATTGCCATAGCTAAAACTAATTACACTTTATGTTTAAAAGAAAAGTCAACAATGATGATGTCAAACCACGCTGGATATACTAAAGAAGAAATGGTTATTCCTTTAATAGTTTTAAAAAAATAATTATTTAATTAAAATAATTTCTATTGTATAATTAATTTACTAGAGGTTACAGAAAATGAAGGTTAATTTTGTAAATAATATTAATATTATTGAAAATGGTAAGAAACATAAACTAGATGTTAAGAAATATAGAGATATTATTAAAAGTGTCTTTAAAACTGTAGATGATAATCATATTATGACAGTTATCTTTGTTGATAAAGATACTATTCATCAAATCAATAGAGATTATAGAGGTGTAGATAGAGTAACTGATGTTATTTCTTTTGCTTTACATGATAATGATTATTGTGAAGATTTAGAAGAATGCGAAGAAGAACTAGGTGATATCTTTATCTGCATTGATAGAGCTATTGAACAAGCTAGTGAATATGGACATTCTGTTGAAAGAGAAGTAGGATTCTTATCTGTTCACGGATATCTTCATCTTTTAGGATATGATCATATGAAAGAAGAAGATGAAAAGGTTATGTTTGCAAAACAAGATGAAATATTAAATAAAGCTAATTTAAAGAGATTTTAGGAGGCATTATGACAACACTTGAGTTAGTAAATAAAGCAATTGAAGGAAGAAAGAGAAGTTATTCTCCATATTCTAAATATGCAGTAGGAGCTGCATTATTATTTAAAGATGGTACTGTTATTACCGGTGCTAACATTGAAAACGCAGCTTACGGAGTATGTATTTGTGCTGAGAGAGTAGCCATGTTCCAAGCTCACAATATGGGTTATGATTTAAAGAATGATTGTGTTGCAATCGCAATTACATCAGACTCTAACATTCCATGTGCTCCATGCGGTAGCTGTAGACAAGTTATGAATGAATTACTTAAGAAAGATACTAAGGTAATTATGTCTAACCTTGAAGGCTTAGTTAAGGAAGAAACAGTTAAGACAATCCTTCCTTATGGGTTCGATAATCTTGACTAATAATTATAAATCAGGTTTTGTAACTATTTTAGGTCGTCCTAATGTTGGTAAGTCAACATTTTTAAATAAGGCTATCGGTTGTAAGGTAGCTATTATGTCTGATAAGCCTCAAACTACAAGAAACACTATTCTAGGTGTTTTAACAACTGATGAAGCTCAAATTATCTTTACTGATACACCAGGAATTCATAAACCTCAAAGTGCTTTAGGTAGACTTTTAAATGAAGATGCTTATAACGCAGCTAGAGGTTGTGAAGCTATTATATTTATGGTATCAGCTGTAGACCCTATTGGTAAAGGTGATTTAATGATTATCGATCATCTTAAACAATTAAATAGTGATGTATACCTTGTCATCAATAAAATTGATGCTTTAGAAAAGAGAACTGATATTCCTGATATTATTATCTCCTATATGCAACAATATGAATTTAAGGAAGTCTTCCCTATCTCAGCTAAAACTGGTGAAGGTGTAGATGAATTAATTAAATGTTTAACTAATATCTTACCAGAAGGACCTAAATATTATCCTGATGATATGATTACTGATCATCCTGAAAGATTTATTATAGCTGAACTTATTAGAGAAAAATGTTTCTATCTAACAAATGATGAGGTTCCTCATTCTATTGCGGTTTTAGTTGATTCAATTAAAACACTAGAAGATGAAACTGTAGAGATATATGCAACTATATACGTAGAACGTGATAGTCAAAAAGGTATAATTTTAGGAAAAGGTGGTTCACTAATTAAGAAGGTTAAGGAATTATCTAAAAAAGATATTAAAAAACTTTTAGGATCTAATGTTGATTTAAACCTATGGGTTAAGGTTAAGAAGGACTGGACTAGTCGTCCTGATTCAATGAAAGCACTAGGTTACGAGAAAGATACTTATTAATTTTAAGGCGGCTTTAAAGGCTGCCTATTTTAAAAGGTGGGGAAAATTATGCAAAATGTAAAGACAGAAGGATTTGTAGTTAGTACTGTGCATTATAATGAAACTAGTGAAATTGTCCATCTTTTAACAAAAAGTGGTCTTTATTCAATTATGTGTGTTGGAGCTAGAAGGTATAAATCAGGTAAACTTTCTTTTTGCATTCCTTTAACTAAGGTATCATGTATTGTACGAGATTCTTCGGTGCCTCGCCTTGTCGATTACACTGTTATTAATAATTATGAATATATCAAAAATAATTTAAAGAAAAATTTATGGTTTAGTTTTTTATTTGAATTTTTAAATAATATTCCTCCTAATTCATATTATAAGAATATTTATAGACTAACAGATAAGATATTAGAGTATGCAACACGCTATAATCATATTTTACTAGTATCTATATTTTTAATTAAAATGCTTAAAGTGTATGGAGTAGAACCTAGTTTTAATACTTGTGTTGTATGTAATAGTAAAGATGTCGCCTTCTTTTCTAATTCTTTAGGAGGAGCTTCTTGTAAATACCATACTGCAATCGATAGTAAACCTTTTAGTGAATACGATATTATTAAAGAATTATATTATTTAGATATTTATAATAATAATTTAGATAAGTATGAAACACTAGATTATAAAGCCTTATTTGAAAAGGTTAAATCTTATTATGAATATCATGTGGATATTAATTTGAAAATGGTTAATACACTGCTTTTTTAAGGGGGATTTTTATGGACAAATATCAAGAATTTGCGAGATTAAAAACAAAAGATATAAATAATGCCTTAAATAGACTAGATTTATCACTTATTAAGGATACAACTGAAGTTAAGCTTGAATATATATTCAATGAATATAAATCAAAAGAAATTTATGGTTATTTACTTTATGATTATGAATTAGAATTCTTAAGAAAACATATTAATGATAATAATATAGAGCCTAATTTTATAACCTATCAACTTAAGAAAATACTTATTCTTGTAGGGGATGAATCATTAAAAGTAAATCCATATATTAAGCCATCTCTAATTAAGGGAATAGATTACTACTTTAAACATAAGAAAGAAATAGATGATACTAAATATATTGTTTATTTTGTCTTAGGAATATTAAGATTAAGAGCTATTGTATCTCTTAATACAATTCATGATTATATTAGAAAGTGTTTTAATAAAGTTGAAGATGTTTCAAAGATAAGTAATTTAATATTTATTCATCCTTTGTTTAATCGTTTTGCACGAAGAATAATCAAAGATAGAAAGGCATATTGTGCTTTAATTGAAGTAGAAGGCACAGATAGAGAGATTATGTCATTTCTTGATCCTATAGATCCTGATTTTAGTGCTACATCGCTTATAAATATTGGTAAATATTATTTTGATATAGATTCTAGCGAATTTAAAAATGCTATTTCTAATTTAGGTTCAGCTATGTATTTTAACAAGGTTGATAGAGCAGAACTTATCTACAATATCGGTTATTCTAATTATTTAGAATTTATATCAAATAAAATTTGTGATAGAAATACATTAGAAATTATAGATAGTGATCCTTTAGTTTATAATACAGTCTTTGATTATATGATTAATCTTCCTTCTTTTTATCCATGTAACAAAAATAGTATTTTTATTAAACCTTTTAATCATGATATTGCAAGCGCTATTGTTACAGGGGACGAAATAAACGTGTATGAATTACCTGATTATGATATGGAACTTGTACTTAAAATGGATGTATCTAAACTTAAGAAATATTATGTTTATGGTTTTAAGGATGACAAAGTAGTACTTCTTGATATAGATAAAGAAGAATTAGTTTATATAAAATCTAATAGGTATTCTGGTATTTTAAATTCTAAATCTTTAAATAAAGTTATTAATACTCGTATAATTGAATATAATGGTTTTTTAACTACTGTATTAGACGAGAAAGTAAAGATAAAGGATAAAGAATTTCTTTTAAAATATAAGTCTATTTGTGAAAAACTTATGAAAAATGAATAAATTAATTTGTTTATTTTATGTTTAGGAACTAGAATATATGTACAAATTTTAAAAAGGAAGTGTTTAATATGCCTAAAACAAATTGGGAAAAATTAGGATTTGATAAATGTACTGATGCGTATGGTAATTTATCATATGAAAAACTAGGTAAGGCTTATTTAGATTTATTTGCAAAGGAATTAAAAGCTTCTGCCCAAAACGGTGAACAATTAGTCCAGAGGATTGGTTACACTCAAAGATACGATGATAATTTAACATGTGGTGAGGAAAATATTTTAAAGACTATTGTTAATAGAATTAATGAAAAATATAAATTTAATGACTTACTTCATGAACATGGTATTCATTTTGTAAAGCCATATGATTTAATGAGTTATAATTCTAATCAAGATATTGAAAAAGCAATATATTCAAATATGAATCAAAAAGATAGTTGCACAATTGCATTAAATAGATTATCTTTTGTTAGTAAAAATAAATCTATATTTGAGGGAAGAAACGTTGATGAGACAACTGAAGAGATGAATAAACAAAATAAAAATACATTCTTAGTTGGTTCTATGAAAGAATTAGATAAATCATTTAAGAGTATATCTTTCTTTCAAAAACTTATGCATCCTATTAAATATTACAGAGAAAAACAAGAATATAATAAGGTAAGGGATTCTTATACTCGTGCTTTATTAAATATGAGAAAAGATGAACCTTTAACTAAATTGCTTAGAGATTATGCAAATGATTACTCTGATGCTATCTTAGATGATTACTCAAGAGTTACTCATGAATTTGAAGGAGCTCATTTAAATTATCGTAGTTTCTTCCCTTTAAAGACATTTGCAGAGGAATACAAACCTGCTCATCTTGAAACGGATGCGGAAAGAGAAGAACGCCTAGCCCCTAGCAATGACTTCCCAATCGATATGGCTAAAGCTAAAATCGTTTTAGATAAACTTATTTTTAAAGAAAATGCTCCTGCAAAAGAAGAAAATAAAGAAGTTTATAGAAAGCCTATAGAAGCTTTAGAAGTTAAAAATGATGTTCCTGAAGTAGACAAGAGCACTATCGATTTAACTCCTCATAAAGAGATAAGCAAAGATATTAATAAATAATTTAAAAATTAGTTCTTGAAAATAACTTTAATATTCTATATAATATTAAAGCATGGTTGAGTGGTCAAGCGGCTAAGACGGTTCCCTCTCAAGGAACAATCACGGGTTCGACTCCCGTCTCGACTAAATAATTTAAAACTAACACTTGAGATTTAATAGTCTCAAGTTTTTTTATTACACAATTTTTTCACACTTTTTATTTATTATATAGTATAATTTAGTTAGATATGGAAGGTGAGTATTATGGAAGAAAATATTTACTATAAACAAGATAAGGAAAATGAATTAAAAGCTGTACTTGAAGAGGAATCTAAGAAAGAACAAAAGATTAGAAAAGATAAAGATTATATTAGATTTTCTCGTGCTCTTGAAAAACTATGTATAGATACTCATTCTACAAGTGTATTGTCTAGTGCTCAGAATGGTCAATTATTCACCTATGATGGTAAACTTTTACTTAAAGGTTTAGATAATATTGATGAAAATTCAGTTTCTGGTCCGGGTAAAGAGACTATCAAAGATAAGAAGCTTGATTATGAAAAATTATATAAGTTAATGAAAGATAAGAAACTTATTTATATTGATAAGAATAAATTACCTCGTGCTTTAATTTATAATAAAAAGACTGGTGAATTTGAACCATATGAAGTAGATAAGAAGAAACAAGAAGACTATATACAAGACAGAGAACCTCTAAAGTGGTATAAGATAGTATTTGCACTTGTTTACGGAGTATATGCCCTAATTAAAGGTCTTATTGATAAAATCACTCTTCCAAAGAAAATAGCTGCTCATCAAAAAGCACTTGAAAAAGCTACAAGTGAATATGCTTTTGCAAATATGATGAATAGACAAGAAGAAGTTAAGATGAATAAGGCAAAAGATTTAAATCTTAATAAAGAAGTTGATAAGGATTTAAATATTGATAATAGTCTTAATATTGATAATTCATTAAATATCGATAATAAGGATTTAATTAATAATCAAATTGATAACACTTTAAATAACATTGATAATCATATAGATAATGAAGAAAAAGAAGAATCAATGCTTAAAAATGATGTCTCAGGATTAGATGAAGAAATTAATAAATTAATGAATGAAGATAAAAAAGAAGAACTTCATAATTCTATTAATCTATCAGCTTTAGAAAATTCTGAAAATGATATCAATAATCTAGATATAAATCAAAGTGTTAATCTAGAAGAAGAAATCAATAAAGAATTTAATCATGATTCAATAAATATGTCTAAATTAGATGATTCAAGTAATAATATTAATAATCTGGATATAAACCAAAGTGTTGAATTAGATAATGATAAGAGCAAAGATAATCTTCATAATTCTATTAATATGTCTAGTCTAAATGATTCTAGTCATAATATTAATAATATGAATTTAGATGAAAGTGTTAATTTTAATAATACTCTGAAAGATAATCAAAAAGAGAATTTGAATAGAACTAGTAATGATATTAATATTGCTAAAGAAATTAATAATGATAATTTAAATAGAACTACTATTAATGTTAATAAAGCTTTATTTGATAATAATATTAATAATTCTAATCAATCTAAAGATGATATTGAATTCAATCCTAATGAATTTAAAGGATTTGAACTTAAGGAAGTCTTTGAAAATGATCCTAATGCTAAAGACTTGATTACTGATAAGAGTTTAGCTGAAATTGATAATAATTTCTTTGAAGGTATGAATTTTGATTTATTCCAAGATGAAATTAAGGCTTTAGATAACAATTTAGATAATAATTTAGATAATTTTAATCAAATAGATAATCAAAATGAGAAAGATGAAGATTATATAACTATTTAATATAAAGGAGACTTTTTATGGCAAATGCTTTATCTATTGTAGATGAAAAAATAGCTAATGTTAAAAATAATTTAATACTTAAAGATTATGATTTGTTTAAAGAGTCTCTTTCTTCTTTAAATTTAAATAATATAATCTATGATTTAATTGATTTAGATAATGAAGATATTAATCTAGGTATCAATCATTTATATAATAATGTTCCACTCTTTAGTGAGGCAGATAAGTTATCTTTTTATGTACACCAAAGATTTTCAAATGATTCATTTTCTAATAAATTAAAACCCGAAGAATTAGAATTCTTAATTGAGATGTTACTTACAAATGAAGATATAGATATATCTGAATATGAAGATATCTTAAAACTTAATTATTCTTATAAATATAAAGCTAAGATTGATAAACTATTAGAAAGAAAGAATAAATCTAAGATAAAAGTAAATCATAAAAAAAATAACTTAGAATTTATTTATAAATTATTACTTTCTATAATGAATAATAATGTAAAGAATTATTATAGTTTTGATTCTAAATTATATTTTACAAATCTTGCAAGACAGGATAAGGTAATTGAATTCTTATCTAGTATTGGCTATAAAGATAAAACGGATTTATTAAAAGATGCTTATAAAAATAATGATTATAAAGAATTATATAATTTAAGTAGTACTTTTAATTTGAAAAATAAAGATTTAAATGAACTTATAAATTGTGCTTTAAGTGAAGAAGAAGTTACAAGAGATATAAATAAGATTAACTTTATTAAAGAAGGTAATACTAGTTTTAAAGAATTTGTATCTAGTAATGAAATATCATCTGATTTACTTAAGAAAGCTTTCACCCTTGTAGATAGTTATCTAGGGGAAGATATAGCAAGAAATAATTTAAACTTTGTAAGTGTACTAGATAACACAAGAAATCTAGAATTATTACTATTACAATTATCTGATTTATTTAAAGGTTATGGCTTTAATATTGATATTAATTATATTAAAGGAGATATTAAAGATTTAGATTTCATTAAAGAAATATTTATTCTTAAGACTTTATATTATCTTCGTTTATTAATGAATGAAAAGAATATTGATATAAAGGCTTTAGATTCTAAAGAAGACTTATTTAAACTTCTAGAGGGCGCTTTTAAAGAAGATGATTTAGCCTCAAGTTTACTTCCTAATAGCGTTACTAAACTTGATTTCTATAATATATTATTATTCTTAAGTGGTTCTAAAGAATTAAAAGATATTCCTTATAAAGAAATATTTGATAAAGAACTTGAAAACATTGACCTTCCAAAGAATTATACATTTAAAGAAAGATTTGAAAAACTATCTGAAGATCCTACTTTAGATGAAAAGGTTAACAAGTTTAGTAAATATTTTGATTCAGTTAAACAATTAAAATATTTAACTAATCAAGAAATAGAAGTTGAAATATCAAGACAATTATACAATATGTATATGATCTTTATTTTATCTCAATATGAAGTTGAAAGTGATTTAAATTCAGTTATTGATATGATTAAGAGCTTAAAGGATACTTTAAAGGAAGAAACAATCAATACTCTTGAACATATTACTAAAGAACATATGGGAAAAGAGAGCGAAACTGAAAAGAATATAGAAGTAACAAATAAAGCTATTGAGATTATTAAAGAATATCAAGAAAAAAGCGAATATATCAATGATTCTATTGAAAAACTTCTTAAGACTAAAGCTGAATATGATGAATATAAGGATTATATCTTTGGTTCTGATGTAATTGAAAAAAATATCCAAGATAGTATTGATAAATTATATTTGGAAAATATGAAGATACAAGAAGAACAACAAAAACTAATTGAACAAGAAGAGAGAAAAGGTATAAAGATTGATTTAGATGAATTCTCTAGTAAAAAACTTGTTAAAGATGATGATTTTGATGATTTCTTAGTATTTAATCATTTAGAGAAAGAAGTAGAGAAGTGAGATTTATAAATTAAGTCTCATTTTTCATTATTTTTTCACAATTAATTGAGAGTATTTTAATATAATAAAGATAGATTTTTTCTTAAATTTAACTTACAAATATATAAATTTACTTTTATAAATGATATAATAAAATGAATTATTTTAAAATGAGGTGGTAAAATGAAAAAATTAAAGATATTTAAACCTTTAATCTTATTTATTTCACTATTTACTTTTCTTTTAGTTGCAGGTTCTAAAGCTAACAGTAATATTCTTAACTTAGATAATGTATCTAATATGAGCAATGATACTAAGAGCGAGGAAAATATTACAATTAATAACAAATATTTAGATGTAACTTTAGGAAGTACTTTAAAACTTGATTATACTACTAAAGGAAATCTAACTATAGATAACTTTTTTGTTTATAATCCTAGTGTATTAACAGTTAGTAAGGATGGGGTAATTACAGGTAGAAGTAAAGGTACATCACTTGTTAGAATAACTTTAAGTAACGAGTCTATTAAAGATATTTATGTTAATGTTACAGATAATCCTACAAGTGTATCTTTAACAAGTAATTTATCTGTTTTAGGTGTAGGTGATACTGCAAAAGTTAGACCTACTTTATCTCCACTAGCATCAAATAGAAATGTAACATACTTTTCAAGCGATACTAGTAAAGCTACGGTAGATGAAGATGGAGTGGTAACTGCAGTATCTACAGGTGAGGTTAAAATTACAGTTAAGACTATCAACGGACTTACAGCTGATTATACATTTACTGTAATTGAAAAAGATACTATGCCTTTCACTACAGATACTTATGAAGTTGATAAGGATTATTCCAATAAGATTTTAGCATTTACTACAAGTGATGATATTAATTACAAACATATTACGCTTTATGCTAAAAGTAGTGCTACAAATTTTGATGAAGCACCAACATATATCGTTGAATTTGATAATATTAGTATAGAAAATACTGGTATAGAGAGTACCGGATCATATGTTCCTGTTTCTATATGGACTGAAGGTTATGTTAATTTTATTTTTAGAATAAAAGGTGATTTAAAACTTATAGGATTTTCATATCCAGGGATAAGTTGTGAAAGTGTTATTAGCAGCACTAATGTTAATGTAAAATTTGAACTTTTAGATACCACATCAACTATAACTATTGGTCTTGCTGAAAAACTTAATGATAAAGATTCTGATGATGATAGCAATGGAAAAGTTTCATATTCTTTAGGTAATTATGTAAAGGCTGCAAGTAATTATGATATTTCTAGTTTAACAACTGATATTGAAAACTTAAAAAATGCTGGAGACAAGGTATCATTTACTTTAAATAATTATTTTAATGATGAAATTAATATTAATTTTGATTATAAGACTTCAACTGCTTTATTATCTTCTACAACTTCACCTATAATAACTTATTCTAAGACATTTATTGATCTTACTCAAAATTACGAAGATACTGTAAATGGTGTTGGTTGTATTACTGATAATCTTTCTATATGTACTGGAGAAGCAGATGATAGAAATAAACAAGTAGTAATAAGGCTATATGGCTCTGGTACTTGTTCAGTTGTACTTCAAGATAAGAGTAATAATTTTGTCTACGATTATTTTTATTTAAGTGTATTTGCCAATGAAAATACTGATTATATTGATATTACACATTTTGTGGTTGAACCATATGGACTCAATACCATATTTAGAGGCCTAGAAGAAAGTATACAAGTTGCATGTTTTTCAGAATATACCTTAGTCTCAAGCAATGAAAGCATCTTTACTGTAGATGGTAATAATGTTAAAGGTGTAAGTGAAGGAACAGCTTATTTAATTGCCTATATAACAAATTATCCTGTTAAACAAGATTCTATCGAACTTACTGTTATAGTAAAAGATGAAGGTGTCACAGTAGATGAAAGTTTAATTACTAATATATCTGTTAATGATAAAGTTGATTTAACTAATTGTTTAAGTGTTAGCCCAAGTGATGCAAAATATAAAGATTTAAAAGTCGAAGTTGAAGACAATGGTGTATTATCATTAGATGAGTCAACTATGACACTTACTGCTTCAAAGAATGGCTCAGCTAAAGTTACTGTTACTACATATGGTGGAAGCACAAAAGACATAACATTCACTGTATCAGATCATGTATCTGAAATTAAGAGCGATCTAGAAGAAAGCACTATAATTGAAAATGGAACAACTTTTGATTTAAGTACTCATTTAACAGTATTACCTGCAAATGCCTTAAATAAATCTTTAAAGTTTGAATCAAGTGATACTGAAATAGCTACTGTAGATGAAAATGGTTTAATTACTACTTTAAGTAAGGGTATATTTAATATTACAGTAACCTCTCTTGATAATGAGAGTGTAAAAAAAGTATTAAAGTTTGAAAGTTATATTAAAGTTACTGAAATTGAAATCGCTAATTTAGATAATTACGTTATCTACGATAGAATGACTCTTGATTTAGCTCAGTGTATTAAAGTGTTACCTGAAGAAGCTTCAGATAAGAGGGTTACATATACATCAAGTGATGAAAAGATTCTTACTGTAACAAGTGATGGTAAAGTAACTGGTGTTACAAGTGGTAAGGCTACAATTACAATTACATCAGTAGATGGTGTAACAAAAGAAATAGAGTTTGAAAGCTATATTTATGTAGAAAATATTATTGTAGAAAATCTAGATTCTTATGTGATTAAAGATAAAGCTTCTTTTAATTTAGCTGATAAGGTAAGTGTTTTACCTGCAGACGCCTCAAACAAGACTTTAACATATACTTCAAGCGATGAAAGTATACTTACTGTAACAACTGATGGCGTAGTAACTGGTGTTACTAGTGGTAAAGCTAAAATTATAATAAGTTCAGTAGATAAAAAGAGTGCTGAAGTTGAATTTGAAAGTTATATAAGTGTTACTGATATTACAACTGATTTAGAGTCATTTGTAATAAAAGATAAAGCAAGTATTGATTTGAATGAAAAATTTAAAGTTTCACCTTTAGATTCTACAAATAAAACTCTAAGTTTCTCATCAAGTGATACAAGTATATTTAAGATATCAGATGATGGTGTATTAACTGGAGTTACAAGCGGTAAAGCTATTATTACAGTTACTGCAAGCGATAACGTTTCAAAAACATTTGAATTTGAAAGTTATATTAGCGCTACAAGCATTGATGTTTCTTTAGAAAAGTATACTTATGAATTAGGTGATACCATTGAACTTGCTAAATACTTAACGGTTATGCCAAGCGATTCAACTAACAAGACATTAACTTACAGTATAGATAACACTGAAATTGCAAGTGTATCTGAAACAGGTTTAATTACTACATTAAAAACAGGTTCATTTAAAGTAACTATTACTCAAGGAGATATTAATAAAGAATTAGAATTTAAGGTTATTGTTAGTGTAACTGGTATTGAAAAAACTAATTTAGATAATTTAAATACAGTAATTGAAAAAGGTAATAACTTAAATATTAGTTCATACTTTAATGTTTTACCAAGTAATTCAACAAATAAGAATGTTACATATTCTGTTTCTGATGAGACTGTTTCTAGTGTAACTGAAGCTGGACTTGTAACTGGATTAAGCAAAGGAACATTCACTTTAACTGTTACAACAGTTGATGGAGAGTTCAAAACATCATTTGATTTAGAGGTTTATGTAACTGTTACAGATGTCTATGTAGAAGTTCCTGAAAATACTACATTTAAGGTAAATGATACTTATCAAATTAAGGCTCATGTATTACCAGAAGATGCGAATGTGCAAACTCTTTCTTACTATATACCTACAACAAAAGCTAGTGTAAACCAAAGCGGTCTTGTTACATTTAAACAAACTGGATCTGATAATGGAGAAGTTAAAATCACTATTAGAAGTAGAGAAGGTAATATTGAAAAGACTTTAATTTTATATGTTGTAGAACCTGTAACTTCAATTAGTATAACAGGTGAAGAATCTAAGGTTTTACCTATTGGCGAAACATATAAGATGACTTACGAAATTTTACCAAGTAATGCATCTAATAAAAATGTTAAATTTACATCAAGTAATTCATCTATTGCAAGTGTATCTGAAAATGGTACTGTTACTAGTAAATCAACTGGTACAGCTACTATAACAGTTACTACTGTTGATGGCTCTAAGACTGCAAGCATTACTATCTATGCCGGACCTCATGTTGATAGCATCTCAATTAATAATACTGATAGTGAGCTTCATGTTGGTGATAAAGTTCAAATTAAGGTTACTATTAGTCCAAGTGACGCGTCCCTTCAAACATTTACTTATTCAACAAGTAATTCTGAAATTGCAAGCATTACAGAAGCTGGTGTAGTTACAGCTTTAAAAACAGGACAAGTTAGAATTACAGTTACAACTTTAGATGAAGGAAAATCTGCTAGTGTTACATTCAATATAAAGAATGTTCAAGATAAACCGGAAGAATTAAAGGTAACAAGTGTTGAAGTATATAATGATTCAATTGTAATTTTAAATCCTTTAAGCACTGTAGAATATAGACTTGTTGATAGTAACAATAATGTTATTGTTGATTGGAATAATGCTATCATTAATAATAAGATAACATTTAGTAATTTAAGTGATAATACAACTTATGTGATTGAATATAGAACTCCAGGGACTCCATATAAGGACGCTTCTGATTCATTAACACTATCTGTTAAGACATTAAAGAATGAATATGTAAAACTTCCTACAGTCGCTATCGTATTCATTATCATCGGAGGAGTAGCCGTTTTAGGTGCAGGAGCATTCTTCATTATTAAAGGTATAAAGAAGAAAAAGAAAAATATTTAAGAAAGGTAAGGTTTTAAATATGAAAAAACATAAAATTTTAATATTAATATTTACATTCTTAAGTATTCTTTCTTTATCAGCTTGTAAGATTGAAAAAAATAGTGATTTTACTGTTGTAGTACCTGAAAAAGTACTTATGGGTGATAATTCATTAGAAGGTTTTAAGATTGTTAAAGATGATAAGGAAATAGCTCTTGAAAAAGATATGCTTACATCTGATTCCCTTCTAGCGTTCTACAAAGAAGGAAAAGAAGAGATTACAGTTACTTACCAAAATATTACTAAAAAAGTTGAGATTAATGTTGTAAGAAGAATTTTTGATTCATCTGTAAACTTAAGTGATAAAACGTATGAATATACAGGTGAGCCTATTATAGTTACTGTAGATGGTATTTTGCCTGCAGATGTAACTATATACTATCCTTTAGGTAATAGTTTTACAAATGTTGGTGAATATAATATCACAGCTATTGTTTCAGCTCCTTATTACACTACATTAACATTTAACGCGACTGTAAAAATTGTTGAAAGTGAGGCGGAATAATGAAAAAAGTTAAATTTATCGGCCTTGTTCAAGCTATTATATTAATTATTACCGCTATTAGTGTTACTTTATTCTTAAACTTTAATCTGATGCTTAATGGATCTAATTGGATTAAGTGGTTTATATTCTGGTGGGTACTTGCTTCATTACTATCTAATGTATTATTATCAAATAAATTTGCATCAGGTGTAGCTCAGGAGTGGGTATTCTATATATCAATTGGTGTTTTAATATCATCAATTATAGCTTATATTCTATTCTCATTTATATTCTCTAATTTTAATTATAACAATATGGACTGGGTTGGATCTTTACAAGCTATTATTGTTGTTGATTTTAGATACTACGGAATCTTACTTGGTGTATTTATCGGATTTAGTGCTCTTTATTTCTCATTCTTTGATAGACAAATGCTTAAAGGCTTCAAAGGCGGATCAGGACTTGGTGGTAAGGGTAAATTAAACAGAGTAGATGCTAACCTTGAAAATTCTCGTTGGATGACTAATGAAGAACGTTTAAAGATTTTTAAGAACTATAAATATGAAGAATTAAAAACTGTTAAAAAAGATGGTGTTCCTGTTATGGCAAAGATGGACGCTAAAGAAAAAGGTATGCAAGTAGCTTTCTCATCTCCATCTCATGGTCTAATTATCGGTTCTACAGGTTCAGGTAAAACTACAACATTCGTAAACCCAATGATTCAACTTTTAGCTACAACTGAAGCTGGTTCATCAATGATTATGACTGACCCTAAGGGTGAACTATTCTCTCTTCATTCTAAATATTTAGTTGAAAGAGGATATGATGTTAAGGTTATTGATTTAAGAGATACTTATCAATCTTATAGATGGAACCCTCTAGATTCTATTTATGATATGTATGAAGAATATCGTAATGTTTATAAACAAGCATTTGAAAGAACTGATTCCTTTGAAAGTTCTGGTCTTGAAAAGGCTAATCCTAAAGATGATTTTACAAATGTAACTAAATGGTACGAATTCCAAAATAAAGCATATGTATCTTATGAATCATTAGTTCTTGGTATGAAGATTTATAAGAAACAATTATTTGATGAAGTTTATGAAAATCTAAATGACTTAACAAGCGTACTTATTCCTATTGAGAATGAAAAAGACCCAATGTGGGAAAAAGGTGCTCGTGCTATAACTCTTGCCGTATTACTTGCGATGCTAGAAGATAGTGAAATTGAAGAAATGCATATGACAAAAGACAAGTTTACATTCTTCAACTTAACTAAGATTTTACAAAACTCTAATAAAGATTATCTAGAACTTAGAAAATATTTCCAAGGTAGAAGTCCATTAAGTAAAGCTTTATCACTATCTAAACAAGTGTGTGACGCAGCTGAATCTACAAGAGCTTCATATATGTCAGTTGTTTATGAAAAGTTAACTTTATTTAATGACTCAGGTATTTGTGGTCTTACAAGTTCATCAGATTTTACTCCTAAGAGTTTAACTGAAAAACCAACAGCTTTATTCTTAAAGATTCCTGATGAAAAGACTACTCGTCATAATCTAGCTGCTATCTTTATTCTAGATTTATATAAATCACTAATTAAAGTAGCTTCAGCTAATGAAGATTTATCATTACCTAGAAATGTATACTTCATTCTAGACGAATTCGGTAACATGCCTAAGATTGAAAACTTTGACAAGATGATTACCGTAGGTCGTTCACGTAAGATTTGGTTCAATATGATTGTTCAATCTTATCAACAATTAAACAATGTTTATGGTGATAAGGCTGCAGATATCATTAAAGGTAACTGTGGTATTAAGATGTTTATCGGTTCTAACGACATCGGTACTTGTAAAGAATTCTCAGAACTTTGTGGTAATATCACAGTTGTAACAAAGTCAACTTCATCATCAGATAGAAATGACGGAACTTCTACAAGTAATCAAACTCAAGTAAGACCTTTGATTTATCCTAGTGAACTTCAAAGATTAAATAAACAAGGTGATATCGGTAATGCAATTATCGTAACCTTTGGTAACTACCCTTTAAAAACATTCTTTACACCAAGTTTTAAGGTACCTTTCTATAAGATGGGTACAATGGATACATCAGAATTAAACATGAATTATTTTGATGAACAAGCTGCTTTCTACGACATATCAAAGAGAAATGCTAAAATATTTGAAGAAGCAGAAAAGAGAAATGTTGTAAAGAGAGGAAGACCTACAAAGGCTGAAAGCGAAGCTCGTAAAGCAGAGGCTCTAAAGAATGGTACTCCTATTAAGAAGCCTAAGCCAAAGAAAGAAAAGAAGCCTAGCGACTTAACTGAAGTAGATAAAATAATGCTTAATAGAAATATTGATTTCTTTGTAAACCAATTAAAGCTTTATAAAGATGTTTCGAATATTTCTGATACTGAATTAATGAAATTAATTAAAGAAAAAATGAAAGAAGGTGATGATAATGAATAGAGTTTATAGAAATGTAATGAGAATATTTACAATTTTATCAATCTTTATCTTATCATTTACCACTTTAAAGAAAGCAATTGTTTTAGCTGAAGGAACAGGTGAACCAACTAAGGTTGAATTTTTAGATAATAGAGAAAATCAAATTACTGATTCAACTGTTACAATCAAGTCTGATTCAACTAAGGCTTACTTCTATGTAAAGATTTACGCTGAAAGCGGTAAATTTAATGTTTATCTTGAAACAAGTGATGGTACATTACTTTCAAGTCAAAATGAATATACAGAGATTTCATCTAGTAGCATTTATGCAACTGGTGAAGTAGATACTGATAAAGGTTATGCACTTGTAAGTATTACTGTAGAAGTAGCTAAGAAAGTTAAAGATTATGTCCAAGTTGAAGACTGTCCTAACTACTTTTATGTAAGCTTAGTAAAAATTAATAATACTTCCTATAATAGAACACTTACTGTCAATTGTGAAAGTACATATATCTATGAAACTAAACAAAATGAAGTTGATAAAGGATATGTACTTAAGTTATATGAATCTATTACAAGTCAAACTCTTATCAATGATTCAAAGAGAGTTGATAATGGTAGAAATAGTGTTACAAAATTAGATATTAATTTATCTAGTAGTTATAATGCAAAAAGCCAAGCTTTAATTGCAAATAAGTTTGCAAACTATTATGTTTCAACTGAAGGTAAACAAGCATGGGATAATAGCTTTAAGTATACATTAGGACTTGTTGAATACAACATGTATAGCGCTAATATTGCTAACCCTATTTATACAACAGCTTATATCACAAACACATGGTCAGGTTGGGATTCAGTAAAGCCAGGTAGAAATGCGGCATACGGAGACTCTTCTGATAATTGGAAATTAGATAATAATATTCTAACAAAGAATATCTTTGAAAAGAGTAACGGAACTCAAAACTGGCATGATCATACCTTTGTAACTAAAGATGGATCAGGTTCTATATATTATTTTGCAGAAAGCTCACTTGGTAATACATATTATCAAATAGATAATTCTACTTTAAATAATCCATATTTAACTATCACAAACTATAGTGGTGCTTACAATTATGCAAACTATATAGCTACTTGTGGAAACTATGAATATACTGACACTGACTGGAAGGGAATATCATACAAGGCAAGTATTGATACTAACCGTAAACTTGATATGAAATCATGGTCAGCTAAGTCATTTATAGCAGATACTACAGCCCCAACTGTTAGTGGAGCTTATCTTGTCAATTCAAACAAGAAGAAAAACTTTGCAAAAGGCGATAAGGTTCAAATTGCAGTTAGATTTAGTGAACCAGTTCAAGTACTTGATACTAAGAACTTAAAGATTCAATTAACTACTAATAGTTATAATGCAAATATTAATCCGGTTCGTTTTGATTATAAATCAGGAAGCGGAACTTATACTTTAATATTTGAAGCCGAATCTAGCAGTTACTCAAGTAAAGAAGTTAATATTACTTCAATCAGTTCTATTGATTTTATCAATGCAAATGGTGGAAGGGCTGATTCCCTTATTAGAGACTATTCATCTAGTCTTTATACAGGATTAAATAGTAAGAATAAGAATAGTCAAAATAATGCTTATTTAAAGAATGGTTATTATAGTGGTTATTCATATTCTACAAGTATTGAATATAATGTTGATACTAGAAGCCCTAAGGTTACAATTACTCCAAATACTAAGATTTTAAGTAAAGAAAAGGATATTAGTATTCAATTTGGTAACGTAGGAACTAATGCAACTTTCTATTATAAGTTAATTAAAGAAGCAGATCTTGCAGGTTATACAGATGAAGATTATGAAAAAGATTTATCTGAACTAGATACAACAAGTGATCATATTATAAGTGATGGAAACAAAACTGGTAAGTATTATTTCTATTATAAGATTGTAACTTATTACGGAGTTGAAGTTTCTAATAAAGATGATCTTACAAACACTAATAAAAAAGAAGATTATGCTCTTTTATATGATAATTCTGCACCAGTTTTAACTGATGAAAATGGAAATGTTAAAGATATATTCTATCATCAAAATAGTAAAGATGATAATAATAATATAAAGAATGATTCTTATGATTTTACTGTTTATCTTAAAGATTTAGAAGAATCATATGTTGGCGGAAGTGGTAACTTTTGCCGTATTAAGAATATCTCATTTATATATTCAGAAAATGATTTTTCTTATAACTCTAATATTGGTTCGATAAATTTATATAGTGATTCTAGTACTTCATATGCAAAGATTAAATGTGATAGCACTAATAAATACAAATATACATTTACTATTTCATATGATATGATATCTGACACATTAGTCGATAAATCTAGACTATATTCTACTTTATATGTAGGTATTGAAGTTGAAGATACTTCAGGTAATATTTATACTTATACAAATCAAAATTTTGCAAAAGCTACTCTAAAATTTGATTCACGTACTAAATTAGCAGGTATATTCTCTTATCCTGATGAAGAAAACAAAATTTATGGACTTGATGTTTATAAAAAAGGTTCAAGCGTTTCTTTTACTGCAGATAGCAGTGTAGATGTTACAGGTGGCACTTTTACTGCCTTGGTTTATAAAATCAGCTATTTATCTGATTCTAAGAAAACTCAAAGAGAACTTGTAAGTGATGATTCTAATGTTTACACATTTAGTTCTAGTGATAAAACAGCTACAATTAAATTTAATCAAAGTGGTTATTATGAATATCAATTTGTATTAAATGATAAAGTATATTCTGAAGCAAATGAGATTTATATTGGATCAAGTATTGATAACAATGAAACTAGTGATAAAACATATAATACTACTAATAGTGAAGTTGTGATTAATAATGTTTGGTCAACTAATTCACTAATGTATTATTACTATAATGATTCAAGAGTAATTACAGAACGTTATAATGGTGTTGTTAACCCTCAAATGTTCTCATCTAAATCTTACTTACAACAATATATTAAATATTATGAATATCAAGATTTATCTTATGTTATTACTACAAGTCAAATAGCTACAAGCTTAAATGGTTCAGCTAGTAGTACTTATCAAAAGGCTACCGGTGAGACACGTACAGCTTCAACAAATGAAATCTGGATTCGTTATAAAAAAGCAAGTTGGAATTATTCAAATTCCACTACTGAGTGGGTTTATTACTACTATGGTGAATATAATGGATCTAATGATTATATTAATGTTTTAAATTTATCTCAAAATTTAAAGAATGCGATTAACTCTGTTGTTTCAACTATTGTATCTAAATGTTCTAATGTTAATCTTGTAACTGAAGAATATTTAAATAATGGTGTACCAACACTTGCGAAGAACCAAGTTCACCCTGATAAAGAAGAAGCTAAGACTAGTAAATCTGGTATTACTTTACAAAACGTAAACTTTGTTGGAGATGCTGGAATTTATTCCTCTTACAAGACTATTAAAGATAATAATTTCTATTATTTTTCTAATTATAAGTTTGTATATACTCCATATACTAAATTCTATTATGCAAATGTAGTAGAAGGTAATAATTTCGTATTTACAAAAGATGACTTACAATCTCTTGATGTTACTGGTGATAAAACTTTAAATCATATTCTTGAAAGTGGTACATATGTACTCATTGAAGTTGATGAAAATGGTATTTCAAAAACTTTCATGTATATTGTTAACTATAAAGACGCACCAGGCTTAAATATTTCTTATTCATCTAAAACAACAACTGATGAGGAATTAACATTAAGTTATGCAAATAACGGTGAAAGATTTAACGCAACTAGTTTTGCAATAAAATCATTAGGTGATTCAGTTGATGATTATGCTTATGTAAGAGTTTCTACAAGAAATAGTGTTACAACTTATTATTCAACTGATTTTAAAGATGGTGAAATAGAAAAAGATCCTGTCTTACTTAAAGATGGTACTTATACAATCTTTGTATCAGATAGATTTGGTAATTCATATTCATTCACTGTCTCAGTTAATAGTAGTGACATTAAATATACATTCAATACGTATGATTCTGAATATGTAAGATTTACATGTGAATTAGAAGAAGATGATGTATTTAGCTTTAGTATTTCTTTAAATGGTGAAGTAATTACTAATCAATATCAAAAATCTATTAAATTAACTAAATCAGGAACATATATCCTTGCCTTAAATGATATCTATGGTAACTCAGTTAATGAAACTGTAGTACTTGAAAGAAAGAATCCAGAGGTTTCATGGTGGTATGTTTCAGGAAACTCTTATGAGAAATTTGATGAGACTAGTACAACAGGAGCTATCATTGATAAGATTTCTACATCAAGTTATGAAATCTATACATCTAGCCGTGTTCAATTCCAATATACTGGTGACTATTCATATCAATTCTCTGATGGTGTAAATTACACACAATCTAGTTATTGGGGAAGCCAAAGAGTAACTATCACTAGTGAAGAATATTTTACAGTAAAGATTTATTATACTGATTATGAGGAAGCTCAAGTCACTTATACAGTTATCTTTGATAAAGAAGCAGCTGATATTAAAGCTAGTGTTAATACAAACGAATATACTTATAAAGACTTAGAGAAGATATCAATAGGAGATTATAAGATTGATGATATCGGTTTTGATATTAAATCAACTGATTCATTTGGTATCTTAAATAATGGTCAAATTTTTTCTAAGAATATTAATTTAAATGTTACTGATGATTCTGGTATTAAAGCTTTAACTATTACTTTAAATGGTAATGCTTTAACTTTAAGCGAAGAAATTCAAACTAAGATCTTAAATAAAGATAAGAGTATTAGTTTAATTCTAACTGAAATTGGTAAATATCAAATAACTGCGGTTGATAGACTTGGTAATGAATCTACATTTGCATTTGAAAATGTAGAACCTAACTATTTTGGTCTTCATCTTGATGATAATAAAGTAACATTAAATACTAACCCTGAAGAAGCTTTAGAAAAGTCTAGTTATGGTCATGCATCAATTGTTTATTCATTTAATGAAATTGAACAAATAGTATATCTAATTGATGGAACATATTTTACTATTATTGTTAGAGACAATGCATTATATGTGCAATATCTAGGTAATGATGAACATGAAAACTATGGATTAATTGAAAAAACATTAATTAATGATATTACTACAAGTAGTGAATACACTGAACTTGATGTAGTTTCAATAGATGGAATTAAGTTATCATATAGAAAACTTGATGGTTCATTCTACTTTATGATTACCGCGTTAAACAGTAATGTTCATAATGTAGTTTCAAGAACAATCTCTGACTATTCATATGTACCTTTCTACAATAAGGTTGAATTATGTGGAAAATTATCTAGTCTTGACTTTGTTAATAGTGATAATAAAGCTGTTAATGTAAATGCTCTAAATGGTTATACTAATTTAGAATTTACAATTAGAAAATCAACTCTTGATTCTGACATCACAAAGATTGAATATGCCGAAAATTCAACTAACAACTTTGATAATATTACTTTAAAAGAATTAGATTTAACTAGTGAATTTACATATTACGGTACTGATGATGGTTACTTTAAGTTTAAAGCAACTAATAAATATGGTATGGTTACATCTTATATTATTAGAGTATTTAGACAATTACTTATCGAAGTGGATGCTAAATATAGTGATAATACTAAAATATCTTATATTCATGATGGAAGTAGTAGTTATTTCTCAAACAATAAGGTAGTAATTAGATCATTTGATTCTGATAGTAAGTTTACTATTGAAAAAGAATCAGAAGAAGTTAAATTTGATGTTACAAGAACTGATGATTATGCAGAAGTTACTATTTCAGGTAATGGCGTATATTTAGTTACAATCGTTGATAATGCAAATAACACAAGAATATTTAACGTAACAATATCAGATGATAGCTTTAACGTTACAAATGATATTTTCAAAGGATTAAGCAAAGATGCGCTTAAGGAATTATATTCTAAAGATTTAGTTTCTATTGATAAGTCTTTATTTGATACATATCAAATATATAGAGTAGAAATGGCTTATAAAGATGATGATTACTTAGTATATTATGATAATATCTCTCAAGAAAAGATTACTAATATTTCTCTTACAGATTTAGTTGGTTCTCTTGGAGATGGTGTATATAAGATTCGCTTTAGAAATATATGTGGTACTGAATGCTTAAAAGAAATTCATTATTCAGGAACATCTACTTTAAATGTAGAAAGAATGACTAGAAGTGATTTTGAATATAGTGCTTTAGATATTAATAAAATAGATGAAGGTGCTTATTCAAATAACTTAGTTCGCTTTAAGTCAACAGCTAAAACATATGATTTTAAGATCGATGGTAATAAGGTTGATTGTCCTTATGAATTATCATTCCCTAAGACTACTGCAAGTGGTACTTATACTTATTCAGCTTCTTATGTTGATGAATATGGATTTAAGTATGAATTTACTGTTTACTTAATTAGACAAAATGTAAATTATACATTATCTAAGGAACCTACTTCAATTAATGGAGTAAATACTGTAAATAGTAATTTCTATATTACATTTGATAGTGATTCTTATTCAGGTGATTATATCTTAGATAATTCAGCTATTTATACTTATAATAATAAAGACTTATTAACTAAAGATGGTACTTATTCATTTAATATAAGCGATAAAGCTGGTAATGTTACATCATTTACTATTAAGAAGGATACAATTGTAGAGTTTACTGCATATGAATCCCAAACAAATAACACTGTGTATAATGGTTCTGTTTCAAATAACGGAAATGTTGTTATAAGCGGTGCTCAAGGTGAATATGTAAAAGTTGTGAAAGCATGGCTTAATTCGGTTGAAAGAGATGTTTCATCAAGCTATAATGATAATGGAAAGTGGGAACTATTAATTGAGGACTTAGTAGGTAATCAAACTTACTTTATGTTCTATATTTATACTCACACTATCTCAAGATTAGCTTACTCTACACCTTACAATTATAAGTTTAAGACTATTCTTTACACAGATTTATCTGGTAATGCATCTAACTATATTGATAAGGTTATAGATAACACATATTATGATTCAATAACATTTGAAGAAAATGGTGAATATTATGTTGAAATGTTATCTAGTGCAACTAATCAAATTATCACATTTGAAATTAGTATTTCTAATTTAACTCCTGATGTTAAACTTGTTGGTGTTGAAAACGATGGTTCTACGAACAAAGACGTTACACTAACTGGTTATAAATTAGGTGATATCATTAGAATTTATAAAGACGGTACATTAACAAACACTATAACTGTTATTTCAGCAACTCAAGCTAGCCCTGTCATCAGTGAAAAGGGTGAGTACACTGTTGAAATTACTAATGAGGAAGGTAATGTAACTACACTACATTTTAGAAGACAATATACTGCGAATGCAGCTAGCTCAACTGTTATAGTTGTTGTGCTTTCAGTTATTGCCGTTGTATTATTTATTGGTCTATTCTCTAGAAAAAGAGAAAAGATAGATTAGATATGGTGAGGGAGGAATTTAAAAATGTTAAACACTATATTAGCTACATCAATCAGTCAAAATGATTTAGACAGAGTCGTTGAACCAATTTTATCATTCTGTAAGGTATTAATTCCAACTATGCTTACAGTTGTTGGTACTGTTGGTGCAATTTGGGTAATCTTACTATGCGTTAAGTTCTCAAGAGCAGATGATCCACAAGAACATGATAAAGCTAAAAAGGCTTTAAAAAATGCAATTGTTGGTTTCGTATTAATTTTCATTCTATTAATCATGTTAAATGTTGGTGTTGAAGTTTTCACAGCTTGGTGGAAATCTTACCAAACAGCTTAGGATTATAAATGTTTAAAAATTATATAAGAATAGTATTAGGCCTTGCCTTAAGTCTTTTCTTATTTTGCTTATGTTCTTGCTTCGATCTTGGTTCATATAATGAAGGTTATACAACTCAAGACGGAACTAAACAGTGGAAAACTGATTACTACGACTATTTTCCAAATGTAATTATTTATAAAGATTTTAAAGCAACTTCATATAATATGAATTTATTCTATAACGAGGCTTCTTATAGTTCTAATCCTATCAGTGAAAATTGTCCGATAGAAGAAGATGCTTACGAAGCTATCGTTATACCAGTTGCAAAAGATCTAGTTATTGGTGAATTTAGATTCTTTATTGAATCTAGCAAAAGTTGTGTATTAAACACTAGTTTCTATGTTTCTGACAGTGATATTACTATCTCATCTCAGGGTGATGATAGTAGTACTACTTCAGAAAACACTAAAAAACAATATATTGTTAATGGAAATCCTAGTAAATACACCATTACTTCTAGCAATAAATTTTCAGATACTAATGTTAAATTTTTATCTCAAGCAGATAAAACTGTAACTAAGGGTAAATATTTGATTTTCTTATTTGAAAATAATATTAGCGAGAACGATGAAAAATGTAATTTTAGATTTACTAATGTTCTAATTAGTAATGTATCTAAGTAAAGGAGTGATAATATGTTCGATTGGTTTTGGAACTTCTTATATTCTATTTCAAAGAATATCTATAGAATTATAGATGGTCTGATGAATGTTGCAAACATGATGTGCGGTATTGATCCTATCACTATAAATCAAGAAGAAACTGATTTAATTTCATATTTATTCAATTCAAATAACGTGCAGTTTGCATTTAAAGCAACAGCTATAATTGGTTTTATTCTTGTAATATTACTATCGGTTATTGCAATTATTAGAACTGCAGTTAAAGAGAAGGTTGAAGATACTCCTGGTCAAATTTGTATCAAAGCATTTAAGGCAATTATTACTTTTATGTTTGTACCATTTTTGATGATTGTTATTGTAAATTTATGTAATGTATTCATGATTGCCTTATATAAAGCCACTCTTGCAGGAAATACAACATTAGGTGACTTTATGTTTGTATCATTTGCCCAAGATTCTGATTATGAGGCCGCAAACAATCTAGTTAAAGCATTCCCTAATACACAAGTATGGCTTAATACTGATACTGTAAGATCATATATAGATATAACTGAGTACAATTATTTCTTTTCATGGCTTGCAGGTGTTGCAATTTTAGTTAATATTGCATGGAGCTTATTACTATTTGTAGATAGAGCTATTTCCCTTGTTATTCTTTATATCTTATCTCCTTTATCTATAGCTTCAACAGTTGTAGATGGTGGGGCTAGATTTAAGATGTGGAGAGACCAAACTTTGACTAAGTTTGCAGTAGGTTATGGTACTATTATTGGACTTAATGTTTATTTACTTGTAATTAATGCGATTATCGGAGTTACATTCTTTGAAAATCAATGGCTTAATATGCTTGTAAAGATCCTATTTATTGTTGGCGGAGCTCTTTCAATGAAGAAGGCTATGGCTCTAGTTGGAAACCTTGTAACTCAAGGTGGTGGTTCTCAAGAATTAAGAGAGCAAGCTATGGGACGTGGTGCTTTAATGAAGAGTTTAGGTGGATTTGGTTCTGGAGTTTTATCTGCCGGATTTGGCGGAATGAAGGCTGCCTTACACCCAGCAGCTACAGCTAGAAATGTAGGTAGTGCTATTGCAAATAAATTCGGATTTGGCTCTTCAGGTGGTCAAAGCGAAGGAAACAAACAACTTGAGGCTCAAAATAAAACTAATGAATTATTATCTAGCCTATTAAATGGTAACCATAATAATGCATCAGGTATTGGCGGAGGTTCAAACGCTGTTAAGAATGCTATCCAAAATAGCTCATCTAATGGCGGAGGAAGCGCTAATAATAACATTGTTAATTCAAACAATGATTTAAATGAAAAGACAAGCCAAGCTATAACTAATTCAAAACTTGATTCTAATGATAAAGCAAATCAATCAAACCAAAATAAGAAGTAAGGAGATAAAATATGAGAATTATACCAAAAACTGCCAAAGTTAAAATTCAATTCTTTAGAAATATCTCTATAGTAGATGTTTTAATCGGCATATTTGCCTTACTTCTAATGGTTTTATTATTCCTTACAAATATAGGAATTGCTAAATATTTCATAATGGTCGGAATCTTTGCAATAGCTGTATGCTTATTCTTACCATTTGATGGACAAAGATTCTACATGGTATTTGCAAACTATGCTAAATATCTATTCACTATTAAGAAATATAATCTGCAAATTAAAGACGCATCTAGTAATGTCTTAAATATCTTACCTTATCGTGATATTAAAGATGGTTATATTGTTTATGAATCATATTTTGCAGGAGTAATTGAAATTGACCCACGTGAATTTAGATTACTTTCCGGTTATAAACAAGATGAAATTATTGAACAATATTTTGGTAAGATTATTAGATCTGTATCAGGTAAGAGTAAAGCATCCCTTGTTAAGATTGATAGACAATTACGTCTTAATAAATATATTAAGCAAGAAGAAGATAAAATTGATAAACTAAAAATTTTATTTGACGCTGGCGAAATGAATGAAAAAGAATTATTTGAAAGAACTAGAATCATTCAAGATAGAATTGAAATTTATAAGAATCTAGATGAAAATCAAGTAATTAAAAAACCTTACTATTATTTTGTAATATATGATAGTGAAAAGAATGTTATTGATGAAGTCTTAAATGAAGCTGTTTCAACATTTTTAGATGCTGGAATGACTTCTCATAGATTATCAAATAAAGAACTTGCAGTATTCTTAAAGCATAACTATCAAGAAGACTTCAATGAAGATGATGTAGACTTACTTTCAGAAGATGAACTATTAAATTGGGTTATTCCTCATGATGTAAGTTTTACAACTAATAATACTTATGTAGATGGAGTTAAAACTTATAACTTTACAGTAAAAGGTTATCCTCTATATGTATTAAATGCTTGGGGATATAAAATGTTCAACTTAGATCATACTAAGGTTGTAATGAACATTGAACCATATGAGAAGAATAAAGCGGTTAAGATGATAGATAGATCTATTCAAGAACTTGTATCTCAAAGTGAACAATCATATCGTGCTTCATCTTTAATTAGTAAACAAACTCACATTGATACACTTGTAGATTTAATGCGTAGACTTCAAAATGATAATGAAACTTTATTTAAGGTAACTATTCATATTTGTTTATATGAACAACCTAATACTAATGGTAAAGCCTTAAAGAAGAATTTAAAGAGTAGCCTTTCAGAAGATGGATTTGAACTTGTTGAAAATTATGCTAGACAAAATAAAGCATTCGTTTCATCTAATCTATCCAAATATGATGCATTTGAAGAGTATTCAAGATCTATTCATTCAACAAGTGTAGCAGCTGTATTCCCATTCGTCTTATCAACTGTAATGGATGATAAGGGAGATATAATCGGTGTAAATAAGGGTTACCCTGTAATTATTGATTTCTTTGCTAGAAATAGTGAACGTGTTAACTCAAATATGGTTATTATTGGTAAATCAGGTTCAGGTAAATCTTATGCAACAAAGACTATTTTGTCACAACTTGCTAGTGAGAACTCTAAAATATTTATTCTAGACCCTGAAGATGAATACAAATATTTATCTGATTCACTAGGTGGTAAAACAATTGATGTTGGTACAGCTACAAGTGGTAGATTAAATCCATTCCATATCATTACAACTCTAGAAGCTGATGAAGGAAATGGAGCTGTAAACAACTTTGGTATTCACCTTCAATTCCTAGAAGAATTCTTTAAGGTAATCCTTGAAGGAATCTCTAGTGAACCTCTTGAATATTTAAATAATTTAATTATTGAATTATATCATTCTAAAAATATTGATTCACACACAGACCTTTCAACTTTAAATGCCGAAGATTATCCTATCTTTGATGATTTATATGATTTAGTAGAAGAAAGACTTGAAGAAGCTGATAGTGAATATGATATTAAGAATTTAAGAATCATCTTAAATTATGTTGCAAAATTCTCAAAAGAAGGAAGAAATGCACTTCTTTGGAATGGTCCATCTAGTCTTTCTGTAGATGAAAACTTTGCGGTATTCAACTTTAGAAGTTTACTTGCAAATAAGAATGGTACTATTGCAAATGCGCAAATGTTACTTATCTTAAAGTGGCTTGATAATGAAATTATTAAGAATAGAGACTTTAATTTAAAATATAAGACCGATAGAAAAATTATTGTTGTAATTGATGAGGCCCATGTCTTCATTGATGAAAAATATCCTATTGCCTTAGACTTTATGTATAATCTTGCAAAACGTATCAGAAAATATAATGGTATGCAAATTGTTATCACTCAAAATATTAAAGATTTCGTTGGTAGCCAAGAACTTGCAAGAAAATCTACAGCCATTATTAATGCTTGTCAATATTCATTTATTTTCTCACTAGCTCCAAATGATATGGATGACTTATGTACTCTATATGATAAAGCTGGTAAGATTAATGAAATTGAACAAGATCAAATTATTAATAACCCTCGTGGTCACGCCTTTATTATTACGGGACCTAGTTCAAGAAATAATATTGAGATAGTAGCTAGCGAGCGTGTTAGAAAATTATTCGAAGAAAAATAATATTATTTGCTATACTAATCCCATAATTCTCACATTATTTAGTTCTATAATGTAGGCATAAATGAAGGTGAAAGTCATGAATAAAAGATTAGTATTAATTCCAGTAAGTTTGCTTGGCATTATGCTTACCTATAAAATGCCACATATAGATCAGATAGAATATAAGAGTGAAAACAACCTTGAAGAGGTAAGTGCTTCTTGGGATAACAGTATTCAACTTAATTATTTAGAGAATTATAATAAAGCAAGCCAAATTGAAAGCACAAATTTATTAATTGAAAATAAGGAGAACGACTAAACGTTCTCTTTGTTTTTAATTTGTGATTATTTTTTATTATAGTTATAAAGATTTATTTAAATTTAAAAAAGAGGTTTAGCCATTTAGGGCTAGACCTCAGTTATTATTATTTTTCGAATATCTTAAATTCATCTCTTTGAACATCAAGAGCATATTCTACATTTGGCTTGATATTACCAGCTACAATCTCACGGGCAATATAAGTTTCAATATTCTTTTGAATATATCTTCTAATAGGTCTTGCACCATAAGTTATATCAAAGGCTTGAGATAATATATATTCCTTTACTTGATCAGTGAAGAAGATATGTACATTCTCGGCTACAAGTCTTGCATTTAATTCTTGTAACATCTTAGATACAATCTTGTATTGAACATCTTTACCTAATGTATTGAACACAATGATTTCATCGATTCTGTTTAAGAATTCAGGTTTGAAGTAACCACTAGATTTAACCATATTAATTACATCATCTTTAGATTTACCTTCAAGAAGAAGTTCTGAACCTAAGTTAGATGTCATAATAATGATTGTATTCTTAAAGTCTACAACTTTACCTTGACCATCAGTTAAACGACCATCATCAAGTAATTGAAGAAGAACATTGAATACATCTCTATGTGCTTTTTCGATTTCATCAAATAGAATGATACAATAAGGATTACGTCTTACAGCTTCAGTTAATTGACCACCTTCATCGTATCCTACATATCCAGGAGGAGCTCCAATTAATTTAGCGACTGAATGTGGCTCCATATATTCACTCATATCTATACGCACAATATGCTTTTCTGAGTCAAATAATTGTTCAGCTAAAGCTTTTGCAAGTTCTGTTTTACCTACACCAGTAGGTCCTAAGAACATGAATGAACCAATAGGTCTATTTGCATCATTAATACCAGCTCTTTGTCTGATAATTGCATCACTAACTTCTTTAATAGCCTCATCTTGACCGATTACTCTGTAAGATAAGTTTTCTGCTAGGTTAAGAACTTTCTCTCTTTCACCTTGAACTAGTTTAGCTACAGGAATGTTAGTCCACTTAGATACGATTTGAGCTACATCGTTTTCGGTTACAGTTTCAGTTAACATATTTCCTTCTTTAGAAGAATTCTCAAAGTCTGTGATTTCTTTTTCAAGAGCAGGAATAGTTTGATATTGTAATTCACTAGCTTTCTTATAGTTTCCTTCAGAATAAGCCATTTCAAGTTCATGCTTTAAACTAGTAAGTTTATTTTTCTTTAATTTAAAGTTTTCAAGATCTGTCTTTTCTTTAGTCCACTCATCTTTTAATTCCTTTTCTTTTGCAAGAAGAGTATTAAGCTCAGTATCTAGGTCCTCTAAACGTTTCTTAGAAACTGGATCAGTTTCATTCTTTAAAGAGATTTGTTCAATCTTAATTTGAGTAATACGTCTTTCTGTGTTATCAAGTTCAACTGGCATTGAATCAAGGTCTAGACGAACAGAAGCACAAGCTTCATCAATTAAGTCTATTGCTTTATCCGGTAAGAATCTATCTGTAATATATCTATTTGAAAGAAGTGCTGCTTGAACAATTGCATTGTCCTTAATATGAACACCATGATGAATTTCAAATGATTCCTTTATACCACGAAGTATTGAAATTGTATCTTCAACAGATGGCTCAGCTACAAGAACCTTTTGGAATCTTCTTTCTAGAGCTGCATCTTTTTCGATATATTTCTTATATTCGTTTAATGTAGTAGCACCAATACAGTGTAATTCACCACGAGCTAGCATTGGTTTTAAGATGTTTCCAGCATCCATAGCACCATCAGTCTTACCAGCTCCTACAATTAAATGTATTTCATCAATGAAAAGTATAATCTTTCCATCAGATTCAGTAATCTTCTTAAGTACGGCTTTTAATCTTTGTTCAAATTCACCTCTATACATTGCACCTGCGACAAGGCTAGCCATATCAAGTTCAAAGATTTCCTTTCCTTTTAATGAATCAGGTACATCACCTGAAACAATACGACGTGCAAGTCCTTCAACTACGGCTGTTTTACCTACACCAGGTTCACCAATTAATACTGGATTATTTTTTGTTTTTCTTGTTAATATTTTAACTATACGTCTGATTTCTTCGTCTCTACCAATAACAGGGTCAATTTTACCTTGCTTTGCTAGTTCAACTAGATTTCTTCCGTATTTTTCTAAGATGTTTTCATCTTGTTCATAATTTGGTTGTTGCATCATATAGATCACCCACTTTCCAATTAATATTATAGTCTTATTTTTGGCACTGTCAAGTATTGAGTGCCAAAAGATTTTAAAATTATTTTTTAATTGACTTTATATGCCCTTATTTGATATAATTGCAAATGATTTGCATTTAGAGGTGAATTATGAAGAAATTATTTATTAGCTTATTAAGCATTATATTTATATTATTATCTTGTGCGTCTTGTACTAAAAGTGAAAGTTCAGATATAGTAGTATCTTTTTATGCCTTAAGGGAACTAACTGAAAATCTTGTTAAGGATACTGATTTAAAAGTTGATACATTAATTAGCGGCACAAGTGAACCACATGATTTTGAGATTAGTGCTAGAGGAGTTCAAAAACTATATGATAGTAAACTAATTATATTTAATGGTTATAATCTAGAAGAATTTGAAAGTTCTTTAGATGGTGAGCTTAAGTCTAAGGTATTACATGCGTCAAAAGATGTTGAAGCTGTTTATGTAAATAAGACAGAAGACCCTCATACTTTTGCTAGTCCTAAATCTTTAAAGATTATGCTTAATACCATTAAAGAATCTTTAATAGAAACTTTTAGTGATAAGAAAGATACAATCATCCTAAATTATAATACTTATTATAATCTTTTAGATGAAGTAGATACTCTTTATACCAATTTCTTTGAAACAACAAATAAAAAGATAATTACAGGTCATGAAGCATTTAATTATGTTTCAAGAGACTATAATTATGAATTTAAAGCAGTAAATGGTATTAATGAAGAAGAACCTACAGCTAAAAAGATTGAAGAAATACAAAATTATATTAAAGATAATAATATAAACACTATATATGGTGAAGAATTTGAAGAAAATGAAACAATCGAAAATATTGCAAGAGAGTGTAATATAAAGACAGAAAATCTATATACTCTAGAAATGATGTCTGAAAATGGACTATCTCTAATAGAAGCACTTAAAAATAATATTAATATACTAAAAAAGTAATTATATGATATTTAAATTTGTGGTATACTAATAGAGAATATAGGAGTTATTTATATGATATATATAGTTGGAGATTCTACTGTTGCACAATTTAATGAAGTTTATTACTATCATCGCTACGGTTGGGGTACAATGCTTTATAATTATTTTAAAGATGGTACTGAGTTTTTAAATTTAGCTCTTTCTGGTCGTAGTTCTTTAAGTTTTACTAGAGAAAATAATTATAATAAGTTTAAAGATGGTATTAAAGAAGGAGACTTTGTATTTATAGGATTTGGTCATAACGATGAAAAAGACGATGACCCAAAAAGATATACAAATCCTACTGGTTCTATTAATGATGAAGGTTCATTTAAATATGTTTTATATAACTATTATATAAAGGTTGCAAAATTAAAAGGTGCTACACCTATTTTATGTACACCTATTGCACGTTTAGATGATAGAAATATCTATGACGGTAAGTTTGCTCATATAACAGATAATGGTGATTACCGCAAATGTATAATTTCTCTTGCAAAAGAAGAAAATATTGATTATGTAGACTTAACTAGTTTTAGTGTGGAGCTAAATAAAGAAGAAGGATATTGCCTTTCTTGTTTAAGACATGCAATTACTAAAGGTAAGATGCAAGACGGCAAACTTGTTCCTGATTTGGGTACAGTTGATTCAACTCACATTAATATATATGGAGCTAAAGTTTATGCTTATTACATAGCTAAAACCTTAAAAGAATCTAATTCAAGTATTAAAAATTTAATTAAAGATGATTTAGTAAAACCTACTTTAGAAAAAGATTTAGTTAAAGATAGTGATTATGTATATGTACCTTATATATCACCTGACTTTTCAAATTATAAAGCACCAGCTTGGTTTAAAGGTGACAGCGAGTTTGTAGGTACTGCCTTTGGTGACACTGGAAGAGGAACATTTGATGATTCTAATGGATATTTTGCCTATAAAGAAAATAATAAATTCTATGTAGGACAAATTCTTAAAAATGATGGTAAGTATACACCACTTGGAAAGATTAGTCTAAATTCTGAAGGATGTGCTCAAATAGCTAAAAAGATAGATATTAACCGTAATTTCTATGCTAAAGTAAAAGCTAAAATTATTGATATGTCACAAGAATTTGAACAAGGATTTGGTTTAGCCTTAAGAGATGATTATTATTTAGGATTAAAGATTACAGATAAGACAATTAAGTCTAATTATGTAGCTTCAAGCCTTCTTGTAACTCAATCTCATCTTGTTTCTAATCATTCTCGAGAAAATGGTATTTTAAAGCCATCAGATAATAGTGTAGATGGTTTCTATAATACTCTTGATACGGCTGAGTTTTCTATCTATCGTTTAGGACAAGTTGTAGAGGTTAAGACTGTATTTAAAGGCATCGTATACGAAACAACATATACTGATTTTGATTTCCAAAAGATTGATAAGGATTATTTTTATTTAACAATGTTTTCAGCTAAGTCAATTAAAATTGAATTTAGCGATTTTGAATTTGAAGATCGTGGTTTAGCCCAAGGAGCTTAATATGGAGGAAAGAAAAGTACAATTCCGTGCTATTAAACAAGATTATTCTGGTAAGGGAATTGTAAATTATAAGAATAAGAATTATAGATTTCCAAATCTAATTGTAAATGAGGAAGCTATATTTAATGTAGAAAAATTTAATCAAAAAGAACCACTTAAGTTAGATAAAATAGTTAAATTATCCGATATAAGATGTAAGGCAGAATGTCCTAACTTTGGAAGTTGTCCTTTATGTACATATTCTCACCTCCCTTATTCTAAGGAAATAGAATTAAAAGAAGCATATGTAAAGGATTTATTTTCAAAGATTAGAGATTTTAAGTTTGTACCTACTAGAAAAGCAGAACAACTTGAACATTATCAAAACAAAACTAATTTATTTGCATCCAAATCTAAGGCAGGTAAATTTAGTTTAGGTTTCTTTAATAAAGATACTAATTCTATTTATAATATTACTGAATGTAATTTGGCTCACTCTTCTTTTAATAAATTAAGCATTTTAATTAATAGAGTCTTTTCATCAGTTGAACCTTATGATTCTAAGACTAGAAAAGGTGTAATTAAATCAGTACTTATTCGTTACACAAGTAAAGAAGTGATGGTTATAATTAATACTAATGGTATTGATTTACCTAAAAAAGAAGTACTTGTAAAAGAATTAATTAATGCTAAATTAAATGTAACTAATGTAATTCAAAATTATAGTGAACGTGTCGGATCTAAGTTTGAAGAAAAGACGAGAATTTTATATGGTCAAGGTTATATATTTGAAGATACTCATGGTATTAAATACAGAATCTCTTCTAAATCATTCTATGATTCGAATACCGAGATGACTTTTGCATTATATAACGATGCGATTAAACTTGCAGGTATCAAGGAAAATGATAAGGTTTTAACATTATTTAGTCAAATTGGTGTTTTACCAATATTACTTGATAAAGAAAAAGCTATAGTTATAGCTCAGGATTCTAATAAGTTTAATATTTCTGATTTAGAAACTAACTTTAAGCTAAATAAAGTAAAAAGAGCTGAAACTATGTCCCTTGAAGCGCCTAAGGCTTTAAGAGAGGTTAGATTAAGTAAAAGACAAATTGATACTGTTTTTGTTGAACCATCTGATTTAGGTATCTCTAATGAACTAATTTTAGAATTAATTAAATTAAACCCAAAAAGATTGGTTTATATTTCTCATAATGCAAAAACTAGTGAGAAGGATACTTTTAATTTAGGACAAAGCGGTTATTTCCTTAAAAAGCAAGAAATTGTTGATACAAACCCTCGTGTTTTTGAAATATCAAGTATTTTATTATTTGAATCTAAGATAAAAAATCAAGTCAAGGAAGAAAAAGATTATTCTAAGAAAAGAATAAAAAGGTAATTAATGATATATATAATGGCTTTAATTGTAATTATAACGCTAGTAGTATGTATGGTTGCTAATTTTGTAATCTATTTATTAGTTAGAAATAAAAAATACGATGATGGACTTGATGATGTAGATTTAGATATAATTAACAGATTTGACACTGAAGACGATGATTTATATTAAAAAAATGGAGTTTTAAACTCCATTTTTTATTTTACTCTAAGTACAACGCACTTAAGATATAATTGTTCTTCACCAGAAAGAAGAGCTGGGTGGTCTATTGATTGAACTCTAAAATCTATAAATTGAACTTCTCTTTTAGAATCAACAGCGGCTTCTTTTAGCATTTGCATAAATAAATCACTTGTCATATTTTGACTACAAGAATATGTAAGTAAATATCCACCATTTTTAATTAGTTTTAAGGCTTGAAGATTGATTTCCTTATAACCTTTATAAGCTTTTTTAATAGTATCTTTAGTTTTAGTAAAAGCAGGTGGGTCTAAGATAATAGTATCAAACTTATCTTTGAGTGAACTATCACGTAATAATTCAAATACATCACAACACTTTGTTTTTAGATTTGTAAAATTATTAAGTTCAGCATTTAATTCAATTTCATGACAAGCCCGCTCGGAAATATCACATGCAAGAACTTCCTTAGCACCATGTTTAGCTGCGTTTAATGCAAAACCACCAACATTTGAAAAAGCATCTAGTACATATCTATCTTTAACATAATATTTGACGTTATCTCTATTTAGTTTTTGATCTAGAAAATATCCAGTTTTTTGACCATTTTCTACATCGACATAGAATTTAATATTATTTTCATGTACAAGAACTCTTGTATCAAATGTTCCGTATAAAGGACCTTTAACTTGTTCTAAACCTTCCTTTAATCTTACAGGCATATCACTACGTTCATAAATACCACGAGGATTAATAAGCTCAACTAGGATATCAACAATATCATTTTTGATTTTATCCATGCCAAGTGACATAAATTGAACTGATAAGATATCATCATATTTATCGACGATAAGACCAGGAAGATAATCAGCTTCAGAAAAGATAAGACGAGCACAGTTAGAATCAGTAAATAAATTTTCTCTATGTTTTAAAGCGTATTTAATACGTTCTTTAAAGAAATCTTTGTTTATAACATCACTCTCATTTAATGATAAAATACGAATCATTATTTTTGAATTAGTGTTTAAGAATCCGTAACATACAAACTTTCTTTCAAATGATTCGACTCTTACTACTTCACCATTTTGAATAGAACCAACAAATGAATTAATCTCATTATTATAAATCCAAGGGAAACCTTCTAGTTTTTCCTTTTCTTCATATCTATTTAATACAACAGTAAGCATTCTATTCACCTAGGAATTTTTCTATTTCTTCATAAACTAAATCTTTATTATCTTCATTTAAGATTTCATGTCTCATATGATCAAATTGTGCATGTTTTAAATTGTCAAAACCTTGTCTATTTAAATCAGAAACGGTTTGTTTATAACCTTTAGTTCCGCCAATTACAGGGTCATCTTTACCACTTAGAAGAAGAATAGGCATATTTACAACATTAGTACTCTTCTTTATATGTAAACCTTTAACTAAACGACATAAATCTTTATAGGCACTACATGTGAAATATACACCACATAGAGGGTCATTGTTATAGTTATCAATATTAGTTTTACTATAAGAAACCCAGTCAGCGTCGCTCTTTCTATTTTTAACAGCCTTAATATAAGGTCCGAGTGTTGCATTGTCTAAGATTTTAGATTTACCATTGTTAGTCTTAAAGAAAGAGATAAATCCAGCAAGACCAAGACCTAGACTAGCAGCCCATTGATAAGGAGGGAATCCTGATAATATTACCTTAGAATAGCTTGATGAGTTATTAATTAAAACATTTCTTGCAATAATAGAACCCATTGAGTGAGCGAATAAAATAATATTATTAATGTGAAGTACATTTTGAATGTAATTAGTTATAGTAACTTGATCGGATATTAATAATAAATGACCATTCTTTTTTGCAAAATAACCTAAAGTACTAGCGTTTTTACCATGTCCTCTAAGGTCACTTGTTACAACAGAATATCCTAATTTATTCATTCTTTTTGCAAATTCAACATATCTATCTTGATGTTCCATCATACCGTGAACAACTTGGATACATCCTTTAGGATTTTCTGCATTATATATTTTAATATAAATAGTTTCGTTATCTATACCTTTAATTTTTGTATAATCCATAATTTACCTCCTAAATAAAGCTAAATAGAGGAAGAACAATAGGTTTACGACCTGATTTTTCTTTAACTATTTTAGATAAGTAATCTGTTAATTCTTTTTGAATCTGAGGATAAGTTAATTTTTGATTAGCCAAGCATCTTACTAAATAAATCTTAGCTTCATTAACAAGCTCACTAGTTAATTCTTCAGCTTCCTTCATGTAAACAAAACCACGAGATACAACTTGAGGTTCTAAGGCGATACGTCTTGTTTTTTCTTCAATAGTGAAGATTAAACTAAATAGTCCGTCATCTGATAAAGATTTTCTTTCATGAATTATAGAACTATCTAAGTCAGATACAGCACCATCAATATAAATATCAGCTGCAGGAACCTTACCAGCTTGTTTAACTTCATGATTTGACATTTCAAGAACATCACCATTAGATAAAACGAATAAGTTTTCAGGATTTAATCCACATTCAATTGCAAGTTCACCACTTGTCTTAAGCATTCTATATTCACCATGAATTGGCATATGATACTTAGGGCGAAGAAGAGTTTGAAGTAACATTAAATCTCCTTGGGCAGCGTGTCCTGATGTATGAGTATCAGTGATAGGTGAGTGAGTAATTACATTACAACCATTCTTAAATAATAAGTTGATTGTATTATTAACACCAACTTGATTACCAGGAATAGGGCTTGATGAGAAGATTACGGTATCACC
This sequence comes from uncultured Eubacteriales bacterium, assembly GCA_963605425.1. Classification (GTDB taxonomy): domain Bacteria; phylum Bacillota_I; class Bacilli_A; order Acholeplasmatales; family Anaeroplasmataceae; genus JAEELC01. Next base: position 66,067 of record CAVCUQ010000005.1, read on the forward strand.
TGGGTGCAATTTAACAAATCTATGTGTTCCTTGAGCTATCTTCGATAAAGCAGCTAGAGGTTCACCTTGAGATCCTGTACAAATAATAACTAGTTCATGATCTTTATAATTCTTAATATCTTCAGTATTAATAAAAGTAGTAGGACTAGCTTTAATGTAACCTATTGATTGAGCCACTTCAATTGTCTTAACCATAGAACGACCAAATATAGCAATCTTTCTATTTGTAGCTACGGCAGCTTCTACGATTTGTTCAACTCTATAAATGTTAGATGCGAAAGTAGCTACTAAGATACGTGAGTGGATATGTTTAAATAAGTCTAGGATATTTCTACCGATAATCTTTTCGCTCTTAGTATAACCTGGAACACAAGCATTAGTAGAGTCTGATAAAAGTAAATCAAGGCCATCAGAACCAAGTTTAGCAAGTTTATTAAATTCAGTATTAGGTCCATTTGGAGTCATATCAAATTTAAAGTCACCAGTGTGGAAAATAGTACCTTCTTTAGTTTTTACAACTATACCAAAGGTATCAGGTACTGAGTGAGTCATACGAATAAATGATATTTCCATTCCATCAAATTTATATAAACTATCAGCTTTGAATTCAACTATTTCTGGAACTCTAATATCTTTATGTTCCTCTAATTTGTTTTTAATTAAAGAAATGGTAACTCCACCAGCATAAATTTTAGGTACACTAATTTCTTTTAAGAAGAAAGGAATACCTCCGATATGGTCTTCATGACCATGAGTTATAAAAAGACCTACAATTTTATCTTGTTTATCTTTTAAATATTCAAAACTTGGAATTACATAATCAACACCAAGTAAATGTTCATCAGGGAATAATATACCGCAGTCAATAATTACAATTTGGTTATTGTATTCAATACAATACATATTTTTACCAACTTCAAGCATACCACCTAATGCAAAAATTCTTACACTATTATTCATTTTAATTCTCCTTTTTTTATAAATTTGTAAGGTGTAATAGAAAAAGCTATTACTATTGATTTATTTTTTAATTCCTTTTAAGCATCTAGGAAAAAGCCCAGATAAAAAATTATAAAAATTTGAATTAATTATATTATAATTAATAAATTATTGCAATTGTTTTATAGAGTTAGGTATGATATAATCATAAAGGATTTTTTGAAAGAAAAGAGGTATATTATATGAGAGCTAGTCAAATGTTAATAGCTACATCAAAAGAAGCTCCAGCTGAAGCTAAAATTGTATCTCATCAATTATTACTTAGAGCTGGTTATATGAAGAATGAAGTAGCAGGAGTTTACAACTATTTACCGCTTGGCCTTCGTGTAATAAATAAAATAGAAAAAGTTATAAGAGAAGAAATGGATAAGTCAGGAGCTAATGAAATATTATGTTCAGCTATTCAACCAAAAGAACTTTGGGAAGAATCAGGTAGATGGGCAAAATATGGTCCTGAATTAATGCGTTTCAAGGATAGACATGATAGAGAATTCTGCCTAGGACCTACTCATGAAGAAGTATTTACATCTATTGCAAGAGATTTAATTAAATCACCTAAGCAATTACCTATCAATTTATATCAAATTCAAACTAAGTATAGAGATGAATTTAGACCACGTTTTGGTCTTATGAGATCAAGAGAATTCATCATGAAGGATGCATATTCTTTCGATAAAGATGAAGAAGGATTAAATAAGTCATATCAAACAATGTATGATGTTTATACTAATATCTTTAATAGACTTGATATACACTTTAAGCCAGTACTAGCAGATACAGGTGCTATTGGTGGTAATGGAAGTCATCAATTCATGGCATTATGTGATATTGGTGAATCTGATATTGTATATTGTCCTAATTGTAATTTTGCAGCCGACGTTGAAAAGAGTGAAGCTATATGCACATTAAAAGATGATAGAGTATTAGAACAACTTGATAAGGTTAATGTTGGAAATGCTAAATCAATTGAAGAGATGGTTAATTTCTACAAACGTCCTGCAACTGACATGGTTAAGAGTGTCCTTTATAAAGATACTGAAACAGGTAAATTATATTTAGTTCTTGTAAGAGGGGACAGAGAAGTTAACGAAATTAAAGTCGTTAATGAAATTGGAACAGCTGAAGCCTTCTTAACATTTGCAAATGATGAAGACATTAAGTCACTTCATACTTATGAAGGATTTATCGGACCTATTGGACTAGATGAGAGCGTTACTATTTTAGTTGATAAAGAAGTAGCTGAAATGAAGAATGCAATATATGGAGCTAATGAGTTATCATATAATTACATTAATGTAAATTATGGCAGAGATTATACTGGTAAAGTAGTAGATTTACGTAAGGCAGTAGAAGGAGATTTATGTCCTTGTTGTGGTAAACCTATGAAGATGCAAAGAGGTATCGAAGTAGGTCAAATCTTTAAACTTCAAACAAAGTATTCATCAGCTATGCACTGTACATATCAAAATGAAAATGGTCAAAATGTTCCAATGGTTATGGGATGTTATGGTATTGGTGTAACTCGTACTATGACAGCTATTATCGAACAACATAATGATGAATTTGGTATTAAATGGCCATTAAATGTAGCTCCTTATCATGCAGTAGTTATGCCTGTTATTTCAAAAGATGAAGTACAAATGAATCTTGCGAATAAGATTTATGATGAACTATTAAAATCAGGTGTTGAAACTATCATTGATGATAGAGATGCTAAACCAGGATTTAAATTCAAGGACTGGGATTTAATGGGAATTCCTTATCAAATTATTTGTGGTAAGAATTCAAATGAAGATTTAGTTGAACTTAAGAATAGAATTACTGGTGAAAAAACTTTAGTTACAACTAATGAAGCTATTAACACTGTCTTAGAAGCAGTTAAAAATATTAAGTAATAATAAAATAAGGGAAGGCATAATTGCCTTCCCTTTATTTCAATATTAAGTTAATGTTAATTAATTATTCGTTTCCGCCCCAACTCTTAACAGGTTTATCTTCACCATCAGTATATGTACCACAAAGAATTAGAATAAAATCAATTAATGCCCAAATTGATGATATAATTACAGGAATAACAAGGAAGAAACATAGAGTACAAACAAGTTGGATAACTCCATATTTATTCTTTCCTAGATAGAAATTATGAATACCAAGACTACCTAATAGGAATGCAAGTACAGCAGCTACAGCTCTAGACTTACCAGATACTTCTTGATTTACTTCATCTGCATGTACTACAACACTAGAACCAGATTCTTGGTTAGCACCACATGAAGGACAAAATTGATCATTATCATTCATTTCTTTACCACATTTTTTACAATATTTCATATTATACACCTCTCTTATTTAGTGTTATTAAATTACATAAATGATGATTTGTCAATTGAATTTGATAAAATTTATAATATTTATGTAAAATATTTTAGTAATGATATATAATTATCAAAAAGAAAGAAGGTATTTGTATGTGTACAGCTGCTACATTTAAAAACAATGATATTTATTTTGGAAGAACATTAGACTATGAGTTTTCCTATGGTGAAAAGGTAGTTATTACGCCTAGAAACTATGAGTTTAACTTTAGACATTTAGGAATTAATAAAAGCCACTATGCCATTATAGGTATGGCTCATGTTGATCATAATTACCCTATGTATTATGATGCGATGAACGAAAAAGGTTTAGGTATAGCAGGATTAAATTTTGCGGGTAACGCTTATTTTGGTAAGGCTAAAGAATGTGAAAATAATGTTGCTCAATTTGAATTTATTCCTTATATATTAGCTAATTACGTAAGTGTTAGCGAGGTGAAGGAGGTACTTAATAATATTAATGTTGTTGATACACCATATAATGAATATTTCCCTGCCTCGCCACTACATTATATAATAAGAGATTTAGAAGAATGCATAGTGGTAGAATTCATGAAAGACGGAATGCATATTTATGATAATAAAACTGGATGTATGACAAATAATCCTCCGTTTAATTATCAATTAGATAACCTAAAAAAATATAGTTATTTAAGTAATGCAGAAAAAGATAAGACATTCTCTTTTGATAATTCATTCTATTCAAGAGGAGAAGGTACTTTAGGCTTGCCAGGAGATTTAACTAGTGCCTCAAGATTTGTTCGCGTTGTATTTACTAGTCATTTTTCAAAATCAAACCCAGATGAAGTATCTAGTGTGAATCAATTCTTCCATATTTTAGGTTCAGTAAAACAAGCAAATGGTTTATGTAAAATAAACGATGCTTATGAATATACAATTTATACTTCATGTATGAATCTAAATAAGGGAATATATTATTATCAAACATATAATAATTTTAGTATCAATGCTGTAAACATTCATAATGTAAATTTAGATAGTGATAATCTAATAACTTATGATTTATTGAAGGAAGAATTTAATAAGCAAAATTAATATCTTACACAAAATATTCACAAAAATATTTTTAAGGTATTATATAATAAAATCAAATATATGAAAGGTATGTGAATATTATGGAAGAAAGAGATATTAATGAAATAAATACAAATAATAATCAAATAAATAATGAAGTAGTAGATGAATCTAGTTTTGACTCTTTAATTGATTCACTTAATATAGGAAATGATAATTATAATAAAATTAAAACCTTAGCACTAAATGAAAATAGTAAGTATTTAGATGATAACTTTGATGTTTTAAGTATTAGAACTGAAAGCGTAAGACCTCGTTTTGATGATGAGGAAAATATTGATACTACTAACAAGAAAAAAGAGCCAATCAAAGTTCCTGATCACATTAAACATGCTTATCAAAGTATACTTTATAGAAATAGAGTTTCGTTGTCACTTGCTAATCAATTAGATGAATATTTACAATTAGACGCTAGTAAATCTAATAATGATCACCGTTCTTTAAATAATTTCTCATATCTTTTAGGAAGTAGAAATTACGATAAATTTACAAAGGAAACAGGAAAATTTATTGATGAACAAACAAAAGAAATCTTATCATTTTCTAAATATCCGGTAGTAACTGATAGATCTAAGCTTGGTGAAGATTATGTAAACAAACAAAAGGTTTTAATTTCTCCATATTTAGATAAATTGAATGACTTTTATTTAAATGATTTATCAAATACTTTAGCTAAATATAATTATGAAATTAATTTTGAAAAAATGAGTGAAGAAGATGTCTATACTCTAATAATAGGTGCAGCTCAAATTCAAGATTATTTTGAAAAGAATCATAAAGAATATGATAATTACTTTGAAGAAAGATTTAATACCTACAATAAGCAACTTGCATTTGCTAAAATGGGTCAAACAATGAATGCAATTGGTGCTTTAATTGTTAAGGAAGCTAAGAAATATGGTCTTGACACTCACGCTTTTGGTCTTAATGATAGATTTAAAGAGTTAGATGATGACGATGCTAAAGAACTAGAAGAGAATATCAAAGCAGAGGTTAATTATTATAATAAAGACAATTCTAAGATAGATTATAATGTTGATAATTTAACAGACTATGCAGTAAAAGACAATCCTATAATAGCTGATATGCTAAAAGAAAAGATAAGTCTATTCTTTGAAGAATCTGATATATCTCATAAAATGTACGATGATATTCCATTTCTTAGCATTTATATTGATGGTGAAAACCTAGTAGATTTAGTAAATGCTAGTAGAGAAGAAAAGATTACAAATAATGCAATTTTAAAACAAGAATGTGCTGAATATTTACTTGATACTATAAAGAATGCAAATAAGATAATTGAATATGCTAGAATTACCCAATATAAAGATACTTATACAGTTGAACCTGTCCCTTTAAAAGTAAGATATAGTAACCAAAGACTTGAAGCTAAATATACTAAGGTATTTAATAAAGCTAAGAAGACAAAGAATAGTAGAAACGCAAAAATAATTGAGTCTCATAAAAAGATTGTTAAACAATATAGAAATAATGGTCAAAAACTTTTTGAACACCATAAACATATCACTAAAGAAGATAGAATCATAAATCTTGATGATAGAATTCGTTCACTAATAGTAAATTATAGTGAAGACTTAAGAAATACTAATCAATTTAGAGAAATATGTGCAAGCATTGCTAAAGAATTCAATGCTAAAAATACACGCTTTAAAAAGATTAATGAAGATATTAGAAGAATGACAGATGTTTCACCTTTATGTCAAAATCCAAGAGCCTTATATGAAGCATATGAAACTATTTATAATACTTATGATTTAGGTGTGACTTTCTTAAAATATGTTCACAGAAATCCCAATACACTTAAATCTGCTAGTATCTTTAGAGATGCTCAAATATATTTTATTGCCTTATCAGGACTTACTCCTAGTGAGCGTACACTAAAAGAAATAGAATATATAAAAGCCATTGAAGACCGTGATGGAAAAAATCATGACTTTACTCTTGCAAGAAAGATTACTGATGATTTATGCCAAAGACTATTAAATTATGATTTTAACTTAAATCTTAATGATAAAGATAGTGTTATTAGACTACATCAAATGAGTCAAACAAGTATGATTATCGGACAGTTATTTGATGTTGATAAAGAATACAAGAAGACCTTACTTGAAAGAAATCCTAACGAATATTATAAAATAAATGATATGCGTAATTATCTTGAATGTTTAATGGGCTCAATTAAAACCGATGTTAGACTTGTAAGTGGTATAAAGAGTTTAGATGATCCTATAAGTGATGTGTCTTTTGCATCATATGCTAATGGAACAGACTGTATCTTCGGACCTAATCTTAATTCAGCTAGAAACTTTAGTGCTATGATTAAATTTGTAGCTGAACATAGAAATACTAATAAACAGGAAATAAAGTTAGACGCAGATGTCTCAGTTTATGGTTTATATGGTAGACATAATGATTTAGAATATACTCCTTTAAGTAATAATCTAGATGATTATATGAAAGGTGTAAAAGAATATTTTGAAACTAGACATGATTTTTCAAGGTATACATCAGAACATTTAAATATGTTCTCTAAAGAATTTATGGCTGTAGCTAATACTAAAGATATGCTATATAACTTTGGTCTTCAAATAGAAGCTGGTAACGAGTTAGTTCATCAATTGATTGGACAAGATAATAGTTTGGAATATGTTATATCAACATTTACTATCAATTCTAAGAATTTACTTGATTTAGCTAAAGAACAAATGAGATTAAATGACTTAGAGACATGTACTCCTGTTGATGTAGCTGGTGCTATACTAGCTAAAGCGTTAAATGATCCGACTGATATAATCTGTCATACTACATTAAAGAATGAAAATGGTTCTTATAAAGCTAATACAGTAGTTGTCAATAAAAACTATGATCAAATAGTAAAAAGATGTAATGATAGTCATGGCTTCTTTGCTAAATTAGGTCATGGACTTGGTTTCTACAAGTATAGTGAAGAAAGAAAGTTAGATGCATCAAGAGAAAATACAAGACAATTCTTACAAGGTAATACCCTTGAGAAGTTAAATAATAACTTTATGGCTAGATATACTGATAAGATCAAAGCCTTAGAAACTAAATTTGATAATATTGTTAAAAAACAACTTGAAGTTAAAGATTTAAAGAATGATTTAGATAAGTCTAAAGAAAATGAAATAAATGAAAACAAACTTGTTAAAGAAAACACTATTATTTCTGAAAAAGATGAAAATATAATTAAATAGATTAAATATTAAACAGGTAGTACTAAAGGTTAGAGTCTACCTGTTTATTTAAGTGAGGATAATAAAATGGAGAGTAAAGAAGAAATTACAACATTTAAAGG
>CAVCUQ010000006.1:0-66033 GCA_963605425.1 uncultured Eubacteriales bacterium
TTTAGGTAGTTATCATGGTAAAGTAATGCTTATAGGTATAAACTATGACTCTAAAACATTGAAACATGATACAAAAATAGAAACAATAGAAATATAAATATGTTAAAAGTTATAAGACTTAAATAAAGTTTTATAACTTTTTTTAATTTGTGCAAGTAATTCTTTTATATTTTGGATATTTATATATAGACAGAGGATTTATATATGAATAATAGGAAAATAGATGAAGTAATAAAAGAAGTAGAAAAAGGATTAGTTACATTTATTAAAGAAGGTAAATATAAAGAAATATTAATGTCTATGTCTAATTTAGGTAAGTATTCCCTTAATAATCAATTGTATATCTTAATGCAGAGAGGGGATGCTAAAACAGTATATGGTATTAGATCATGGAATAAGTTTGGGCGTCACATAAAAAGGAATGAGAAGGCTATTAAAATTTATAGCCCAATTATTAAGGAAAAGTTAGATGATAAAGACAATAAAGAAATGATTCTAGTGGGTTACAGGACAAGCAATGTGTTTGATATATCTCAAACCGAAGGAAAAGAATTTGATGTGTTTAAATTTGATGAGGAAAAAACATTAGACAATAAAGATTTAATTAAAAAATCAATTATTAATACTTTAAAGACTATTAATTTTAATTGTAATTATGTGAGCATAGAAGTGCTTGGAGATGATTGTTTTGGACTATGTAATCATAAAACTAATCAAATATACTTAAGAGATGATTTAAGCCCACTTCAAGAAATATCAACACTTATCCATGAAACAGGGCATGCCTTTGCTCATTCAAGTAAAAGAGATGATTTAAAAGAATTATCTAAGATAGAAAAAAGAGAGATTAAAGAAATAGAAGCTGAAAGTATAGCTTGTATTGTGTGTACTTATTTAGGTCTTGATACTAAGAATTTTAATTTCTCATATATAACAGCTTGGAGTAAGAATAATATATTAAAGTTTAAGAATAATCTAGATAAGATTAGATATTATGCATCACTTATAATAGACAAAATAGATAGTAATATGAAGGAGATAGAAGATGCCAAATTTTGTGAAGAATAAAATAATTGTAGGAAATAAGTTAATAGTTGATAAACTAAAGGATAAATATATTACATATGATTTAGATAAGGGGGAATATATATTTGATTTTAATAAAGTAATCAAGCGCCCTTTAGAGTTAGATATAGAATATTCATCCTTTAGTATAACTTCTCTTAAAGTATATTTAACTTATATTAATCCTAATGTTAGATACTTTGGAAATGAAGAAAATAAATATGGTATTGAAGAATATGATAAGATTATTTCCATACTTAATGAAATTAATATAATTGAGAGTAACTATAATATAGATGAAGATACAATAAAAAAGTTAAAAGTAGAAAAAGATATTGATAAAATGTTAGAGCTTGGAGAAAGACAAATATCTAATTTAAATCAGTATGGAGCAATAAACTGGTACTTTTGGTCTTTAAAGAATTGGTCATGTAAATGGAATAGTAGTAATACTAAGATACTTGATAACGCTATTACATTTGAAACACCATGGAGTGAGGCTTTTAATATAATAGTTGAAATTTCTAAACAAAATCCTACTATTAAATTTGCATATTTATATGCGGATGAAGACATAGGTTATAATGCAGGGTATGTACTTCTAACTAATGGTAAGATTGATATTAAAGGAACTTTTGAAGATTTTTCTATTGATGCTTATAAACTAGCCTTTGATTTATGGTCATGTGCAAGTGATTATGTATATGATGAAGAAAAAGATACATATGCACTAAAATAGGTTTACAATATGGTTTACGAATTATTGTTGACGCGGTTTACAAAATGGTTTACAATGAGGTTAGAGGAATAACATATGGATTATAAGGATATTTTAAATGAGGCAGTCAAAGGAAATCACTATTTTACTAATATCGATTTAAGAGTAAATAAAAGGAACAATTATTTACTTACTAATAAAGAATTAGAAGAATATTTAAATTTTAAAGAACAAGTTATAGATGAATCTAAAATAGAACTTAATTTAAAGACTTTTAATTCTAATAACATATTTTATTTTAAATCAAATGAATTGTTAAATTATACAAATGATTATTTTATGTATATAAGTAATGATTTGAGTAACAATGTGTCAATAATATCTGACAATTATAAAGAATTGATATTATCAAGAATAGCTAGCGAACTTGATGGTACTCTTAAAATAGAAGGAGTTAATACAACAAGAAAACAGGTTTTAGATATTATTGAAAAAGAGAATATAAAAGAAAGTAATGAACAAATTATACTTAATATGTATAATGGATACATGTTTATTAAAGATAAACCAGAATTTAATAAGGAAAACTTGAAGAAGTTATATGATATTTTATCATATAACTCTTTAAAAGAAGATGATATACCAAATGGATATTATAGGAGTGATATGGTATTAATAGGTGATCATACGGGGTGCCCGTGTGATATGATATCTGAAGCGATGAACTCTCTTTTTAATTTTGTTAATTCTAATCTAGATAAAAAAACATTAACTATTCCTTTTATAGCTCATTATTATATTTTATATATTCACCCTTATTTTGACTATAACGGAAGATGCGCTAGAATGGTTTCTCTTTGGCTCTCTTTTTTATTAGGTTTTAAAGAAGAAGCTCCCATTTTTATAAGTGAAGCTATTAATGATGATAAAAGTAATTACTATAAGTCAATAGATAATACCCGTAATAGCCATAATGATTTAACTTATTTTTTAACTTATCTATATAAAATATCAACTACTTATTATTTTATATATAAGAATATTGATGAAATAAAGAAGAATTTAGCTCAAGATGGTGAGAGTCTTACAAGTACTGAAAGTTATTATTTAAAAAGAATATTAATTAATAGAAATTTAGGATGGTTTAATTATAAAGGTTTTATAGAGTTTGCAGACCTTAACATAACTAAACAAGGTGCTTTAAAAATTTTAAATAATTTTCTTAAACTTGAAATCTTAGAATCTAAAATAAATTCTAAAAATGAAAAAGTATTTAAAATTGCAGATGATATGATTTATTATGAGTATAAATAAATCGTAATGTATAATGCTATTTTAAGTATATAAAACAACTAAATATTATTAGAATGAACTTACAAAGTTAAAATTTGTAGGTTCTTTTTATATCTAAATAACGACATGAAATGGCAAAAACGGCTTATAATTTACTAAATGTGGTTTTAAAACATAGATTAAGCAAAAAATAGGCATAAAATATTGATTTTCATTGATATTAATTTTATAATTTACTTAAAGATATAAAATTAGATAGATTTAGCGAAAAATGAGGAGGAATATTTATGATTGTCGGAAGAAAAGCAGAATTAGAATTATTAAATAACGTTTATAATGATAACAAATCACATTTCATATCTATTTATGGAAGAAGAAGAGTTGGTAAGACTTATCTTATTGAAGAAGCCTATAGAGATAAAATTGTATTTCATCATTCTGGAGTAGCAAATGGAACACTTACAGAACAACTTTTTTCTTTTAATGCTTCTTTAAAAAATTGTTTTTATAATCCTAAAGAGAAATTAATTAACTGGTTTGTTGCATTTGAAGAACTAAAAAATTTAATTAGGGAAAGCAAAATAGAAAGAAAAATAATTTTTATTGATGAATTATCTTGGATGGATACAACTAAATCTGATATGATGAGAGCCCTTGAATCTTTTTGGAATGGGTGGGCATCATATAGAAATGATATTATTTTGATTGTATGTGCATCAGCTACTAGCTGGATGCTTAAGAAAATTATTCATAATAAAGGAGGCTTATATAATAGAATTACCGAACAAATTAATCTTCTTCCTTTTACTTTGAAAGAAGTTGAAGAATGTTTTAAAGTTAAGGGGATACTTTCAAATAGAATTCAAATATTACAATATTACATGGTATTAGGTGGAATTCCTTATTATTATAATTTTATACAAAAAGGATTAAGCGTAGCTCAAAACATTGATAATATGTTATTTAAACCAAGTTCACCTCTTAAAGATGAATTTAAATATTTATTCGCATCTATTTTTAAAAATAGTGAACCTTACTTAAAAATTATTGGTGCACTATCTAAAAAGAAAATAGGTATGACTAGAGAAGATATTATTAAAGAATCTAAATTAGCTAATTCAGGAGACTTAACAACAAAACTTGAAGAATTAGAGTCATGTTCATTTATAAGAAAATATAATTGTTTTGGTATGAAGAGTAAAGGAGCTTTATATCAAATTACAGACCCTTTCATTATTTTTTATTATACATTTATGAACAATAATGAAAATGATGAGAACTTTTTTCAAAATCTATATGGCACACCAAAACTTAATACTTTTTTTGGATTTGCCTTTGAAAGAGTATGTTTACTTCATATAAATCAAATCAAAGATAGTCTTGGTATTAGAGGGGTATATACTACAGTCAATTCTTGGCATGCAGAAAAGGATTTAGAAAACGGCGTTAACGGATCTCAAATAGATTTATTAATTGTTAGAAAAGATGAGGTTATAAATCTATGTGAAATGAAGTATTCAGCAAGTGAATTTACTATAACAGATAAATTTTTGCTAGACTTATCAAATAAGATTAATGACTTAGTAACTGTAACTAAAACAAAGTATGCAATATATCCTACTTTAGTAACTACTTTTGGAGTAAAGGAAAATAGAAATAGTACTACTATTCAATCTGTAGTAACATTGGATGCTTTATTCAAATAATTAATAGATATAAAAGTTGAAAAATGCATAATTTTGAAAATAAAAAGTTGGAAAAATGTAAAAATTTCAACATATTTAGGTTGGAAAAATGCATTTAGTATTGTTACTTTAATAAATGATCGGGTTAAACTGATAGGAAAAACTATAGATTTGATATTAAATTTTTGAGTTTTACTATGCATAACAAAAAAGAGAAAAGGCCTGGTATGGTCAATTCTCTAAATTAATTATTTATTAAATGAATCGTTTAGAAGCCACTGGCTTATATCTATTATTCTAATACCCTCATATGTATATTCCGGGTGATTAGTTTTAGCAATTAGAATTTTAGGGTAGGCATCCTTTATTTTTAATAGAGAATCAACTTCTCTAGCAAAAGTTTTTTCTTCAGTTATATTATCTGATACTTGTATATAAATTTTTTCATTTCGTTTTATTGCAACAAAATCAATTACTTTTTGGTAAAGTACTCCAACATAAACCTCGTAACCTCTTCTTAGTAGTTCTATAGCAACTATGTTTTCATAAATTCTTCCATAATTTATGTTTTTAATACCGTTTACTGCAAAGTTAAGTGATTGATCAGCTAAATAATATTTTTCAGATGAAGTTAAATATTTTTTTCCTTTAATATCATATCGTGATATTTTATAGAATAAGAAAGCTTGGCATAAACTATCAACATATGAACTTACGGTTTTATCATTTGTTTTTATAAAATTACTATTTAATGCATTTGAGATGTTATTAAAAGAGGTTAAGTTAGATGTATTATCTATTAGAAAAGAAGAAATTTTCATTAATAATGTTTTATTTCTGATTTTTTTTCTTTTTATTAAGTCTCTTTGAATAATAGTTTCATATACATTTGAAATATAGGAATATTTTCCTTTTTCATTTGGATATAAATATGATCCGGAAAATCCACCCTCATTAACATATTTATCTAAACTATCACAAGAATTGCTTATCTCATAATAATTAAGAAATTCTTGATAAGAAAAAGGGAAAACCTTAATTTCAATTGTTCTTCCAGTGAACAATGTAGCTAAATCACTACTTAATAAGAAAGCATTAGATCCAGTTATGTATATATCATAGTTTTCACTTGAATATAGACTATTTATTGTTTTTTCGAAATTTTTACATAGTTGTACTTCATCGATAAGTACAAAGTTTTGTACTCCATCTTGATATCTTGACGTAATATATTCGTTTAATTGATGGTATTCTTGAAGTTCTTCAAAATCTAGTTTGGTGAAATCTATGCGAATTATGTTTGATTCCGGATAATTCGTTATTAAATATTCAAAAAAGGATTCTAAAAGTTTTGACTTGCCTGAACGGCGAATCCCAGTAATTACTTTAATATCTGGTGTTCCAATCAGTTCAATTAATTCATTTAAATAAGTACGTTTGATTAATTTCATAAAACATCCATCCTTTCGAACTAATTATACATTTAAATTTCGAAAAAGTAAATAATTTTAGTTTTTGCGAAATAAAACTTAGTATAAACTTCGAGAAAATTTAAAAATCTGAATTTTGCGAAATTGAATTGCTTACACAATTTGTAAAAAAGATTAATTATGCTATCAGATGTTTTAAATGCTTTTGATCAATTAATCAATCGTGCTTATAAAACAAAAAAAGATTGACGCTTACACATCAATCTTATATTTACAAAATGGCAGGGGCAATAGGATTCGAACCCATACGAACGGTTTTGGAGACCGTCATGCTACCGTTGACATCATGCCCCTAAGAGACTTAGTTATTTTAGCATAATGATTATTTGAAATCAAGACTTAATTATTCATAATTTCAAAGGAAATTGGTATAAAACTCAAATTTGTTTACAAAATTAACTGTATGTAAACATATTCATATTTTAAAGTAGTTCAATTTTTGATAAAATTAAATATAGATAGGAGATGATTATGATGAATAGTAGTATTATTAATTTAATTCAATGGGTTCCTACTATACTATGCGGTGTAATTCTATTATGGCAATTACTTGCAGGTATGCGTAGAGGATTCTCTAAATCAGTCAAATTATTTATTACATTCTTATTATCAATAGGTGTTGCAGTTGGATTTTATCTAGCTATAAACAATAATTTTGATAGTACTGTAGTTAATTTAACAAATACTGTATTACAAAAGGCAGGTATCAGCAATCCTAGTAATTTTACAGATATAGTAAATTCATTATTTAAGGAACAATATGGTGCTTGCACTGACCATGATACATTGTCTGGATATATTCAGGAAATATTATCTAAGACAGAATACTTTGCTGAAAACAGTAAAGGTTTATCATTAGAGGAGGCTACTAAACTTCTATATAGTTTTAGTATGCTAATTGTGCATCTTGCCATACTTATTGTATGTGTAGTGGTATATTTCCTTGCTAAATTTATATTCTATATTTTCTATATGATTTTTGCTCGTGAAGGTAGAAAGAAGAGAAAAATTAAGAAGAAAATTAAAAAGTATAATGAGGCACAAGCTAATTTACCAAAAGAAGAAAGAAAACCATGCCCTATTAAGCCTTATAAGAAGAAACGATTATTAGGTCTTATTGTAGGTCTTATTAGAGGTGCAATTGTAGCTTTATTCGTTGCTAGTATATTTGGTACTATTTCTATTTTGATTCCATCTGATAAGGATAATACAATTACAGATGATTCTAAAGTAAACAATGATACCAAGACTTATATAGATGTTTACAATGCTGTATGCAAGTGGAATACTGTTGGTGTAACAGGTATACTTAATAATTTAAAGAATGAGGAAAACTTACCTTATTATTTAATTCTTGCAAACAAGATTATGTCTAGTGAATATACTTATGAAGAAAATGGTGAAACTAAGACTATTACTTTAAGTTTAAATAGCGATTTATCACCATTAACTAAGTCTTTAAGTAAGTGTGCATATTTATTCTTAATGTATGGTTATGATATTAATAAGCAATATACTCAAGAAGAACTTTCTGATTTTATTGCATCTGATACAACAATTGATGGATTAACTTTACAAGATAGAATTGATTCTATTTTACAAGAAGCTAATTTCGGTGAATATACTAACTATTTAATTGATGGTGTTGTTAGAACTTATGTAAGTTATACATGCAAGAATGTAGATTCAACTGAAAGTGAAGAATATCAAAATCTTGAGTTAACTAATAAGATATTATATTTATTATTCTTAGGAGATAATTCAATTAAGAGTAGTGAATTAATTCAAAGTACTAACTTAAGAGCTGCTTATAATACTTATGTAACTATATTAAAACATCAAGATGAAATCAATGCTATTAGCAAGTTATTCGATACAAAGAGTGAAACTAGCTTAGCATATGGTATTAAGAAGACTACAACTAAGGAAGATACTAATGCATCCCTTGGTGTATTTACTGAAATTAATACTTGTCTTAAAAAAATTACTTTCTATAACAGTGATAGATTCCAACGTCTTGTTAGTGATATTTTAGTTACAAGTTTAAATGAACAATATAAAGGATTAGATTTCAAATCTGTTGTAGATGAAAAGGACCATATCTATGATGTTCAATGGACTGAATCTTTAACTGATGTATTTGCAGTTCTTGATGATGTTGTAGATTTAGTTGTTAATAAAGAATTTACATCAACTGATGATTTAAGTGATTATATCATTAAAGAACTTGGCAATAAGGATTCTAAAACTATAACTGATATTAAGAAATTAATTAATTCTAATGCTGGTAGTGTTTTACTTAACTCTAAAGCATTTAATAAGATTATTAATGATGCCTTAAGTGATGCATTAAAGGAATCTTTACCTAATACTGAGATAACTTTAATTGAAACAAATTATGCATCTTATATAGATTCTAATGGAAATACTGTTAAGGGTGAACTTGAAAAGGTATTAGATTCTATTGGTTCAGTAATTAGTGATATTTATACTATTAGTAAAGATACTACTTTATCAGAAGATGATAAGACTGATGAGTTATTAAAGGCTATTACTAGCAACAAGAATGTTAAGAATTTACTTGATACAGCAAGTGAGGACCACTCAAATTTAGTTCATACACTTCTTTCAAATATTATTTCTAATGTTAGTCTAGATTCTAGTAAAGAAGACGATACATTATATGTTCCTGAATCTAGTTATACTGATATTACAGTTCTTAGCGGTCAAACATGTAAGGTTATTGATTCTAGTGAATTTACTAATTTACTTGATTTCTTAGGTGAACTTACTGAAAAGTATTCTATTAAAGATTTCAGTGACACTGATAAATATGTAGACTTAATCTTTGATTTATCTTCATATATTAAGAAGAGCGATATTATTTGTTCTAATATAGCTGTTAAGATGTATGAATTCAAGGACAGCGCAAGTCTTACTATTCCAACTAATCTTGATTTATCTGCAGACAACAAAGATAAGAATTTATCTAATTGGTTAGGTGAAACAGGTGAAGTTAACAAACTTATTAGTGTTATTACTTTTGAATATACTGATAAAGATGGAAATAAGAAGAATTATAAAGATATGATTTCATCTTTAATTGATGGTAACGGTGATATCAATTCTTTATTACCAAAGATTTTCAATTCTATTGATAATTATGGTGATACCTTATTTTCAAGTAATGTTATAAATGCGACTATAACTAAGACGCTAGATGATCAAGATAAGATTTTTGTTCCTACATCTAGTTATTTAACTAGTGAAACTATTAAGATTAGTGAACTTAAGAGCATTTGTAACTTTGCTAAAATTGCTTTAGGTGTAACAGAAGATACTGAAAGTGTTGATTTAGATAATTTAAGTACTATTAACTTAGGTGAATATAGTACTGATGATAAACTTGATTCTTTACTTGAAATATTTGATTCTAATATTGTATCAGCTACATTGGCTTATAATATTGTTGATATTAGTAAGACTTCAGAGGATATTACAGTTCGTGATTCATATAAGTTTACTGCAGAAGATCAAACCAACCTTTCTAAGTGGTTATCAAGCACAGATGATATTGGTGAAACTAAGAGAATAGTAACCGCTATTCATCGTTTAGGATTATTAAATAATATCGGATCTAACCTTGAAGTAAATGAAGTTACATTATTAAATCTTAGTGATGAAAAGAAGACTGACATCTTTGATAGTGACGTAATTAATTCAACAATTACTACTACATTAAAGAAGACTGATCAAATCTTTATTCCTAGTTCAAGTTATGATGCTTCAGGTGAAAAGATTGATACTCAAGAACTTGTTGGATTCTGTAATTTTGCAAAAGCTGCTTTAGGTGTAAAAGAAGATAGTGATAGTGTTGATTTTAGTGATTTAAGTAATATTGACTTAAGCGATTATAGTGCTGATGACAAACTTAATTCATTACTAGCTTTATTTGATACAAAACTAGTATCAGCTACATTAGCTTATAATATTGTTGATATTGATAATGATTCTATTACAGTTCGTAATTCTTACAAGTTTACTAAAGATAATCAAACTAACCTTTCTAAGTGGTTATCAAGCACCGATGATATTGGTGAAACTAAGAAGATAGTAACTGCTATCCATCGTTTAGGATTACTTGGTAGTATAGGTTCTGACCTTGAAGTAAATGAAGTCACATTATTAAATCTAAGTGATTCAAAGAAGACTGATATCTTCTCAAGTGATGTAATTAATTCTACTATTACGACTACATTAAAGAAGACTGATCAAATATTTATTCCTTCTTCAAGCCTTGAAGAAAATGGTGAAAAAATTGACACTCAAGAACTTGTTGGCTTCTGTAACTTTGCAAAAGCTGCTTTAGGTGTAAAAGAAGATACTGATAGTGTTGACTTTAGTGATTTAAGTACTATAAAGTTAGGTAATTATAGTACTGATGAACAGTTAGATAGTTTACTTGAGTTATTCGATTGTAACATTGTATCTGCCACATTAGCTTATAACATTGTAGACGCTTCTAATGGTAAAGATTCTTCAATAGTTGTTCGCTCTTCTTATAAGTTCTCTAAGACAGATGAAACTAACCTTTCTAAGTGGACTGGGGATGGTGAAACTAAGAAGATTGTAAAAGCTATCCATCGTTTAGGATTACTTGATAATATCGGTGCTAATCTTGAAGTTGATGAAGCTAAAATGCTAAATCTTAGTGATTCAAAGAAGACTGATATCTTTGATAGCGATGTAATTAATTCGACTGTAACTAAGACTTTAAAGGATACTGATCAAATCTATATTCCTTTTTCAAGTTATGAAGTTACAGGCGAAAAGATTAAAACTCAAGAATTAGTTAATTTCTGTAACTTTGCAAAAGAAGCTCTAGGTATAAAAGAAGATGATAAAACAGTAGACTTCAGTAATCTAAGTACTATTAACTTAGGTAGCTATAGCGCTGATGATCAATTAGATAATTTACTTGCTTTATTCGATTCTAATATTGTATCTGCTACATTAGCTTATAATGTTGTAGAAGTTTCTAATGAAGATAATTCATCACTAGTAGTTCGTGCAAGTTATAAGTTCTCTAAGACAGATGAAACTAACCTTTCAATGTGGTTATCAAGTAAAAATGATCTTGGTGAAACTAAGAGAATTGTAAAAGCTATGCATCGTTTAGGATTACTTGGTAGTATTGGATCAGGACTTGAAGTTGATAATGCTAAGATGCTTAAATTAAGTGATGAAAAGAAGACTGATATCTTCTCAAGTGACGTAATTAATGCTTCTGTAACAAAAACTTTAAATGATAATGATTCAGTATTCGTCCCATATAATAGTTTTGAAGTAAAGGACGAATTAATTAAGACACAAGAATTAGTTAATTTCTGTAACTTTGCAAAGGAAGCTCTAAATGTAAATGATGAAACTCCATCTGTAGACTTCAACAAGTTAAATAATATTAGTTTAAGCAAATATAATAATGACTTAAAAGGACTTCTTGCCTTATTTGACTCAGATATGGTTTCAGCTACATTAGCTAATAACCTAATAACTACTAGTGCTGATGCAACATCTACTTTAGTTGTTCCTAATTCATTTGTATTTACTAAAGATGATCAAACTAACCTTTCTAAGTGGCTTGGTGATACTGGTGAAACAAAGAAACTTGTTACATCTATTTACCACTTAGGTTTACTTGATGGTATTGATGGTGCTAGTCTTGGTATTAATGAAGATGAATTATTAACTTTATCTTATGATACTATTGATGAAGTATTTAAATCTGATGTATTTAACGCTACTGGTGATTTATACTACACTAACTCTAGCCCAGATAGTTTAGCTTCAAAGCAAGAATACAAAGCTGACAAAGCTACTATTCAAGCTAAGTATGAAACTCTTGAGATTGCACAAAATCAAGAAATTGCTAAGTTATTAAAGGCTGTAAAGAGTTTAAATATTAAACTTGCCACAGCATCAATTGATGTAAAATTAATCAATAGTATGAATGATGTAGATTCAACTACTAATAAAGCTTCTATAGACTATATTATTGATAGTGATATCTTATACTACGCTTTATCTGATTATATTATTAAATCTGAAGACTTAAAGGTATCTCAAACTATTAAGACAACTGGTACATATATTTATATTAAATCAGATGAATTAAAGTTATTTGTAACTGGTATTATTGCATTAAAATTAAGTGATAAGTTATCTGAATTTGATGCAAATAAGTTATTAACAAGTGATACTAAGACATTATTAGCTTCTAATATTATCTGGTATACATTATCTTATAAGTTACTTGGATTAGATAATATTGAAATTCTTTCTGACAGTATTGATAGTAATTACTTAACAAATTATAAAGAAATATTTGTTGATACGAATGAAGTTAACAACTTTATTACTGCAGTAAAGGCTGTAACAACAGATATTAACAACATTTCTGTTGAAGCATCAACTCTTATTCAAAATGTTACTGTATTTAATGATTCAAATATCATTAGAAGAAGTATTACTAAAGAAATATTAGCTAAAAATGATATTGCCTATAGAATTACTGAAAAAACTACACATACAGTTACTACTTTAGCAAATTGTCTTGAAAAGTATAATCAAAGTGGTAGTACAAATGAATCTTACTATACATTAACTAAAGATGAGGTTAGTAAGTTTGTAAATTCTATTAATATTATCTTTGGTGACAACGCAACTTATGATATTAAATATGAAGATATTGAGTTAAGTAATCTTAGTGATGCTGCCTTAGATTCTAGTATTATTCTTGTTGGTTTACATGATAAGGTTGACAAATTAATAACAACATATAACACTAATGCAGCATTAAATAACACAAATAAATTTGATTCTACATTATATGATAATTATTATTTTGATCTTGCTCATTATGATAGTACTAACAAGGTAATATCAACAACAACTAATAAGGTAATTCATACTAAAAAATGTATTGTTGCATTCAAGGCTGTTATGCCATCTGCTTCTAGTCAAAGTAGTTCAAGTGGCTCAAATAACAACTAACAACTTAATAAAAGAATTGAGAGAAATTAAATTTTCTCTCAATTTTTTTGCATAATAAAAAGGCACCATTTAAGATGCCTTATTTAACCATATTACGCATTTCACCTGCTAGATTTTGACTAAATATTTCTTTGATTTTATTTAAATCCCTTGTTTGACCTAAAGCATAAATTAATTTAGTAACTGCAGCCTCGCAAGTCATATCACGAGATTCTATTACACCTGTTTCTAGTGCTTTTTTTCCAACTTGATAGATATTTAAGTTAGCACCATCGTATAAGCACTGACTAGATACTACAACTGCTACATTCTTGTTCTTAGCTTCAATTAAAGATGGAATAAAGTCACGACGTACGAACTGTAATCCACCTTGACCAAAGGCTTCAATAACAATACCTTTATAACCTGCATTAATAAGCATACTGATAATAGAAGGATTTGTTGCTGGAGTGAGTTTTAATAAGAATATATTAGAATTTATATTAGTATTAAATGTAACTTCATCTTTATAAGAAGGAAGTGCATCCTTATAAATTGTAAGTCCATTAGAATCTAATATTCCTATCGGATTAGAATTAATAGATTCAAAAGCATGGAAACTTGTAGCTCTTACCTTAACAGCTCTAGAACCTAATATAATTTGTCTGTCAAAGGCTAGGAATATACCTTTAATACCTGTTAAAGCCATTTTGAAGGCTAGGCGAAGGTTGCTGATGGCGTCTGTTAAGTCATTATCAATAGGAAGCTGACTTCCGGTAAAGACAATAGGAATAGGAGGGTTTTGGATCATAAATGATATCATAGAAGTAGTATAGGCCATTGTATCTGTTCCATGTGTTACAACAATACCATCATATTTATTTAAATTATTATAGATTGTATTAGCAATTTTTACCCATTCTTCAGGTTGAATATTAGTTGAATCAAGTACCATTAATTCAAGTGTATCAAGATTAAAGTCTTTAACATCCCCTATATATTTTAGGACATGTTCTTTAGTTGAAGGTACAAGTCCTTCATTTGATTTGACACTTGATATAGTACCACCAGTAGTTAACATTAATATATTTTTCATGATTAATACCTCATGAAGTATTATATCAAAAAATAAATATAAAAAAAATAAGTGATTTCTCACTTATCTAATTTCTAAATATGGGGCGTCATACAAGGATCGAACTTGCGAATAACGGTGCCACAAACCGCCGTGTTAACCACTTCACCAATGACGCCATATTAAGCCTTTTAATTATAGCATAAGAAGATATTATTTGTAAAGAGAAAAAAATAATTTTTTAAGTGTCTTTCAAATTATATAATTATTATGTATAATAAGTTAGACTTTTAATGGAGGTAAATATGAAAAGATTTCCTATTCTTTCTATATTATATTATGGATTTACCATTATATTCGGTATAATCCTTGCATTTTACTGGTTTGCATTAGGTGCTCAAGTTAAGGCTAGCGAAACTTTAACTAAGAGAGCTAAGGCAGGAGACAGCGAAGGTGTTGTAAGTCTTTTAAATGGATATTACAATCAAAATAAAGTAGATACTTTTGAAATTACTAATGTTGGTACTGTAGATATTTATGAAGTAGTTACTACATATACTAAATCAGTTACTGAAGATGATAAGACTACATCATATACTTTACTTGAAAAAGGTTATATGGGTATTATTTATAATGTATCTGATAAATGGGACAGAGAAAGCTATCAGGATTCAGATGGTAGAACTTGGAATAAGTTTGGTATTAGATTTAACGGTACTGATAAAGATGGTGCTTCAACAACTTATTTCTATAGAATTGGTTATGATGCTAGTGACTCATCTATAAGAGAAGATGAAAAGAGTGAAATCCAAAATAGATCAGCTAGTTATTCTGCATGTGGTTTCTATTATTTCTTGCTAGGAGATAGAAACTATGAATCAGCTACAAGTTATCAATCATTTGACATTTTAACTAGTAAACAAGAAGTAGTAGATAGTGTTTCATTTACATCTAGTTATAATCTATCTAGTACATTCTTTGATACAGTAGAACCACTTGTATCAGGATACAATGAATTAGTACTTAGTAAAACTGCAACTAGTGATAATGTAAATAAGTTATTAGATGAATTTACTACTAATTATGAAAAGCATGAAGAATTTAAGACAAGTGATTATAAAGATGTAACTAAGAATGTCACTTTATATGCCTTCTTAAAATTACTTGCATATATTTTAATCATCTTAATTATTGGTGACTTCTTAGTAGGTAAGCACAGAATTATTCACTTCTTTAAGAAGTTATTTGGTAAAGATAAGTCTAAGTTTGAAGAGAATGCTGAAACATATTATGTTAAACATGAATTAAACGCTACTGTTGAGGCTGTTGTACCTGAAGGTTATGATAAAACTATTACTATTAAATATATTTCAGAAGAACAAGTAGAAGTAGTATTTAATTTAAATAAAGATAATGCTTATAAAGAAACTAAGCTTATTACCTCTGGTGTTTATAATCATCCTACAGTTATAGCTGATAGTCTTAAGTGTTTAGATATTCCATCTGAACTTAAGGTTAATGGATTAAAGTATAGCATTAAATTACAATTTGAAGCTAATGAAGAAAAGTAAAATTTTAATAATCATTATATCCGGTATTTTATATATCGGATTAATGATTTTCTTTACTGCAAAATGCCTTGAAACCGGTGAGCAATCAAGCGAAAGTTCAGGGAAAGTCGCTACCTTAATACAAAAGGTACTTAATACATTATTTAATGCTAATATCGAGATTAATGATAATTATTTAAGAATCATTAGAAAACTTATCGGACACTTTGGATTCTTTGTAGTACTTGGTATTACATCTATAGTATTTTATTTGAATTTGCCATTTAAATTAAATATAAGAATAATCCTTCACTATGTAGTTGCATTTCTTTTTGCATTTACTACTGAATTCCTTCTTGAAGGCAACACTGACGGAAGAACTGCAAGCATGAATGATGTATTTATTGATTATTCTGGTTTCATTTCAATTTCAACTATAATACTACTTATTTATTTATACAATGTAAAAAAAATGAAAAGAGTTTCTTAATTTATTTTATTTAAGAAACTTTTTCTTATATAATAATTATAATTTGAGGAGTTTATTATGAATAAAACTAAATTATATAAATTAATACTTACATCCCTTTTTACTGCCCTTGCTTTTGCATTTACCTATGTATATATTCCCCTTCCTGTAGGTAAAGTACATTTAGGTAACTTTGTATGCATTATGTCTAGCTTCTTTGTAGGGCCACTTCTTGGCGGCTTATCAGGAGCTATAGGTATGGGGCTAGCTGATGTAACAGGTGGATATCCTTTAGCTAGTATCATTCGTACAATTATATTAAAGTTTGTTATGGGTGTAATATCAGGCTTTGTATTTAAAACCTTAAAGGATAGTAAGAGTGATTATAAATACTTAAGTCTTATAGTAACTATAATATTATTTGTTGTAACTATAGTGATGATTATATTAAGTGTAGTAACTTATCAAAATCCAATTACTTTCTCTTATGAAATGGTTAAAAATGGGGAAACAACTGTTAAAAATGTCCAATTGTTTTTCAACTATATGATTCCTGTTTTATCTGGAATACTATTTGCATTAAGCTTAGTGGTATTTGTTTTACAAAATAAATTAAATAAGCTATCTTGTTTTGCCGTATACTCGGCAGGACTAGGTATTGCATTTAATATCTTTGGTGAGGTATTTATTAAATCATTAATTTATTATGCTTTAAATTCTAATTATAATTCATGGAACGCAGCCTTTATGTATAGCATCTCTGGTCTTCCTTCAACGCTACTTACATCAGGTGTAACATTAGTGCTTGTTTCTCTAATCTTCTATCCGGTTTATAAAGCTGTATCTTTAACACCTGTAGCTAAATCTTTAGATATTAGTGTTAAAGACTAGAAGGTGAAATTATGTCTAGAACAAGTAATTGTATTAAAATGCTTAATCTCTTAAATTCAAGAAATATAATCTCTAAGAAAGAATTAGCTATGCTTCTGGAGACAAATGAGAGAAACATAAGTGAATATAGAGCAGAACTAGAAGAAGCAGGATATAGAATAGATTATGTATCAGGTAAATATGGTGGCTATAAATTAGATAAAACATCAGTTATGCCTAGTTTGAAACTTAACGATAAAGAAAAAGAAGCTTTATTTGAAGCATGTGCAAAGCTAGAAAGTGATTCATCTTTTGTCCATGGCACTTCTTTAAAGAGTGCTGTAGGGAAAGCATTAACTAATACTATCAATTATCATGATTTAGAGAGTAAGTTTGTATTTGAACGTTTTCCTCTTCTTATGAATAAAGAAGATTTAATTGATAGATATGAAATAATAGATAATGCAATAAAAAATAATAAACAAGTGGAAATAGCTTATACAACTATAAATAATAAATCTAGAGATTATATCTTATATCCTTATTTATTATATAATTCTAATAATGGTTGGTATGTTAATGGATTTATTGAGAATTTTAAAGGATTATCAATGAAACCACTTAATTTTAAACTTAATAGAATTAACTTTATTAAGCTAACAGGTAAAACATTCATACCTGATAATACTTATAATGTTAAAGATGTTCTAGATAAGAATGGCATTAACTTTGGTGAAACATATAGGGTTAAAGTAATACTTACTCCGCCTCAAAATGTTTTAGTACAAGAGAGAAGATTTGGAGATAATCAAGTTATTACTGTCTTAGATGATAGACATACTCTTCTTGAATGTGATATGAAACAAGAAGGATCAATCCTATCATTTATATTATTCTTCGGTTCTTGTGCAACACTCCTTGAACCTAAAGAATTAGTCGAACCTTTAAAATTAATTGAAAAGAAAATGGTGAATATAACTATGAATAAAAAATATATATTTTTTGACTTTAATGGAACTATAATTGATGATGTAGATTTATGTTTAGATTTACTTAATCAAATTCTAAAAAAACAAAATGCTAAAACTGTAACGCTTGATGAATACAAAGAAATATTTGGATTCCCTGTTAAAGATTATTATGCTAAAGCAGGAGTCGATTTTACTAAAGACTCATTTGAAGATTTATCTAAAGATTTTATCGTTAAATATCAAAAAGCATCATTTAATTGTAATCTTCAAGAAGGAGTAAAAGAAACTATTTTAGATTTAATTGATAAAGGTTATAATGTTGTATTACTTACTGCAAGTAAAACTAGTAATGTAATAGAACAATTAAACCACTTTGGTATTTATGATTTATTTACTGATGTGCTAGGACTATCTGATATCTACGCCGCTAGCAAAATTGAGGTAGGTAAAGCTTATATTAAAAATTATAATATTGACCCTGATAGCTGCATTATGATTGGGGATACTGATCATGACGCGCTAGTAGCTAAAGAGATGGGAATTGATTGCGTGCTTTATACTAAAGGACATCAATCGCGCCATAGACTAGAAGAAGCATCAGATAAAGTTATTGATGATTTTTCATCTATTTATAGATTTATCTAAAAAGAAATTTCATGCAACTTGATTGTATTTAAGATTTTAGATATAATTAATTAGAATTATCCTTATTGGAGGTATTTGTATGAAGAATAAATTTTTTAAAGCTTTAGGACTAATTTCATGCTTGTTTTTAATTGTTTCATTATCAAGCTGTAAAATGTCTAGAGCTAATGTATATAATTATTGGAAGAATGGAGATACTGAAATCTTACCTAAGGATCATATTGTTGAAGAAATATCTTTATCTAAACTAGAAAAGATGGTTTCTAAACAATCTAGTGATTCTGACGATGTTATATATGTATTCTATGGTCAAAAGAGTGAATCTAGTAATCAAAGCGCTATTAAGATTTATAATGAGCAAGCTGTTCAATTTGAAATCAGTACATTATACTGGTTATCTAGTGATTTAAGCGATAAGAAGAAAGATGAACTATCTGAAAAACTTGGTGTATCAAAGACTAGTACAACAGGAGCTTTATATGCTTTCTCTAAAGGTAAGATAGTATTTGACTCTTCAAGAGCTTATTATTCAAATAATACTTCAACTTATTCATATGTAGTTCTAGCACAAATAGCATTTAGAAAACTATATGATGAAAATGGAGAATACTCTTATACTGATTAATATTAATGAACTATAAAAATCATTTCCTTAAGTATGGATTTGTTTTTATAGTTCTTTTTTAATTAAAAGTTATGTTTCCTTATTTTATAATTCGAGTTATTTGTACGAGGTATTTAGCATATTGTCTAGAGTTATTAGATTTGGTATAACAAATAATACTATTTTTATTTGGAGTAAAATTCTTTGAATTAGATGATGCTATTACAAATCCAATCTCTAATTAAGTAAAGTTTAAGATAAATTCATGATATTTAGTTGTCAACAAATTTTGAAAATGTTAAACTAAAGTTAAGTTAACTGTATATTGCAAAATATAGAAATTATGTTTTTAGCAATTTAACTTAAAGGAGAGAAAGAAAATGAAAGGTTTTATTAAATTAAGAAGTAGTTGTATTGGTATTTTATTGTTATTAGTTTCATTACTTGCAGTTGACAATTCAAATGTAAATGAAAGCAATATAAACTATTATTTGAAGAATGATTGCTACAGCGTTGCTAAGTATATTGAAGATAACTTTACTTTATTTGTTAAAAAATACAATGAAATATCTGAAGAAGAATTAAATGCTAAATATGTGGAAAATTCTTTTGACATTAGTATTATAGACCACGATAGTAAAAAAGAAGGAGTTTTTTTAGATTTTGATTATGATAATGGATATGCCATTATCGGTAATGAATATATTATTTATGATTTCAAAACTAAAGGTGAATCACCATATAAGAATGTTAATAGTGAATCATATTGCTTTTCGACTATTAATGGTTATTTATATATAAAAAATGGTCAGTATGTTAATGTTGATGCAGAAAAAAACATGAGTGAAAGTTGTCTAGATAATATTTCTTTTGGCTCAAAAAAATATGAAGGGCAAAATAAAGCTGGTTGTGGTAATATATCAAATACTAATGTTTATATGAAAGATAAATACGGCTCTGATTGGATTTTATCTAATGAAAAAACATTAGCTATGGCTACTGGCAAATACACAAGACAAATGAATTTATCTTGTTATATTGATTATTCTTATAGTGGTGACTCACTCTATTATTCGAGTGAAGGAAATTGTTGGTTTGTTTCGGCCTACAATGTATTACAATCATTAGCCGATGCGCAAGGTGCTTTTAAAGAAAAGATAGATAAATATAAAAACGATTATTCAAAACCACTAATGCCCAATATTAACGATATAGTTAATTACGATCCTAAGATATATGAATATTCTTTGTATAAAAAAGTGTTTAATGATAAAGGAGAAAATATCTATGGAAGTATTAAATCTATCTCTGGAAAAACTCATTATAAAACTGAGGTTGTAAATACAGTTTTCCCTAAACTTTATACTGATGTTAGAAAATATGTTTATAATGCTTATGGTAAAGTAAATGGCGGTACTGTTTATAATACAGCAAATATAATTAATGAAATAGGTAGACAATACGGCTATGATTTTAAGGCAAAAGGTACTATTGCAGCTGGTTTATACTCAGGAAGCGGTATCGCCTCAATTAACATGATGTTGCCTTTTGTATTATGCACTTCTAGTGCCTCAAATGCAGGATATGGTAATCATTTGATGGCTGGTTGCGGTTATAAAATATATTCTAAAACAAGTGGATGGTGGATATTTAAATCAACTTCTTATAAATATTTTTATGAACTGAGAGATGGTTATAGCAATCAGCCAGTCTATTTCGATTTGAGTGCATGGACAGGCTTTGGTGGAATGGTTTTGTTAGATTATAGTATTTTTAACTATTAAGGAGTCCAATCATTATGAAAAATAAATTCATACTAACCATTACTACAATCCTTATTAGTTTATGTGGATGTACGATTATTAATAGAGATCAGGCATATCAAATTAACTCTTCTTATACATTTAAAAGCAATGGTTATGACATTATTCATAAGTGTTATATTGATAAAAAGAAATCTAGGTTTATATGGAACTATTATGGCCCTAACGATGAAACAAATTACTTCTATTTTATTTTTGATTATAATGATATATATTTAGAAAATAGTGATGAATTTAGATATGTAACATTAAATAACACTGAAATAACATTTGATGACTCAGATAGTACAGGATTAAATAAATATGAGTTTACGGGACCTGTAACTATATACATTTATTATGATAATGCATCTATAGAGATTAAAAACATTATAAATAATAATACATATAATTTAGAAATTGATTATGTAAATTGGTTTTCTAGGCCGGAATTATTTTCATAATGTTTATACTAAAACTAATTTATATAGTTTTCAAGATTTATATTTATCGCTTTATACTTCTTTTAAAATTTTAATTATCATCTTAAATTTTACTTTAGACCCCAAATGCATTATAATAAACATGAAGAATTGAAATAATGCTTTTATCAATAGATGAGGTGATAAATATGTTTAATAAACAAGAATACATTAATTCTTATATTAAGGATAAATATAAAACTATTAAGGTAAGAATTAGAAAAGATGATGAAATGCTTATTAATAAGATTAATAGTGTTGATAACGTAAATCAATATATATTAGGTCTTATAAAAAAGATGTGTTAGAGAATAGAGAGTATAATTATATAAATAATAATATTAAAATTGATTTCGAATTATCTAGAACTATGGCTAATTTAGTTGAAAAATGTGAAGAAGCAGACTATCTTGATGACTATGGACTTTATATGAATTTAGCAGATGCAATAGATACCCAAGCTAAAAAAGAGGTTTCAAGACACACTATGACAGATAGAGAATGGAATTTGCTTGTTAGGAGGTATGTTATTTAAATTGAAACTATATTTTTATATGAAAACACTTTCATTTAAATGGGTAAAAAATATACTTGTGAAAGTTATAAAAATAAGTATAATATTAATCGTACTCAATTTTGAGTACATCCTGTAAATCTTTTCTTTTTCTTTTTCTTTGCTAGATGTTTTTTACAATCTAGCATTTTTTTATTGATAAAAGACGTTTTATACTTTATAATATATATACAAAATGATATATGAGGTGAATTATATGATTTTAATGAAAAGTTGCGATTTAACATTTTTAATCATTTTTATTGTATTAATTGCATTAGTTATTTTCATTTACTTCTCTAATCCTATTATTAACCATAAGAAGTTCAAAAAAGATAGAGAAGAACTTGAAGCAAGAGAAAAATTATATCGTGAGAATCATCAAGACTAATAATGAGGCAACTCATTATTTTTTTTGCTCTAAATTAAAAAATAGAGTAAATTTAATTACTCTATCTTATCTAATATATATTTAATGAAAGAAGAATTAGTAGGTTTCTTATCAAATACTGAATTTAAATTGTTTTGGTTATAGGCTTGTTCTATTGCATTTCTAATTGATCTTTCAACTCTATCAATAGTTGAGTCAAATTCGTTAGCTACCAGTGGGTATAGTTCTTTAGTTACTGATTTAAGTAATGAAGGATTTTTATAACATTCATTAATTGCATACTTCAAATATTTATAACCACTTAAATGTTCTGATATAGCAGCTTCTTTAAGTAATCTATCTACTTTAGTATCTATAGAATCTAAATTAAATAGATTATTAATTGTAGTAAGTAAATTATTAAGTTTAATAGGTTTAACTAAAAAATAATCAACACCATATTTTGAAGCTCTAGAAATAACATCTTCACTAGATAATGCAGAAAGTAACATTATCTTGCTTGGTTTATTATATTTTTCATTGTTTTTAATTTCATCAAGAACTGAAAAGCCATCGTATAGAGGCATGCATATATCAAGAATTAATAAGTCTACTTTTTCACTTTCTAGACAGTTTAATAGTTCTATACCTTGATTAAAGGCATGAGTAACATTAAAACCATTTTCTTTTAAATATTCAGATATCATTAAGGTTAATTCTTTATTGTCGTCCGCAATAATAATACTAATATTATTCATAATAAGCCTCTTTAATATTACCTATATAATACTACAAAATAAATCTATAAACAACATTAGAAAATCTTTTAGAAATAAGAGGAAACATCATTTATTAGTTTTGAAGATGCTTCTTCAGTTAAATCTTTGTGTATTTTATTATTTGGTTTACAAGAAGTAGTGTTATACAAGAAGAAGCGACAAGTCTCCGCTCTACCCTTAACCCAGTCATGGAATAAGTCTTTGTTTATGTGGTTTCCTTCTATCTTACAGTTTATAAAGGCTGAATATCCGTAATCTCTCCAAGGACGGGCTAGATATACATTATCAACATTTATATTTGATGTGATTAGGCAATTATTAAATACAAAACCTATTTCGATATCTTTAGAATGACTAGGAGCTGCAATAAAGCCGTTATTTATAGAATGCAGATGACAGTTCTTAAATAAGGCAGTAGCTGAGCCAAATATAAAATCAATTCCTCCCTCTATATAACAGCTATCGTATAATTGATGGCTATTTATGCCTTTTAATTCATCTTTAGGTAATATATCTTTGTATCTAATGAGTAAATCTGGTGGTATTGGCCCAGCAAGCAATGTGTCTTGATCACCTAATAAATTAACATTATAAGCTTTAAAGTTATCTCCTAATACTTCAAGAGCTACTGCTTGACCATATTTGGTAGCTACATTAGCTTCATTTCTTACAGTTAAATTTTCAAGTGTTACATTATCTCCTAAGACTATCATAGAATAAGTTCTAACTGTTAGATATTCAAAATTGTTAGAATCTATCTTAGTAAAATAATCCTTGTAGGAAATAATCGTATCTTTTCCTTCGCCAATAATAGTTATATTGTTTTTAGTAACTTTAATCTTTTCTCTGTATATTCCACTTTTTAAATATAATGTGTCAAAATCGTTCATTTTGCATAATATTTCATTAATTGACACTGTATTATCGATATAATATTTCATGAATTTAACTCCTTACAATATTTCTTATTATATTCTAATATAAAATATAGTAAAACGCTTTTAGAAAACGCTTTCTAATTTTATGAAAAAGTTTTCATTAATTATTGATTTTAAGAGTTATGAATGCTAAAATAGGTTGAGGTTAGATAGATAACTATTTTATAATGCAAATTTTTTATTGTTAGAAAGGGAAAAATCAAATGAGTTTTAAAAAATATAGGCGAATTGATTTAATAACATTGATTGTAATTGGCATTATAACTGAGGCACTTGGTGTATATCTTGCGATGGTTAGTATGTATGGAGTTAAAACGTACAATCCGTATTCAATTGTCGCATTAGGTTTAATCGCACTTGCTGTAACTCGTTATGGATGGTACGGAGCAATTTTAATTCCATTCCTTGCAATATCTAACACCACATCTTATATGCTTACTAATATAAATTTCTTGCATAACTCATATAGTGCATTATTTTATATTGTTAGGTTTATCGGATGTCTACTTACGATGTCTAGTCCTTTATTACTTATGAAATTCTACAAACAGGAAACGAATTTCTATTTAAGCACTACATCGAAGGTCGCAAGCACAACTGGAATAGTTAGTTTACTTGCAATTATAATTATTTACATTTTTGTTATTCTTAATTCTTATGTAACAAATGGTTTTAATTTATCGTATCTAGTATACTTATATGCTTTGCTTTATGCCTTAGTAAATGCAAGTATCGGTATCCTGGCTGCCTTCCTAATTAATATCTTGTTATATAAAAGAGGTACATATAAAAATGTGTATGAAATGCTTCTTGAAAAACAAATTGAAAAAGAAGCCGAAGAAGAATACTACAATGTAATTAATCAAGAAGAAAAAAATTAAATGAAAGGATTGTGATCGACATGGCTAAGATAAACGGCATGGAAGTTAATGAAGCTGTCTTAGACGAGATGGAGAGAACAAAATGGCAAAGAACTGGTAAAACTTTACTTAAAGACTGGCGTCTATATGTCCTATTATTACCTTTGCTTATCTTCATGCTATTATTCAAGTATATGCCAATTAAAGGTATCCTTGTAGCTTTCAAATTTAATGAATCTACTAAAGATGCTTTAGACATGGACTGGTATGGTGTATATAATCTAAAAACTGCCTTATTTAATGACTCTACATTCTGGCGTGCATTTAGAAATACATTCGTAAATTCTATGTATGGTCTATTCTTAGGATTCCCTATTCCTATTTTACTAGCACTTGAATTTAGCGAAATCAAAAATTATGGCTATAGATCAGTACTTCAAGTTTGTTCTTACTTACCTAAGTTCTTATCAACAGTTATAACAACAACAATTATTACTATTTGGTGTAAACACGTAACAGTAAGCGGAAATGACTTTAAAGGTATTTTAACTGTTATCTTCGAAAATTTTGGTTGGTTAGCAAAATCAGAAGCTGGTAAATATACTATTCAAGGTGGTATTTTATATCAAGCTAGATTCTTCAGACCTGTATATCAAATTTCTGGTATTTGGGAAGCAAGTGGTTACGGTTCAATCGTATACTTCGCAGCTATACTTGCTATTTCACCTTCAAGCTATGAAGCAGCAAGAATTGATGGAGCTTCTAAATTACAACAAATCAGATATGTTACAATTCCAGGTATGGCACCTACACTAAGTATCATGCTTATCATGCGTATTGGACAAGTATTAAATATCGGTTATGAAAAGGTATTGTTATTATATACAGCTGAATCTTATGAAACAGCTGACGTAGTATCTACATATATCGCTCGTAAGAGAGATTTAGGTACAGACGTAGCTACTTCAGTAGGTATTGGTGCTGACTTAATGAACTCTTTAATCGCTATGGCTCTAGTACTTGGTGCAAACGCAATATCTAGAAAAGTTTCTGATACATCATTATTCTAGAAGGAGGTCTTAAATAATTATGAAACGTTTAGATAAAACAGAAATAGTTTTTAAGATTCTTTCTTACATCTTATTAACTTTATTTGCTGTAATGTGTATTTACCCTTTAATTTACGTACTTGCAGTAGGTCTTTCAGACTCAACAGGTTATGCAAGTAACCAAATCAGCTTATTACCTCTTATCAGCGATGGTAATGGTGGTGTTAAGGTTGGTATTGCATGGGGTGTTTATGATAATGATAACCCATCACTTTTAAAAGGTAACGCATTCTTATATATTCTTTCACAAAAAGAATTCTGGTTCGCATATTGTAACACTATATTCTATGCATTCTATGGAACTATCGTATCTATGATTGTTGCAGTCACAGGTGGATATGCTCTTTCTAAATCACGTTTAATGTTTAATAGAGGATTCAACTTCTTATTAACATTCACAATGTGGTTCAATGCAGGTATTATTGCTACATATAAGAACTTCGTAGACTTAGGTATTGACAATAAATATGGATTTATCTTAGGTTTAGGTTTCAACGCATTTAACATCGTTCTACTTAGAAACGGATTTAAAGGTGTTCCTAGCGAAATTGAAGAAGCTGCAACTATTGATGGTGCAACTGAATTCCAATTATTAACTAAGATTTATATGCCAATGTCAAAATCAACTATTGCAACCGTTACAATGTTCTATGCATTGTCTCGTTGGAATGGTTATTATTGGGCATCTGTTTTACTTGGTACTTATGAAAATAAGCCACTACAAGTATATATGAGAGAGATGCTAGATCAAGGTGACACAGCTAAAGACTGGGATTCAATGTATAATTTCAGTCAAGATGGTTATATGTTCGCCATGGTTGTTTGTTCTATTATTCCAATTATTATAATTTACCCAACAATGCAAAAATACTTTGCTGCCGGAGTAAATTTAGGTGGAGTTAAGGAATAGAAAAGAAAAAAGGAGAAAAAAGAAATGAAAAAACAAATTAAATTAGCTGGTATTTCAGCATTAGCAGTATTAGGTATTGCTAGTCTTGCTTCTTGTGGAAACAACGAAGACAATAATACAAAATTAGCAGTTGGTGGAGAATTAAATATCTCTATGAACTACCAAGTTAAGAAGGTTGGACAAACAGGTTTAACTTATCAAGGAACTGGTACTAGAAAACTAGATTATGCTAATATTACATTAACAAAAGATACAATGCTTCCAACTTGGACTTGTCTTCAAGGAAAGCTTAATGATAAGTATAGTAGTGAAAAGACATCTGATATTACTTTCACAGATTCTTGTTACTATGATCAAAGTGATTATAAGAAAGACTTCGAACAACACTGGGTTAACGGTTTCACAGATGCTAATGGCAAGAATGTTGACCTTGTAATGGGTGGAGCTAAATATTATACTCAATATGCAAATGATGGTAAGTTACTTGCTATTGATGAATATCTAGATCAAATGCCTAACTTCAAGGCTTGGGTAGAAAAGAACTCAGACATTTGGGCATCTATGCAACACACTGATGGTCATGTTTACTTTACTCCATACTTCGATGGTTTAAACTCAATCGAAAAGATGTTCTTAATGAATACATCTTATGTAGAAAAATTATTAGATGGTGAAATTGCTGCTGAAGATGAAAACGTTAATTTAGATGCTACACAATATACACCATATGTTGTAGAAACTTCTGAACAAACTTTAACTGTTTCAGTTGATGGTGTATGTAAGACTATTACAGCTAACTTTGCTGAAGCTAACAATGCTGTTAAGAAGCAAAACGATTTATCATCTAAGAATGGTAAGACTTTAGTAGAAGCTTTAAAGGCAGCTTTACTTGCTGAATACGGTTCTGCAATCGCTCAATCTGCCGGTGGTACTGCTACAGGTGATGCAGTAGTTTATTCAAAATTATCAGAAATCTTCACTGGTGAAAGTGCTTGCTATAATACAGATGATTTAGTAGCTTTATTACGTTGCGTTAAGACTTGTCCTAAGACTTTAACTGGTAATGCTGGTGCTATTATGAACCCAATTTCTCCACGTACAGCAGAAAATAAGCGTACTATTGACTTAGTTTCTCTAATTAGCTTATGGGGATTAAAAGGTAATGATTCTGAAAACGGTAAACTTTACTACGATGTAAATGGTGAATTAAAAGATGGAAGAACTACTGAAGCAACTTATTCAGTTGGTTTAGATAATTTACATAAATTATATCAAGAAGGTTTATTTGTTCAAAACTTCACTTCAGATGCAAGTGGTAAGGCAATGGGATCAACTGAGTGGAGAGGTACAAATATTAATAATGGTACTGGATTCCTATATTATGATTATAATGGTACAACTTCTCCATTTAATGATGATGTAACTACAGGTTCTAAAGGCTTTGCTCAACCAGTTCTTGCTCCAGTTGTTAAGTGGCAAGCTGATTCAACTAAGACTTTAAATTACAAAGGTACTAATTTAGCTGGTACATATTTCAGATATTCTGAAGCTAACCGTGCATTAAAAGATGGTGGTTGGTGTATTCCTGCTGATTCAGATAATAAGGGTACTGCATTAGCATTAATGGATTACTTATTCTCTGATGAAGGTGCAAGAATTCAAGATTTCGGACCAGACACTGGTGAATATTGGACATTAAAGACTGATGGTAAAGCTGGTAATACTGATTATGAAAATGCAGTATGTAAGATTAATGGTGGTACATCTCCAATCATTGCTGAAGCAGTATTAAATGATGTTAAGAGCAACTCTGAAGGTATAACTTGGAACGACTATTATAGAGCATTTATTGGTTCAACTCAAGGTATTGGTCATATTAGAGAAGATTCTCTTGATTACCAAACAACATACTCTCAAAAATCAAGAGATGGTTTAAGTAATGTTCAAGCAGCTATTAAGTCAGGTGCTATGTATTTAGCTCAAACTTCAATCGATTCAAATACAAGCAAGTTCTTCATATCTGTTCCTCAAACTATTGCAATCAGTAGTGATGATTTAACAAAGATCAATTCTCAAACTGAACAAGTTAAACAAGTTACAATTTGGAATTCTAGTGATTCTAAGGTTCTTTGCCCAGCTATCAACTGGATCTTAACTGGTGAATCTGCTGTATCTACTCAATATTCTAGTAAGAGTGCTATGTTTGCTGATTTTGATAAGATTAATTCAGTATATCTAGAAGCTTATACTAAGGGTGCTAAGAAAATTATAAAGTAAATTTTTGATAATGACTTTACCTTCTAATTCTTTGAGGGTAAAGTTAATTATTGTATTGTTTTGGAGGAAATTATGAAAAATAACAAAACAAAATTTCAAAAAATTATTATTGTTGTTGCATTATTAGTTTCCGCATGTATTTTAATTGGATCACTTGTATTTGTTAATTCAAGTTGGCAAGTTCTAAGAGCTGTTGGACAACGTGTAGCAAACAATGGAAATACTTTCTATTGGAATGCTCTTGATGGTGAATCAGTTGTTCAAACTGCTAATGGTTGGACTGACGCAGAAACAAACTTATTCTATTATGATTTCTGGAAGCATATTCAAGATGCAAATAATGGATTGTTTTGGACTTCTATAGTAGGTTTTGTTACTGTTGCTATTGCTGCTATTGCAGGTAATTTTTCAAGAAGAAAATTCTACATTTCAAATCTAGTTTGTGGATTATTTTATCCTATTGCAACAATTGTTAGTTCTATCATTACTTTTGTTAAATTAGGAAAAGTTAGTTCTGAATTTGCTAAATGTGGTGAAGACTTCCAATTGTATTATCAATCAGAAATTGCAAAAGCAGAAAAATATAATCAAAGTACAGAAAGCATAAAAGTAATTACTGGTAATTCAATAAGTGCATATTATGTTATTCTTGTGATCACAATTTTATTTGCTGCACTATTTTGCTATGTTACAATTAATAAGTTCTTAAAAACTTATCCAGGAATAAATAAGGAAAATAATATTGATTCTACATCAAATACTTTTGCGGAGGAAAAATAATGAATAATAATATTAATCAAGAAGTTTCTTCTAAAAGAGAACTAAAAAAGAAATTAAAAGAAGAGCGTTTAGCTCAACATCAAGCTATAATTTCATCAATGAGTGAAGCAGAATATGCAAACATGCAATTAGAGAAGATGCGTTATTTTGATAATAAGACATCTCATACTCTAGGTTATGTAGGTATTGTAACATCTTTACTTGCGATGTTTTTTGCTTTAAATACAATTGACCCAGCTTATTTCTTAGGCGGAGTTGGTACTGTAATTGCAATTCTTATGAATATATTTATCTTATTAACAGGTTTCTTAACTGTTGAAAAGGTAAAGGCTTATTCTATAGGATACTCAAAGTACATGATTGTATTAGGTGGATTATCTGTATTAAGAATATTCTGGTATCCTCTTTCTACAATGAGATTATATAATCAAATGATTTCTCAAATTAAATCTGGAGATTATCAAACATATGGTGAAGTTACATCTAATTTTAACTATAAACTTGGAGCTTCAATCATAGCTGGTACTCCTCTTGATGCAAATGGAAACAACTGTGCAAATGATTTAAGTAAATTTGATCATATTGCAACAGCAGGTTACTTCAGTGCTAATGGAAACATTAGAGGAATTGTTATGATCATTTTATTAGCAATATCAGCTGCAAGCTTTATTGCTGGTGGTATCATTGGATACATTAAGGCTAAAAAATTAAAAGATTATTTAGCTACATTAGAAAACTAGGAGGTAGATTATGTCAACAATCGTAAGTTTAAAAGATGTTAATAAAGTTTACCCTAGTGGTGTTCACGCTGTTTACGATTTCAACATTGAAATCGAACAAGGTGAATTTATCGTAATGTGCGGTCCTTCTGGATGCGGAAAATCAACAACATTACGTATGATTGCTGGTCTTGAAGAAATTTCAAGCGGTGATCTAATTATCAATGGAAAACGTTGCAATGATTTAGCTCCTCGTGATAGAAATATTGCAATGGTATTCCAAAACTATGCGCTTTATGCTCATATGACAGTTTATCATAATCTTGCTTTCTCATTAATGATTAGAAAGATGGATAGTGATGAAATTCATAGACGTGTAATGAAAGCTGCTGAAATGCTTGGTTTAATTCCATATTTAAATAGAAAGCCAAAGCAATTATCAGGTGGTCAACGTCAAAGAGTTGCTGTAGGTCGTGCTATTGTACGTAACCCAGTTGTTTACTTACTTGATGAACCTCTTTCAAACCTTGATGCTAAATTACGTGCATCAATGCGTAAAGAATTAGCTACATTACATCATAGTTTAAATGCTACATTTATCTACGTAACACACGACCAAATTGAAGCTTTAACATTAGCTGATAGAATCGTCGTTATGTCTGATGGACGTGTACAACAAATTGCATCTCCAAAAGAAATGTTTGATAGACCTGAAAATATCTTCGTTGCTGGTTTCATCGGAACACCTCCAATGAACTTCTATCATGGTTACTTAAATGATGAATGTAAGTTTGTTCAATATAATGCTAGATTAGCTAATAAATTAAGTGATTCTGATTTTGCACAATTACAAAGTGCTAACTTAGTTGGTAAAGTTGTAAGTGCTAAGATTTTAAGTGGTAACTTAATTCAAATTGAAAATGCTACAGTTTCAGTTGATGGTGTATTTGAAAAGTATGATAACAAAGAAACTACAGTTTCTGTATATGTTGCTTCAAATGGATACATCGGTGAAGTTTGTGAATCATCACTTACTCCAACTGAATCTCAAAGAGCTGAATTACAACCATATGTTGGTAAGGCTGTCGTAATGGCATCTAGACCAGATTATGTATATATGGATGAAGCAGCTTTAACAGAATTTAAAGATTCTGTAATCACATTAAACCTAGATTATCAAGAACATTTAGGTGCTTATAACCTAGTTTATGGTGAAATTAATGGTGAACGTTGTATTGCAAGAGTTAATGCAAGAGACGAAGCTAAAGATAAGCAATTCAAGGTTGCATTTGATATGAGTAAGATTTTATTCTTCGATATCGATACTACAAGTAGAATTACTGAAAGAAATAAGTAGATTGGAGTGATAATTTATGGCAAATGAAAATGTTGATATTAACGCTTTAAAGGAATCACAAAAGGCTGATTTACTTAATTTAAGAGCTGAACATAAGACTCAAATTCAAGAATTAAAAAATACTCAAAAGACTGAATTAGCTGAAGCTAAGGCTCAAGGAATGAAGAAAGATGAACTTTATAAGTTCAAAAATGAACAATGGATTAAGTTCTCTCAATATGTTCAAGATTTACAATATGATGAATATTTACTTGAAGTAAAACAAAAACAAGAACTTGATGCTGCAAGTGGTATAACTGTTGATGAAGCTAAAGATGCTGACAAGGAACAAGGTAATCCTGTTGCAATTTGGTTTAAACATCTTTATAGAAACATTAAAGTTGCTATAGTTGAAAAGCCATCAATTATATTTGGTTTACTATCTTGTATCGGTGGTTTAGTAATGGGATTTGAAATTAACAAATACATTACTGCTGCTAATGGTTTCCCAGCTAATGAAGGTTTACCAGGTATTTACGTATTCATTCTATTATTAGTTGGTATGCTTGATGCAGTATGCGGTGTACAAATGTGTGGTGAAAGAAGATTAAAATCTGCTATTTCATCTGTAATTTGTGCTGTAATTATTACTGTATTTGGTATTCTTTGGATTGTTGCTTTAAATAGTGAATCTTATACATCAAATGCAGCAGCTACACAAACAATTTCATTCACAGTTCTTTATATGATTTGTGCAATTGCTGGTGCTGTAGGTAGTATGTTCACTTATAATAAGCATTATGTAAAGGCTAGAAAATAATGAAAAAAGATAAGAATAATGAATTTAACCCATATGCCTCTGATAAATTAGCTATAGTTCCATCATGGATAAAAGTATTATTCTTAAAATATTGGGTAGCGGCAGCTACCTTTTATTTTTTTGGAGTAGCTAATCCTTTGATTTCTTTACAAGGAGAAGACTTTGATTTAGTAAATACTTTTGAACCATATTATTTGTTCTTAAGTTTAGGTCTTGCATTATTTACTGAATATATTACTAAG
The DNA here is from genome assembly GCA_963605425.1 of uncultured Eubacteriales bacterium. GTDB lineage: Bacteria > Bacillota_I > Bacilli_A > Acholeplasmatales > Anaeroplasmataceae > JAEELC01. The sequence goes on from CAVCUQ010000006.1 coordinate 33,445, forward strand.
AATTTCATAAAATTTATGAAAAATGATAGAGATGATACTACTAGATTTAATTTAATTAATCAAAAAGGTGTAGTATCACTATTCTTAAATTTAGCTTATGCTTTTGCAATTATGATACCAATGATTTTAATATTAGTAGTACTTGCAAGTCATAACCTAGTATTTGATACCTTAAATTGTCAAGGTAATATGGCAGCTATCGAGCCATTTACGGCTGGATTTGTTTATATTGTGCTTGATGCAATTGCTGTTTCTATTAAAAATTTAATTCTTTACTTGTATAAACAAGCTAAATTTAAGATAATAGAAGAGGAAAATTTAAAGATCACTGAAAAAATTAAAAATTTATCTGATCAAGAATATTTAGATTTTTTAAAGGAGCATTAAAAATGAAATTTAATATTATTTATGTAAGTTCACATTGTTTAACTTTAGAAATTGAAAATAATAATCCTTTCTATAGTTTAAAGCCTTACAAAGTATTAGTTAATGATGAAATCTACAAAGAAGATGTTAATACTAATGTTACAAGTGTATTTAATTTGAATTCTGATTCAGAATATAAGATTTCTGTTGATGATGGAGATGAAGTTACAAGTGTTAATGTTGCAACTCTTTATGAATATGTTTCTCTTAATGTAAAACGCTTTGGTGCTAAGGGTGATGGTGTAAGCGATGATACTAACTTTGTTCAAGCCACTATCAATGCTTGTCCTAAAGATGGTAGAGTTTATATTCCTGAAGGTATATACCTTGTTAGACCTATTTTCTTAAAAAGCAATATAACTATTGAACTAGCTAAAGGTGCTAAATTGCTTGGTGATACTGATAGAAGAAACTATCCTATTTTACCTGGTGTAATTTCTACAACTGATGAAAAAGATGAATATAATCTAGGCTCTTGGGAAGGTAATCCTTTAGACTGTTTTGCATCTATCGTTACTGGTATTGAAGTTGAAAACGTTAATATTATCGGCGAAGGTACTATTGATGGTAATGCTTGTAATTCTGACTGGTGGAAAGATCCTAAGGCTAAACGTATCTCTTGGAGACCACGTGGAATGTTCCTTGTAAGATGTAAGAATATAAATGTATGTGGTGTCACAGTTACTAATACTCCATCATGGAATTTACATCCTTATTTTTCTGAAAATATTAGATTTATTAATTTAAATATTATCAATCCGGCAGACTCTCCAAACACTGATGGATGTGATCCTGAAAGCTGTAACAATGTAGATATTATTGGTATTAACTTCTCAGTTGGTGATGACTGCATCGCAGTTAAGTCTGGTAAAATTTATATGGGTAGAAAATATAAGAAACCTAGTAGTAATTTCACAATCAGAAACTGTGCTATGAACTTTGGTCATGGTGCTATTGTATTAGGTAGTGAAATGGCTGGTGGAATTAAGGACTTCATGATTTCTAAGTGCTTATTCAATCACACAGATAGAGGATTGCGTATTAAGTCACGTCGTGGTAGAGGTAAAGATGCAATCATCGATGGTATTACTTTTGATAATATTAAGATGGATTCAGTATTAACACCTCTTGTAATTAATATGTATTATTATTGTGACCCAGATGGTAAGACTGAATATGTATGGAGTAAGGAAAAACTTCCTGTTGATGATAGAACACCTTACCTAGGACATTTTACTTTCAAGAATATGGAATGTACTAATGTTAACGTAGCTGCCGGAACATTCTATGGTTTACCTGAAATGCCTATTGAATCAGTTGAACTTGAAAATATCAACTTCACATATGATCCAAATGCTAAACCAGGTGTTGCTGCCATGATGACTGGATGCGAACCAATGGTTAACAGAGGTTTAATATTCTTTAATGTTAAGAATGTAAAGATGCATAATGTAACCTTACCTGATAGCGTTAAAAATGATATCGAATTAACTAATGTTGAATCATTTGTTAATGATTAATTTTAGGTTATATACTATTTAACTATATGGACTGAAGTTTAATTACTTTGGTCCTTTTCTTATATTTGTTAATATAAAAATAAAGATAAATCTATAATATAAAATATAAATAATTTGTTATTTAACATTTGTTTAAAAAGTGTTTAATTTGCAATTACTTTTCTTGTAACTACAATTTTTTTCAAGTATAATATACAATGGTATTTGAAAGGAAAGAGGTGCCTAAAATGAAAATTGCATTAGCTTGCGATCACGGTGGTTTAGATTTAAAGAATTTAATCATCGAATATTTAAAAAAAGAAGGTCATGAAATAATTGACGAAGGAACTTATACTAAGGAATCTTGCGATTATCCTATCTATGCAAGAAAAGCTGCAAAAGATGTAGCAAATGGTATTGCTGACAGAGGAATTGTATGTTGTTCTACTGGTATTGGAGTTTCTATAGTAGCGAACAAAGTTAAAGGTATTCGTTGTGCTTTAGTTACTGATGTAACTAGTGCTCGTCTAACAAGAGAACATAATAATACTAATGTTCTTGCTTTAGGTCAAAAGAACGTTTCATATGATAGAGCTCTTGAAATTGTTAAAATATGGCTTGAAACCCCATTCTCAAATGCGGAAAGACATGTTAGAAGAATTAATATGATTGAGGAGGAATAATTATGGCTAAATGTGTAATTGTAGATCATCCACTTATTAAGGATAAACTAACTAATATCCGTAAAAAAGAAACAAATACTAAAGATTTTTACTCTAACGTTCAAGAAATTGGAAGCTTAATGGCTTATGAAATTGCAAGAGATTTCCCACTACGTGATATTGAAATCGAAACACCAATTTGTAAGACTGTTCAAAAAGAATTAGCTAAGGAAATAGTTATTGTACCTATTTTAAGAGCTGGTCTTGGAATGGTTGATGGTATTAGAGATATGATACCATCTGCTAAGGTTGGATTTATCGGTTTATATCGCGATGAAGAAACTCTAAAACCTCATTACTATTATGCTAAATTCCCTGAAGACATTTCTAATTGTATTGTTTTACTTGTAGATCCTATGCTTGCTACAGGAGGATCAGCTATCGCTGCTTGCGATATGCTTAAGAAGCAAGGCGTTAAGTCCATTAAATATGTTGGTTTAGTTTCAGCTCCTGAAGGTATTAAAGCTTTACAAGAGGCTCATCCTGATGTAGATATCTACACAGCTGCTTTAGATGAAAAACTAAACGAAAACGGATATATTGTACCAGGACTTGGTGATTGTGGAGATAGATTATTTGGAACAAAATAATAATCAAAACAAAGAATACAATAAGAAAAAAGCAGTAAAGAAATTATCAAACATTGCACAATTATATGCATTAGTAACTCAAGGGTTCCTAATGATGATTGTGATTGCCGCAATGGGATTTCTGATTGGACGTTATGCTATTAAGGATGACAAATGGGCTGTTATCCTTGGAGTAATTGGCCTTTTATTAGGTTTAGGCACTTTTATAAATCTATTACTTAAATTTAAGACTGGTGGTGATCTTAATGGAAAATCAAAATAATGATTTGCATAAATTAGGTATCATTGTTGCACCAGCAACTCTTGTACTAGGTGTTATCTTAGCTTTAATATTTAACTTTAGTTTAACACATACTGCAAATACAAACCATGCATGGATGATTTCAACATTCCTTGGTGTATTTACAGGACTTATGAACTTTAGTTTCTTACTTAGAGGTTCAAGACCTAGTTATACTGATGCTTACTCAGGAAAAAATGATTTAATGAAAAGAAGTATGTTATATTTCTTCTTTAGAATTATAACATTTGGAGCTATCTTTGCACTTGTTGCAGTAAATCAATTTACAAAAGATGAACCAAATTTTAATCTAATTCCACTTGCAATTGGATATTTCTTACATTTAATTGTTTTCCTAGTAATATATTTAATATTTAATATTAAAAGAAAGAAGGTAAATGAGTAATGATACTTCTACTTGCAAAAGTTGGAGATCAAATGCTTTCTTTAATAATTGTAGCTGTAGCTTTAATTATTGCTGTCTGCATATTAGGACACAAGATAAAGAAAGTGGATCCGCTTGGAGATATTCCAAAGTGGCTTATTCCGCTTATCTCTATTGTTGAAATAGTTAATAACTTTTCAAAGAATAATATCGGCAGACGTTGGAAAACATATGCTCCCTACTTTTTAGCACTTGGAATATATATTTTATTCCAAAACATTTGTTCGGTTTTCGGACTAACAAACCCTACATCTTATATCGTTACTAATGCAGCTCTTGCAATTGTTACATTCTTCATGGTTCAAATTACAGGTATCGTATCTCTTGGAATCAAAGGATATCTTGCTTCATTCGTTGGACCAGTTAAATGGCTAGCGTGGCTATTTATCCCTATGAATATTGTATCTGAGTTTGCTTTACCATTAAGTTTAACATTACGTATTACAGGCAATATCATTGCTGGTAACGTAATATCACTTCTTGTAAAGAGTTTCGGACTTGCAACAGCAATATTTGTACCAATCATTAATATCTATTTTGATTTAATGTCTGGTGTAATTCAAACATTAGTATTCGTTATTCTTACTATAATCTTTACGTCGATGAAAATCGATGATTCAGAGAAAGTATTAGAAGAGGATGAAACTTTAGAGCAAAGTATAAATGCTCAAGCACAAAACGCATAAAACAAAAAGGAGATTATTTAAAATGACAGTTTTATCACAAGTTTTAACACAAATTTTATCTATCTTAGTAATTCTTGAAGGAATGGGACCTATCGGTGCTGGTATCGCCGTATTCACAGGTGTTGGTTCAGGTATTGGTGAAGGTATGGCAGCTGCTAAGGCTGTTGAAGCTGTAGGTAGACAACCTGAAGCATCTGGTAAGATCACTGTTACAATGCTTATCGGTCAAGCCGTAGCTGAAACAACAGGTTTATATGGTCTAATCATTGCCATTCTTTGTTACAATAAATAATATTATAAATAAAATTACAATATCTAAAAAACAAAGGAAATGGAGGCAATGTTATGTTGTTAAGTATTGATGATACTTTAGCTTCAATAGGTAAATTCGTAAACGATTGTCTTGCATTCCTAGGTATGGACTTCTCCACTATTACAGGAGAAGACTGGGCTACTTGGGGATTACAATTTGGAATCCAATTATTCGCATTACTTGTATTATTCCTTTTAGTTAAATTCAAATTATGGGGACCTATCACAAAGATGCTTGAAGCACGTAAAGAAAAAATGGATAGTGAACTTAATGAAGCACGTAAAGCTAATGAAGATGCTCAAGCTCTAAAGAAAGATCTTGAAAGTAAATTAGCTGATGCACAAGAAGAAGTTAAGAGAATAATTAAGACTGCTGAAATGGACGGAACTCTTGTTAAAGAAAAAATTATTGAAGAAGCTAAGGCTGAAGCTAAGAGAAGACTTGAAATATCTAATGAACAAATTGAAAAAGAAATTTCAAGTAAACAACAAGAAATTAAAGACACAATAGTTAGCGTAGCATTTGATGCCGCTTCTAAAATCCTTGAAAAAGAAGTTGACAAAGATAAGTATTTAACTTTAGTTAACCAAATTATCGAGGGGGCAAATTTATAATGGTGGAAAATGAATATTCAAAAGCTATTTATGAACTTGCTGATGAAAACAATATTGTAGAAGAAATTAGTGATAATTTTGAAAAGTTTACTTTATTGTTAGATGAGAATCCTGATTTTATTAAAGTGTTAACTTATCCTAAAATCAGTAATTCACAAAAGAAACAAACTATAAAAGATACTTTAATTAACTTTAATGATTTATTTATTACTTTCTTATATATCTTAATTGATAATAATAGAGTATCTCTTATTAAAGGTATTGCCAAAGACTATAAGAGACTAGTTAATGAATCAAAAGGTATTTATGATGTTTTAATCTACAGTGCAACTAAATTAGATGATGCACAAATAGAAGAAACAAAGAAGAGTTTAACTAAATTATTAAATGCTAAAAGTATTAATGTTAATAATATGATAGATGAATCCTTAATTGGAGGAATTAAAGCTTTCTACAATGGTAAAACATTTGATTTATCAGTACATAATAAGCTTAATTCTTTAAAGAATTCACTATAAGAAAGGATAAATAATATGAGTAATATCAATTTATCAGAAATCTCTAGCTTAATTAGAAAACAAATTGAATCTTATAAAGATGAGATTAAGACTGAAACAATTGGTACTGTAGTTACTGTTGGTGATGGTATTGCAATTATTCACGGACTTGATAATGCAATGTCTGGTGAATTACTTGAATTCCCTAACGAAGTATACGGTATGGTACAAAATCTAGAGATTGATAATGTCGGTGCTATTTTACTTGGTGATTCTAGCCTTGTAAAAGAAGGAGACATTGTTAAATGCACTGGTAAGATTTTGCAAATTCCAGTTGGTGAAAAGTTCATTGGTCGTGTTGTAAATCCTCTAGGTCAACCTCTTGATGGTAATGGTCCTATTGAGGCTAGCCAATATCTTCCTATTGAAAGAAAAGCTACTGGTGTTATGGATAGATCTAGTGTTGATACACCACTTCAAACTGGTATTAAAGCTCTAGATGCATTAGTTCCTATCGGTCGTGGTCAACGTGAATTAATCATTGGTGACAGACAAACAGGAAAAACTAGTATCGCTATTGATACTATTATTAACCAAAAGGGTAAAGGAGTTATCTGTGTTTACGTTGCAATTGGTCAAAAACAATCAACAGTATCTAATGTTTATGAAACATTAAAAGCACATGATGCAATGGATTATACGATTATTGTTTCTGCAACTGCATCAAACCCAGCTCCAGTATTATATTTAGCACCATATTCAGGTGTTACACTTGCTGAATACTTTATGTTCCAAGGTAAGGATTGTTTAATTGTTTATGATGATTTATCAAAACATGCCGTAGCTTATCGTGAACTTTCCTTACTATTACATAGACCACCAGGAAGAGAAGCTTACCCAGGTGATGTATTCTATTTACATTCACGTTTACTTGAAAGAGCTGCTAAGCTTTCTAAGGAATTAGGTGGTGGATCTATTACTGCCTTACCTATCATTGAAACACAAGCAGGAGATATCTCAGCTTATATCCCTACTAATGTTATTTCAATTACAGATGGTCAAATCTTCTTACAATCAGATTCATTCTACAAAGGTATTAGACCAGCTATCAATGCCGGTTTATCAGTATCTCGTGTAGGTGGTGCTGCTCAAACTAAGGCTATTAAGAAGGTTTCTGGTACTCTTCGTCTAGATTTAGCTAGTTACAGAGAACTTGAATCATTCGCTCAATTTGGATCTGACCTTGACGCTTCTACAAAAGCTCGTCTTGAAAGAGGTCAAAGAACAGTTGAAATTCTAAAGCAAGGATTACATGAAACATTACCATTTGAAAAGGAAACAATTATTTTATATGCTCTTGTTCATGGATTCCTAGATAGAATTGAAATTAAAGATATCAATAGATATGAACATGAATTATATCAAGATTTAGACATATCTGAAAAAGGAAGAGCTATTATCGCAGAAATATCTTCTACTAAGGCTCTACCAAGTGATTTAAATTCACTAGATTTATATATTTCTAATTTTAATAAGAAATTTATTTAATTAGGAGGTTTTTATGGCAGACTCTTTAAGAGAAGTAAAAACCCGTATTGATTCTACTAAGAACACTGCTCAAATTACAAAAGCTATGTACATGGTTTCTCAAAGCAAAGTTAAGAGAAGTGAACGTGCATACTTAAATTATCAAGATTTTATGGAAAACATTAGAACTATTGTAAAGAGCGTTGTAGCTAAATGCGATAACGACTATACTCATCCTCTAATGCAAAGACGTGATATCAATAAAGTTGGATATTTACTTATTACATCAGACAAAGGTCTTGCTGGTGCATATAACGCTAATGTATTCAAACTATTAGAAGCTGATATTGCTAAATCAGGTCTTGATAAAAATGATATATTTGTTTCTGCTGTAGGTAGAAAAGGATATGCTTATATCCAAAAGAAAAAATACAATACTTTAAATGATAGCGCAATTCTTGTAAGAGATGATGTTATGTTTTCAGATATTGTTCCTATTGCTGAAAAGTTAGTTGAGGCATATGCAGAGAAGAAAATAGATAGACTTGTTATTATCTATAATCACTTTGTAAATACTTTAACTCAAGAAACAACATTTATACCATTACTTCCTATCAATGATATTGAAGGAACTAGTAATGGTATTGAATACGAATTTGAATCAGGTATAAGTAATACACTAGATATGTTACTTCCTCAATATATTGAGGATATGATGTTTGGTGTTATTCTTGATGCAAAGACTTGTGAGCATTGCTCAAGAATGAATTCAATGCGTAGCGCAACAGATAACGCAGAAGACGTTATTTCAAAATTACAATTATTATATAATAGAGCTCGTCAAAATGTTATTACTAATGAATTAATCGACATTATTGGTGGAGCTAATGCGATAGGAGGTAAATAGACATGGACGGAAGAATAGTCGAAGTTAAGGGTCCTGTTGTTGACGTTAAATTTGATGGCATCTTACCTAGTATTAATGAAGCCTTAAAAGTTAATGTTTCTAGCAAAGATAACAACGGCGTTGAAATCAATCTAACTCTTGAAGTTGAACTTCATGTTGGCGATGGTATCGTACGTTGTATTGCGATGGATTCTACAGATGGTTTAGTTCGTGGAATGAAAGTAGTATCTACAGGCAGTCCTATCACTGTTCCAGTAGGTAAAGACACTCTAGGACGTATGTTTAACGTACTAGGTGATCCAATTGATAGAGGAACTTCCTTAGATGGTGCACTAAGATCACCAATTCATAAAGAAGCTCCAAAACTTGAAGACTTGTCTAATAAAGTAGAAATACTTGAAACTGGTATTAAAGTTATTGACCTTCTTGCCCCATACATCAAAGGTGGTAAGGTAGGTTTATTCGGTGGTGCCGGTGTTGGTAAGACAGTTCTAATTCAAGAGTTAATCCACAATGTTGCAGAACAACATGGTGGTATCTCAGTATTCACAGGTGTTGGTGAACGTACACGTGAAGGTAACGATTTATATTCAGAAATGAAACAATCAGGTGTTATTTCTAAAACAGCCATGGTGTTTGGTCAAATGAATGAACCACCAGGAGCTCGTATGAGAGTTGCTCTTTCAGGTTTAACAATGGCAGAACACTTCAGAGATACTGAAAATCAAGATGTATTATTATTTATTGATAATATCTTCAGATTTACACAAGCAGGTTCAGAGGTTTCAGCCCTTTTAGGACGTGTACCTTCAGCCGTAGGTTACCAACCTACACTTGCAACTGAAATGGGTAAATTACAAGAGCGTATTACATCAACAAAGAATGGTTCTATTACATCTATTCAAGCTGTATATGTACCAGCTGATGACTATACAGACCCAGCTCCTGCAACAACATTCGCTCACCTTGATGCAACTACAAACCTATCTCGTAAGTTAACTGAGGAAGGTATCTACCCAGCCGTAGATCCACTTGCATCAACTTCAAGAGCTCTAGCTCCTGAAATTGTAGGTGAAGAACACTATAATGTTGCTCGTCGTGTTCAACAATTAATTCAAAGATATAACGAATTACTTGATATCATCGCTATCTTAGGTATGGATGAATTAAGTGAAGATGATAAACTTGTTGTAACTCGTGCTAGAAGAGCTAAATTATTCTTATCTCAAAACATGTTCATTGGTGGACAATTCACTGGTATTCCAGGTTCATTTGTTACTGTAAAGGAAACAATTGAAGGATTTAAGGAAATCTTAGATGGTAAGTGCGACGATATGCCAGAAGAAGCATTCCGTCTAGTAGGTACTATCGAAGACGCTAGAAAGAAAGCAGCTAAGATAGCTGAAAGCGAAAACTAATGAATATTGTTGTTTCAACCCACCAAGGACAATTATTGAGTGACGAAGTTGACTACGTTGTATGCAATGCCGATAATGGTGAATTTGCAATCATGAAGAATCATATCCCTACCATTGCAGTTATTAAGGACGGATACATTAAGCTTGTTTTAAATAAGCAAAATGTCTTTGTCGCTATCAATAATGGTGTACTTGAATTTAGTAATAATAAAGTAAACGTTATTGCTCAAATAGCTGCCGTAGGAAATGATCTTGCAGGCGTTAAGGCTAACTTACAAAAGATAATTAAAGAAACTCTAGAATCTAATAGACAAGACTCAGTAGATTTCACGGAAAAGGAAAGAGACTTAGTTAGAAATATTAGAGACTCTAAAGCAGGAAGTCTATAATTAAAAAGGATTTATAAGAAATAAAACTTATAAATCCTTTTATTATGCTTTTTTAATACCATCATAAATATTATCAATTATAAAGAGACCTTTTCCTCTTGTTACATTATTAAATAATATTTTAAAGTCATCAACTAAATCTAGAGAGATACCAAGAGTAATATCAATTGTTTGAGCAAATCTAGATGATATTACATCAAACTTCTTTAATTCATCTTCTAGCAGGCTATATGAAGGGTAATCAACACTAATAATTACCTTTTGCAGTTTTGTCATTTCATATAGAGTAGTATTTTTTAAAGCTTCTATTACTGAATTAGAATAAGCTCTAACAAGACCTCCTGCCCCAAGCAAAGTACCACCAAAGTATCTTGTCGTAACAGCCAGTACATTAGTTAAGTTATTTTTTTCAAGTACATTAAGCATAGGCATACCCGCTGTTTTACTAGGCTCGCCGTCATCACTTGATTTCTTTATTTCAGCCATAGAGCCTAAAATATAGGCATAACAGTTATGAGTTGCGTCAAAGTATTTCTTTCTAAGAGAAGCTAAGGCAGTATTAATATCATTTATAGATTTAACAGGAATTAAAGTAGTAATAAATCTAGATTTTTCTATTACTATTTCATTTTCTGATATATTATTTATTGTTTTCATTATAATCACCTAAATTTATTATATCAAAAAGCAATTTTAGTTGAAAGTTGATTAAACAGTGTATTTATAATATAATTAATTGATATTTTTTATAAAGGGTGAATTATATGAAGCGTATAGTTTGTACTACATCTACATCATGTTTAGATTATTATAATTTTAATTTTGATATAAGAACAATTAGAATAAAGATTGATATGGGAGACCATGAATTAAAGGATGATGGAACTGAGATTAAAGCAGATGAATTCTATAAGAAGATGGAAGAAAATAAAAAACTTGTTCCTCGTACTAGTCAGCCTAGTTTAGGATCTTTAATTAAGTTCTTTGAAGATCTAGCTGATGAAGGATACGAAGAAGCTATTGTTACAACTATTTCATCTAAATTATCTGGAACATATAATGCAATCTGTCAAGCAAGCGATATCTTAAAGGATACTATTAAAATTGTTCCGTTTGATACTAAAACAGTATGTTTTAACGAAGGATATTTTGCACTTACTGCAGCTAGTATGATTCAAAATAACAGAACTACCGATGACATTATAGCTAGACTTGAATATTTAAGAAAAAATGTAAGAATTTTCTTTGCAGTTGATAGTTTGGAATGCTTAGTAAAGAACGGCAGATTAACCAATGCTCAAGGTTTCTTAGGTAAAATATTAAAGATAAAACCATTACTTGAAGTTAAAGATGATGGTACTATTGAGGCAGTTGAAACAACACGTACAACAAAGAAAGCCTTAGAACGTTTAGGTACATATTTAAATGAATATGTAAAAGGACATGATTATTATGCATATATTGTCTATACAGGTTCTGATCTAAAAGAATATTTTATCGATGTACTTAAGAATAAATTTAATTTAACTAATTTAGATGAACGCCCATGCTCACCTGTTGTAGGATGCCATGTAGGTCCTAACGCAATCGGTCTTGGTGTATTCTTGAAAGATTAAATTAATAAAAAGGAGGGTTTATGGATAACTATTTTGTGGCTGCTATAAAGTTAATAAAAGTTATTAAATCTCACTCCTTTGAAGCTTTTATTGTAGGTGGATATGTAAGAGATTATTTACTTAAATCAAGTCCTTTAGATATTGATATCACAACTAATGCTCTGCCTAGTGATATAAGTTCTATGTTTAAGAAAGTTATTCCTACAGGAATTAAATTTGAAGGAGTAACAGTCTTATATGAAGGTTATTCTTTTGAAGTTACAACCTTTAGAAAAGATATATCTTATTATGATCATAGACATCCTACCTGTGCTTATGCTTCTTGCTTAGAAGAAGATCTATCTAGAAGAGATTTTACAATTAATGCAATGGCATTAGATGAAAACTTAAATCTTATTGATTTATATCATGGTCTTGATGATTTAAATAATAAGATAATAAGAACAGTAGGAGATGCAAATATAAGGTTTTATGAAGATGCCTTAAGAATGCTTAGAGCCTTTTATTTTGCAAGTAAACTTAATTTTGATATTGAATCTAATACCTTACAAGGTATTGAAAACAATGCTAAGTATTTAGAAAATATATCAGGAGAACGTATCTATCAAGAATTAAAGAAGATGTTTAATTCTCTTTATTTACTTAAAGGATTAAATTATTTAGCTAAATCAAAAATATTAGATTATCTTCCTAGTTTAAAGAAGGCTACCATATTACTTACTACTTTAGATAAAAAGGTAAGTTTTATAGAATATCTTGCTTTAGGTTTTTATTTAGAAGGATATTCTAATAGATACAAACTTTCGAGTAAAGAAAGTAAGGATATAAAATCAATCATTACTTTAATAGATATGGATTTTAATAATTATACCTTATTTACAAATTCTTATTCTAATTTAACAATGGCTAATAATTTAAAAGAAATATTAAATAAATCATTCTTAAGTGATTTAGATACTAGATATAATAATTTAATTATTAAAGATAAAAAAGAATTAGATATTAAAGCAGAAGATATTATAGAGTTAGGATATAATGGTAAAGATATTGGAACTATTCTAGATAAACTTTATCATTTAGTATTAGATAACAATGTATTAAATAATAAAGCAGATATTATTAAATATATAAAAGGAGGAAAAATAAATGGATAGTGCAATTAAAAAAAGCGTAATCTATGGTCGTGTTAAAGGTGTTAATACTAGTGATAGTATTTATAACATTACAGTAGAACTTGCTAATAAGACTATAATGAATTTAAAGACTGATAAGAAATATGATTTAAAACAAGGATATATCTATGAATTTGATATAGCTCAAAATACAAATTCAGAACGACTTGTAGCTTTTATCATGAACTTAAGAAGTTTGATTGAAATAGAAGATATTAATGTAGTAGATAGAGTATATAGAGAATTTGATTCTTCTAATCCTAGTGATTTAAAATTATTAAAAGATACTATCTATAATTATATTAATAAAATAGATAATAAAATTTTACATGATATTACCTTAAGACTAGTTGAAATACATTATGATAAGTTCTTTATCTACCCTGCCGCTACTCGCATGCATCACAATTATGTAGGAGGACTTGCTTATCACACTACAGGAATGCTAGAACTAGCTGATGGTTTCTTAAAAACATATTCTTATTTAAATAAGGACTATTTATATAGTGGTATTATTTTACATGACTTAGGTAAGATACTTGAATTTACTGGTGTAGAAAATACTGAATATACATTAAAAGGACAATTACTAGGACATCTTGTAATGGGTTCTATATTTATTAATGATGTAGCTAAAGAATTACATGTTGAAGATAGTGAAGAAGTATTAATCTTAGAACACATGGTTTTATCTCATCATGGTCTTCCTCAATTTGGTGCTTGTAAGAAACCTCAAACTGCTGAAGCTGAAGTGTTATGGTATATTGATACACTTGATTCTAAACTTAGAGTTTTAGGTGAAGTACTTGAAAACACTGAAACAGGTGCTTTTACTGACACTATTGGAGTACTTGATAAAACTAAATTCTATAAACATAAATAAGTCTAGGTTTAAACCTAGATTTTTTATTGCATCTTAATTGTTTTTAAAGATAATATGAATTATAATTTTAAAAATAATTTTTAAGGAGTGATGTTGATGTTTAAAAGATTTGTTTCTTATTATAAACCTTATAAGGTGATGTTTGCGCTTGACATGCTAGCGTCCCTTCTAATAGCGATTATCGGTATGGGATATCCTATCTTAACTAATAAGATTTTACGCTCTATTGTACCAAGTGTTGAACTTAGTCAAAATGATAAAATTAAGTGGATTATTATTTTAGGTATTTGTTTACTATTATGTTACATAGTAAGAATGTTTTTACGTTACTTTGTTCAATATTACGGTCATGTAATCGGTGTTAAGATGCAAGCTGATATGAGACGTGATATGTTTAAGAAATTAGAAAGATTACCTTTTTCATATTATGATGAAAATGAAACAGGTAAGATTATGAGCAGAATGACTAATGATTTAATGGAAGTATCAGAACTTGCTCACCATGGACCTGAAAATTTCTTTATTTGTGGTATTACCTTAATATTATCATTTGCTTATTTATTATATATTGAATGGCGTTTTGCATTAATTTTACTTCTTTGTGTTCCTTTACTTGTTATAGTAACACTTGTAATGCGTAAAAAAATGAACCACGCATTTACTGAAACTAGAAAGAGTGTAGCTGAAATTAACGCATCTTTAGAATCATCTATTACTGGTATTAGAGTAACTAAAGCATTTACTAATTCTGAGATTGAAGAAGAAAAGTTTGAAGTAGGTAATAAAAACTTTGTTAAACATAGAAGTGTAGCTTATAAAGCAATGGGTGCCTTTTCTAGTTCTACTCAGTTTATAACAGATTTATTTAATGTAGTATTACTTGTAGTAGGAGGACTTTTATGTATCCTTGACTCTAGTAACTTTACAGTATCTGAATATGTTACATTTGTAGTAAGTGTTTCTATCTTTATTACTCCTTTAACTACTTTAATCAATTTTACTGAACAATATCAAAATGGTGTTACAGGATTTAAGAGATTTACTGAAATACTTGATGAAAAAGAAGAAGAGGAAGCAAAAGACGCAATAGAAACATCTCGTCTTAAAGGTGATATTAAGTTTGAACATGTATCATTTGATTATGAAACTACTAAAGGTGTATTAAAAGATATTTCCTTTGAAATTAAAGAAGGAACAACTGTAGCACTAGTAGGTTCTTCAGGTGGCGGTAAAACTACTATTTGTCATTTAATACCTTTATTTTATAAACCTACAAGTGGAAAAATAACAATTGATGATATTGATGTAACGAAGATGACATTTAATTCTTTAAGAAAAAATATCGGTATCGTACAACAAGATGTATTCTTATTTAATGGTACACTTCTTGAAAATGTTAAATATGGTAAGAGTGACGCAACTATAGATGAGGTCATTGAAGCTTGTAAGAATGCAAATATTCATGACTATATAATGTCTCTTCCACTAAAGTATGATACTCCTATTGGTGAAAGAGGCGTAAAACTATCAGGTGGTCAAAAACAAAGATTATCAATAGCTCGTGTATTCCTTAAAAATCCTAGTATCTTAATATTAGATGAAGCTACAAGTGCACTTGATAATGCAACTGAAGCTATTATTCAAGAATCTTTAGATAGATTACTTAAAGGTAGAACTACTCTAATTGTAGCTCATAGATTATCTACTATTAAAAACGCAGACGTAATCTATGTTATTGATAAGGGTGAACTTATTGAAAAGGGAAGCCACAATGAACTTATAACTAAAACAAATGGTGAATATAAAAAACTTTATGAGAGTCAATTTAGAAACTAATAATTAAGCTCCTCTATTTGTTTTCGCACTTATTGCAATTTGACGTATTAAATGATATGATTATACTTGCATTGATTTATATAATTTTGTAAAAAGGAGACTTAATATGAGTAAAGTCTATAACAAAAATAATAGAAAAAACAATATAATTAGACCTATTTCTTTAGCAGTTACATCATTAATTGCTGTTGGAACACTAGCTTCATGTAAGGCTAATTCTAATGTTTATAGCGCTATTGATTCTAGTAGTGTTTATTCAAAAATTGGATCTTATAGTGTAACAAACAAAGAACTTTTTGATAGTATGGTTTGGAGTGGTGCTGATACTCTAAATACATATATTGAAAATGCTTTAGTTGAAAGCTATTATAATGATATTAAAGAAAATGTAGAAAATGGTGGAGATAAGCAAGCTTCTTATATCCAATCTCTAAGAGAATTACTTGTTGTAGCTGCTTATAGCGCGAGTGATTATTCTGCATACTTTGATATTAATAATAAAGATGAAGTAAACTATAACCCTGATGTATACAATACTTCAACTCAAAAGGCTATTGATAATTTATACATCCAAGGTATTAATATTTCTAAGACTGACTTTGAAAAGTTAGTAGAAGTAAAGTCATGTGAAGATGAAACTTTAGCTGATTTAAGTTATGCTAATATGTCTAGCGGACAAAAAGAAGTTCTTAAACTTTATTATTCTGAACTTGCTAAAAAACAATATGCTTATAAATGCTTAGAAGATGATATTAAGGATTATGAAGATGACAATAATGATTCGGATGTAGAATATACTGATGAAGATTATACTCATTATTATAAAGACAGTAAGATTATTTCTAAGTATACTTCTGATATTTATAAAAAGAAGACAAGCGTAAATGGTATTATTTTACGTTTTGAATCTGAAGATGAAATTAATGCTACATACAAGGCATTTGGTGTTAAATTATATAGATCTAAATTATATTATATTCGTCAATATAACGTTACAAAGAATGGTACTAGCGGACATAACCTAACTGACGCTGAATACAAAGATTGGTATGAGAACTTTGACTTTACTGATCAAGCAAATCAAGATAACTATCAAGTTTTAAGTGATAGAGCTGTTCTTGAATTATATATTCAAATGTATAATTACATTTATACATATAAAGATGAATTACCTTATAGAAGCTATTTAGAGACACGTGTTGCAAACTCTACATATGCAAATAGAAGAAAAGTTACTGAAGGTATTGTATCAGGTGATGATAATGATGCTAGCAAGTATGCTGATCAAATTGCAGAAGGTAAGAGCGTTGATGAATGTGTTATTGAAGATATAAAGGCTACACTTAAATGTGAAGACTATACTAGTACAATTAATCATAAAGCAAGTGATCTTGAAAAAATTAATTCTTCACTAACTAATTTATTATATGATACTACTAAGGATTTAAAGTATTCTACAAGTGGTACATCAATTAGTGAAAAGTATTTTATGTGCTTTAAACTTGATACTGATGAATCAGAATTAAAAGATTCAGAAAATAACAGTTTAAAACTTTACTATAAAGCTGATGTAAATGGTGATAAAACACAAATTGATGAAAAAGGTAAAGAAGAAAAATGCGACTCTTCAGTAATCGACTGGGTACGTAGCGCTAAGGTAATTGAACAAGTCATTTCACTTTTAAAAGATGATGATATTACATCTACTTATATCAGTGAGAAGATAAATGATGCAAAGAGTGATGCAAAGATCTCTATTTATGATACTAATTTATCTATCGAATATGCTGTAAGTTATTCTGATTATTATTCTAAGACTAGCGGTAAGGCTAAGGAAGATGACATTGTTTGTAAAGTAGAATATGATGGTAATACTACATATATTAAGACAAGTGATTTATTTAATGAACTTGAAACAAATAATGGTGTAACTGAGGCTGTTGATATCTTAACTAAGAAGATTATTAAAGATACTGAAATCTATAAGAATACTGAAAAGAATGTAGATGACTACTATTCTACATTAAATAATGTATTAACAAGCTTTGCAAATGATGGATTCTCAAGCTATGGTTATTCATCAAGCATTGGTAAGTATAACTTCATGATGGCATACTATCATAGTGCAAGTGTTGATGTTATCATCAATGATATATACAGAGTAAACGCTGCTAGCAGCCAAATTCTAAATGATTATTCATCTGATACTGCTTTAATTGAATTATTAACTAAGTATGCAAATCAAGCTTATAAGAATTCATTCACTATTTCAGCCACAAATTTAAAGGTTTATGTTGACTTTGATGAAGATAAGGTAGCTGACAAGATTGATTGGAATACACTTAAATTTAAGAACACTGATGGCACTGAGCAAACTTATGCTGAACTTGCTAAAGAATTGATTAATCAATTCATTAAGTTATTACAAAATGGTTCAACTACTTATAAAGATGCATTATCTACATTAGTAGAGGAATATACAGCATCTAGTAGATTTACAACAGGTTATGATTTAACTCCTGATAGCGAGAATAACTATTCTCCTGCTGAAAATGAAACTTACTGGGCTAAATTTAAGAGAGCTGGATTATGTGTTGAAACTAGTGACTATGATTCAGTAACAAATTCTACAAGTTTTGCAAGTGTTGAAACTACATTAAAGACTGAATTAAATGATATTTACAATCGTGATGAATTCATCATTAATTCTAAAGCTCAATCTGAATATCTTGATACTAAACCATATGATAATGATGGTGAAGGTTTAAAGAATAATGAAGGTTATAATTTACTTGTAGTTACAAGTGCTACAGTAAATGCTTCTGCTAAGTTTGAATCAACTGATGATGTAAATGGTGTTTATACTAATTTATATTATTACTATCATGAAAAATTATCTAAGATTGATAATTTATATAATGATAAAGATGAATTAAATGCTAATCAAGTTAAGGCTTATATCCTAGAATATGCAGATAATTCTACATCTAAGACTATTCCAAGCGATATTAGTGATGCAATTACTAGTTTCTTAAGCCCTGTATATACTAAATATACTGGCACTGAAACTCAAAGAGAAATCTTAATTAGTTGGTGTGAATCTCAAACAAGTTCTAGTTTTGAATTTACTAATTCATTAAATTCTGATAAGACTAAATATTATTATAAAGATGGTACTGTAGAAGATTATTCTACTCGTCTAACCAAGATTAGACAAATCAACAAAGACCAAGCTGATTCATATTATAGTTTAAATAATTTTGATCAAAATGGTGGTACATCATCTGTTTATGATAATTGGTGGAGCGATTTAGCTTCATATATTGAAGGAAAGAAGAAGTAGGAGGTAGTCGTATGAAAAATATTAAAAAAATAACATTTGCAGCACTATCTCTTGCATCTGTAGTAGCTCTTGCATCTTGTAAGAGTTCAAGAAATAGTAAAACTCCAACTGGTTCTTTAAATTTAACTAGTAATTATGCAACTATAAGTAGAAGTGATGTATCAGACATCTCTGTTACTTATAATGAAATGTATAATAAGTATCGTCAAAACGGTTATGATACAGTTTTAAAAGAATTAAAGAAGGCTGTTGTTAGAAACTATATTAGTGATGCAACTTATGCTAAAAATTATAAGTCATATAATACTAGTTTCTTATCAGCTGTTTATGGAACAAGTTCATTAGATAGTTTTAAAGATTTACTTGATTCTGAAAAAGAAGATTTAGAAGAAAAAGTTGATTCATTTAAGACTACTGAACTTTCAACATATGGTGTAACTATCACTGATGATGAAGTTAGTGCTTTAAAGAGTTTAATCTCTACAATTGCAACTTTAGAAAAAGCTGATTTAGAAAAGGCTATTTCATTCCCTGAAACTATTATTACTAAATTGCAAGATCAATATAGTTATTCAGTAGCTTTAACTAACTACGCTAGAGACTTTGTTTTAAATAACTATGAAAAAGAAAAAATCTATTCATATGATGATGATAAGGAAATAACTAACTCTTATCAAATCGATGATGAAGATATTGAATCATCATTCAAGTCTACTTACTATAAGTATAATCAAACTAAAGCTATCGTTGTTAGATTTAAGAGCGAAGCTGAAGCTAAGAAGTTTAAAGCTAAGACTGATGAAAAGGTTGGTTATTCTTTAACTAGTGAAACTAGTGAAGAGAATGCTCAAAAATGGTATGCAACATTATATAATTTATACTATACAACTGAAACAAATATCAGTGTAGAAAATCCTTTCGATAGTGAAAATGAAGAAAAGACTATATTCTATAGTGATGCAAATAACAGCCATTTATCAAGCAATTTCTCATCAGACCTTGAAACATTCGTTTATGATGGTCTAAAAGATGGAGAATTTATTACACTTCCTCGTAATATTGATGGTCAATACTATTTAGTATATAGAAATAAAGTTAATTATTACTATGGTGATGGATCAGGTAATGATTGGGATCAAGTTAAGAATTTAACTTTAGAGGACTTACAAAATAAACTTGGTACAGACTTTGATTACTATAAGTTAAAAAAATATGATGGAACCGAGGCTTCAACAGTTTCTGAATACATCAAATATAAATTAATTGATGGTAAGGCTAGCGAAACATTAGGTGATACTTTAGTTACTAATATTTTAAAGCATAAGTCTGAAATTGAAATTTATGATCCAGTATATGAGAATAAATTCTACAATTCATATTCTGATTATTATTCATTAACAAGCAATTTTGACAATGATAAGATCTTCAAAATTAAGGTTACATTAGATAATTTCACTTTAGGTGATGACTCAGATGATACTGAACTTGCTGAATATTCTTATTCTGTAAGTGATTTCTTTGAATATCAAGATTCTATTCATGGTAGTGAATATGCAACTACATTACTTGAATATAAGTATTTATTAAATTCTGACTTAACTAAGATTTTACTTGATAGTGAAAAAGATTCTTATAATGATTCTGCTAAATCTGTAGTTAACTCATTTAAGAAGAATAATACTGCTTATGACAAGTCAATGGGTCTTGCAAACTACATGGTATTAAGCTATGGTATAACATGTACTGATAGTGATGCTCAAAGTGTTTATGCTGAATACTTAAAGGCAAGCGATTTAGTATCTAAGTTTAAAACTTATTATGGTTACTTTGTAACTGATACAGCTGGTGAACATGGTACTACATTTGTAGACGATAATAATTTATTTGCAAATTTAAAAAAGTTTGCAGATAGAACTAAGGATCAATATTATAAGATTTCTGCAAATCATATAATTATTCAAGTTTGTCCTGAAATTACAGGTACTACTGAAGATCCTAGAAAGTATAGAGCCGAACTTGCTAAAAAGGATTCTGCCCTAGCTACAAAGTTTGATGAGGCTGTTGAAAGATTAACTAAGCTTATTACTAATGAACTTTCCGTTATCTCTGATGAATCAGTTGACGCTATGGCTAAACTTGTTAAAACATTTAACAATGTAGGTTATACTTATAATCTTCAAACTAATGAATATAACTATAACACATGGGAAGATTTCAAGAATGCTTATCCTGAATTCAACTTATATCTTCACTCAGAAGATTTAGGTGAAATCACTAAGTCTAGTGCTAGCAGTTATGTTGAGGAATTTAGAACTTATTTAACTGATTTAGTAGATAAGATTGAAAATGATGAAGCTCTTCAAGATAAGATTAATGATGACGATGAAGATGGTGTTTTAATTAACCCATATAGCAGTGAATTCAGCGATTTAGGTTATTGCTTAACAGAGTATGGTTACCATATTCTAAATGTATATTCATATACTGAACCTACAAGCTGTAAGTTTGAATATTCATCTGATACTTCATCAAGTTCAAGTGACTATAAGAACTGGGAACACCAAAAGGTTACTATTGACGAAAAGAAGAGCGATGATACTAGTGATGATATGATTGCTTATGCATCTGGTTATTCATCTGATGATTATGCATCTATCGAACAATTATTCATTTACTTCTATCAATCTAATTCTAGTGTAACAGGTTTAAAGTCAAGCATTTCAACTGCAGTTAGTACTTACTTTAGTGCTGTAAAGACTAGATATACAAATGGTTCATTCCAAAATTATAGATTACTTCAACAAATCTATGGATTTGCAAACTATAAAGATGGTAATTTCACATCATTAAAGTTCTATAACCAAGATGGAAGTGTAAATACATCTAAATGGGATACTTATTCTTATTATGTAACAAGTGTAAGAACAAGTGTTGATAGTTCTAAGGAATTAGAAGAAAGCGACCAATTCTATGGATGGTTTGACCTAGATTGGACAAGCGATTTATCTAAGTGCGAAAACTATTATTATGATGAAGACTAATAAGGGGCCCTTAGGGGCTTCTTTTATTCTTTAAGGAGGTATTATGAAGATATTATCAATTGGATCTGGTTCTAAAGGTAATTCTACTTTCCTAGAAAGTAAAAATACTCGTCTTTTAATTGATTGCGGGCTTTCTAAGATTAAGGTGTCATCACATATGGCTAAATATGGGCATGATTTAGAAAATTTAGATGGTATTCTTGTAACTCATGAACACTCTGACCATGTTAAAGGTATTCTTCCACTTTATAACGCAACTATATGTCCTATTTATATAACAGAAGGAACCTTTAATGCATTAGATAAGAAAACACGTGATAAGATTGATTTAAATAGAGTTATATTTGTCAAAAGTAGGGATAGGTTTAAGATTAAAGATATCGAGATTGAAACTATTAAAGTTTCTCATGATGTAGCTGATCCGGTAGGTTTTATTTTTAATTTAGAAAACAAGAAATTTGTCTATATTACTGATACTGGTTATGTTAATGAATCATATATACCATTAATTAAGAATGCAGATTGTTATATATTTGAATCTAATCATGATCCGCTGCTTGAAATGAATTGCTCTAAACCTTACCATAAAATTCAAAGAGTATTATCAGATTTAGGACACTTATCTAATGAAGATAGTGCTTGTATTGCAAGTGAGGTTATTGGTGAAAATTGTAAGTATTTCTTCCTTGCCCATTTATCAGAAGAATGTAATACAGAAGAACTGGCTTTATCTACTTATCAAACTGTATTTAACACTAGAGGAGTTACTTTAGGGAAGACTAAACTTATATGTTTATCACAAGAACCTAATAAGGAGTATGAAATATGACAATTAGTATAATTTCAGTAGGAAAATTAAAAGAAAAATATTTACTTGATGGAATAGCTGAATATGCTAAAAGAATATCTAAGTATGCTCAAGTTAAAGAAATAGTACTGAAAGATGAACCTATTCCTGAAAAGAGTAATAATACTCTAGATGAGGCTATTAAAATTAAAGAAGGAAAGAAGATTATTGAGGCTATTCCACAAAATTCTTATAAGATTGCCTTAGATTTAAAAGGAGCAATGCTTACAAGCCCGGAACTAGCTGATAAAATAAGAGATATTCAAACTTATAATAGTTCTCATATTGTCTTTATTATTGGTGGCTCTCTTGGATTATCTAAAGAAGTAATAGATACATGTGACTATAAATTATGCTTTTCGAAGATGACTTTTCCACATCAATTAATGAAATTAATTCTTCTTGAGCAAATCTATAGAGCATTTAAAATTAATAATAATGAAACTTATCACAAATAAGTTAAATTGTGTAAATTTTACCACTATTATTGATAATGTAAAATTGACTAAATATTGCAATAGTGATATTATTTAAATAGTGCCAAAGATTAAAAATTTTTGTTTTAGTCGTTTGACTTTGATTTATATTTTTGGAGGAAAATATGGAAAACTTAAATCAAAATTTATATGAAAAAATTTCTGGAAAGAAAAGAGTAAATCGTCCAGTAAAGGTGCTTCAATTTGGTGAAGGTAACTTCTTAAGAGCATTCTGCGATTGGATTATTAATACAATGAATAACAAGGGTGTATTCAATGGTAATGTAGCTGTTGTACAACCTATGCCTTTCGGTAGAGTTAAAGATATGAAGGAACAAGATGGTCTTTATACTTTATACTTACAAGGTAAGCAAGATGGACAAAAGGTTAGAACTCATGAAATCATTGATTGTATTTCTGATCTAATCGATCCATTCACTGAGTATAGCAAATATTTAGACTATGCTAAGTCAAGCGACTTACAATTCATTATTTCAAATACTACTGAAGCTGGTATCGCTTATGATGAAACTGATACTGACTTCACAACTACTCCTAAGTCATACCCAGGTAAATTACTTGCTTTCTTAAAGGCTAGATATGATCATTTCAATGGTTCTAAGGAAGCTGGTCTTTATATTTTACCTTGCGAACTTATCGACCATAATGGTTCAACTTTAAAAGAAGTTGTTGTAAAACTAGCTCATACTTGTGGTTATGATGAAAAGTTTATTTCTTGGATTACTGAAGCTAATAAGTTCTATAACACATTAGTTGACCGTATCGTTCCAGGATACCCAAGAGACAATGCTAAGGAATGTGAAGCTGAACTTGGTTATGTTGACAACTCAATGGTTGTTGGTGAAATCTTCCACTTATGGTGCATTGATGGAGACGATATTAAGGCTCTTGAAGAAGTATTCCCAGCTCCTAAGGCAGGATTAAACGTATTATACGTTGATTCAATCGTACCTTATAAGCAAAGAAAAGTTAAGATCTTAAATGGTACTCACACAGTTATCGTTCCAGTTGCTTACTTAGCTGGTATTGATTCTGTAGCTGAAACTATGGCTGATCCTCAACTTGGTAAATATGCTAGAGACTTCATGTTCGATGAGGTTATTCCTACTATCAATATTCCTCATGATCAAATGGTTGCATATGCAAACTCAGTTATTGAACGTTATGAAAACCCATTCGTTCACCATCTATTAATGTCAATTGCTTTAAATTCAGTAACTAAGTTTAAAACTCGTGACTTACCTACAATTTTACAATCAATCGAAGCTCATAACTTCCCTAAGCATGCTTTATTCTCACTTGCAGCTTTAATTGCCTTCTATAAGGGTGAAAGAGTTGTAAATGGTGTTAAGGAAGATATCAAATTGCAAGATGATCAATGGGCTCTAGACTTCTTCAAAGAAGAATGGGCTGGCTTCGATGGTTCTAAAGAAGCTTGTGCTAAGATTGTTCATGACTTCTTAGGTCTTGAAAAGCATTGGGAACTTGACTTAAACAAAGTTGAAGGTGTTAGCGAATATGTAACTAACGCTCTATATGAAATTGAAACAAATGGTATGCGTAAAGCAATCGAAAACGTTGTTGAAAAATAATTAAAGGAAGTATTAAAATGAAAGATTACATTATTATTAATCCTATTGATAATGTAGCAGTTGTTTTAAGACCTTTTAAAGCAAATGAAGTGCTAGAGGGTGTCACATTACTTGAGGACATCCCTCAAGCACATAAGGTTGCACTTGTTGATATCAAAAAGGGTGAAAATGTAATCAAATATGGTAACCCTATTGGACATGCAACTTGCGATATTAAGGCCGGAGAACATGTACATACTCATAATGTAGCTACTAACTTAGATGATATTATCGAATATAAGTATGAACCAAAGTATCCTAAGGTTTTAGGATATAAGTCTGATAGAACTGTTGAAGTTTATGCAAGAGAAAATGGTGAATATGGTATTCGTAATGAACTTTGGGTTGTTCAAACAGTTGGTTGTGTATCAGGTGTAGCTCAAAATATTGTCAATAATTTTAAAGCTAATTATGATACAAGTGCAATTGATGGAGTTTATACTTTTAATCATCCATTCGGTTGTTCACAAATGGGTGGAGATCTAGAATTAACTAGAATCTATCTTCAAGACATGGTAAAGCATCCTAACTGTGGTGGTGTTTTAGTATTAAGTCTTGGTTGTGAAGAAAATCAAGCTTCAGTATTTAAAGAGACTTTAGGTGATTTTGATCCTAAGAGAGTTAAGTTCTTAACTTTACAAGAAGTATCTGATGAAATCGGTGAAGGTACTAAATTACTTAAAGAACTTTATGATAATATGAAGAATGATAAGAGAACTAAACAACCATTATCAGTACTTCGTATTGGTTTAAAGTGTGGTGGATCTGATGGTATGTCAGGTATTACTGCAAACCCATTACTAGGTAGATTATCTGATTTTATCACTTTAAATGGTGGTACAACTGTATTAGGTGAAGTTCCTGAAATGTTCGGTGCTGAAAAATTATTAATGGCTCGTTGTAAAGATGAAGCTACATTTGATAAGACTGTAAGCTTAATTAATAATTTCAAGGAATATTTTAAGAATCATCATCAAGTTATCTATGATAATCCATCTCCAGGTAATAAGGCCGGTGGTATTACAACTCTTGAAGATAAGTCACTAGGATGTGTTCAAAAGGGTGGTGCTGCAAAAGTTATGGGTGTTATGGAAATGGGTGAACGTATTTCAAATAATGGTTTAAACTTACTATCTACACCAGGTAATGACCTTGTTGCAGTTACAACACTTGCCGCTTCAGGTTGCCAAATGGTATTATTTACAACAGGTAGAGGTACTCCATTCGGTGGATTTGTACCTACACTTAAGATAGCTACTAACACGCAAATGGCTACAACTAAAGCTAACTGGATTGATTTCAATGCTGGTAGACTTATTGAAGATAAGACAATGGATGAATTACTTGAAGATTTCATTGACTTAATTTGTGATGTTGCAAGCGGTAAGAAACTTGCTAAAAATGAAGAAAATAACTTCCGTGAGATTTCAATCTTTAAAGACGGAGTTACTTTATAAAAAAAACAAAAGAGAGGACATTAAAATATGAAAGATTTTATGGACAAAGACTTCTTATTAACTACTGAAACAGCTAAGAAGTTATATCATGAACATGCAGAAAAGATGCCAATTATTGACTATCACTGCCATCTTCAACCAAAAGAAATTTATGAAGATAAGAAATTTAGAAATTTAGCAGAAGCTTGGCTTGGTGCTGGTGACAGATATGGTGACCACTACAAGTGGAGAGCTTTACGTGCTAGAGGTTATTCTGAAGATTCTATTTCAGGTGTTGTTCCAGGAAAGACTTTAGAAGAAAGTGATTATCAAAAGTATATGCAATTCTGCGAATCTATGCCTTATTTTGTTGGTAATCCTCTATACCACTGGAGCCATCTTGAAATGAGAAGATACTTCGGTATTGAAGATATTATCAATAAGAAGAATGCAGAAAAGATTTGGAATGAAGCTAACAAGAAACTTGAAACTTTAACTGCAAGAGAAATGATGTATAAGTTCAATGTAGATACAGTTTGTACTACAGATGATCCTATTGATGATTTACATTATCATAAACTAATGAATGAAGATAAGACTTTAAAGGTTAAGGTTCGTCCTGCATTCCGTCCTGACAAGGCAATCAATGTTGAACTTGACTGGTTCGGTGACTGGGTATCTAAACTATCTAAGGTAGTTGGATATGAATTAAATGAATTATCTGATTTCACTCGTGCTTTAGCTGAAAGAATTGATTTCTTCCATGAAATGGGTTCTCGTTTATCAGACCATGCTCTAGACGTTGTTCACTATTGTGATGCAACTTATGAAGAAGCTAACGCTGTATATAAGAAAGGTTTAAAGAACGAAGCTATTTCTGATCATGAACAAGATATTTACAAAGGATATATCTTAGTATTCCTAGGTAAAGAATATTCTAAACATGGTTGGACTCAACAATACCATATCGGAGCTTTACGTAATAACTCTAAGTCTATGCTTAAGAAGATCGGACCAGATACAGGATTTGATGCAATTGAAGATGCAGTATACATGGAAAAGTTATCTCAATTACTAGGTGCTCTAGATGGTGCTGACGCTCTTCCTAAGACTATCCTATATGATCTAAACCCACGTGATAACTATGCTTTAATGGTTCTTGCTGGATGTTTCCAAAAAGAAGGAGTTAAGAATAGAGTTCAAGTTGGTACAGCTTGGTGGTTCCTTGATCAATTAGATGGTATGAAGCAAAATATGGAAGCTATGATGCAAGTTTGCGTAATGGCTCAATCTGTAGGTATGTTAACAGATTCTCGTTCATTCCTTGCTTACCCACGTCATGAATATTATAGACGTTTACTTTGCCAATTATTTGGTGAATTAGTTGAATCAGGTCAATATCCTGCAGAAGAATTAGATACTTTAGGTCAAATTGTTGAAGATATTTGTTACAACAACGCTAAAGAATATTTCGGATTCTAATATCAATATTACTAGCATCGTATGATGCTAGTTTTTTTATTTCATAAACCTTTACCACTTAGTTTATTGTATGATAAAATAGAAAAGGTGACTTTTATGAAGAAATATATAGTAGGTGAAGTTATTACACAAATAATAGGATTTATAATCTATCTAGTTGTTTTATTAAATAATCAAAATCATGAAGCTTTAATGCGTTTTATCTATATTACAAGCCTTATCTATTTTGGGTATGTAATATTATCAATTCATATAATATTTATTTTAATTAAACAAATAAGATTAAAGGAGTATCTAGGTAGTAAATATGATAGTATGTTTTCATTTTATGCAGTTATAGCTTTTGCATTTATTCATATGTTATTAATCTATTATATAAATGATGAAATACTTAAAAAATATCTAGCTATATTTATTATTTTAATACCATTTATATATTCACTTTTTATAAGTCTTGGTATTATTTTTGAAAAGAAAGATAATAAAAAACTAAAAAGCATAAAGTAAGGAAAACTAAAAATAGATAATAACTTTTATTATATTTTAAATTGTGATAAAATAATTTTAACTTTTTTAAGGAGTGTTATTATGGAATATAAAACATTTAATCATAATGAAATAGAAAAGAAATGGCAAAAATATTGGGCAGAAAACGATACATTTAAGACTGATGTATGGGATTTTTCAAAGCCTAAATATTACTGTCTTGATATGTTCCCATATCCATCTGGACAAGGTTTACATGTAGGTCATCCTGAAGGATATACTGCAACTGACATCATTTCAAGAATGAAGAGAATGCAAGGATTTAACGTATTACATCCAATGGGATTTGACTCATTTGGTCTACCTGCAGAACAATATGCAATTAAGACTGGTAATCATCCAGAAGGATTTACTAATCAAAATATTGCAACATTCACAAGACAACTTAAAACTTTAGGTTTCTCTTTTGACTGGTCTAAACAAATCTCAACTTGTGATCCTTCATACTATAGATGGACTCAATGGATATTTGAACAATTATATAAAAAAGGACTAGCTAAGCAAATTGACATGCCTGTTAACTGGTGTGAAGAACTTGGAACAGTACTTGCAAATGATGAAGTAATCGATGGTAAGAGTGAACGTGGTGGATATCCTGTTGTAAGAAAGAACATGAAACAATGGGTTCTTGATATTCCTGCCTATGCAGAAAAATTACTTGATGGTCTAGATACAATTGATTGGCCTTTATCAACTAAAGAAATGCAAAGAAACTGGATTGGTAAGTCTGTAGGTGCTCATGTTAATTTCAATGTAGAGGGTACAAATGAGCACATCACTGTATTTACTACTCGCTGTGACACATTATTTGGTGCTACTTACTGCGTTCTAGCTCCTGAACATAAACTAGTTGACCTTATTACTACAGATGAGCAAAGAGATAAGGTTAATGAATATAAGAAGTTAGCTGCTAGCAAATCTGAAATTGATAGAACAGGTGATAATAAAGAAAAGACTGGTGTTTGGACTGGTGCTTATGCAATTAATCCAGTAAACGGAGCTAAACTTCCTATTTGGATTTCCGACTATGTACTAGCTACATACGGTACTGGTGCTATCATGGCTGTGCCTGCTCATGATACTAGAGATTATGCATTTGCAAAGAAGTTCAATCTTCCTATCATAGAGGTTCTAGAAGGCGGAGATATAAGTAAGGAAGCTTATACTGAAGATGGTCTTCATATTAATTCTGACTTCTTAAATGGATTAAATAAAAGTGATGCACTTGAAACTATGTACAAGTGGTTAAAAGACAATAATGTAGGTGAGAAGAAAATCACTTACAAGATGAGAGAATGGGTATTTGCTCGTCAAAGATATTGGGGAGAACCAATTCCTGTTGTTCATTATAAAAATCATGATGAATTGCTAGCAGAAGATGAATTACCTTTAACTTTACCTGTTCTTGATGACTATAAACCAAAGGTTAATGGTACTGCACCACTTGAAAATGCTGAAGAATGGAAAAAGTATGTTAATAAAGTAACTGGTGAAGTAGGTAAGAGAGAAACTAATACTATGCCAGGTAGTGCTGCTTCAAGCTGGTACTTCATGCGTTATATTGATCCTAATAATGATAAAGAATTTGCAAATCAAGAATTATTAAAACATTGGCTTCCTGTTGATTTATATGTAGGTGGACCAGAACACGCTGTAGGTCACTTATTATATTCACGTTTCTGGACTAATTTCTTACACGATGAAGGATTATCACCTGTAAGTGAACCATTTAAAAAGTTAGTTCACCAAGGTATGATTTTAGGTGAAAATGGCGAAAAGATGAGTAAGTCTAGAGGAAACGTTATTAACCCTGATGATGTAGTAAGAGATTATGGTGCTGATACACTTCGTTTATATGAAATGTTTATGGGACCACTTGAGGCCGCAAAACCTTGGGCTACAACAGGATTAGACGGAGCTCATAAGTTCTTAGAAAGAGTATATAGACTTGTAACAGATGATGCGTATAAAGCTAAATATACTGATACTTATAATAAGAACCTTGAAAAGATTTATAACCAAACAGTTAAAAAGGTTTCAAATGATTATGAATCGTTAAACTTTAATACTGCAATTTCACAACTTATGATCTTTGTTAATGAGGTTTATAAACAAGATGTTATTTATAAAGGATACATTGAAGGATTTATTAAACTATTATCACCTATTGCACCTCACATTTGTGAAGAACTATGGGAAAAACTTGGTCATGATAAGACAATCGCTTATGAAGCATGGCCTACTTATGATGAAGCTTTAACTAAGGATTCAACAGTAACATATGTTGTATCTGTAAATGGTAAGATGCGTGATAAGCTTGAAATTGAAGCTGAAACAGATCAAGAAGAAGTTAAAAAAATAGCTCTTCAAAGTGAACGTATTAAACAATATACTGATGGACATGAAATTGTTAAGATTATTGTAGTACCTAAGAAGATTGTTAATATTGTAATTAAATAAATAAAATTAATGGTTTAGACTAGATCTAGACCATTTTTCTTCTTATAACACTAAAAAGATTTATAAAATTGTTATATAATATATTTATTATTAATAAAAAGGTGATTATAGTTTATGAATATATTAATTGTAGGACTAGGAATAATAGGTGCCTCATATGCAAAAGGATTAAAAGAAAAAGGACACTATATCTATGGCGTAGATAAGAGGAAAGAAACTATTTCTTATGGTATAGAAAATAATATAATATCTGAAGGATCAATAGATGCTAAAGATTTTATTGAAAAAAGTGATTTAATAATCCTAGGATTATACCCATATGATTTACTTGATTTCTTAAAGAAATATAATAATTTATTTAAAGAAGGACAAATAATAACTGATGTATCAGGTGTTAAGAGACATTTTTTAAAGGAAGCTTATGCTTTATCAAAACCTGCCACTTATATTTCACACCACCCTATGGCAGGAAGAGAAAAACAAGGAATTAAATATTCGGATAATAAGATTTTTAATGGAGCTAATTTCTTAATTATTAATTATCAAAATGCTGAAAAAGAAATAGAAGTATTAAAAGGTATTGCAAGAGATTTAAACTTTGGTAAGATTTCTATTATTTCAATGGAAAAGCATGATAAGATGGTAGGCTATACATCTCAGCTAGCTCACGCTATAGCTTGCGCACTAGTTAATTCTGATACCGAAGATGATACCTATGATTTTATAGGTGATTCTTATAGAGATTTAACAAGAATAGCTAAAATCAATAAAGATTTATGGAGTGAATTATTCTTAAGCAATAGAGATTATCTAATAGATGAAATTAATAATTTTGAAAATGAATTAGATAAAATTAAAACTTCTTTAATAACTTGCGATAAAGAAGCTTTAAAAGATATATTTGAAGAATCTAAAATTAGAAGAGAAAAGATGGAAAAGAAATAATGAAGACAATTGATTTAAATCTTAAAACTAATAGCTATAAAGTGTATATTGAAGATGGTATTTTAGATAAGGCATTAGAATATATAGAGAAAGTATATTCTAATAAGAAAGTATATATAATAACTGATGATTTAGTTAGTACTTTCTATTTAGATAGATTAACTAAAATATTAGAGAAAAAATATATTGTTAATTCAGTTATAGTTAAGAATGGTGAACAAAGTAAATCATTTGATACCTATGTAGAAGTATGCCAAAAGTTAATTTCTTTAGATGTTAGAAGAAATGAATTACTTATTGCCTTAGGTGGGGGTGTAGTCGGAGATTTATGTGGTTTTGTAGCTTCTACTATCTATAGAGGAGTTCCTTATGTCCAAATTCCTACATCATTACTTGCACAAATGGACTCATCTATTGGTGGTAAATGTGGTATTGATTTCTATGATAGAAAGAATATTATTGGTGCTTTTAAACAACCATTACTTGTATTAATTGATCCTAAGACATTAGATACTCTAAATAAAAGAGAGTTTTCTAATGG
>CAVCUQ010000006.1:66316-67775 GCA_963605425.1 uncultured Eubacteriales bacterium
GAATCTTTATATAGTGATACCTATAAGATACTATCTTTATATGATTTACCTACTAAAGAATATGATTATAAGAAATATTTAGAAAAGACTGTCTATGATAAGAAGAATTTAGCTGGTGTAGTTAACTTTATTTTAATAGATAAGTTAGGAAGTACAGTAATTTATAAAGTTGATGAAAATAAATTAAAGGAATTGATTTAAATGAATGTTAGAATTAAAAAAGGATTATTAAATGGAGTTCTAAATGTACCATCTAGTAAGAGCTTAACACATAGAGCTATTATAGCAGCTAGTTTAGCTATAGGAGATAGTGTTATTAGTAATGTATCTTATTCTAAAGATATAGAAGCTACTATTAAGGCTATGGAAAGCCTAGGAGCTATAATAAGAAAAGATAATGATACTTTATATATTAAAGGATGTATGCCTACAAAAGTATTAGATGTGATTGATGCCTGTGAATCTGGGTCTACAACTAGATTTTTAATCCCATTATGTGTATTAACTGGCAAAGAAATGACTATAACAGGACACAATAAATTAATCGATAGACCTTTAGATCCTTATTTTGAAATCTTTAATCAAGATGGAATTTATTATAAAAAGGATGAACATTATCTTCCTTTGACTATAAAAGGTACATTTAAAGGCGGAAGATATAAGATTAGAGGAGATGTATCTAGTCAGTTTATAACTGGTCTTTTATTTGCACTTCCTTTAATAGATGAGGATTCTATAATTGAAATAACAACTAAGTTAGAATCTAAATCTTATATCGATTTAACTTTAGATATATTATCTAAGTTTGGTATTAATATTACCTTTAAAGATAATTGTTATTATATTAAAGGTGGTCAAAAATATATTCCTTGTGATTATGTATGTGAAGGTGACTTTAGCCAAGCAGCATTCTTCCTTGTAGCTGATGCATTAGGATCTAATGTAAAATTAAAGAATTTGAATCCTAATTCTCTTCAAGGAGATAAAGCTATACTTAATTATTTAGAATCTTTTGGTGCTAAGGTAATATTTAAAGATAACTTATATAGCTCTGGTATTGGTACATTTAAATCCCTTGATATAGATGTATCTAACACACCAGATTTAGGACCTATTTTGTGTGTACTTCTTAACAGTACAATAGGTACATCAAGGCTTACAAATGCATCGCGTCTTAGAATTAAAGAATGCGATAGAATAACATGTGTTAAAGAAGAGCTAAATAAATTAGGATTTAATATTGAAGAAGAAAGCGACACTATGATTATTAATGGTAATAAGGTATATGGAAGTGGTATAGTTGATTCTCATAATGACCATAGACTAGTTATGGCTTTTGCAATATGTGCTACAATATCAAATGAAGTTGTAATTACTAATGCAGAAGCTATAAATAAGAGCTATCCTAATTTCTTTAAAGATTTTGAAAAACTTGGAGGTAATATATCCTATGAATAAA
>CAVCUQ010000006.1:68067-69705 GCA_963605425.1 uncultured Eubacteriales bacterium
AAACTAGGACATAGTTATTCTCCTCTATTACATAAGTTTTTAATGACTGAAAAAGGTATAGATGGATCTTATGTACTTCTTGAAATAACTAAAGAAGAACTACCTTTATATGTTAAAAAATTGAAAGCTGGAGAATTCAACGGTTTTAATGTTACAATTCCTTATAAGATTGAAATAATGCAATATTTAGATGAAGTAGATGAGATTGCAAGTGAAATTGGCGCTGTAAATACTGTCTATTTAAAAGATGGTAAAGCTATTGGTACTAATACTGATTATTATGGTTTTAAAGGTGAACTTGAATATTATAAGGTATTTCCTAAAAATAAAGAGTGTTTTGTCTTAGGTACTGGAGGAGCAAGTCTAGCTGTTAGAAAAGCTTTAATTGATATGAAAGGATTTGTAACAAGAGTATCAAGAAATCCTAAAGAAGCTGATGAAATATCTTATGAAGAGTTTTATAAAAGAAGATCAGTTGATTTAGTTATCAATACTACTCCGGTTGGAATGTATCCAAATATTTTTGACTGTCCTTTAGATGATGATATTATAGAAAGAATTGATACAGTTGTAGATATAATATTCAATCCTTTAAAAACTGTTTTAGTTAATAAGAGTAAACATGGTTATGGCGGACTTATGATGTTATTTCTTCAAGGTGTTAAGAGTGAAGAATTTTGGATTAGCGGAGACTATAAACTAGATTTAGCTAAATTATATAGAAAATTTAAGGGGTTAATATAATGAATACTTATGGTAACTTATTTAAAGTATCAATCTTTGGTGAATCTCATGGAAATCTTGTTGGATGTTTAATTGACGGCGTTCCTGCAGGTATGCCTTTAAAAGAAGAAGATTTTCTTACTGATTTAGATAGAAGAAAACCAAATGCTAAAGGTACAACTACAAGAAAAGAATCAGATAAACCTATTATTGAAAGTGGTATATTTAACGGCTTCACAACAGGAGCTCCTATCTTAATTAAATTCTTAAATGAAAATGTTAATGATAGAGATTATGATAACTTAATTGCATCACCTCGTCCAGGACATGCTGACTACGCAGCAAGTGTTAAATATAATGGATTTAATGATTATCGTGGCGGAGGACCTTTTTCAGGAAGACTTACTTGCGGGATTGTAGCGGCTGGTGTTATAGCTAAAAAGATATTAAATTTTAATTTTGAATCTAAAATTAAAAGTATTAAGGGCTGCAGTGATTCTTCTAAATTTAAAGATATAGTAGAAGAAGCAA
Source organism: uncultured Eubacteriales bacterium (assembly GCA_963605425.1). Classification (GTDB taxonomy): domain Bacteria; phylum Bacillota_I; class Bacilli_A; order Acholeplasmatales; family Anaeroplasmataceae; genus JAEELC01. The sequence continues at coordinate 69,322 of CAVCUQ010000006.1, forward strand.
TAAATAGAGGAGATTCTGTAGGAGGTACTATTACTGTTAAAGTATCTAATGTAGATAAGGGATTAGGTGAGCCATTCTTTGATTCAGTAGAATCAAATATATCCCATCTACTTTATTCAATCGGTGCTGTAAAAGGTGTATCTTTTGGTGTTGGATTTGAAGGTGAAACCTTATATGGCTCAGAATACAATGATTTAATTATATCTAAAGATGGTAAAACTCAAACTAATAATAATGGTGGTATTAATGGTGGTATTACTAATGGTAATGATATTATAGTTAATATCTTTATTAAACCTACAGCAAGTATTGGAGTGCCTCAAGAAACTTTTAATTTTAAAGATAATAAAATAGAAACTCTAGAAATAAAAGGAAGACATGATG
>CAVCUQ010000007.1:0-60256 GCA_963605425.1 uncultured Eubacteriales bacterium
CATATAAAAGTTGGAATAAAATTATGACTGTAGGTACAAATGTAGGTACATAAAATAACAAACGAAATTTTAATATAATATTCAAAAAAATCACTAGATAAGGCATTTTCTAGTGATTTTCTTTTTTTCTAACTGGCAAACTCGGGTTCTACCACAAATTAATTCTTCTTCCTTTATTAAATTCTATAAATAGAATAATTTTTTTATTATAGAAAACTAACATATAAATGATGATAATATGTAATTTAAAAGATTAGGTGGTATCAATAACCCTAATGTTATATTTTTTCATGTAATGGGTGTAACTGGCTTTAAAAACACTTTAGTGTGATTACGATGATAGGTTAGTAAATATTTATAAAATATTCAAATATAAAAAAGCAAATGAACGATAACCTTGTTAAGAACATTTTAAAAATTTAAATAAAGCCATGCTGGAAAAGATATATTTTTAATTTGGAAGTATTGAAGATCATTTTAAATATAGAGATAAATTAATTAAAACCTATCCTTACGCTAAATTTCCTATTTTAAAATACAAAATCACATGCTGTATCAAATAAAAGATTCAGAAAACTTTCATATATGCTTAAATAAATTATTGAAAATGATTAATTACCTGACTTAGATTTTTTAAGAAAATAAGATAAATTTAAAACGTATCTTAATTCTATTTTCTAATAATTTATGATATAATCATTAATATATTTTTCAAAAAAGGAGTAATAATTATGGAAACTCATGAATCAAAAGAAATGTATCTTGAAACAATATTGAGATTATCACAATGTGAAGATAAAGTTAGATCTATTGATGTAGCTAATCAATTAAATTTTACTAGAGCTAGTGTAAGTGTAGCTGTTAAGCATTTGAAGGATGAAGGTTTTATTGAAATATTACCTGATAATTCACTTCATTTAACTACAAAAGGATACAATATTGCAAATAGCGTTTTTGAAAAGCATAAATATTTAACTCAATTACTTGTATCTTTTGGTATCAGTAAAGAAGTAGCTGAAAATGATGCTTGTCGTATTGAACATATCATATCTGATGAAACTTTTACTAAAATAAAGGAATATGTGCTTAAAACACAAGAATAATTATGGAAAAATTGATTTCAAATAAAGATCCTCATTTTGAAGAATTAAAAAAACTTCTTAGTAAAGGAAAAGATACTTTAACAGCTACTGACGATATATCTGTTTTAAGACTAGCTAAAAAATATAATATTAATATTGTTTCGCTCTTCTATTCAAATGAAATAGAATATCATGAAGATACCAAAAAAGATATAGAATTTTTAAAAACTAAAGCTCGAAATACTTTTATCTTATCTGCTAAAAATATTAATAGTTTAAAGAGAAAAGAAAATAGTGCCGGAGTTTTTGCAATCATAGACTTAAATCTAAAAAAACTTAATGATTTAAAAAATTTAGATTATTTAGTAGTTTGTGATTCTCTTGAAATTCCAGGTAATATTGGTACTATCTATAGAACTTGTGATTCAGCTAAGGTAGATGGTTTAATTTTAGTTGATTCTATTACAAAAGCTAATAATCCTTCTTTAGTCTCATCTAGTAGAGGTTGTAATTTAATTATTCCAACAGTAGAGGCTAGTTATATTGATACTTTAAACTTCTTACAAGATAATGGTTATACTATCTTCTTAGGTGAACCTAATCTTGGTTTAGATTATCAAAAATACGATTATCAAGGTAAGATTGCAATCGTAGTTGGTAATGAAAGATTTGGTATTAATAGTGATTGGTATAATCATAAACATGAAAAAGTTTTTATTCCAATGTATGGATCTAATAATTCATTAAATGTTTCAGTTGCTTGTTCAATTCTAATCTATGAAGCAAGTATGAAACGCTATAATAAGTAGTAAAACACCCAGGGTTATTTACCTTGAGTGTTTTTTAATTCATCTAAATATTTTTTAGTCATTTCACAAATTGTTAGGAAATGATCTGGATCAAGTGAAGCTCTTCCAAGTAAGGCACCATCGACATTTTCTTTACGGATTAGTTCTTCATAATTAGTCTTATTTACTGAACCACCATATAAAATTCTTACCTTATCTGCAACATCTTCACCATATTGTTTTGCGATAATTTTACGAATAAATCCACATTTTTGGTCTGCAATATCTGCTGGTGCACTTTGTTTAGCACCAACTGCCCATATAGGTTCATAAGCAATAATAATTTTTAAAATATCGTCACTTGTTAAATCCTTTATTGCAAGACGTACTTGCAAACCTAAAATATAATCAGTATCTGAGTGTTCATATTGATCACGAGTTTCACCGACACAAACAATTGGAGTAATACCATGTTTTAAAGCAGCTTTAATCTTGTGATTAACATCTGTTTCTGTCTCGCCATTAAATAGTCTTCTTTCACTATGTCCTATGATGCAATAATTTACACCAGTTGAAGTAAGCATTTTAGGAGAAATTTCACCTGTAAACGCTCCTTCTTCTTCATAGTGCATATTTTGAGCTCCAATACGTAAATTTTCTCCTTGTCTTCTAGTTAAGCAACGAAGTAAAATTGCTGGAGCGCAAATTATGGTTTCTATTTCATCTTTGTTTGGAACCTCATCGTTTACATCGTAGACAAAATGTATAGCTTCATCACGAGTTTTATACATTTTCCAATTACCGGCTACTATTGGTTTACGCATAGGTCCCTCCGTTAAAATTTACTTTTCTAGAATAGATGCAATCTCATCGATAGCTTTTTCAGCTTGATCTCCTTGAGCAACAACTACTACATTTTCACCGTGAGGAACTGCTAGACTCATTAAACCTAGAATTGATTTAACGTCTACTACCTTATCATGATAATGTAAAGTGATGTCTACATTATACTTAGAAGCAGCTTGAACAACTTTAGCAGCTAAGCTAGCATGAATTCCTACAGTACTTTTTACTAATATTGTCTTTTCCATATTTAAAACTCTCCTTTTATTCCTTTTTCTTTTTCTTATTTTTTATTACTTGTCTGATACGCAAGCAATACCAGGTAATTCCTTACCTTCTAGATATTCAAGGCTAGCTCCACCACCTGTAGAGATATGAGATACCTTATCTGAATATCCTAATTGATTAGCAGCTGCAGCTGAATCACCACCACCGATGATTGTAGAAGCTCCCTCGCTAGTTAATTTAGCAAGTAAGTCACAAACGCCAATAGTACCAGCAGCGTAATTCTTCATTTCGAATACACCCATAGGTCCATTCCAAACAACAGTTTTAGCACCAGCTAATTCTTTTGCAAATAATTCAAGTGTCTTAGGTCCGATATCAAGTCCCATGTCATCACTTGCAAATTCATCAACAGACTTTGCAACACCTTTAGTATCTTCGAAAGCCTTGTTAACAACAGAGTCAACTGGAAGAACAATCTTACCATTTGCTTTCTTTAAAAGTGAAGCAGCTAGGTCAACAAATTCTTGATCTTCACAACGAGAAGCACCAATGTTCTTACCTTCTGACTTTAAGAAAGTGAACATCATAGCTCCACCGATTAATACCTTATCAGCCTTTTCAATTAAAGCTTCAATAACACCAATCTTGTCAGATACTTTAGATCCACCCATGATAGCAACATAAGGTCTCTTAGGGCAATCAACTGCTCCACCGATAAACTTAATTTCCTTATCTAGTAAGAAACCGGCAGCTGTATTACCTTCACCAATGTGGCTAGCAATACCAACATTTGAAGCAGCAGCTCTGTGAGCAGTACCGAAAGCATCATTTACGAATAAGTCACCAAGACTTGCCCAATAAGCACCAAGTTCTGCGTTATTCTTGCTTTCTTTCTTAACTTCTGTATTAGTTGTTACATCGAAATCTTCGTTACGAGTATTTGCAAACATAACGATTTCTCCGTCTTTCATATTATTAATTGCATCTTCTAGTTCTTTACCACGAGTAGCGTTTACGAAAGTTACATGCTTTCCGATTTCTTTTTCAAGTTCTACTGCAACAGGTGCAATATCATTCTTCTTAATATCTTCTAGAGTCTTAACTCTACCAAGGTGTGAGAAAACAATAGCCTTTCCACCATTTTCAATTACATATTTTATTGTTGGTAAAGCAGCTACAACACGTGTATTATCAGTAATCTTACCATCTTTCATAGGTACATTAAAGTCAACACGAATTAGAACCTTTTTACCACGTACATCTAAATCAGTTACAACCTTTTTAGCCATAATATATTCCTCCGTATAAATATAAGTGAAACCCACTTCGCATTTATTATATCATTTTTATTTTTATGAGTAAATAAAATATATAAAATAAAAGTCGTTATAAGACTTAAATTTTAAAATTAAATATAAAAGGCCTCCCTAAGGAGACCTAACATATTATAATAATTCGATGTTCATTTCGCTTTCTACATCAAAGAAATGACACTTGTTCATATCGAATACTAATTTAACCATAGAATCGAAAGTTAAATCACCACGAGATGGAACAGATGCAATTACTGAACATCCACCAACTTCAGTGTAGATATTTGTTTCAGAACCAAGTAATTCAGAAATCTTAACTTTGCAATCAACTACAGCATTTGGATATGTTTCAAATAAGATAGGTTGAGTCTCATCATGGATATCTTCAGGTCTAATACCTAAGTATAGTTCTCTGTCATAATATCCTTTTTCCTTAACTAATTCAATCTTACCAGCTGGAACTTCAATTCTAGTACCATCTTCGCAAGTGAAGAAGTTATCGCTACCGATCTTACCCTTAATGAAGTTCATTGGAGGTGTACCGATGAATCCACCAACGAATACATTAGCTGGATGCATATAAACTTCATTTGGAACACCAACTTGTTGAATTCTACCAAGTTTCATAACTACAATCTTAGTAGCCATTGTCATAGCTTCGATTTGGTCATGTGTTACATAAATAGTAGTTGCATTTAATCTCTTGTGTAATTTAATTAATTCACCACGAGTTGAAACACGAAGTTTAGCATCTAGGTTTGATAAAGGTTCATCCATTAAGAATACCTTTGCATGTCTTACAATAGCTCTACCTAAAGCTACACGTTGTTGTTGACCACCTGATAATTCTCTTGGCTTACGTTGTAAATAAGGAGTAAGTCCTAGAATTCTAGCTGCTTCTTTAACACGGTGGTTAATTTCTCTCTTGTCTACACCTCTAAGTTTTAGACCAAATGCTAGGTTGTCTTCAACTGACATATGTGGATATAGCGCATATGATTGGAAACACATTGCAATGTCTCTGTCCTTAGATGGAACGTCATTAACAAGTCTGTCATTAATGTATAATTCACCACTCGAAATATCTTCAAGACCAGCGATCATACGTAAAGTTGTTGATTTACCACATCCAGAAGGTCCTACAAAGCAGATGAAATCATTGTTATCAATTTCAAGATTGAAATCGAATACTGCTTGAGTACCATTAGGGTAAATCTTATTAATATTTCTTAAGCTTAAAGTTGCCATAAATATTCCTCCATAATGTAACTCTATTTTAGTCTTTTCTAGTAATTAAATAAATGTGCAAATTGCACAATGTTTAATCTTTAACTATATCTTTAAAATTACAATTATTAATTAGAAGATTAGGATTTCCTTTAATATATAAATCATGGAAACTTCCTTCTACTACATTACATACACTAGGTCTTAAATCTAAATCTTTCTTAGGCCAATCGGTTTTATTTTCTTTTGTTAGATTAATATTATCTAAAGTTATATTACCTAAGTTTTCTCCTACTATTGTTACTCCATTTTCACTATTACATTCAATATTCTTAAATATTACATTATCTACTTTTCCTAAAAGACTATCATTGTTTCTTTTTATATTAGTAACAGAAATAGGTTCACTTCTTCCCCACCAGTTTAAAGGTGAAACTAGATGAGACTGTATACTAATGTTTTCAAATCTAGCATTCAATATGCTTCCACCATCTCTAAGCATTAGTGAAATACCTCTATTAGTATCAATAATATTGCAATCATGAACATAAATATTTTTAAAGTTAGAGAAAGATTCAGTACCAATCTTAATAGCTGCACATGTGCTCTTTAAAATGCAATTAGATATTTCTATATTTTCTAGTGCTCCATATTTTAAAGAATAATTAGTAGTCTTTAACACAATACAATCATCTGCACAAGAAATAATGCAATTTCTAATCTTAACATTCTTTGAGTGGTCAGGATCTATTCCATCACTATTTGTAAAGATAGGGTTATTATTAATTCTAACACTATCAATTAAAACATTTTCACAACCAACAAGGTGTACAGTCCAAAAGGCTGAACGCTCTAAAGATAGGTTTAATATGTTAACATTCTTAGAATTTTCAATATAAATTAACGGAGTCCGAGGATAAAAAGCACCTTCAATATGATATTTAGTGATAGTTCCATAGAATAACTCTTCAGAACCATCTATAACACCTTCTCCGTCTAATGTTACATTTTCTAAATTCAATCCATAAATAAAGTATTTACTAGGCTTACCGTTATAAAAACAATCTTCCCAGGTATTTCTTGTTATCACTTTATTTTTAGAATCAAATAAATAAAAATCTTCGTCATTATCACTAAGCTTAATAATAGCACCTTTTTTAAGATATATGTTGCAATTACTAGTTAAATAAATAGTACCGCACTTATATATACCTTCTTCTATTATTAATCTATCATGATTTAAACTGGTTTCTTTAATAGCCTTGCTTAATGTTAAAGCATCATTTCTAACACCATCTCCATATGGTTTAAATTCACTAAAATATCTATCCATTATTATCACCTAATTATATCTTATACCCATCAAACAAATTATAAAGGAAAAATAAGCACAAAAAAAGATAGCTTTTACACTATCTTTTCTCTTCTTTAATTACATTGTAGTCTTCATCTACAGTAATAATCTTTTGATTAATCTTATCTAAACCTGAAAGTATATTTATAAGTTTATCATTATAAATTCTATTCATATCGAGCTTAGCTACTAGGTCTTCATTTAATCTATCAACCTTTAGACCATAGATTATTCTTTTATCAAGCCCATAAATATATCCATATTCATCAATATAATAATTATCATCAAAATGATTTAAGGATTCTTTAAAGGATTTATTTGAATTACCTTCAAATAGATATGTTTCCTCATCAGTTATAATTATAAAATAATAATTTGTTATCTTATCTTGTTTAGTTCTAACCTTAACACCTTTTTTAACCCCTTTAAATGTGCGAACAAATAAATAAGATATAAAGATAGTTAAGGCAATTAAAAACAAACCTATTATAATTACGTATTTACTCTTAGATACTATAAATAATAAGATAGCTCCGCTTAATGATAGTAAAGCAAGAATAATCATTATCGCTCTTGATAAATATAAAACAAAATTACTCTTCCCTTGATATTCTCTTTCAAATTGCTTAGCACGTGCAGATTTGAAGATGATAAATTCTGCATAAAATAAATATACAAAAGTAAAGTAAGCAGCTATATCTATAATAATGTTTACGATCAGATAAGAAATAGTTTCAATCATCTCATCATTAGATACAATTGAGCCTTGATTTGCCATATCTTCTATATACTTATTATAGTTAATTAGGCCTTCAATAGGACTTAATAAATGAAGCAATACATCAAGCGTTATTAATATAAAGGCTATCTTATTACCATTAGATGAGTGGAATAAACCAACAAACCAATATATTAAATAACAAGTTAGAAACATACTTCCAAAACTGATTATAATGTTTAGCAAATAATTACTCATATAAATTCACCCTTTTTACTAGAGTATAATATATTTTGAGAATTAATAAAAGATGTAACTATTTACCTGAAACATTTAATTTATTAATAAAGACTGAAGGTGATCCGATGTTTTCTTCAAAATATAAATCAGAGCCTATACAAGCTACATCATTCATCATATCAAAGAAATTACCTGATACAATAATTAGAGTTACCGGTCTAGACTTCTTACCATTTTCAATTAAGTAACCATTGGACTTTAAATTAAAATTACCTGATACAGGATTAATTCCGGCATGAGCTCCGTCAAAACCAGTAATATAGATACCATTTCCAACTTCTTCAAATATTTCATCAAGTGATTTAGTACCTTCCTTTAAGTATAAATTAGAAGGGCTAACACCTACACTAGATTTAATGCTAGGTTTAAAGCCATTTCCGGTAGTCTTTGAGTTTAACACCTTTGCAGTAGTTCTATTATGCATAAAGGTATTTAAAACACCATTTGAAACAATTTCTTTTGAATATGTTTTAACACCCTCATCATCGAATGGAGTCACATTAAATTCATTTTTAAATGGATCATCAATTAAGGTAATATTATCACCGAATACCTTAGTATTAAGTTTAGAATCAAAAGCACTCATCTTTTGAATAACTGATTCAGCGCTAAAATGCATACTAAAAGCATTTAATAGTGTAATCATACATTCAGGTGAAAGAACAGTCTTATAAGCTTTAGTTTCTACTGACTTAGCTCCTAAAGTTGAAATAGCTGTTACAACCGAATCATTAAGTAGCTTATCTACATCAATATCAGCTACATTTTTAAAGAATGTATAACCATATTCTCCTCTTGTGTCTTCACCTTTCTTAACAACTGCATCTATCATAATAAAGCCAAAAGATTTAGTATACGATTTATTTAATCCTTTATTATTTAAAATAGTTTTCTTTACAGTTGAAAAAGCTATTTTAGCTACAACATTAGATACTAAATCAGATGAATCATAAGCCTTCTTTACAATTCCTTTTAAGAATTCTATTTGTTTATCTTTAGAATATGATGCAAAATCATTTTCTAAATTATAAGATAAATCAACCTCTTCATCACCTTCATATAAATCAGTTGAATCTGTATTTTCTAGATATTTACTTTGAGTGTATAGTCTTTCAGCTATCTTGTCATATTCTTCTTCACTAACATTTTCAACATATGTTGATACACACTTGTTATTAATAATAGCTCTTATAGAATAAACATTAGATACAGATACTTTATTTTCATTAACTTCATAATTAAATAAGTTAATAGATTCTTGTTTATTTGACATAGAATATACTTCTACATCAGTAAAACCTTTATTTAAACATTTATCAATTAATAATTTAAAATTCATTAGTTTGTTCCCCCGTTACCACCAACAGTCATATTTAGGATTCTAATTGTAGGTTCACCTACATTTGCAAATACAGAACCACTAGAAGCTCCGCAGACACCATGACCGAATGTTTGATTATCGCATACTCTATCAATATTTAATAAGGCATTAGCACCATTACCAATTAGAGTAGCACCTTTAACTGGAGTTGTAATCTTACCATTTTCAATCATATAACCAACATTAACTGCAAAGTTAAATTCACCAGTTACAGGATTAACTGAACCACCACCTAAAGATTTAGCAAATAGACCATATTTAGTATCTTTAATAACATCTTCAAATTTATCAGTACCATTACAAATAAATGTATTAGTCATACGACTTGTAGGAGAATATTTATAAGATTCACGGCGTGATGAACCTGTAGCTTCTTCTTTCATTCTTCTTCCATTCTTCTTATCAATCATATAACTAGTTAAGATACCATTTGTGATAAGTTGATTTCTTTGGCTTTGATGACCTTCATCATCAACATTAGTTGAACCCCATTCATCAGTAAGTGTTCCATCGTCAACCGCATTAACAATACTAGAAGCGATTTTTGTACCTTTCTTACCACTAAATACAGAAAGACCTAAAGCAACGCTAGATGCCTCAAGTGAGTGACCACAAGCTTCATGGAATAATACTCCACCAAAACCATTGTGCATAACTACAGGATATACACCACCAACCATGTCAGGAGCGTCTACCATTTCGACAGCGTCATGAGCTATGTCTTTTGCAAAAGCAACTAGATCTTTATCTTTGTAATAATCAAATGGTGCATTACATCCAATAGAATTACCATTAGATTGACTCTTACCATCTTTTTTAGCAATAGCTTGACCAGTAATTCTATTTTGGTTTCTTACATCATGAACAAACTTACCTTCACTAGTAGCTATAGTTACATATTGAGTAACTTCCATTAATTGGCTAACTGCTTGAACAATAATAGGACTATAGTCTTTTATTGTATGATATACAGTCCAAAGAAGTGGTAATTTTTCATCATAACTAACATCCTTACTAGCTCTCTTAATATCTACTCCGCCTTTTGCAGTTTCTTCTTTTAATTCAAACTTAATACCAAGGCTTTCTCCTTTAAAAGATTTTGCAAGTTTGCTAGATAATTCCATCATAGAATCAAAACTTGTATCATTTGTATAACCATAAACCTCTTCAAGGTCCTTTAATATTCTAATACCAACACCATAAGTTTCATCAGTTGAAATAGAATCTACTCTGTCTGATAGAATTTTGATTGTATTCTTATAAGTATCCTCATAGAATATTTCTGCATAATCTGCCCCAGTTGTAAGACAGTTATCAAGTACTTTTTTAGCATCTTCTTTTTTTAACACTTTAAACACCTCTTTACATTTGACACTATTATAGCATTAAAAAATAATATTTAAAGTGATTTGCTTATAATATTTAATTATTTATAGCATTATAAAAATTATAAAATAAAATTTAAAAAAGTAGCCATAAAGCTACTTAATTAAACTATATAAAATATATGCATCTGTAAATTGTTTAGGATCAAAATTAGTTATTTCAAAGAATTTATCTAATTGATTAATTAATGTATTTCTATGCATATAAAGTTCCTTACTACTTTTCAAGGTATTCATATTATTTAAAAAGAAAACCTTTAAAGTGTTATACATTGTATAATTATTATAATATTTCTTAAATACTATTTTCTCTATATCTTCACTAATTAAATTTAGCTCTAAAATTAATTGTTTTAAATCATAAATAGTATTAGTTAATTCATTATTAAAATATTTACTAATGATATCTATTTCTATGTTTCTATCTTCTTCTTTATTTGAATACCCAAAATAAACCTTAACATTTTCATATGTATCACAAATATATGAATTAAATGCATCATTTAACAGAGATGAATCAGAACTAGAATGAAGTATTAAATAGAAATTATCAATCTCTTTTACCTCATAAATTTTAAATAGAGAATTTAAGAATTCTTTTAATACACTAAGATTAATATTATCTTTAGTTAATAATATAAAATTATGCATTAGATTTGTCCTTTCTATCTAGTCTAACTAGAGTAGTACGTGCAAACATATCATTTAAACTAGCATTTCTTTTTGCAATATAAACTATATTAATAATTAAAGGAACAAAAAATATATAATTAAAGAATGATATAAATAGTGTGGCTAGAATTTCTCTTTTAAATAATTGTCCATAACTTAAACTATCATCTATATTAGATACCAATCTAATTTTCATGAATAATCTTCCGACAGTTTGATATTTAGTATGAAGCGGAATAATAATAAAGTAGATAATCCATTCAATAAATAAGAATACTACATCAAAGCCAAGAATTGTAAAATAAGCTTTATTATAGTCATTATAAAATGCTTTAACATCTATAATATTCATCCATTCATTATATTCTTTCATTAAATCAGAATTACTATATAGTTCTAAGATAAAAGAATAAGAGCCTTTATTATAAGCTGTTTTAAGATTATCTGGCATTAGATTTATTAAATTGTCAGTTAATTCAGGTAATTTAATAATACCTTCAACTATATGAGAAAATATTGCAAAAACAATAAATATTATAATTAAATCAATAACATAGGCTACAAAACGTTGAGCCGTAGTTGCTTTATTCATTAATATCACATCCTTAAAAAGATAATTAATTATATCATAAGATAAAATTAAGTGCTATAAGGGTGGGCATTTAAAAAGTGATACTTTAAATTAAGTATCACCTTATAGTTATTTATTTAATTAGTAATTTTTAGCTTCAACTTCAAAGTAGCTTTGAGGATGATTGCATACTGGGCATACAGCTGGAGCTGACTTACCAATTACAAGATGACCACAGTTTCTACACTTCCACATCTTTTCTTCGCTCTTTTCAAATACAGCCTTCATATTGATATTATCAAGTAATTGTAAATATCTTTGTTCATGGCTTCTTTCAATTTCACCAACAGCTCTGAACTTAAATGCTAGATCCTTGAATCCTTCTTTTTCAGCTGTTTCAGCAAATTCTTTATACATATCAGTATATTCATAGTTTTCACCACTAGCAGCTGCTTTTAGGTTTTCAGCTGTTGTACCGATACCACCTAAATACTTAAACCACATTTTAGCATGTTCTTTTTCATTTAAAGCAGTTTCTTCAAATATAGCAGCTATTTGCTCATATCCTTCTTTTTTAGCTACCGATGCGAAATAAGTATATTTGTTTCTTGCTTGAGATTCTCCAGCAAATGCAGTTTGTAAATTCTTTTCAGTTTGAGTACCTTTTAATTGTTCTACAGTAGTCATATTAAATCCTTCTTTCTAATCTTTATAGTGAATTACAAGTTCATAAAACGAGATTTTGCCATTTATATACGGAGCCAATTTTTTATCTAAATCTTTGATATCTAAATCCATAATCTCACCAGTGTCATCATTTACTGCATGTGCATGAGGAATAATAGATTTATCGTAGATAAATTTATTATCACTAACATTGTATCTTTTAATCATTTTTTCTTCTTCAAGAAGTCCTAAATTACGATACACTGTTGATAGTGATATATTCTTATTTATTTTTTTTATTTCAAAATAGATTTCTTCAGCTGTTAAATGCTTAGTGCTATTTTGAATAAGCTCTAGTATATCCTTCTTATTCTTTGTCATAATTCACCATATTTTTTCGGAATCGTTTGCATTCCTATTTATAGTTTAATCCATTTTTCAAGTTTTGTCAACAATAAAAAAGGCCCTAAGGCCTTTTAGTTAACCGATAGATCCTTCCATAGACAAATCAATCAATCTATTAAGTTCAACTGCATATTCCATTGGTAATTCTTTTGAGAACGGTTCAATGAATCCCATTACAATCATCTTAGTAGCTTGTTCCTCAGTTAAACCCCTACTCATTAAATAGAATAATTGGTCTTCATTAACTTTAGAAACACTAGCTTCATGTTCAAGATAGATATCAGAATTACATCCCATATTAAGCGGAATAGTATCACTAGCAGATAGTTCATCAAGAATTAAAGTATCACATTCAACATGGCTTCTAGCACCAAAAGCCTTACCAAGTTGTTTAACCATACCTCTGTAATCTACTTTACCACCATTTTTACAAATAGATTTAGAAATAATAGTAGATGTTGAGTTTTCACCAATATGAATCATCTTAGCTCCAGTATCTTGATGTTGATCACGTGACGCATAAGCAACTGATATTACTGTACCCTTACTATTCTTACCCTTAAGAACACAACAAGGATATTTCATATTCATACCACTACCAACATTACCATCTACCCATTCCATAGTAGCGTCATTCATAACAAGACTTCTTTGAGTAACAAGATTAATAATGTTTTTACTCCAGTTTTGAATAGTTGTATATCTACAATATCCTTTATCACGAACGATAATTTCTACTATAGCTGCGTGAAGAGAATCCTTTGAATAGATAGGAGCTGTACATCCTTCTACATAATTTAGACTAGCTTCTTCATCAACAATAATTAAAGTTCTTTCAAATTGACCCATACGTTCTGAGTTGATTCTAAAATAACTTTGTAAAGGTTTAGTAATTTTTACACCTTTAGGTACATAAATAAATGAACCACCAGACCATACTGCAGAATTTAAAGCTGCATATTTGTTATCACTTGGTGGAACAACTGTACCAAAATATTCCTTAAATATTTCAGGATATCTTTTTAAAGCTGTATCTGTATCAAGGAAAATAACACCTTGTTCATCAAGTTCTTTTAAATTATTATGATATACTACTTCAGATTCAAATTGAGTACTAGCACCAGCTAAATATTTTCTTTCAGCTTCAGGAATACCAATTTTTTCAAATGTTTCCTTTATTTCATCAGGTACCTTATCCCATTCAGATTCAGTCTTTTCTTGAGTCTTCACAAAATAAGTATAATCATCAAAATTAATCTTAGATAAATCAAGTCCCCAAGTAGGTTGTGGCATAGAATTAAATGTTTTTAAAGCATTAAGTCTAAATTCAAGCATCCATTCAGGTTCACCTTTAGAAGCTGAAATAGCTTTAACTACTTCTTCATTCAACCCTTTACCTGTTGAAAATAAGACTTTAGCATTTGTTTTAAAATCATATTGATATTCATCTGATACAATATTTGAGGCTTCTTTCTTTAAATCCTTATTTTGATTCATTATTATCACCTCTTAAAAGACGTTCAATTGCCTTCCATGATAAAGATGCACACTTAATTCTTGCAGGAAATTGGCACACACCTTTGTATGCAATAGCCTCACCAAGTAAATCTTGATCCTCATCACTTAGTTCTTTACCTTCAAGAAGTAAATAGAAATTCTCTATAATTCTTAAAGCTTCTTCATCAGTTTTACCAATTAAAGTATCACTCATAACAGAGGCACTAGAACAACAAATAGAGCACCCTTTTCCATCATGTTTAATATCTTTAATTACACCATTTTCATTTAATAATTCAACATTCATATCATCCCCACATGAAGGATTGTTTAAATGCAAAAATGTATATTTATCACTATGAGTTAATCCTTTATTAAGAGGATTCTTATAGTGATCCATAATTACTTGTCTATATAAAGTTTGTAAATCAGCCATATTTACCTCCTAAAATTGATTAAAGAAATCGCGAGCCTTAATAACTGCATCTCTTAATTTATAAACATCTTCTTCAGTATTATAAAGATAAAAACTTGCACGGGTAGTTGAAATTTGATTTAAGAATCTAGTTACAAGTTGAGCGCAGTGATGTCCTGCTCTTACACATACATTTTCCTCATCATATATGCTAGCAGCGTCATGAGGGTGAACACCTTCAATATTAAATGTTACTACACCTGTTTCAACAGATTTATTATAAACAGTAACACCTTCAATTTTAGATAATTCTTCAACTGCAAGACGGGCTAAATGAGCTTCATGAGATCCAATATTATCTAGCCCAATAGATTTTAAGTATCTGCAAGCTTCACCTAGTCCAATAGCCCCATCAATGATTGGTGTACCAGTTTCAAATTTATATGGTGATACCTTATAAGTCATAGAATCTTTATATACAGTATCCGCCATATCACCGCCAAATTCGATTGGAGGCATTTTCTCTAGTAATTCAAATTTACCATATAAAACACCAATTCCAGAAGGACCACACATCTTATGTCCTGAAAAACTCAAGAAATCACAATCCATTTTCTTTACATCAATATTCATATGAGGTACAGATTGAGCAGCGTCTACTGATACAACTATACCCTTAGAATGACATATATCAATAATTTCCTTAATTGGAGTAATATATCCTAATACATTAGATACATGAGTTAAAGCTACAAGTTTTGTTTTATCTGTAAGTACACTCTTAAAATTATCAACAGTAATTCTTCCCTCTTCTGTTAGAGGTACAAATTTAATCTTACATTTTTTAGCATTAGCCACATTTAGCCAAGGCATAAAATTTGAGTGATGTTCAAGTTCACTAGTTATAATTTCATCGCCCTCGTTAAGAAAGTTCATGCCATAACTTAAAGCAACTAAATTTAAAGCAGCTGAAGCACCACGAGTAAAGACAATTTCATTTTCATTTGCATTAATAAATTTAGCAATTTCTTTTCTTGCATTTTCATACATATCAGTAGCTTCATAACTTAATTTATAAACACCTCTATGCACATTGCATGAAAGATTATTATAATAATAATCAATTTTATCAATAACACATTTAGGTTTTAGACTTGAAGCTGCGCTATCAAGATAATGTAAATCTTTATTATTTTTTAATACTGGAAAATCTTCTTTAATTTTTAATACATCCATATTAACACCTAAATTAGTTCATTAATTGTTTTTTCAAACTTATCTTTAATATCACTATCGGATATAGACTTAATAAAAGGATTAATCAAACCCGAAAGAATTAGTTTATAACTATCTTCTTTAGTTAATCCTCTACTCATTAAATAGAATAATTCATCATCACTCATTTTACCAATTGCAGTACCATGATTAGCTGAAACATCATATTCATCAATTTTTAAAATAGGAAGTGAAGTAATCTTTGAATTATCAGATAAGATAACACCTCTTGTTAATTGTTTCGCACTTGATTTACTCATACCCTTATAAATATGACCAATTGTATCAAATTTAATACTAGAATTATCAAAAGTAACACCTATATTATTAATTACAGAATTTGTTTCTTTTGCATTATGATTAACAGTTTGATTAAACAAACTATTTGCATTCTTATTTAAAACCAAATACTGGCTAGTTACACTTGCCTTATAACCATTTAAATTAATTACAATATTTTCACATGATTCAGATGTGCTTCCTAGTTTATAATTTAAAGAAGCATTTCCCTCTATATTGATAACAATATTAGAACTCATCTTATTTAAGGAAATGATAGTTAAAGAAAGAGATGAATATTTATCTAGGTTAATAACTATATTAGAATTAATATCCTCAATAATAGCTTTAGCATTAACGTTTTCTAACACATTAATTGTACTATTACTAGAAACATTAATTAAATATTCACCGTCTTCATTGATAGTTAATTGGTTATTAGAATCGAATATTTTATTTATCATTTTTTCCAGCCCTAGCACATGTTCCTAATACTGCATGTACTTCCTCTTCTTTTTCAATATCAATACCAAGTTCCTTCTTAACCCAGCGGTAACCTTCCTTGTCAATCTTTTCAATTAACTCTCTTCCGCCAGTCTTAACAATCTTACCATTAATCATTACATGTACAAAGTCAGGTTTAATATAGTCAAGTAATCTTTCATAGTGAGTAATTAATAGACAAGCAAAACTATCAGATACCATAGAAGAAACATTATCTCCTACAATACGAAGTGCATCAACATCAAGACCTGAGTCAATTTCATCAAGAATTGCAAACTTAGGTTTAAGCATCTTCATTTGAAGAATTTCATTTCTCTTCATTTCACCACCAGAGAAACCTTGGTTTAAATTTCTTTGAGCTAGTCCTTCTGGCATTTCTAGATCAGCACAAGCTTTATCATATTCTTTAATAAATTTAAATAAAGATAAATTAGATCCATTAGCTTTCATAGCTTCTCTAATAAAATCAGAGTTTGTAACACCAGGAACCTCAATTGGATTTTGATAAGCAAGGAATAATCCTAAACGAGCTCTCTCATCTACTGAAAGCGAGTTTATATTCTTACCATTAAAAAGTATTTCACCTTCAGTAACTTGATACTTAGGATGTCCCATTACAACCTTAGATAATGTAGATTTACCTGTACCATTAGGACCCATTATGGCATGTACTTCACCACTTTTTATAGTTAAATTAACACCTTTTAATATTTCTTTTTCTGTAATACGGGCATGTAAATTCTTTATTTCTAATATATCTTGCATAGTATCCTCCTAAAAAGCCTCATTCTAAAAAAAGAGATATATAATATCTCGTTAAGCAATACTTATTATACACTATTTATATACAACTAATCAAATAATATGATTTAAAAATAAAAGGATGAAATTAATCACCCTTTTGATGTGTTAAATTGTATTCTAAAATAGTCTTATATTGAGATATATACATATCTTTATAAACAGCACATGTATTATATAACTCTTCATGTGTACCATCACCAATAATATTACCATGATCAAGAACTATAATTCTATCACAATCTTTAATAGTAGAAAGTCTATGGGCTATGATAAATGTAGTTCTTCCTTTAGATACAACATCACAAGCCTCTTTAATCTTAATTTCAGTTTCAGTGTCAATGTTAGCTGTAGCTTCATCAAGTATTAATATATTAGGATTTCTAAGTAAAACTCTTGCAAAACATATTAATTGTTTTTCACCTAATGATAAGTTTTCGCCCTTAAAAGAAATCTCTTCATAAATACCTTTAGGACTCTTTTCAATTAAATAACTAGCACCAACTTTATTTAAAACATCTATAACTACTTCATCAGGAAAATCACGTTCCATTGTTACATTAGACTTGATAGTTCCATTAAATATAGAAGGAGTTTGAAGTACAACACCAAGACATTTTCTATATGATGCCTTATTATACTTATTAATTTCCATACCATCTACATAGATATGACCACTTGAATAATCATTATAAGCTAATAGTAAATTCATTAAACTTGATTTACCAGAACCAGTATGACCTACAATTGCAATCTTTTGACCACTTTTAACTTTTAAATTAATTCCATGTAAGATTTCTTTATTTTCCACATAAGAAAATCTTACATCCTTAAATTCTACATCACCTTTGATAGAGGGCGGAAATTCATATCCGTCAAATATACGTTTATCATTTTCTTCATCAATAAACATATATACTCTATTACAAGCTACTATACTATCTTCAAGTTCATTTAAATTCATAAAAATAGTATTAATAGGTTGAACCATCTTATCTAGGTAATCAGTAAAGGTAGTAATTGTACCGATAGTTACAACAGTTTCACCAAAGTCAATATATCTAATACCAAAGAAAAGCAAGATAGAAGCTTCAATTATTCTTTTTATTAAATTTAATAATTCAATACCAAAATAAGCATTAATAGTATTAGTTTTAGTCTCCAGTGCAGCTGATCTTCTTACCATTTCTTCATATTCACTAAGCATTAATTCTTCTTGATTAAAAGCCTCAATTATTAAAGCACCAGAGATAAGTTCATTTAATTTGCCAGTAATTCTTGAAGATAATTCTCTAAGTTCTAGATGATTCTTATGTAATTTTCTTCTATATAAAGTTATCCATATTAAGATAATAGGTAGGAAACATAAAATAATTAAAGCAAGATGATAATCAAGTAAAATAAAACCTATATATAAAGCAAGTAGATTAATTATAGCTTGGCAAATAGAAAATGATACAGTTATAAATGTTTTAACACTAGCTGAGTCATTAGTTATTTTAGACACTATTTTTCCATCTGGTTCTAGAGAATAATAATCTACAGCAAGATAATCAATCTTCTTAATTGCATCTTCTCTTATAGCCTTTTCTATTCTCATACCAGTTAAATTTAAAACATAGTTTTGACTAAATTTAAGGAATATTAATGCAAGAATTACCATTAAATATTTTAAGAATAATAAATATACTCTAGTTTTATCAATTTCTTCAAAAGAATTAGCTAAGGCAATGTGATTATCAAGAATATCTTTTAAAATTCGAGGACCGAATGTTGTAAGAGAGGCTATAACTATGCTTGAGACAATACAAAATAATACTTTAAATTTATTTTGAAATAAGTAAGGCATAGTTCTTTTATAAAGACCTGATTTATTATATTTATCATATTTCATCTTAATCACCATCCTTACTCATAAGTTGATGATTAAACAAATTATAATACCAACCCTTATTTTCCATTAATTTCTCATGATTACCTTCTTCAATAATCTTGCCGTTTTCAAGTACAATAATATTATCACAATTCATTACTGCAGATAATCTATGAGCTACAATTATACACGTCTTTTTATTCTCTAAATTAGCTAAATTACTAATAATGTTAGATTCAGTTTTACCATCTACAGCTGATAGGCTATCATCTAATATTAAGCAGTCGGCATTCTTCATAAAGGCTCTTGCTATCGATAATCTTTGTTTTTGACCACCGGATAGGGTAACACCATATTCACCAACAATAGTATCAAGACCATTAGGTAAGTTTTCTATATCTTTTTCGAAGTCAGCATTCCTAATAGCTGAATAGATATCATCTTCTTCATATAAATCAGTTGATCCTAATTCTACATTTTTAATTACAGATTTACTAAATAACATTGACTCTTGAGGTACATAAGCTATATTTTTTCTAATCGATTCTTTAGTGTAACATGATATATCTAATCCATTAATTAAAATTGAACCTTCTGTAATAGGGAATTGTCTTAACAATTGTCTAACAAGTGTTGATTTACCAGAACCTGTTTTACCAACAATCCCTATTGATTTACCATCTTCTAATTTTAAATTTATATGTTTAATAGTAAAGTCTAAGTCTTGAGGATATTTAAATGATACATCCTTAAATTCAATACTCTTAACTTCCTTTAATTCCATTGCATCTTCTTTATTAACAATCTCGCTTTTAGCATCATATACTTCATTTAATCTATCAATAGATATAATTGATTGATAGAACATAGTAATCATATTACCTATATTTTTAAAAGGTGAAGCTAAAGAATTTAGATAAATCATGAATTTAACAAATTTATCTAAGGTAAAACTTTCATTTCCTGGCAAAATATGCAAAGCATAAAAATAAGCAATAATAACAGAAATTGTAATAACTGACTCAAACATAGGTTGAAGAATAGAATTAATTGTTAAGTTCTTCTTTTCAGTTTCAAATGTTTTGTTAGAAGAAGCCATTAATTTTTCGTAATTTTCTTCTTCTTTAGAATAAGCTCTAATAGTTCTAACATTAGTTATGCTTTCAAGTATTACATTAGACATTTGGCTTGAAGCTTCTCTTACTTCTTTCCAATTCTTCTTAACCTTGACTCTAAGTTTAATATTAACAAAGAATATTAAACATAAAGGTAATACTGAATAAAGAGTTAAAAGAGGATTCATAATAGCCATAGCAGTTACATAAACAATAACAGTTGTAGTTTCATATAAAATAATGAGTAATCTATTACCTCCACTAAAGTTTACACTTTTTAAATCTCCAAGTGCTCTTGCAAGTAAGTCTCCTGCTTGAAACTTCTCAAAGAAGATAGCATCTTGTTTTAAGATGTTACTTGCATATCTGATTTGAAGAGCATAATAAAGCTTTAAACGAAGTCTTACTTGAACAAATCTTCTTGAAGTAGAAATAAAATAAATTAATACCGCCGTAGCAAATGCTTTAAGTACTAAATTATATATTAAATAATCTCTTAATTCATCACCTTTTAATTTGCCTTCACTTATAACCTTTGCAAAATCACTGATGATATCTGCCGGAATTAGGAGTGCAAACGCAAGTAAGAATCCTATTAAGATAATAGCTATGTAGTATCTTTTATTTTTAGAAATGAACCAATTCATTTTCTTTAAAAAATCAATCATAATGCCCTCCTTTTATAAATATCAAAAATTTCTATTTAATCATTTAAGAGATTTGAATTATAATCAATGATATAAAATGAACAAGTGCATATTATATAAATTTCATTCTTCATATTATAGCCTTGACATTGTTGCCTTAACAATTTTATATCATCATAACTTGAATCAGTCAAATAACAAGCTTTATTATAATTATCTTTTATAACAACATTAAATTCTTCTTTGTTAGATGCAAATTTTCTTTGATCTGGACAAATTTTATTCACTATACTCTTATATTTCGTAAGTTCTTCTTTATTTATTACATAAGTATTATAAAGTGGATCTGGAATGGTTCTCATATGATAAAATGATTCAACCATCGGATAATTTATGTATAATTTTCCCATGTCAGATGATTCCCTAAAATAGCTTAACATTTCTATAATTTTATTAGAAGTAAACAAATTATCTTGAGGATCAAAATCAAATATCAAAATAATATCTGAAAAATAAGAATCCAATGTTTGAATCTTACATTGTTCTTTTTCTTTTTCCTTTAATAATTGAATCAAATCAAAATTTGATGGATCATTATCTTCAAACATTTCTTTGTATAATGTATAAATATTAGTATTATAAGAAATAATTTCATGTTTATCGTTGATATGATAAATAGAAAACAATCTCTTCATCAAATTAACATCTGTTTTAGCTCCTTCTACTAAAACTAGGACCTTAGATTTATCATTCATTTGTGAATTCACCACTTTTAAATAATTTTTCTAAATTATGTCCTTCTCTAAGTTCTCTGTTAGTTGCATTTGCAAAATTACATACTTTATTTTTAGTCATAATGTAACAACAATCAGGTCTTGTTAACTTATTAGTAAGTAAATCCGTATTATGTGTGGTTAAAATCATTTGGAAATTGGTTTCACTCAATAACTTTATTAAATTTTCTGAGGCTTCATAATGCAAGAATGCATCAAATTCATCAATAAACAAAAATGATAGTTTATCAAAAGCTGTTATTTTCCATATATAAAACAAAAACAAAGCCATAGTACCTGTAGAAGCAATAGATGTAAAAGGAGCTTTAGTTTTACCACCATCAAATAAAGCAAATAGTTTAGGATTTCCATTTATTAATTCAAAAGTTAAGTCATATTCGAGTCCATTTTGTTTTAAAAATTCTTTAAATTCACCAATTTTTGCCTTTTCATATAATTTTTCCTCAAGTGAGTAATCTCCAATAGTAAATCCTGAATAACTATTTCCTTCTGATAAGCTTCTATACCATAACATATTTTCACAAAATTCAACTATTTTTGTAATTAATGGATTGGAATTAGTAGGAGTATTTTTATAAATGTATTTAATAATCGATAATTTATTATCAATCAAACTAACATTTAAATTACCAACTATATCATCACTTATAAATTGTTTAGATGGGACAAAATAATCATAATCAATAACTATTTTATTATTAATTTTTAAAAGTTCTTTAACTAAATCATATCTACCCTTTTTTTCATAATAATATTCGACAATATCATTACCAAATTTAAAAAAATAAGTAAAAGAAACATTTTCATTAATATTATTTAAATTTTTATAATTTTGAACATAAATTGAATCCATTTTTTTCTTATCAGTTAAATGTTCACATATATCAAATAATGCAATTCCAAGCGAACTCTTCCCAATTCCGTTCTTTCCATATAAAATTGCTTTATTTACTAGACCATTTCTTATCAAATTTTGATTAAATGCATAATTACTTGAAGTAAAATCTACTTCTACTGATTTATCAAAACCTTTAAAATTTTTAACTATAAACCTAGATAACATAGTAAACCTCCAATGTTAAATTTAGTATAACAAAGTAATTATCGAATTTCAATATAGAGTCGTAATCTTTTTACGATACCGAATTTATTTTACAAAATGTATAAATAAAAAGAACCATGCCTTTTATAGCATGATTCCTTAAATTATTAAGCTTTATATTGAGGATCTTCTACTCTAGCCTTGTAAGAAGCATATCTCTTTTGAGCATCCTTCTTATTGATTTCAAGGATTTCACTAGCCTTTGCAGGATTAATCTTTGATAATTGATTATAACGTCCTTCATGGCTTAAGAATTCATTGTATAAATCCCAGTTTGGTTCCTTAGAATCTAGAGTAAATGGATTCTTGCCTTCTTTAGCCAAATCAGGATTGTATCTGAATGTTGGGAAGTATCCACACTCAGTCGCAAGTTTAGCTTCAAGTTGGCTATTGTTTAAACCACCCTTAATGTTATGAGCAATACATGGAGCATAGCAGATAACAATTGAAGGTCCATGGTAAGCTTCAGCTTCTTTTAATGCCTTGATTACTTGGTTTTGGTTAGCACCATGGCATACAGTAGCAACATAAATATTACCATATGACATGAAGATTGAAGCTAAATCCTTCTTAGCAGTTCTCTTACCAGAAGCAGCGAACTTAGCAATAGCACCGAAACGGCTTGACTTAGAAGCTTGTCCACCAGTATTAGAATATACTTCAGTGTCAACTACAAGTACATTAACATCTTCACCAGATGCAAGTACATGGTCTAGACCACCATAACCGATGTCGTAAGCCCAACCATCACCACCGATGATCCATTGACTAGACTTAACAAAGTATTGTTTTAATGACATGATTTCTTTTGCAAAATCTCTATCATCAGCACCAAATACTTCTTCCATCTTAGTTGATAATTTATAAGTTACATCATAACTTGATCTATTTTCAACCCATTCATGAGCTAATTGTGATTCTTCTTCAGTTAATTCAGCTTCATGAACAGCTAAGATATTTTGAATTCTATCTCTCATTGTTTCATAAGCAACTCTCATACCAAGACCGAATTCTGCATTGTCTTCAAATAATGAGTTAGCCCAAGCTGGTCCCTTACCTAACTTATTAGTTGTATAAGGAGTTGATGGATAAGAACCTGAATAAATAGATGTACATCCTGTTGCGTTAGCAACGATCATATGATCACCAAATAATTGAGAAACAGCCTTAACATATGGAGTTTCACCACATCCAGCACAAGCACCTGAGAATTCAAAGAATGGTTTAGAGAATTGAACATTCTTTGCAGTATTAGTATTAACTAATTCACTCTTATATGATACATGGTTGAAGAAGTATTCTGCTTCTTCTACTTGACCTAAATCCTTAGCTTGTTGAATTGGTACCATCTTTAATGCCTTTTCAGTAATTAACTTACCATTAGCATCCTTCATTGGCTTACCATCTTCACCCTTCTTAGGTTTACCAGGACAAACAGTAGTACATACACCACAACCAGTACAATCTAATGTAGAAATTGAAATGACAAACTTATGATCCTTAACACCAGTAGCGTCAATCATAGTCTTTCTTGGAGAATCTTTAGCTTCTTCTTCACTTACAAGGAATGGACGTAAAGCAGCATGTGGACAAACGAATGCACATTGGTTACATTGGATACAAGCATCTTGATTCCAAATAGGAGTTTGGCTTGCAACACCACGCTTTTCATAAGCAGCTGTACCTAGAGGCATTGAAGCGTCAGCTCTATCCTTAAATACAGAAAGTGGTAAATTGTCACCTTCAAGAGCCGCAATAGGATCAGCGATATTTCTTACAAAGGCAGGCTTAGATAAATCAACCTTATGAGTTTCAGCAGTTAAATCTGCCCATTCAGGCTTAACTGGAACTTCGACGATTCTAGATTCACCCATGTCAACAGCTTTGATATTCATATCAACAAGCTCTTGACCCTTCTTAGAGTAAGTCTTAATTGCAAATTCCTTCATATGCTTCTTAGCTTCTTCATAGTTCATGATTTGTTCATTTAGTTTGAAGAAAGCAGATTGCATAATAGTATTTACACCAAGACCTGGGCGGAATCCACATTCAAGTGCAGCATGAGTTGCATCAATAATGTATAACTTAGCATGCTTCTTAGCTAATTGAATTTTATAAGAATTTGGAAGTAAGGATTCAATATTTTCCTTAGAAGTAACTGTATTAAGTAAGAATGAACCACCATCACGTAATCCTTTAATCATATCAAATTTATTTAGATATGCATCAAGTGAGCATGATACAAAGTGTGGTTGATTTACTAAATAAGTTGAACGAATATGGTTCTTAGAGAAACGTAAATGTAATCTTGTAGAACCACCAGACTTCTTAGAGTCATAAGCTGCATAGCTTTGAGAATAGAAATCAGTATAATCACCGATAATCTTAGAAATATTTTTACAAGCACCTACAGTACCATCACTACCTAAACCGAAGAATAATAATTCAGTTGTAGTCTTGTCAGCTGTATCAATATGCTTCTTAACAACAACGTTAGTATGTTTAATGTCATCATTGATACCTACTGTAAATGGATGAATACTCTTAGCCTTAGCAAGGTTTTCATATACAGCATTAATCATATCAGGAGTAGTATCCTTACTTGATAAACCATATCTACCACCGATAATCTTAGGAGCGTTAGCTACACCATTGTATAGAGAAACTACATCAAGGAATAGAGGTTCTCCTGCAGCACCTTGTTCAATAGTTCTATCAAGAACTGCAATTCTCTTTACAGTCTTTGGTAATACTTTAAACCAATACTTGCTAGAGAATGGACGATATAGGTGAACTTCAACAAGACCAACCTTCTTACCCTTCTTATTTAAATAGTCAACAACTTCTCTTGCACATTGGCATACTGAACCCATAGCTACGATAACATCAGTTGCATCTTCACATCCATAATAAACAAATGGAGCATAATTACGACCTGTAACCTTGCTAATCTTCTTCATGTAACTAGCTACAATATCAGGAACATTAGCATAGTTTTGAGCTTGCAATTCACGAGTTTGGAAGTAAACGTCATCATTTTGAGCACTTCCTCTTTCCTTTGGATGGTTAAAGTTAAGTGCATCTTCTCTAAACTTTTGAACCTTTTCCATATTAATAAGTTTCTTATAAACTTCATAATCTAAAAGTTCAACAGTGTTAACTTCGTGACTTGTTCTAAATCCATCAAAGAAATGAACAAATGGAACGCTAGCTTCGATAGCCGCAAGATGTGCAACACCACCTAAATCAGCTGCTTCTTGAACAGAGTTACTTGCAAGCATTGCAAATCCTGTTTGTCTAACCGCCATAACGTCTTGATGGTCACCGAAAATTGCAAGAGATTGAGCAGCAAGACTTCTTGCGGCTACATGAATAACACCTGGTAGATTTTCACCAGCAATCTTGTACATATTAGGAATTTTTAAAAGTAATCCTTGGCTTGCTGTATAAGTAGTAGTTAAAGCACCAGCTTCAAGTGAACCATGAACTGTACCAGCAGCTCCACCTTCTGATTCCATTTCTACAATCTTAACAGGCATGCCAAATATATTTTTCATACCCTTACTTGCCCATTCATCAACATACTCTGCCATTGGAGATGATGGTGTAATAGGATATATACCGGCTACTTCAGTGAAAGCATATGAAGCATAAGCAGCTGCATAGTTTCCATCTATAGCCATTCTTTTTGTTTGCTTTTTAGCCATAAAATCAATCCTCCGATTTTTCTTAACAAATATATTATATCTTTTATAGTAAACGATTTCAACATTTAAGGCTAAATTTTGCCATATTGAATATTATTATAAATGACATAAAATTAATTATGATGTATAATAAATTTATCTATAAAGGAGAATATAAAATGACATTATTAGATAGATTTTTAAAATATGTTAAGGTAGATACAATGTCCGATGATACTAACTCAAATGTTACTCCATCAACACAAAAACAATATGATTTAGCACGCATTTTAAAAGATGAACTTGTATCACTTGGATTAACTGATGTATTTATTAATGAATATTGCACAGTATATGCAACACTAAAGGCAAATGCGGAAGGTTTTGATACTATTGGTTTCTTAGCTCATATGGATACTATTCCTGAAGTATCAGGTACAAATGTAAAACCTAACGTTGTTAAATTTGATGGAAACCCAGTAAAACTTGGTTCATCAGGACTTACTTTAAGTATAGATGAATTTCCATGGATGAAAGATCAAATCGGACATACTCTTGTTACAACAGATGGTACAACAGTTCTAGGTTGTGATGATAAAGGCGGTATTGCAGTAATCATGACAATGCTTGATGAATTAATCAAATCAGGAAAACCACATGGAGAAATTCATGTTGCATTCACACCAGATGAGGAAATTGGTACTGGAGTTTTAAAATTTGATTGCTCTTCTTTCCCTGTTGATTATGCTTATACAATAGATGGCGGAGAATATACAGAATTTTCATACGAAACCTTTAACGCAGCTAGCGCTACAGTTGAGTTCAAAGGATTTGACGTACACCCAGGTGCTTCTAAGAATCAAATGATTAATGCAAGTTTACTAGCTATCGAATTTGATAGATTACTTCCTGTTGCTCAAAGACCTGAATATACAGAAAAATATGAAGGATTTAATCATTTAACTTCTATTGAAGGAAGTGTTGGTAGTGCAAAACTTCATTATATTATTAGAAATCATGATAAAAATCTTCTTGAAAAACAAAAGGAAGACTTTGTTAACGCAGCACAATTTATGAATAATAAATATAAAGCATGTTGCACTCTTTCAATTACTGATTCATATAGAAACATGAAGGAAGAAATTGTTAAAGATATGACTTGTGTAGATAAAGCATTAAAAGCTTATAAGGCTGTTGGTTTAGATGTAAAAGTAGTTCCAACACGTGGTGGTACAGATGGTAGTCGTTTAACATTTATGGGTATTAAAACACCAAACATTGGTACTGGTGGATTTAATGAACATGGTGTCCATGAATATGCTGATATGTATCAAATGGAAAAGATTGTTGAATTAGTATTAAACATTGTAACTACAAAATAAGATTAATAATTTAAAGATTAAAAATTATTATTATGATTTCAAACATTAACCCTAGATAACCATTTGAATTTGTAAAATTAGAATTTTCTATTTACAAATTATAAAAAATAGATTATATATCATTTGAAGAACATGATATGTTAAAGGAATGAAAAGGTAAGGACTGCGAATCCTTACCTTTTCTCATTTTTAGGAAACAAGAACATGATATAAAGGATTAATGATAACTATTCTTCATCATCATTATCATGATTATAAATTTGATTACGTAAATAATCAAAAATAGGATAACCAAATACTCGCGCGTGGAGTACCTCCAATATATTAGTTCATCGTTTCCTCTGAACTTAAATAATTCATAATATGCCCCCGTTTCTAAAAACTTAGTCAGTTTTCCCTGACACTATATAAATAACAAAAATTTAGGTTTTTTACTTGTTGAAATTTTAAAACCTATTTGATTTAATGAGTAAAAAAATTTCTAATCACCTTAATCAGTTTAATAGAACCAATTTATAACATCCTAGCAAAACAGGTGCAAAAATATAACATTAACAAAATTTGAATTATCTATTTACAAATCGTACGAAATCCATTATATTATTAGTGAAGAACATAACACATAAAAAACAAAAAGGTAAGGAGTGCGAATCCTTACCTTTTCTCATTTTTAGGAAACAAGAACATAACACATTTGTTTAATGATAACTATTCTTCGTCATCATTATCATGATTATCAAATTTGATTACGTAAATAATCAAAAATAGGATAATCAAATACTCGGGCGTGGAGTACCTCCAATGTATTAGTTCATCGTTTCCTCTGAACTTAAATAATTCATAGTATGGTCCTGTTTCTAAAAATTTAGTCAGTTTTCCCTGACACTATATAAATAACCAAAATTTAGTATTTTTACTTCTTTGAATAAAAAACTTCTAATTTGGTTAAACATAACCACCATAAAAAAAGCATAGCACAACAACTGCAAAACTCACTTTTTTAAAATTTACTTTATTAAATTATTAAAAAAAGGTAAAGAAATAAATCCTTACCTTATTTATCTTGAAAGATATATTTTAAACTAATCCAAATATCCTTTTTTAGCGAGTAGTTCAGCTAGTAATATAGCTCCACCAGCTGCTCCTCTTATAGTATTGTGAGATAAACCTACAAACTTATAATCAAAGATGTTATCTTCTCTAAGTCTACCAACTGATATACCCATTCCATTATATAAGTCTCTATCGAGTTTTGATTGAGGTCTATCATCTTCTTTAAAATAAGTAATAAACTTTGATGGTGCACTAGGTAAATCAAGTCCATCTATAGCTGTTTTATAGTTTTCCCATTCTTCAATAATTTCTTCTTTTGCAGGTTTATTTTTAAACTTTACAAATACAGTTGCAAGATGTCCATCACTTACAGCTACTCTAACACATTGAGCAGATATCTTAATATCATTTGCATCTATAATCTTATCATTTTCAATAGTTCCAAAGATCTTAAGTGGTTCTTTTTCACTCTTTTCTTCTTCACCTTTAATAAAAGGAATACAGTTATCTACAATTTCAGGGAATGTATCGAATGTTTTACCAGCTCCTGAGATAGCTTGATATGTTGAGCAGAATACTTCTTCTATACCAAAACATCTTAGAGGTGCAAGTAAAGGTACATAACTTTGAAGTGAACAATTAGATTTAACTGCAATAAAGCCTCTCTTTGTTCCTAAACGTTCCTTTTGTGAATTAATAATTTCAATATGACTTGCATTAATTTCTGGAATTATCATAGGGACATCTTCTGTAGATCTATGGGCTGAATTATTTGATACAACAGGGCATTCAAGTTTAGCATATTTATATTCTAAGTTCTTAATGTCTTCCTTAGCCATATTTACAGCACAGAAAACAAAATCAACTGTGCTTGCAATAAGGTTTGCATCCTCCATTGCATCAAGTACAACTAAATCCTTAACACTTGATGGAATCTCACCTTTCATCTTCCATCTTCCTTCAACTGCATCACTATACTTTAATCCTTTAGAATTACTTGAAGCAGCTAGAACCTTAACTTTAAAGAAAGGATGATTTTCAAGTAAAGTAATAAATCTTTGTCCTACCATTCCAGTAGCACCGATAATACCAACGTTATATACTTTTTTCATAAATTAAACCTCTTTATTTAAAAAGACATGCTCAAAGTTGAACATGTCTTCTATTTTATTCAGCATCTCTTTGTTTTGCATCCCACTTCTTACGAGCTACAGTATCAAGAATTCTCTTACGAAGTCTGATGTGATTTGGAGTTACTTCAACTAATTCATCATCATTGATATATTCAAGACATTGTTCTAGAGATAATTGTAATGGTCTCTTTAAAACAACAGTAGTATCCTTATTTGATGAACGAGTATTAGTTTGTTGTTTAGCAGTTACAACATTTACTGCCATATCTAAATCTCTATTAGATTGACCAACAATCATACCTTCATATACTTCTTCACCTGGTTCAATGAACATAGTACCTCTATCTTCAATATGACCTAAAGAATAAGCTGTTGCTTGACCTTTTGCAATAGAAACAAGTGCACCAAGAGGTCTCTTACCAACACTCATAGATGCCATAGGACGATAGTCTGAGAAAGAATGTGATAAAATACCATAACCTTTTGTAGCTGTCATGAATTCAGTATTGAATCCAATAAGTCCTCTAGCAGGAACATCAAATATAACTTTACTTTGAGTTTCAGTATTCTTCATATCCTTCATAACACCGCCTCTATCCCCAAGTAAAGTGATGATAGAACCGATAGTATCTGCAGGAGCTTCAACTGTAACTTCTTCAAATGGTTCGCACTTAACTCCATCAATTTCCTTCATAATAGCCTTAGGGCTTGAAACTTGGAATTCATATCCTTCTCTACGCATTGTTTCAATAAGAACTGATAAATGTAATTCACCACGACCTGAAACAATCCACTCTTCACTAGTACCAAGTCTTTGTACACGTAAAGAAACGTCTTTTTGAATTTCACGATTTAATCTTTCATCAATCTTAGAAGCTGTAACAAGTTTACCATCTTGACCACAGAATGGAGATGTATTAGTACCAAAAGTCATTTGAAGTGTAGGTTCTGATACCTTGATTAAAGGAAGAGTTTCTTCTTCACCTTGGTTACATACAGTTTCACCGATATAAATATCAGAAAGACCAGAAATTGCAATAATATCACCAGCATATGCTTCTTGAGTTTCAATTCTATCAAGACCTAAGAAAGTGAATAATTTTTGTACTCTAAATGATGTATAAGTTCCATCTCTTCTAATACAAGTAGCCATTTGGTTAGCTTTAATTGTACCACGAGCAATTTTACCAATACCGATACGACCTACGAAGTCATTATAGTCAAGAATTGCAGGTTGGAATTGAAGAGGTTCATCTCTATTATCAACTGGTTCAGGAACATATTCAATAATCTTATTGAATAATGGATCCATACCTGGCTTTTGATCAGCTGGATCACAAGATTCACTACTTGTCATATTGATAGCTGAAGTGTAAATTACAGGGAATTCAAGTTGAGTTTCATCAGCTCCAAGTTCAATAAGAAGGTCTAGAACTTCATCAACAACTTGTAATGGTCTAGCACTTGGCTTGTCAATCTTGTTAACTACAACAATAGGCTTATGACCTGCTTCAAGAGCTTTCTTAAGAACGAATCTAGTTTGAGGCATAGTACCTTCATAAGCATCAACTACAAGAACAACACCATCTACCATACCCATGATACGTTCAACTTCACCACCGAAGTCAGCATGTCCTGGAGTATCTAGAATGTTAATCTTATAATCTTGGTATTTAATAGCTGTATTCTTAGATAAGATTGTAATACCTCTTTCTCTTTCTAAGGCATTGCTGTCCATAACACATGTATCAACAACTTGATTCTCACGGAATGTGTGAGAGCATTTTAAAAGGGCGTCAACTAGAGTTGTTTTACCATGGTCAACGTGAGCAATGATTGCAATATTTCTAACTTTCATGATTATATCCTTCTTTCATTAAATTTAAGACTAAACTATTATATCACAAAATAAAAAAATTATAGACTGAAAGCGTTTATATTATAAAAAATATTTTATAAAAGTATATACTAATATGTTTTTTTAATAAAATTAAGTAAATTAATAAGAAAACATCTTCATAATTAATTTGTAATTAGCAATTAAATATATTAAAATAAATTCAATAAAGGAGAGATTTAATTATGAATAAAAGATTATTATTTATACCTGCAGGTCTATGCTTTTTAAGTTTTCTAGCATCATGTGCATCAGAGTATGAAACAACTTTATACATTCAAAACGGAGATGTTAGATTACAATATCAAATATCAAGTGAACTTAAAGAAGGATCAGCCTTAAAAGGATCACTATTTATCGATAAAGAAGATTCCCTTAAGGATTCATATGTTTTAGCTTATACATTTGATGAGCCAAAAATGTCTACAACAAATTATAGTGAAACAACATTATATACTTTTAATAAAGAAAATATTCTTGGAAAAACTAGTGTAAAATATTTAGTAACTTTAAATTTATCAGAAGTTTTCCCAAAAGATAGCCAGACAAGTAAAGTTTATATTGTAATTAGAACAAGCGATTACGATTTCACCGATGTCTATTCCTATGGTTCTTCTTGCTTAACTTATTCTTGGAGTGGAGATACTGTTAAATTATCATAATCATATTAAAATAAGAGGATACAAAATTTATAGACTGTATCCTCTTTTATATTATATTTTTCTTATTATAAAATCTGTTACATCATAAGTTGAGTTAGTATTTTCAACTAGAAACTCACCGGCAAAGAAAGTTCTCACTACTCCAGCAAGCAAATATTTATTCCATCTATATTTTAAATTAGGAAAAACCACAAATCCTTTGAATTTTCTTGTATCAATACATTCGTAAGCATTTAATAAAAGATTGATAGTTTTTCTAAATTCATTAATAAAATCTAGAGAAGCTCCTATTAATTCTTTTCTAACCATAGTACCTATTTCTACTTGGACATAATCTTCACTCATGGTTTCCATAAATTCTAAATAAGAATATAAAACTCTTAAAGACAATTTATCTTGATACCTTTTGATTGTTTCCATATCAAATTTATCTAATTTAGATACATATTTTATAACTACAGATTCTTGATTTAAATTTTCACTTTCATCTAGGGATATTAATGGTCTGCGAAAATAATATTTATCTTTAAATAAGTATTTTAATAAGGAAAACAAAGAAAATTGGTCATCTATAACTTTTAAATCATTTAATAAGCCTTTATTAGTTAACATCATCCTTGCAAAAACTTTTTTAGAGCTTATTACTCTAGTATTAATCGTTTTGAATTGCATATCTAAAAAGTTATCTAATAATTTAATTGTTAAATTTGGAAGATTAATGTTTTCAAAATAAATAAATTTATTATTTGATAACATTATTAAACCATTATTATTCTGGCTATATATAACATTAAATATTACATAATCTTTAATACCTTCAAATCTTGTTTTAAGTTCTTCAAATGTAAATATTCCATTGAATGAATTCATATATTTAATTATAGCTTCTTTACTAGACAATTGATTAGAACCTATTTGAATATAATTTCTTTTAGTATTAAATTCCTGAGGTAACTTAACATCAATTACTCCTTTTAAATAAAAATAATTATTAATGCCAATTTGATTCAATTCTACTATAAAGTGTTCATAAATTGATTCATAGAAAATAGTTGGTTTATGTTCAAAAATATAATTTAAAATCTTCTCATATAATTCATCATCTAATTTAGTAGTATATTCTCTATTTTTATATGTTCCTTTATCAACTAGACAGTAGTTTTCTCTCTCAAGAATTCCAACAATCATTCTCTGATTTAAATTTTCATCCAAACACCAATAACGTTTTAAATATTCTTCCTCGATCAACTTAAATGATTCATCATCACTAATGCGATAACCACTAGGGAATAAATCATCTAGGATATCGGTTATTAATTGTCCTTTTAATATACCATTTTGCACATAAATTTGATTATATACGATCCTATAATTCATTCTTACAAAATTTTTTTTACCATTATCTAGTACATCAAACTTTTGCATTGGAACATAATAACCTAATTCTTTAAATAATAAACCATGAATTTCTTCTAATGTAATAATATTTTTACAATACATTACTTCTAATTCTTCATTATACATTATTGTGTAATTATTTTCAGATAATAACAGGCATAAATAATTACATATAGTCTCATCTTCAATAAAATTCTTTAATTTATCTTTAGTAATAAATTTATCTTCTATATTTGCAACGCTAAAATAAATGCTAGCTAAATCAATATTACTTAGCTTACAACATTCATTTATTTTTCCCATTGCATTATTTTCTATTTGTCTTACTCTCTCACGTGTGAGACCATGTATTTTTCCAATTTCTTCTAATGTATAAATTTTATTATCTTTGAATCCATTTCTAAGTGAAATAATAATCTTTTCTCTATCATCTAGTTCATTTAATAGAGATGTAATTTTATTTTTAAAATTTTCAATTGAATCCTCTTCTAAATTAGATAAGGTGGAAATATAATTTTTAATATTTTTCGATAATAAAACTATTAAAGAATTAATAGATAGATCTTTTAAACCACTAATATTATAAATCCCATTTACAAATAATAGTTCAACTAATGTTTTATCATTGAATATATAATTCACTGGAATAGAATAATAACATTCATTAATTGATGACATATTTTTATCTAATTTTAAATATAAATCATCATAATTTAAGATAATATTGAAAAATATACTAGAATATACTTCTTGTGGCATCAAGTCTTCCTTTTTATATAGAGCAAATTTTAGTGCTAGAGGATTTTCTATATCAACATTAATATTTCTTATATAAGAATTTAATAGTTTAAATAATTCTTCTCTATCTTTATTTTCATAATAAGAAATAGCCAATTCAAATTGTTTTGTTTTTTCTAAACTTTCTTTAAATTTTGATTCTAAATAAGACTTAAAACCGTTTTCTTTTATAAGTTTTTTCAAATTTTTAAATTCCGCCTTACTAAGTTCTATACCATTTTTTTCTTCACCATAAATTTCTTTATAAATGTTATAAAGCAAGAAATCATTTTTAGTTAATGAGTTGCTTTTCAAAATTAACCACTCCTTAATTTA
Source organism: uncultured Eubacteriales bacterium (assembly GCA_963605425.1). Lineage (GTDB taxonomy): Bacteria > Bacillota_I > Bacilli_A > Acholeplasmatales > Anaeroplasmataceae > JAEELC01. Next base: position 35,560 of record CAVCUQ010000007.1, read on the forward strand.
ATATAAAATTAAAATAACTCTACACGTTCTAATAAGAAATCCATTAGACTTACATGAAATATACCATTTTCATCATAAAAACTATGACTCAAATCATTTCTAATTATTATCTTTTTAAAAAAATCCTTTGTAAGCATTAATGAAGTTAATTCTTGAACTTCTTTCTCCTCATTGTTCATACTATAAGCTGATTGAATATAAATTCTTTTATCATAATCGTTTACAACAAAATCTATTTCTCTTTGAACTTTACTATTATTTCTTCTATCATTTACAACGCCAACATCTACTGAATATCCACGTCTTAGTAATTCTATATAAATAATGTTTTCCATAATATGACCAGGATCATATTGTCTATAATTTAGACGAGCATTTCTAAGTCCTACATCAATATAATAATATTTATTAGGAAACATAAAATAAGTTTTTCCTTTTACATCATATCTTTTAGTTTCTGATATTAAAAAAGAGTCAATAATGTACTTAACATAGTTTGAAACTAATGAAGAAGATACTTTATCATTTTTAATTGATGTTATTGAATTAGCTATATTTGTAGGATTAGTTAAAGAACTTATTTGAGAAGCTAAAAAATCCAAAATATCATTTAAAATATCCTCCCTTTCAATTCCATTTCTCTCTATAATATCTTTAACATATACCTCATTATATAATTGTATCAAATAATCCTTTTTATCTTTATCGTCCTTTAAAGATAAAAGTCTTGGCATACCGCCATAAAGCATATAAGTATCGAGAGCTTTTCTTTCATCTCCGCAGGTAGCAGAATAAAATTCTTTAAATGATAAAGGATATACATGAATTTGTGTAGTTCTACCTCTAAACTCAGTTGATATATCTTTTGACAAACCTTTAGAATTACTACCTGTAACATAAACATCAAGATTTTTATAACCTTTCAATTCATTTAACATATCATAAATAGTAACCTCAATATTGTCATTTTCTTTATCAATAACTTTTGTTGTAAATTGTACTTCGTCAATAAACAAATAATATTTTTCATTTGTATTTTGAATTAAACTCTCAACATATTCACATAATGTAATTGGATTTCTAAACTTATAATATTTTCTTTGATCTAATTCTATTTTTAAAATATGATCTTCATGCACACCTTGTTCTATCAAATAGTTATAAAACAATTCAAATAACAATGTTGATTTTCCGCATCTACGAATTCCTGTTATAACTTTTATATCACCATTCCACATTGTGTTAATTAAACGATTTATATATAATTCTCTATTTAACATACTTGTCACCTCATATTTAGGACGAAAACGGCCTAACTTTAATGTTATTTTATCACTTTTAAGGTTATAATTAAAGTGTATTGTTTGTTATCATCTAAAAGTTGGGACGGAAATGTCTTAATTTTCATGTTGACATATTACTTTAATTATTAAATGAAAATATATTTAACACTTGTTTTTTAAAAGTTTGGACATAAACGTCCTAACTTTCATATGAGTACATTAATTTCCAATAAAAAAAGAGAGACTATAAAAATCTCTCAATTAAGTTATTAAAATTTAGGTGTATAACCAGCTTTAGTTATATTTTCTTTAACTTGATTTAAATCTAAATCTTTTTCACTTTCTACTGTTACCTCTGCCTTTTCTAAATCAACCTTTGCAGAAACTACACCTGGAACCTTTAAACATGCTTCCTCAACATGCTTAGCACAATGCTTACAAGCCATTCCTTCAACTTTTAATTCATACTTCATAATTAATTCTCCTTCTTGCATTCATAATCTGCATCATTAATATTTTTTATAATAGATTCTAAATCTATAGAATCCTTATACTCTATTATAACATTATTTAACTCTAAACTAGCTTTTGCACTAACAACATTTTTGTATTTATTACAAATATCTTCAACTGTTTTAATGCAATGAGCACACATCATACCATTAACAGATAAAGTTACTTTCTTTAATGAACTTTCTTCTTCATCTAGAATTTTATTTAAATCAATGTAATTTTTAAGTTCTTTGTTTTTGCATTTATCTATCGATACAAAATTCAATCTAAGTGCATTTAACACTACCGTTACACTCGATAAACTCATCGCAAGTGCCCCGTAATAAGGTTTTAAATCCATACCTGCAAATTTAAATACACCTGCAGCTATAGGTATCATTATTAAATTATAAATAAATGCCCAAAATAAGTTTTCTAAGATATTTTTATATGTTTTTCTAGATAATACAATAGCTTTATATAAATCCATTAAGCTTGATCTCATTAAGACAACATCAGCTGAATCGATAGCTACATCACTACCAGCACCAATCGCAATTCCTATATTAGCCTCAGTTAAAGCTATTGAATCATTAATTCCATCTCCGCACATAATAACAGAGCCATATTGTTTTAACTTTTTCACAACTTCTTGTTTTTTTTCTGGTGTTACAGAAGATACAAAATAATCTATCTTAGCTTCTTTTGCAACAGAACCTGATGTAATTTTATTATCTCCAGTAAGCATTAATGGTATTAAACCTATCTTTTTCATTTTTGATATAGCTTCTTGAGAATCTTCTTTAATTGGATCTTTTAAAGAAATGATACCAATAATTTTATTATCTTTAAAGAATAATAGAGGAGTTTCACCATTTAGTGCCATATTATACGCATCATTATATTCTTTATCCGTAACTAAATTATTATTTTTTGCATAATCCATATTTGAAGCTAGGATATAACTTTCATTTAAATATCCTTCAATACCAATAGATACTAGTGTCTGTACATTAGTTAATTCTAAAGTATCTGAATCTATATCTTGTACTATTGCTTTTGCAAGAGGATGAGAAGAATAAACTTCTATAGATTTAGCTATTTGCTTAAATTCATTTTCATCTATATAACTTAAAATATTCTTAACTTTAGGACTTCCTTTAGTAATAGTACCAGTCTTATCTAAAACAACAAATGAAGCTTTACCTGTTTCTTCTAAGCTTTCCGCGTTCTTAAATAAAATATTATTCTTAGCTCCTCTACCGCTACCTACCATTATAGCTACTGGAGTTGCAAGTCCTAGTCCACATGGGCATGATATAACAAGTACGGATATGGCTTTGTTTAATGCATATGATAGTGGTGTTTCAAATTCACTAAATGAAACTAAATTATTTAAGCCTACTATCAACCAAATAGTAAATGTTATTAATGCTATACCTAATACAATTGGTACAAAAACTCCAGAAATTTTATCTGCTATTCTTGATATTTTAGCCTTAGAATTAGAAGCTTCTTCTACAAGTTTTATTATATTTGCTAAACTAGTATCTTTGCTTTCTTTTATAGCCTTTACATCAATAGTACCTAATTTATTAATAGTTCCTTGATAAACTGTATCTCCTATACTTTTATCGCTAGGCACGGACTCACCTGTAAGTAAAGCCTCATCAAGGGATGTAGCTCCTTTTATAATAGTGCCATCGATAGACACAGCTTCTCCTGCTTTAATACGAATTATATCTCCAACCTTTATATCCTTAACATCTACTATCTCTTCTAGATTACCAACTAGTTTTGTCGCTTTCTTAGGAGATAAATTAATTAAAGACTTAAGTGCATTTGTAGTTTTACCTTTTGAATAAGATTCAAGTGTTTTACCTATCGTAATAAATGTTAAAATCATTCCACATGTTTCAAAGGAAATATTCATAGATAGTTTCATTGAATACATTTCGTTTCCAATATTTAAAGTCATTAAAAAATATAGTACAAATGAATAAATATAAGATATAGAAGCCCCTAGAGATACCAAAGTATCCATATTAGGGGATTTATGAATCAAAGCTTTAGTTCCTGAGATAAAGAAATTTCTATTAATAATTATTATTAAAGACGAAAGTACTAACCCTACTAGACCTACAGTATATGAATAATTCATAAGTTCAGGCATTATTTCAAGCATATAAAGCATAGAGATAGTACTAAGTGGAATAAGTAATATTAAAGATAAAATTAATCTTTTAAATGATTTCTTAGTCTCGTCATCATCTAACACTTCTTCATTTTTCTCGTTATGCACTTTTGCTTTATAACCAGCATTACTAACAGCTTTAGTTAAATCTTTTAAGTTAAAATCATCTCTTGTTTCAACTACCATTTGTTTAGTAAGTAGTGATACTTTAACATCCTTAACTCCATCTAACTTCGAAACAGCCTTTTCAACGTGAGCCACACAGGAAGCACAGGTCATACCCTCAACATCAAACTCTGTTTTCATTAGTTAAACCTCCTTATCAAATCTATAACTTCATCTATCTTTTCATCGACCTCATCACTAGTCGCATTCTTTACGCAATGTTTCATGTGATTAGATAATATTATATTAGATAAAGATTTAATTGATTTATCGATAGCTGAAAGCTGAATTAGAATATCAGCACAATATCTGTCTTCATCAATCATCTTACCAATCGCGTTCATTTGTCCTGTTATTCTATTAACTCTAGACTTTAAAGTCTTTTTGACTTCTTCACTTCTTTCAGTTTTTTTGCAATTCTCACAGCTCAAGATTATCACCTCTCATGACTCTATAATATACCCCCTATAGGTATATGTCAAGAAAAATGCTTAAAATAAAAAGCATCAAGTATAAACACTTAATGCTTAAATTTATATTATTCTTTAACTACCATAAATAAATTATTTTTGATTTCTTTCTAATTCTTTTTAATCCAGGTCATAATTACATCAACTAAATAAGCCTGCTGGACATCAGATAGTTCTACACCTTCTTTAATTTTATGCCACTTATAAATACAGCCCCTACAACAAGTTCCTGTCGCATGCTGGGCGATAAATACCGGATGTCCTTTATAAGGTGTTTGTTTTCCATCATTTTTAATAAAGCTAGGTGCCTCACGCAAGCGAATAAAATCTTTAGCATGTTCTTCGATTTTATCTAAGCCTTTCAAGTTAATATATTCAATATCTTTTTCTTTTAGGTGAAAACTTGAACGAAACTTTGATGAATCAAGTCTCTTAAATAAATCTTTATACCATTCTTCTTTAGTCATTAGAATTTTATAACTTCAGCTTCTTTAGTAAATGATGAGATGGTAGCCGTACTATTCTTAAAATAGAATACAGCTGTATTATCATCATCTGCGCTATACATCATCTTTAAATCAGGATAAGCATTAATCATAGATTCTTTAGCTTCTCTTCTGCCATCAAGCACAAGTTCTCCAGCAAGGCGAAGCCAATCTCCATTTTTAAAACAACAAATTTCCACCTTAGGATTATTTATGATTTGTTTAGCAACATCTTTTTTCATACCTGTTTGAATATATAGTTTACCTTCAAAAATATTGATTGTACCAAAAGGTCTAACTCGAGGTTGATTTCCATCAACAGTAGCTAGATAATAAACACCAGCTTCTTTTAAAAATTTATAAACTCTTTCCATAATATAACCTCATTATTTAAAAAAGATCCTTTAAGATAATTCTTAAAAGACCTTTAATGTTTTTACTTCTTAGCTACTCTATCAACATATGTCTTGATAACTTCAACACATGTTTCAATACCGCATGAAGAATTAATAACTAAATCATAGTTAGAACTAGCTCCCCACTTCTTATCTGTATAGAAGTTATAGTAGTTAGCTCTCTTCTTATTAGTTTTCTTAATAATGTCTTTAGCTTTCTTTTCATCGACATTATAATATTTAACAGCTCTTGCAACACAATCTTCTTCGCTTGCAGTAATAAAGATATTAATTACATTATCTCTATCCTTTAATACATAGTCAGCACATCTACCAACGATAACTGCGCTACCTTGATCTGCAATCTTCTTAATTGCTTCAAATTGAGCTAAGAATACCTTTTGACCCATAGTCATATCATAACCATATAATGAAGGAACAAATCCTGAAAATACTCCGTCTTTCTTTTCATCATATAATTTAACAACTTCAGGATCTAAACCTGATTCAACAGCTGTTTTTGTAATAAGTTCATTATCATAGAAAGGAATTTCTAAAGCTTTAGCTAATTCACGACCTACGAATCTTCCTCCTGAACCATATTCACGACCAATTGTAATAATAAATGACATATAAATTACCTTCTTTCATCACAATTCTACATATTTATTATAAATCATATTTTAAAATCTTTCTAGTGATTTAATACAATTTTAATTTAACCCAGTAATCATTTATCTTAATTTTCAAGTCATTATTAAAACGATAGATTTCATTTAAATCATTTATCTTAATATCGTAATAATCTTTATAATCAAAATAATCTCCGTCTTCTAGAGTAACTTCTCTTACAACAGCTTCAAAAGGAGAAGTATAACCGACCTCTACAGTATTACGAAGAGCAGACTCATGTAAGTTCATAAAATTGATCCATTTATAAGCTAGATCAGTATTTCTTGCATTAGTAGGTATAACCATAGCGTCAATATAAACATTAGTTCCGCTTAGAGGGGCATACATTTGAAGATCTACATCATCATCTTCTTCATTCATTGCATATACTGCATCTCCTGAATACATCAATGCCAAAGCATATTTACCTTGTGGCATCTCTGATAATAATTCATCAGTTTTAAAAGCACAATTAGTATTTCTTCTAACATCAAGTATCCAGTTAAAAGCTTCATCAAGTTCATCTTCTTTTTGAGTATTCATTGAATAACCAAAGGCTTTTTCAGCTACCATAAATCCATCACGTGGATTGTCATAATAAGCTGTTAAGTTCTTATATTTAGGATTTTGAAAGATTGCAAAGCCTTCCTCTTCGACATCTTCTCTCGCAATTTTATTTGCGTCATATACTATTACAACTTCCCCGTAAAAGTAAGGAACACCATATTCAAGTAAGTTAAAAGGATCAGTACCTGAATTTAACTTATTAAGTTCATATTGTAAAAATGGAGTATATTCACTAGTGCTAATATCTATCTTAGACCAATCAATTTTTTGAATCATTCCTTCTTTTGCAAGCTGTTCAATAGAATAATCACTAGGTGTAACAATATCATAATATTCAGTATTCATCTTTGTTACAGCTGCTTCATTAGATTCAAAAGTTAAATAAGAAACCTTACAATTATATAATTTTTCAAATTCATCAATCAATCCTTCATCAATATATTCACCAGGATTAAATATTTTAAGGTCTCCTTCGCTAGAATTGCTTGTGCAAGAAGTTAATGCTAGAAAAGAAATACTTAAAGGAATTAAATAAATTAATTTTTTCATATTTTTTTAACTCCTTCCTTCTTAGAATCTTTAACTAAATCAAAGATAACCTTAATAAATATAACAAGTATAATAATCGCACTTAAAGCATTGATTGTAGGTTCAATCTTTTTAGCTTCTGTATATAAATATGTAGAAATATTAAGTACAGAACCACCAGTAAAGTAAGAGATTACAAAGTCATCGAAAGACATTGTAAATGAGATAGCAGCTGCAGATATAATAGCACCTTTAATTTGAGGTAAGATTGCATCTCTAATAGCTCTTCTAGGTTTAGCACCTAAATCAAGGGCTGCTTCAAACACATTCGGATCTAGTGCCTTAAGTTTAGGGTAAACATTAATTACCACATAAGGAGTGCAGAAAGAAATATGAGCTATAATCATTGTTAAGTAGCCTCTTTCTACATTTAAACTTACAAATAAAAGTAATAAACCTATACCAGTTACAATATCAGGATTCATTATAGGCAGGTCATTAACCTTTAGAATAAATTTTTTTACCTTTTTACCTGATTTACTTAAGAATATAGATACTAAAGTTCCTAAAATAGTTGAAATTAAAGTTGAAATAACAGCTATAAAGATAGTCCTAAATATAATTGTAAGTAATCTTTGATTAGTAAATAATTCTTTATACCACTTCATTGAAAAATTAGTAAAGTGAGTAACAGATTGACTTTCATTAAATGAGAAGACAACTATTGAGATAAGTGGTACATAATAAATTATAAAGAATAAAATAACTAGTATTCTACTAAATAAAGCTGATTTAGATTCTTTCATTATTTAGCCACCTCCCATTTATTTGAAATCTTTGTAAAGATATACATAAGTGCCATCATCAATACTAACATAATTAGTGATACAGCACTACCGAATCCCCAACGTGAATTAGTGATAAACTCATTTTCAATTAAATTACCAATAAGGAAATATCTACCTTCACCTAAATATTTAGAGATAGTGATAGTTGTAGTGCATGATAAGAATACCATTGTTATACCGCTCATTACTCCAGGAATAGATAGTGGTAATATTACATTCTTGAAGGTTTGCACGCTTCTAGCACCAAGGTCTAGGCTTGCCTCAGATAATCTATAATCAATTTTAGTTAAAGATGTATAAATAGGAAGTATCATATATGGTATATAGTTATAAACCATACCTAAAATTACTGAAAAATCATTTCCTATTATTACATTAATATCAGGATTAAATAATTGAACAAACTTTAATAGTGGTCCATCAAGTAATTGTTTTATCGCAAGTGTTCTAAGTAACATGTTAATCCACATCGGACTTGTTACAAGTAAAATTAAAGTCTTACGATATTTTTCTTTTCTTTTAGCTATGAAATAAGCTAAAGGATAAGAAATTAAAAGGGTAATAATAGTAGCCATTAAAGCTAAATATAAACTTTTAAGGATACATTTAATATAAAGATTAGTTGAAAAGAATAAAGTAAAATTACTAAATGTAAAATCATATACAAAGCTATTAGTCTTATTTATTATAGAATAAAGTAAGATAATAAACATTGGAAGTAATACAAATATACTTAAAAATAGTATATAAGGAATTAAGTAAATAGAATACAATTTAGCTTCTTTTCTCATCTTACCACTCCATCTTCTCCATGATTTGAATATCACAAGGATCAAAGTGAAGTGACACTTCTTCACCTACTTCATGGCTATAAATAGTATGTACTAAGAAATTAAAGAAACTAGTCTCAACATTAATTTCATAGTGGGCTCCTTGGAAAACAATTGAAGATACAACACCTTCAAAGAAACCTTTACCGCTTTCAAGTAAATCGATATCTTCAGGTCTAATTACAATATCAACCTTTTCATTTTCTTTAAAACCTTTATCTACACAAACAAAATTCATACCATTAAATGAACATAGTAAATCTTCTTTCATAATACCATCGATAATGTTAGATTTACCTACGAATTTAGCTACAAATTTGTTTACTGGTTCATTATAAATATCAATAGGTGAACCTACTTGTTGAATTAAACCATCATTCATTACTACAACCTTGTCACTCATTGTAAGTGCTTCTTCCTGGTCATGAGTTACAAATATAAAGGTAATACCTAAAGAACGTTGAATTCTTTTAAGTTCATATTCCATTTGTTGTCTAAGTTTTAAATCAAGAGCACCAAGTGACTCATCTAAAAGTAAGACCTTAGGTTCATTTACAAGGGCACGAGCTATTGCGACTCTCTGTTGTTGTCCACCGGAAAGACTTGTAACACTTCTGTCCTCAAATCCATGTAAACCAACTAAATCAAGCATCTTAGAAACCTTTTCAGCTATTTCCTTTTCTACATCTTTCTTCTGCTTAAAGTTTGGATCTTTCTTAAATAAATTAACAAATGATTCAAAACGAGTTGGAACATTTTTTATTCTAAGTCCATAAGCTACATTATCAAAAACAGACATATGTGGAAATAAAGCATAGTGCTGGAATACAGTATTTGTTAATCTTTCATAAGATGGTATAGATAAAAGATCAGTTCCATCAAAGGTAATAGTTCCTTGAGTAGGATATTCAAAACCACCAAGTATTCTAAGTAATGTTGTTTTACCACATCCTGAAGGACCTAATAAGGTAACAAATTCGTTTTCATAAATATCTAAATCAATACCCTTTAAAACGATATTTCCATTAAATTCTTTAGTTAAATTTTTAATCTCAATTAATTTTTTCATTTTACTCTCCTATGTTGCAGATTTATTAATTAAATTACTTAAACTATATTTACGTGAATCTTTACCTGTTTCACAATAGCTAGTAATATTTTTTATTTTATCTATTTCATTTAAATTATTTAAATTTAAAATAATAATTCTTTTATTTATAGATTTACTAATATTTTCAATTTCATCTATTGAATAAATATTATTATCTAAATATATTGTATCTAAGTTATATTTAAATAAATTATCTAAGGATGTAGTACCTAAATCTACCCCAGATTTATATAAGATATCGAGGACCTTATTATGCACAATATCTCCTTCAATAATAAATGATATTAAAGAAGATGATACCTTATAGAAATTAAATAAATTACTTAAAAAAAGTATAAAAGCTTCTTCTTTTAATGTTTTAGCATTTATATGAATAAATATATTCATAAAATACCCCTTCTTTTGATAAAAAGCCTTAAGATCAGAAACTACGTGTTCAATTAGATACTTATCAACTTGATATTCTAAATTTCTAAGACTAACTACATGTTTAAAATTAGCCTCATCGATTATTGTATTATCAAGTGATAAATTATAGGTATAACCTAATATTTTACTTTGATTAATATCATATATAGGTGTATATAGTGATATAAGCTTATTATTATCTAAAGCTTCACTTAATTCTATTTCATAATATAAATCATTAAAATATTTCTTCTCATAAAGCAAATTAGAATATATTACAGCTTTTTCATCTTCCGCCTTAGCGTCAATTAGAGCTTCAGTCGCAAAATCCATCGCATCTTTAAGTGATATACTCTTACTTCCTTTAAGTGCCTTATAACATCCAGCATAAATCTTTAAAGAAACTCTTTTATTAATCTTCTTAATTTCTCTAGTTAGTAAATCAGAAAGAAGTTTCATTTGTTTTAAGATTTTTCTCTTATCATTATAATTTAGAATAAGAATAAACTTAACAGACTCTAAATGATAAAGTGTATAATCAAAATCTTTTTGATGTTCTATTAAAAGCCTCGATAGGGCAACTATCAAATCACTTGCAAATTCAAATCCATAAAGATTTAAATAAGTATCATAATTAGATGAATCAAGGATTACTAAGGTTTTATCTTTATCTTTAAATAACTCATCATAATCAAGCATTAACTTTTTATAACTATAAACATCAACTAAACTAGAGTTTGATACTTTATTTTCTAAGTTTTTAATATTTTGACTATCTGTTGTAATATCTTTAAAGTAAGAATAAATAATATTATTATCAGCTAAATATAGATTATCTTCTACTTGTTTATCATCAATTAAATGATATTTAATCTTAATATTGTCTTTTTCTTCAAGTAATAAAGAATTAATAGCGTTTTTTAAAATATATCTATCTTCTTTTTTAATTAAATTATAGAAATCATTTAATTCCGTTTCTTCACTTTTAATATTATAGATATCAAGTCCTATTTTATTAATCAATACACTATCTAAAGTTATGCATTTAAATCCATAGTCTAGTTTATCTTCTAAAATATTAACCAGTCCTTTTCGTTTTTCTTCTAATTTAGAATAATGTTTATAAGAATAAATAGTATTAATAACAGATGATATCATCTTATAGAATTCATAATTATTATCAATAATATCATCGCTAAAGAAGAAAGCTATACTGCCTTTAGTTTTTAAATTGTATTTTATAGGAAAAGCACATACGGCTTGATAACTTGAAAGTTCCCCTGTTACTATATCTAAATTATAATAAGTAGATTTTAGATTATGGATTACAACTTCTTTAGCTAGTTCATAACATCGAAAGTTTATGGTTCTAGGTAATTCTTTTACACTAGTTTTATCATAAACCTTCTTATTTTTATATAGATAACTCGTATTATCTTCAATATATAAAAATGCCTCATCAAATTTAAATCCAGAGGAAAAATCAATAAGCAAAAGTCTAAGTATTTCTCTAAATTCTAAATACGGATCTATATTCAATATTGTATCAAAGATAGCATTGAGTTTTTTATAATCTTTAGATACTAAAGTTTTATCTCTATCCGAATTAGCTAAATTAAATTCTTTTAGTTCAACTTCTTTTTCTTCTTTCTCTTCTTCTTTAGTATTAATTTCATTTTCAATTAAACCTAAATTAAATTCCTTAAAGTTAGATTTTTGTTTCTTTTCTTTCTTTTCTTTTTCTAAATTTATATTCTTTATAATATCAGTAATATAATTAATAGAATAATTGTTCTCTAGTCCCTCATATAACTCTAAAGTAGTATTATAATATTCTAAGACCTCTTCTTTACAATCATTAATATTATCTTTAACAAGCTTTTCGGCACTAGAATCAATAATTGAAGCTTTTCTTAAATTATTTAGTTTAATTAATATTTTAATTTGATAAGTATAAAATATAATCTTACTCTTTACTGTTAGGAAATCTAGATTAGCGTTTATGATGAAATCTAAAGTCTTATCATATAGACCTTGAGAATAATATAATTTAAGTTTAAGTAAATTAATCTCTTCAAGATTCTCTAGCAAATTATTATTAGTATAATAATCATATAAATAATTATAATGCTTATCAAATTCTTCTAACAAGCCTTTATTATACGTATAATCTAACAATATACGAGTTATATAAGCTCTTGATTTGATGTCTATATCATCATCAATAAGCTCTAGAATATATTTTCTTGCATTTTCTAAATCTTGCCTTTTAACATAATATTTAATTAAATCGAAGGTATGTTTATAACTATCAAGAGGAGACAATAATTCATTTTTAAGTTCAATATATTTTAATGTCTTTGCAAAGTCTTCTTGATTTAGATATATATCAATTAAAACATCAATGAAATAAATCCTAGCCTGTCCTATTTCTTTATTAACATAATCAAGTAATATCTTAAAAGCTTCACTCTTGTTATCAGTAAAATAGAGGACACTCGCTTTAAATGCTAGAGCTCTGTAATAACTTAATGAAGTATTATCTTCTTTTGCAAGATATGATTCAATTTTCTTTATACTTTTCTTTTCAATCTTTAAAGCAAGTACTTCATCAAGTGTCATTGTTTTCCTCCTTAATAAAATTTAATATTATCATCAATTAAAACATATTTATTATCTTTTAAAGCTCCTGGGTTTAAAAATAAAATACCATTATATTCTATTTTGCATTGAATATGCGTATGTCCGTAAAGAACAATATTTGCACTCACTTCTAAAGCTTTAAAATATAAGTTCCCTAAGTCATACTTTACTTGATACTTATCACCATGAGTTAATAATATAGTATTACCATCTATTTCAATAACTTTATCTTTATTATTACCATAATCACAGTTTCCATCGACATAGATAAAGTCTAATTCATCAAGTAATGCTTTATCAAAACCTCTATCTCCTAAATGTATCTTTGTATAGTCTTTATATTTTATAGCTAATTCCTTAAGTAAATCAGCCTCTCCATGAGTATCACTTACAACAAGAAGTTTCATTAGATTAATTCCTTTAATTTATTTAAAGCTTTACTTCTATGTGATATTTTATTTTTTTCTTCAAGACTTAACTCGGCCATAGTTTTATCTAAAGTAGGTATATAAAAGTAAGGATCATAACCAAAACCATTTTCTCCTCTAGGCTCGTCTATTATTAATCCTTCTACCTCGCCCCTTGATACTATCTTTTCACCACTAACCTTAATATAGGTAATAACACAAACAAAATGAGCTTTTCTATTATCTATTCCTTTTAAATTATTAATTAATTTTAAATTATTAGCCTTGTCATTACATTCTTCTCCTGCATAGCGGTGTGAATATACTCCAGGGGCTCCTCTTAGCGCATCTACTGAAAGTCCTGAATCATCTGCTATAACAGGGCAGTGATATAAATCATAAATAGTCTTAGCCTTAATATACGAATTTTCTTCAAATGTAGTACCATTTTCTTCGATGTCATCTATATAATTAATATCCTTTAAAGACTTAATATTTACATCTTTATCTTTAAATATTTCTTTAATTTCTCTGATTTTATTTTTATTACTACTAGCTACAATAATGTCCATTTTATTAACCTCATTTTTAATTAAAATTATAACAAATTTTAGATAAATTTATACCTATTTTTTATAAATTTTGTGTATAATATTATTAATTTATTTGAGGTAGATTTATGACAGATATTGATATTAGTATAAATTGCAAAAAAATAGATCCATTTAAGTATTTCGATATTAGTTTTTATAAGGCATTAATATCAATTTTAATCTATTATTTTTTATTCAATGTTTTCGCAAGGGTTCTTCTTATCATAATACTTCCCTTGTTCGATACACAGAGTGAGTCTTTTCAAAGCTTGATTAATGCAAGTTATAATATGGTTGTCTATGTGGCTATTTCTATTCCTTTATTTATCATTAATAAAGATTATTTAAAGAATGATTATAATAATATAAAAGATACGCACAAATTTGCAAAGTTTTTAATTATTGCAGTTATTGCAATGTATCTAACTAATACTATATCTGCTATCTTACAAAACCTAATTGTATCAGGTTCATCAGATAATGAACAAAGTATTCAAAGTATTTATTCAAATAAATTTGCTTACTCGATTCTTTTCCCACAAGTAGTTTTACTAGCTCCTTTTGTTGAAGAATTTATTTTTAGGAAATCATTCTTTAATATCTTTAAGAACAAATATGTAGCTCTTATAATTTCAACACTAGTTTTTGGATTCATGCATGTAACAACGACTTATGCTCGTTTAATTACAATATATCCTATAAATAAAAGTTTATATTTAACATTTGGTTATGCTATACCATATCTTGCAAGTGGATTACTTTTTGGTTTAATATATATAAAAAGTAATAGAAACATCTATAGTTCTATTACTTGTCATTTAGTTAATAATTTTGTAGCGAGTATTCTTAACGCTATTATTATATTTATTTAATATTTCTATAAAAGATAGACGATTATACATCTTTGCGTAATACATGCAATCATGTCCTTGGTCGTCTTTTTTCTTTATTTCGATTTTATTTATATTGTTTAAAAATAATTTTAAATCATTAATAATTACATAATAATTTAAAGGGTATTTCCTAATATAGTTTTGATACTTAGTCTCATTTTGTTTAAAGATAAGAAATTCTTTTGTACGTGTATTTGCTACATCGAGAATGCTTTCTTCAAATCTATTTTTAAATTCAATAAAAGCTCCTCGCTCAATTAAAAGGGAGGAAATAAGAGTATCTGCATTTCTAGCTGCGTAAAAAAGCGGAGTTTCACCTTCGATATTTAAAGAATTAGGAAGTAATCCTTTATCTAATAAATACTTAGTAGCCTTGAAATTAGACCTCTTAACTGCTTGATGTAACAAAGTATCTTCTATATTATTTTTTGAATATAATAAAGTAGGATTTTTATTTATAAGAGATTCTATCATTTCTAAATTATTAGTGTTTAATGCCAGAAATAATATGTTTTCACCCAAACTATTAGTAAAATCTGTTTCAGCATCTCTTGAAATAAGGATTTCTATCATTTCTCTTCTAGCTAATTTAGTCGCTATAGCAAGAGCTGATTCTCCTTGTTTATTTTTTAAATTGATATCAGCACCTTTTCTAATTAAGGCTCTAAAGCATCCCATTGAATTGTAATTTACAGCTAGCATTAATGCCGTATTTAAATTACTATCAGTTAAATTTAAATTTATATGATTTAAAATTAAATAGTGAACCATTTCAACATTATTATTAATTACAGCGTAATTTAATATAGAGTTGCCTGATTCATCTATTATATTTATATTTACATATTTTAAATTTTCTTTTAAACCCTTTAGATCATTATTTTTAGCATATGTAAAAATATCCATTATCTAAGTCTATCTTTTAATTGCTTACCGGCTTTAAAGGCTGGAGTTTTTTGTTTTTCAATTTCAATTGTTTCACCAGTAGAAGGGTTAATACCTTTTCTAGCAGCTCTGTCTCTAACTTCAAAAGTACCAAAGTTAGAAATTAGGATGCTCTCACCTTTTGCTAGATGATCAGTAATAATATCAAAAACAGAATTTACTAATTCTTCAGAATCTTTAACAGTAATATCATTCTTTTCAGCTAATTCTCTAATTAATTCTTTTTTAGTCATATTATTCTCCTTTAACTTATAAATTTATTTAAATTATAACAATTATTTATAAGCCTCTCAAGATTTAATTTTATATTATTTATCAGTTAATTTCTCAACAAAATCTTTTTCACTCATTGGCTTATAGTAATAATATCCTTGAATAAAATCAACATCAAGATTCTTAATATACTGAATCTCTTTTTCTTCTTCTACACCTTCAAATACAATTTTCTTTCCTAACTCTTTAATCATAGTAATTGAGTTATCAATAACTATTTTAGCTGTATTTGATTTAAAGTATGATTTAACAACACTCATATCAAATTTAACTATATCAACTGGCATATTAATAATATAATTAAGATTTGAATTACCGGTAC
This sequence comes from uncultured Eubacteriales bacterium, assembly GCA_963605425.1. Taxonomy (GTDB): domain Bacteria; phylum Bacillota_I; class Bacilli_A; order Acholeplasmatales; family Anaeroplasmataceae; genus JAEELC01. The sequence continues at coordinate 52,084 of CAVCUQ010000007.1, forward strand.
CAAAATCATCAAGAGAGAAATTAAATCCAGCTTCAATAAACTTCTTCATTTGATCTATTACAAGATTAATATTAATATTTCCGGTTTCCGTAATTTCAAAATTAATTTTTTTAGGATCTACATTATATACTTTAGCTATACTAATATACTTTTCAACAAGGAATGGATCTAAGAATTGATTTACTGATAAATTAACTTCAACATAATTTATTCCTAATTTCTTTAAATCATTGGTTTTAATAAATTTACATACATGCTCAAATACAGTCTCTGTTAAAGAAATTATACGTGAATCTTTTTCAATTAATGGTATGAATTTAGTTGGTGGTATTATTGAACCATTTTCATCAAGAAGTCTAACTAGAGCTTCACAGGCTTCAATTTTTCCGCTCTTATTATCTACTATACCTTGATAATAAACTACTACTTTATTATCTTTTAGAGCTTTAGTAATAGTATTAGACATTAAAATGTCTTCTTTAATATTATCAATATCTTCTTTTTTTATCAAATAGATATTTTTTTCAAAGTTTACATGTTTAGAAATTTCATTAATTATTTTTAAGAACTCTTCTGAATCCTTAAATTCTAAATTATCAGGGAGTAGTGTTATATGGGTGTGTGATTGAGAAAATAATTCTTGGTCTTTAAGTTCTGCTTCTTCTATATCTTTCTTTAAAGATACAATATTATTATGTCTATTTTCAAAGATAAATGTATAAGGGTCATACTTAAACGATATACTTATATCATTTCTAATTGCTTTTCTAATGTTTCTTAAAGCACTAATTAAAATATTATAATCTTTATAATATTCTTTATCAAAAGATAAGATAATTAAATTAGTCTTAGGAGAATTATTCTTAAAACTTCTTTCTGTATGTTTTCTAAAGGCTGTATCATTATAAAAACCTAAATCTGATTCAGTATCATTTTCAGGGTTTTCAATTAAAGCAAAGATTGAAAGAGATCCAATAGCTGATGCTAAACGTCCAAAATACATAATCTCGCCTTTATCCATGATAAAATCAAACACTATTTGACTTCCAACTTGAAACATCCATAAAGCAAAATAAATAGTAATAGCTAGCATCTTTCTTTTAAATAGTTTCTTTCTATTTACTATAGCTAATATAAAAGCAAGTGTAACATAAATAAAGCTTGTTATATAACTTGCAGTAAGAGAAGGTCCTGTTAGATAAAGTTGATTATTTTTATCATAGGCATATGATTTAGGTAGGGCAATTACAAAAATTAAACATATAATAAATATTACAAGCGATGTAATCCTTACTACTTTAAATTCCTTATCTTCTTTTTCATACATTTCATTTATTGAATATAAAAAGAAACAAAATGAATCAAGTGATAATAATATTAAATATAATTTAGTTAAGGCAAAAGACAAAGCCTCATTTTCCATCTTTGGTCCATTTACAAGCAAATAGATAATGTCTACAATAATTCCTAATATAATAACAATATTAAGAATACTATACATTAGATTTAGTTTTATTAATCTCTTACGATAAATTATAAAATAAGTAAATATAATTAGAATCATAAGGAGTGAGAAAACGTTCATAAATACGTTCATAATATCAAACTCTTTTCATTATTTCTATTATATTATATTTTTCATAATTTGTCTTTAATCATTTTTATCTTACAAAGTGGAAAGCATTAAAAAAGTAGTGCATTTAAGCACTACCTTATCTATTATTCATCTTTTTTACTAGGAGCGTTACCTACTGCAGCTTCTGTTGTTAGGAATAATCCAGCGATTGAAGCAGCGTTTAATAAAGCTGATCTAGTTACCTTTGTAGGGTCTACAATACCGTTTTTCTTCATGTCAACCCATCTTCCTTCTTTAGCATCAAATCCGTATCCTTGTTTTTGTTTAAGCATCTCTTCGACGATGTCTTTTCCACTATAACCAGAGTTTTCAGCTATTTGATATAAAGGTGCAGTTAGACTCTTTAAGACTACATTCATGCCTCTCTTTACATCGACCTGTTCACTTAAAAGGCTATCTTTAACTCTATTATATACTTCACATAAAGCAGCTCCACCACCAGATACAATACCTTCAGAGATAGCAGCCTTAGTAGCGTTTAATGCATCTTCAAGTCTTAACTTCTTTTCTTTAAGTTCAGATTCTGTAGTAGCGCCAACCTTAATTAAAGCTACACCATTAGTTAATTTTGCAATACGTTCATTAATTTGTTTTTGTTTTGTTGTGTTAGTCTCACTTAAAGCTAAAGATTTTAAAGACTCAATATGACTATTTAAGTTTTCCTTATTACCGGCTCCATCAATTATTGTTGTAGAATCTTTTTCAACTACTACCTTGACTGCAGTACCAAGTCCTTCGGCAGATATATCTTTTATCTCACAACCTGGAACATTCTTATCATAGAATGTAGCACCTGTTACAGCGGCTATATCTTTAAGTTCATCAACTTGTGAATCACCAAATCCAGGAGCTTTTGTAGCTACTACATTGAATGTACCACGAAGTTTATTAATTACAATTGTAGAAATAGTTTCTTGATCGATGTCATCTGCAATTATAAATAAACTTCTATGTGACTGAACTATTGATTCAAGGATAGGCAAAATATCTTGAATTGTATTAATCTTGTGATTAGTTACCAAAATTAATGGATTTTCTAGAGTAATAGATTTACTAGAATCATCTGTTAACATGTATGGTGAAATATAACCTTTGTTATATTTTAAACCTTGAGTTATTTCAAGACTTGTTTCAAACCCTTTAGATTCATCTACATTAATAACGCCATTCTTACCAACAGTTTCCATTGCATTTGCAATAATATCGCCAATTTCTTTAGATCCACTTGATATAGTAGCTACATTTGCAATTTCATCTTTAGTTGTAACTTCTTCACTAATATTAATAAGTTCTTCAGCTACTTTTTTACTAGCCTTTTCGATACCTTCTCTCATAAGGACAGGGTTAGCACCTTTATTAACTTCATTTAATCCGGTATGAATCATATCTTGAGCAAGGACAGTAGCTGTAGTTGTACCGTCTCCGGCTACATCGTTAGTATTATTAGCTACTTCATAAATTAATTTAGCGCCCATATTCTTAAATGGATCATCAAAACTAATTTCTTTTGCAATTGATACTCCGTCATTTGTAATAAGTGGGCTAGAATATCCTTTATCAAGTACTACATTTCTTCCTTTAGGTCCAAGAGTAACCTTTACAGTATCAGCTAGAGTGTCAATGCCTTCTAGCATTTGCTTTTTTGCATCATTTCCAAATTTTACAATTTTTGCCATATTTATTACCTCTTTTATTCAAGTACAGCTAAAATATCATCAGCTGAAATAATTAAATATTCTTCGTCATCAACTTTTACTTTAGTTGGTGAATAATTCTTATAAATTACTTTGTCCCCTACATTTAAGCTAGGTTTGATACGTTTGTTATCTTTGTCAAGTTTTCCTTCGCCGACAGCTACAACAATAGCGTATTCGCTTTCTTCTTTCTTAGAAGAAATAATAATTCCTGAGATTGTCTTCTTCTCTTCTTCTTTATGTTCCTTCTTTAAAACTACATTATCATTTAATGGTTTAATCATTTTAAACTCACACCTTTCAATTTATAGTATCTTGGCACTCTATGTAGGTAAGTGCTAAATACATATGTATTTTAGTTCTATTTTGGCACTTAGTCAATAGGTTTGCCAAAAAGAAATTTATTTTTTTAAGATTAAAAAAGTTGACTTTAAATTAATAAAGTCAACTAAAATAACTAAAAGCTAAATAAGTTAAATTCTTCTTTTTCTTCTTTTTCAGGAAGATTTCCGAAGGCCTTAGCTTTTCTAAAATATTCAATATGAGTCTTAGACATCTTTGTTCTCTTTGAAATATCTTCAATTGAAACAAAAGGAGCTTCATTTCTGGCATTTTCTATTGACATAGCAGCTGCTTCACCTAAACCAGGGACAGCTACAAATGGAATTCTAATCGTTTTGTCATCTACTACATCAAATAATGTAGCTTTAGATAAATTAATATCAATAGGCAAAACTATTATACCACGGGCTCTAGCTTCACGGGCTACCTCAAGACATGAAATAACATCATCATCTGCTTTTGTTTTATCATCTGATTTACGAAGAGAATTAATATAGTTTGTAATTTCACCAACACTCTTTTGCATTATTTCAGGTTCAAAACCTTTTGCACGTTTTGAAAACCAACCGGCATAGAACAAGGCAGGAGAGTACATTTTAAACCAAGCAATACGTAAAGCCATTAAGACATAGGCTGTAGCGTGTGCTTTAGGGAATAGATATTCAATCTTATTACATGTCCAAATATACCACTCAGGAACCTTCTTTTCTCTAAGATAAGCTTTATATTCATCCCATTTAGCTGGGTCTTTTTGAGCTTTACCTTTACGAATAAACTCCATTATCTTAAAGCTTATTGAAGGATCACATCCCATTTTAATTAGGTCAAGCATGATATCATCACGACATCCAACGATATCTGCAAAAGGGATCTTGCCATTTTCACTTGTACCAAGTACTAAAGCTTGTGCATTGTTAAGCCAAACGTTTGTACCATGGGACAAACCAGATATTTTAACTAATTGAGCAAATGTTTGAGGCATAGTATCATTAAGCATTTGACGAACAAAGGCTGTACCAAATTCAGGAACTGCAAAACTTGCGACCTTAGAACAAACTTCCTCTTCAGTTATATCTAAAATACTAGTTGAATTAAACATCTTATATACTTCTTTATCATCGATAGGAATATCTTGAGCCTTATCGAATGGAAACTTATCTTGATGAAGATGAACATAGTCCATGAAATATCTAATCATAGTAGGGTCATCGTGACCTAGAGCGTCTAGTTTAAGTAAGTTAGATTCAAATGAGTGATAATCATAGTGAGTAGTCATCCAGGCGTTTGATGTATCATTTGAAGGATACTGAATAGGAGTAACTGAGAAGATATCAAAATATTTAGGTACAACAACAATACCACCAGGGTGTTGTCCTGTTGATCTCTTTACGTCAGTAATCTTTGTAGCTACACGAGCTATTTGACAGTTACGCATAACAATATTGTTTCTCTCGCAATAACCTTTTACATAACCGAAACCAGTCTTTTCAGCTACAGTAGCTAGAGTTCCAGCTCTAAATGAGTGAGTTACACCAAATACCTTCTTAATAAATGCATGAGCTTCTGCTTGATATTCACTTGAGAAGTTTAAGTCAATGTCAGGAACCTTATCACCATTAAATCCTAAGAAGGTTTCAAATGGGATATCGTGTCCATCCTTTACGAGTGGCTTCCCGCAACAAGGACATACCGCATCTGGCAGGTCATAACCTGATAAAACATTATCTAAATCATGCATAAAAGGTTCTTCAAGTTCAGATACACCATATTCTCTTCTTTCATCCGCTGACATTTTAAAAACATGGAATTTGCAGTTTTTACATCTATAGTGAGGTGGAAGCGGATTGATTTCCGTAATTTCCATCATAGTAGCCACAAAAGAACTTCCTACACTACCACGGCTACCTACCATATAACCATCTTTAACTGATTCATGTACCATTAAGTGAGCCATATAATAAGTTGATGCATAACCAGCACCAATAATAGATTTAAGTTCTCTATTAACTCTCTTTTCGACAATCGGATGAGGATTAGATCCATAATATAAATCAAGATTAGAATTTACAATCCGTTTCATATCCTCAACAAGAGATGGAATACCTAAACTTTCCGCAAATTGGTCATCACGAGGAGCCTTCATAGCTTCCTCACCTGTTTCCTTATTATCTTCAGGGAAAACTTGAATCTTACCAACCATATCAGCTATCTTATTAGTATTTTCAACAACAATTTCATATGCAGTATCTTCGCCTAGGAATGCAAATTCTTCTAGCAATTCATCAGTAGTTCTAAGGTGTGCATAAGGAGATGCATCCTTTTTCTTACCTATAGAACGAGCAAGCTTCGATACACCACCACCAATTAGAGGGGTGTCAATTAATATTTCCCTATATTTTCTATCTTCAGGTTCAATATAATGCGGACTAGATGAAGCACAAACAATTTTTCCGCACTTTTTAGCTAAACGCACAATAGTTCTTAAGACTTCCTCAACCTTTTCCCTTCCTTCTGGCATATCTTTAATAATATGGTTATAAGCAAGTGGAGGCTGGATACATACAAAGTCAAGGAATTCCATTTCCTTCATAACTTCTTCTTCACTTCTTCTTAAAGTAAGTTCAAAGATATTAGAATCATATTCTCCTTCAAAAACAAGTAAACCTTTTCTAAAACGCTCAATAACACTTCTTACCGCTCTACCTGTTTCATGACAGTGAATAGTAAGCGCATCAGAAACAAGACGGTACATATTCTTAAATCCTTCTTGATTTAAGGCAAGGAAATTAATTTTAGAAGGAATTACATACTTAAAGAAATTATCAGGATTAATAATATTATTTAAGTCCTTATAATTAAAGATATTTCTCTTATATAAATCTCTAAGCATCTTTAGAAAACATTCTTCAGTAACACGAGTGTCATCATCAGCTCTATGGTGTTGATCTTGACGAACCTTAAAGAATTTTGCAAGAACTTCAAGATTAAATCTCTTCTTACCATTTTCCTTGTCTTCATCAGGATTACAATAAGCTCTAAATAAATTAGCTGTATCGATAGCTGGCAATTCTTTTTCATATAGACCAAGTTCTTTAGCCTTTGCATAGATCATACCAGTGTCAAATTGAACGTTATGACCAACAAGCACAGTTCCTTCAATAAATTTTAAGAAAGAAGGCATAATATCTTCAAGGAATGGTTCGTCTTTAACCATTTCATCAGTAATTTGTGTTAAATCTTGAATGTTATCAGGAATATGTCTCTTAGGATTAACAAAAGTATTAAATGAATCAATTACTTCTTCATTTCTAACCTTTAAACAAGAAATTTGAATAATTGTATCAAAACGCTGAGAAAGACCAGTAGTTTCAATGTCAAAGACAGTATATGTAGCACTCTTTAAATCAATATCATCACTTGTTAAAGCTACCTTGTAATCTAAATCATTGATATAGGCAAGTTCTACACCATAAATAGGCTTAAACGTAGCACCCTTAGGCCAGTGATGTAAAATATCTGGGATATAATAAAGACCATCAAAATCCGAAAATCCCATACTAGTCATACCAAAGCTTAAAGCTGTGTTAATATATTCACTAGCTTGATTTAAACCATCTAAAGTAGACATCTTCGTATGAGCCATAAGTTCTACATACTTCTTTTCTGCTTTATCTTCTCTCTTCTTTTTAATAGTCTTACCATTATTAGTCCACTCTTGAACATTTAGTACTATATCTTTTTCATATTTACTAAATTCAGCTGTACCAATACAGGTAATAGAGTCTCCCTTATTCCAATTAATTATTGTTTTATATTCTTCCTCTTTTATCCATTTGTTACAAATAATAGAATCTGTCTCATCAGCTATAACAAATTTAGCCAAATAATTCTCTGTCTTTTTAGATATATCAATAGATTCAATAGTACCCATTATTTTAAATCCTGGGAATCCTACATTTTGGCTATATTCAAGTAGTTTATCTTGAGTAAGAGGAATTTCATTAATCTTACTTAACACATCAACTTTAACCTTAGGCTTTCTTTTAAAGAAAGTCTTTGAGTTACTAGAGCCTCCAATTTGAACTGGCAGGTTTTGAGGTTCATTAGATAAAGTTTCTTTTAGTTTATTAATATTATCTTCTTGTTTCTCACTAATAATTTGACTAATAGGTTTAATAGTATTATCTATTTCATATTTAACATCATAATTTAATCCATACTTCTTTAAATTATTCTTAAATAGATTAGTATCATGTTCTAAATACAATGAGTCAGAATCAACCTTAAAAGTGTAACACTTATTATTAAATGTAACACTTAATGTTTGATATAAAAGATAAGATTTGTTTTGAGATACCAACAAAGAAATAACCTCATTAATATAAAGCAGGGCTTCCTCACTCTTTATAGAATCATCTTTATAATTAATATTAATAGTTACATTATTATATTTAATTTTATTTAAAAATAAATCATTATTAATTTTAATAAAGTTATTATA